>DATFYE010000112.1:0-26516 GCA_035315185.1 Syntrophorhabdales bacterium | reverse complement strand
TCGCTGAGCATCTCCATAACGCGCCCATTCGGGGCAAGCTCCCCGCCGTCGGCGTCTTCCGGGAAGTACTCGCCGAGCCAGACTTTCTTGCCGACTTCGTAGATTGCCTGGAGCATGTTTGACTGGGTTTCGTCCGGCCCGAAGACCCGGAAGTTCTTCATGTTCTGCCACATGACCTCGCGGAGAAAGTTCCCGAGAATGGGCACGCTGGCGGCCGGGGTCACGCCGGGTTTCTTGACTTCAACGCCGGCACCCCGGAAATCAGGCATCTCCAGGGGCTTGCGCAGCAGACCCCCATTTGCGACGGGGTTGGCGCTCATACGCCGGGTCCCTTTGGGAGCCAGCGCTCGTAATTCCGGGATGAGTCGGCCCGCCTGGTCGAAGAGCTTCTCCGGCCTGTAGCTGCGCATCCAGGTTTCCAACACTTCCAGGTGGCGGGGGTTCCCGGCGGTGTCCAGCGGAACTTGGTGCGCCCGCCAGAAACCCTCCAGGTAGTGCCCATCTACTTCCCGCGGGGCCGTCCACCCTTTGGGACTGCGCAGGATAATCATAGGCCAGCGCGGCCGGAGCGCATTCCCGGTGCGCCGCGCCTCTTCCTGGATCTTGCGGATCTCGAGAACAGCATGTTCCAGCGTGGCGGCCATGGCCTGGTGCATGCTGGTGGGTTCGCTCCCTTCCACGAACAAGGGGGTGTACCCGTAGCCGACGAACAGGGCCTCCAGCTCTTCATGGCTGATGCGCGCCAGGATCGTGGGGTTATTGATCTTGTAGCCATTGAGGTGCAAGACCGGCAGCACGGCCCCGTCCGTGATCGGGTTGAGGAACTTGTTGCTGTGCCAGCTCGTCGCGAGGGGACCGGTCTCTGACTCGCCGTCCCCCACCATGACCAGCGTGATTAAATCCGGGTGATCGTAGACGGTCCCGAAGGCGTGGGAGATGCTGTAGCCCAGCTCGCCCCCTTCATGGATACTTCCGGGCGTTTCGGGCGTGGCGTGGCTGCCGATCCCGCCGGGAAAGGAAAACTGCTTGAAGAAGCGCTCCATTCCGGCCAGGTCCTCGCTCTTATCAGCGTAGATCTCTGAATAGGTCCCCTCGAGATAGGCTTGAGAGAGGACAGCCGGCGCGCCGTGGCCGGGGCCGGAGATGAAAATCGCGTTGAGGTCATACTTGTTGATCAACCGGTTGAAGTGAATGTAGGTAAAGGCCTGGCCCGCATCCGAGCCCCAATGGCCCAGCAGCCGGGCCTTGATCTGCTCCTGCTTCAGCGGTTCGCGCAGCAACGGGTTCTCCTTGAGGTAGAGCATACCCATGCACAGGTAGAGGCTGGCGCGCCAGTAGGCGTCGATGTTTTGCAACTCCTCGGCATTGAGCGGAGTGCCTTTGATCGTCGAGCGGGCCGGGCCGTAGGCGGAGATTGCCTCAACAGCACTGCTTTCCTTCATTGACGTTGCCATGATTCTAATTCTCCTTTCCTGATTAGTGCCCGTCTTGCGGCGGGTCTGAGATTTTGGTCGGGTCATCAAGAGAGTCGCCCCCGTTCGCTTCCCAGCGGCGGCCCCATCGACGACGCCAGTAAACGTCTTGTCTCGCGCATGATCGCCAGATCCTCGCGTGCGGCGATGACAAGGACACGCACCGCCGAAGTTGGCACAGCCACATCCTGATCTGCCTGGCATGTTTCGTTAGCTCCCTGGTCGAGTTCCAACCCCAGGAACTTCAGGTTTTCACAAACCCGTCTGCGTATCTCCGGCGCGTGCTCGCCAACACCCGCAGTAAAAACCAAAGCATCGATGCCGCCGAGCGTCGCCGCCATGGCGCCGACCGTCTGCCTGATGCGATGGACGTACACATCGACGGCGAGTCGAGCGTCCGGATGAGATGGAAGCGCCGAGAGAACCTGACGCATGTCGGAAGAGACGCCTGAGACCCCGAGCAAACCGGATTCATAGTTGAGCGCCTTGTCGAGCGCGTCTACGTCCAGTCCTTTGTGCCGCAGCAGATAAAGAGGTATGCCCGGGTCGACGGTGCCGCTGCGGGTACCCATCATCAGACCCTCCAGGGGCGTGAAACCCATGGAGGTGTCGACGCAGCTGCCGTTACGGACCGCCGACATCGATGCGCCGTTACCCAGGTGGGCAATCACGAGCCGCAAATCCTGCCGGCCCACCATCTCTGCGGTCCGGCTGGCGCAGTATGCATGGCTCAATCCGTGGAAGCCGTAACGGCGGATCCCCCACTCGCGCCTCCACGTCCTCGGCACCGGGTAGGTTCGAGCGGCCTCGGATAGCGTTGCGTGGAATGCCGTGTCGAAGGCTGCTATCTGGGGGACTCCTGGCAGAGCTTGCTCCGCCACCATAATGCCATCCAGGCTCGCCGGGTTGTGGAGCGGCGCCAGTTCCGCCAGTTCCGCGATCGCCCGTTTGACCTCCGGCGTAACGCGCACCGCACTGGTATACCGCTCGCCGCCGTGAACGACGCGATGGCCCACTGCGTGAATGTCTGCGAGCCCGTGCAGCGGGGCCGACGGACCAGCCTGCAAGTCGTCGAGGATGCGCCTGGCGGCATCGGCGTGTTTCTCAAGCTTCAACTCCTCGCGGATTTCCTCATAGCCGGTGCGGCGGTAAGCGAGTTGCGTCGGTTTTGTTGTCCAGTCGATGCTGCCCTCGGCCAGCAAGACATCGCCTTGTGCCTCGAAGAGGCTGAATTTGAAACTGCTGGAGCCGGCGTTACAAACCAAAATGTTCATTTTGCCTCGAAGATCGCAGTCCCTTGCAAGCACCGTTTGAGTTTACATGCCGACATGGCGATCATCGTCCCAGACCCGGATGACGGGCCGGGACAGGTTGTGTTCATAACCCAATGCACTCAGGCTCGCGGTGCTCAACATGAAGAATCTCCCGATCGCCACATCGAGCCCAAGCCAGCGCGCGGCGAGTGCCCGCAGAAAATGTCCGCTGGAGAACAGCAGCACGTCGCCCCCGACGGCGCGCACGCGCTTCACTACCCTGTCTGCCCGAGCTCCAACGTCGTTCGGCGATTCCCCTCCGGGACAGCCATCAAGAAACACCTGCCAATCGGGGCGCTCCCTGTGGATGTCAGCAGGAGTGCGACCCTCGTACTCGCCATAGTTCCATTCGACCAGGTCGGGATCGATTTCAGCCATAGGTCCGAACCCAGCCAGCTCGCACGTCCTGACGGCACGTTGCAGCGGGCTCGTAAACACCTTCGCGAACGTCACGCCGCGAAGCCGTTCCGCAAGCCGCCGCGCATTGCGCTCGCCGCGTTCCGTGAGAGGCAGGTCGGTCAGTCCCGTGTGTTGGCCCGTTATCGTCCAGGCGGTTTCCCCGTGCCTGGCTAGGTAAACGATCGGAAGAAGTTCGCTCATCGGTTCACTCCTCTGGACGGAAGGAAACTGTGTCCGTGTAATTTCTTTCGGGCCTTGCAATCATCCATTCCTCATTTGTGTTCATCACGCGGATCGATCCGCCCTTGAAGCCTGTTTTTGCCCTCTTCTGGGATCTTTCTTCTCTGCGGCTATGCAGGGTTCTGTTCTTACCAGCATAATGGAACAAGGCATTTTCCTGATGACCTTCTCATAATCGCGGCAGAAGAGGTAGTGCTGCAGGCTATCTTCCGGGTGATGTGCCATGATCAGGAGATCTATCTTACCCTCATCGGCCGCCTTCAATATTTCGTCTTCGGGGTGCCCCTGCTTTGTTATTTTTCTTATCACCATGCCCTGTGCCTGTTCGGCTTCGATTATCGTGTCGAACTCCTGTTCCACTTCTTGCATCGCGCTGCGGTACTCTTTCTCCAGGTCAGCCAATAGGGGTACGCACATAGGACCGCCGAGCAACTCCAAGCTGCCCGTGAGTTGAAGTATGCTGAGCTCCGCCCCGTAGCTCCGCGCGAGGGAGATGCCCTGGTGAAGCGCCTTCTTGCACTCCTTTGTGCATCTGCTGACTACGAGAATGCGTTTAATATCGTGCATGGCTTCCTCCTTGCATCATGTAACGGCGGTTCCAACCTGAAATGGACCTCATTGAAAGTTTCAATAGTCATCCCGTTGCCACTTGTCAATGTTGTTGGTTCCCTTTCTCAACCGGATAACCCAACTCCAGCCACTTGTACCAGCCACCTCTTAAGATGAAGATGTTTTCCTGCTTATAGCCGTTCTTGATAAGCCGCGCCGCCAGAAACCTGGAAGCCTCCTCTCCTGCGCAATCGCAGTAAATAACGAGCGGCCTGCTGTACGGGAGGTCAAGGTCCTCTATCTGAGCCATGCCGGCAACGTTTACGGCACCCCTGATGTGGGCCTCAGTGTACTTCTTCGCCGGCTGCGCATCCAGAAGCACGATATCGGCCTTGGCCTCGATCTGCCTGAGCAGCTCCTCAGGTTCGATGTACCGAAACTCCTCAGCCACGGTAAGGTGAGGCCCCAGAAGAGAAACGAGCGCGAGCACGCCGAGCAACCGGGCCAGTCCATGTATGCGCCTTTCCGGTTCAGCGTAAACGTTATGCCCGAAAGATGCGTTACTTGTAACCGCGCGTTTTTCTGTCTTCATGGTCATTTCTCCACATTCACGCTCACCGGAAAGCAGCTTGGGAACGGTGCGAAATAGTGAGAGTGCTTCCCTGCCCCGCCCGCGATGAGCGTCTGAATATGATCAGGGGAGAAAGTGATCGGCACCGGGGTGTCTGGCGTGAGGCGGCCGAGCTTCCGCGTAAGGAGGTCCACGTTAGGACAACCCTTCGGCCACACGGAGAACGGAAGGCGTGCCTTTTCCCAGAACGCCTTCCCGTACTGATCGGCCGTCCAACCGGCGTCCGCAACCAGTTGGGCGTGCTCAGGGCCGATGCCCACAAGGTGTATCTGGTCCATCTGACTGATCCAGCACGGTCCGCCGATGCTCACGAGGGGTGTGGCCAGGTGACCCCACCAGGTGAGGTGCTCCTCGGGCGTGACACTCCAGTGATCAATGTTCTCAACCGGAGGATAGATGGCCATCACGGTCACCACACTGTCCGTCTTCTTAAACCCGCGCTTCACGTGGAAAGGTTCCCAACCCTGGGGCAGCCTGTCCTCGTTTTCCCCGAAGATCCAGGGCACGAAATCCGACGGGGCGCCCAGCGTCGATTTGTCGGGGCTTGGGGGCTTCGAGCCGCCGACCACGTCAGCGATAAGGTTGAGTGCATAGCCGATGGAGGCGTTGGCATGGTGCTCCGCCCCAGCTGCCCCCTGACTGGAAGCGATGCCGACCTCCCGCACGATGGGACCGTTCACAATGACCAGCAGACTCGTGGTGCCCGTGGTCGTCGTTGCGCCTCTCCAGTTTGCCCGCGGATCGAGCATGGCACGCAGCGCCGCTATGAGAACGGGCATGTACTCCGGCTTGCACCCCGCCATGACCGCGTGCGCAGCCGCCAGTTCGACCGTGAGCGCGCCCATGCGGGGTGGCACTTTGCCGATCACATAGTCTGGCTTGAGGCTCGTTCCCTTGAGCATCTCTTTCACGCGATCCGGGGTCGGCGGAACAAGCGGGAGTCCGAGAGACCAGCCCTTGGTGAAGAAGAGGCTGTTCAGTTCCTCTGCGCTGCCCCTAAAGGTAACCCGTTCGGTCGGGTACGCTGGCTTCATCTCAGGGAGCTTACCGGAGGGCTTCCAGAGGGTAGCGGTCTTTACGATCTCGGCGAAGGCATTCTCCGCCTTCTTCTGTATTTCGGCTTCAGGGATCATACCCATCGGGTGAGGAACCACCACAAACGGGGCATCGGGCACACCCTGGCTCATCGCTGTGTCTTTTGCCAAATCGACAAACTCCGTCGTCGTGATGGTCACCGTGGGAATTCCCATGCGTTCAAGATTGAGCTGGTCAACTACCAGCCATGACGTGCAGGCCCCTCAGTCAGCCTGTGAGCCGATCACGAGATCCGGCTTAAAGGCTGCCAGCTTCTTCATGAGCTCCATACTGCGTTCCTGGCTGCCGGTGATTGGCTCGACGGTCTCGGGAGCAACCTCCCAGGACCTGATAATCTTGACCCCCTTTACCTCCTTGACCAGGAGCTCTGCAATCCGATTAAGAAACCGGTCACCGTTGTGTTTGCCGTTCCAACGAAGCATGATCGTTTTTCCCTCAAGGGTGGAAGGATGTGGATTTAATGTCACTGTCGGTACGATCTGCACAACACCCTCAGGGTTCAGGACCTCAAACGACGGGAAGCCTTGGCTGGCTGGTGATGCAGCGGTGGCGGTCCCTTCGGCAAAGGATCTCGCTGTCAGTGTCAGGAACCCCAAGACAATCAGTAGAACACCCATGGTTATCAAACAGTCTTTTGTCTTCATCACGTTCCTCCTTATCCAAAGCTAATGCATTTGGGTGTTACTTCAAGATTCATTTAGCTTAAGAGTGCTTTACATGTCGCTCTAACGCAGAGGCTTAGTTTATACCCCACGGCTGTTGCCCCTCGGATTCAAGACTAAGCCTCCTCCTTATCACCAATTCTTGGCTGAACCGCATCGTAGTTGCCACCCGGGAGATCACGGGGCTTGGAGCTCTCTTTATTACGAGCAACAAATTCCCTAACGGCTGCTTCAACCCATACGTTATGATTCAGCAGCCCCAAGGGCTTCAACGCAGAAGAGAACCTTAGCCCGAGGGGACTCTTGTCGTGACTCTCCTTTTCTGATTTCCAATAGAGGTGGATGCTCAAATCGGTTTCCACCACGGAGTGATGGTATATCTTTATTTCTTCCAGGTGCCGTGGCGAATCAGACGTCACCCCTTTCAGAAGCTCATCCACGAAGTGCCTATTGATGTTTCCAGGGGAACGCAGAGTGATAATCTCAACCCATTTCATGGCTTTGAATCCTCCTTTTGTTTTCTTAATAAGCGAGTTTCGTGCCAAGATATAAATACATATTAAAATCAATGACTTGTATGGAATCCTCTTTTATAATTTACTGAATATCATAAAGTGTGTTACGATATTTAGTAATTGTTCCGGTATATCGTAAAGTGGCTCGATCACATAGAAGTGGACTACGACCAGAGGGTTTATGCTCAGAAAGACAAACGAACATGGAGAAAACGATAAACGTGGATGAAGATGTTTTTTTTCGTGAGGCGACCCTGCGCATATGCAGCAGCCTCGACATCGAAACGGTTTTGAAGCGCTGGTTTGAATACGTAGGAGCTTTCATTCCCGTCATTCTTGCATCCCTGTACACAAAGGATTGTGATTTGGATCTGTTGCACATCTTGGCATCAGTCGGTGGCAAACAGCTAGAGGGGCATGAACGAGTCCTGCCCTTGCCCGAGAAAGGCCGGAATAAAAGGGCAGCCAATTTACGGGCAGCCTTGGCGAAGAATGAATCACTGATCATAATTGTAAACCAGCCCGACCAGGAGGCAGGGCTCCCCGAGATTCTAGAACGATTTGGGCTCAAATGCGATGCGTCGGTAATGATCATGTATCTGAAACTTGAAGGCAATTTGATTGGTATACTCGGGCTGGCGGTAGATGGCCAGAATCAATACAATGACGAGCACGCGCGCCTGCTTCGACTGCTCCATGAACCTTTGGCCATTGCCATGTCCAACGCACTAAGATACCAGGAAGTCATTCGGTACAAGGACATGCTGGCTGACGACAACCGGTATCTCTTTGACGAACTGCGGTCAGCTTCAGGCGATCAGATCATAGGTTCGGAGTTTGGTATGAAGGCAGTGATGAGAATGGTTCGGCAGGTGGCACCCCTCGACAGCCCCGTGCTGTTGCTGGGAGAGACGGGAACAGGAAAAGAGGTCATCGCCAATGCGATTCACTATTCCTCTCCGCGCAAGGACGGGCCGTTTATCAAGGTGAACTGCGGCGCCATCCCTGAGACTCTTCTCGACAGCGAGCTCTTCGGTCACGAGAAGGGGGCTTTCACCGGGGCGATCAGCCAAAAGAGAGGGCGTTTCGAACGGGCCAACAAGGGCACTATCTTCCTGGACGAAATAGGAGAGCTTACGGCCCAGGCCCAGGTGAGGCTGTTGCGCGTCCTTCAGACCAAAGAAATCGAACGCGTGGGAGGAACAACTTCCATTCCAGTGGACGTTCGGATTATATCGGCCACAAACAGGAACCTCCAGGAGGCGATCGCGTCCGGGCGATTTCGCGAAGACCTCTGGTTCCGGCTCAATGTCTTTCCCATCATGATCCCGCCGCTCAGGCAGAGAGGAGAAGATATTCCAGCCCTGGCCCATCACTTCATCGAGCGCAAGGGCAAGGAACTGAAGCTCACGGAGAAACCTGTGTTGGCAAGCGGTGCCATTGAAAGGCTTATGGCTTATGATTGGCCGGGCAACGTACGGGAGCTGGAAAACCTGATCGAGCGTGCTCTAATCCAGAGCCGGGGTGATATGCTTTCATTTGAGACGTTTTCGGCCCCGCAGGTTCCAGCAGGTCGTGAAGTGACTCGGGACGAAGGCCGAAATCGAACCGTGCTTTCGCTGGACGAAATCAATGCCCAGCATATCAGGCAGGCTCTGGAGATGGCCGGTGGCAAGATCAACGGGCCAGGAGGAGCTGCGCAACTGCTGGGGCTTCACCCAAATACTCTCAGGACGAAGATGAGCAAGCTGGGAATTCCATACGGCAGGAAAAGCTGGCAACGTTGAAGAAATCAAAGTAGCTTTTCTGTGACTTCAGCAGAGTCTTGAAGTCTGACGTTGAGCCATCAATCGTGCTGCTACTCTAGGGTCTTGTAAGACTTCTGATCGTTCCACATTCTCTGGAATTCATCTTTGTAGCGTTGCAGGATCAGCTTATCAACTCCTCTCGGGATGATCAGCAGATTTTGCTCATCAACCCTTGTGCCAAGAGGAGAGCGTATTTCGGTGGAACCATAATCGTAGCTCCCGACCACGAGGTACCGGTCATCCACGATGCTTGCCTCCAGACGTAGCGCCCCGGAGAATTGGCTTACCTTTATGGCAATCCCCTGCGCTTTCAGATTGTACATGGCGATCTCGTCTCGCTTGGTGTCAAGCTTTCCCCTGTCCGAGATCAATCTCACATCAACGCCGTGCTTTCTAGCCTCGACCAGTGCGTGTCCCAGCGCGGGATGGGTGAGTGCAGATGTTATGACCCATATGTATCCTCCCTTTTGCACCTCTTGGTAGAGAGAAAGAAGCACTTCCTCCAAGTTCCGATCCTGCCTTGAAAAATAAACCGAGATTCGGTCGGCTGGGATGGAACTGGCAGAACTTTGTGGCACGATCAGGAGTGACACAATTAAAAAAGTAGGAATGAGGGTCGACCACGTATGCATAGTGTACCTCCTCGAAACTCTGGCAACTACTTTCTGCGATGCACGTCGGACGCAACGCAATTCCTCTTTTCGAGGAATATCTGCGTGGTGAGCTGACCGCTTCAACCTAGGACCGTTTTTGCGAAAGCCACGTCTGGATCACGTCGCACTCACCAGGCGACGTGGTACAAATTCCTGACTCGTCGTCCATCTCTTCGCAGCTCTCACAGATGTCCCAATGGCCGCAAGGAGTGCCCGGAGTGAGCTCCTGATCGCACTCGAGACACCATACATAGCCGCACGCTTTGCAGACGCCGACGGTTAAGTCCTCCTCGCCGTCAGGCCCTTCAGCCATGCCTGTCTCGTCGCTGGCGCAGCGGGGACAGTCTCCGACAAAGACGGCCCTGACGAACTCGTCCTCGGATTCAGAGTCCTCTGCAAGCCGCATCAACTCATCGCGCGCTTGATCGGGCATGGTCTCCCAGAACTTCTCAAACTCCTGCTTCTCCTGAGCTTCCTTTGCTTTCCCCCCGCTTTTCCTGGTACTCTTCTTCCCGTTCTTTTTCATCTGGGTTTGGCTCCTTAAGCGGTAGCTAATGTCTAGTTTTCAAATATAACACACCTGGGGTCAAAAACAACGTTTGCGACCGGCCCTCGGCCTTGAGGACCGCTTCGCTCAAGGACCACCGCGCCTTCGGCGCGCTTCGAGGACCGCTTCGCTTGAGGGGCCACTCGCGCAGACTCTGTGCTCGCTTGAGGATCGGCCTTCGGCCTTGAGGTAACTGCCTCAAGTCGCCGGAGGCGACGCGCCTTAAGGAAACGAAGTTTCCGGTCCTTAAGCCGGCTAAGCCGGCGGTCCTTAAGGCCGAAGGCCGGTCCTCGAACGGAGTGGCCTTCAAGCCACCACAGGTGGCGGTCCTCAAGCGTAGCGGTCGTGCTGCAACTCTGTTATTATATTCGCAAGGTCGTACGCAGATGTTAAGCCTGAATGTCTACACGAGTAACCGGATGGAAACCCTTGTTGAGCAACTGGCCGGTATAGTTGCGGAGCCTCTTTCTTCACCTTTTGTGAGCGAAGTGATCGTTGTCCAGAGCAAAGGTATGGAGCGGTGGCTGTCGATGGAGCTCGCCACGAGGGTCGGTGTATGGGCCAACTGCCGATTCCCTTTCCCCAACAGGTTCACGTGGGAGATATTCGAAGCAGTTTTGGGGGGCGTTTCTGATCTTGACCTTTTAGGTCCTGAAGCAAGTGCGTGGCGCATCGTCAGGGTTTTGCCCGACTGCCTCGCAAGAGAAGGATTTGAAGCCTTGCGTCTATACCTGGGCAGTACCCAGCCTAGCCTTAAGAAGCTGCAATTGGCCGAACGCATCGCGGACATCTTTGACACTTACGCGGTCTACCGGCCGGAACGCATACTCGGATGGGACCGCGGCCTTGAGCACCATTGGCAGGCCCAGCTTTGGCGCCTTCTTTACAGTGGAGAAAGGTTTACACATCGGGCCAGGATCTGGAGAGACGCGCTTACGGCTCTTTCCGCTCTACACGACAATGATGGCGTGAATGGACCGCACCCGGCGCACGCCCTGCCGGAGCGGGTCTCTGTTTTCGGCATTCCGGCTCTTCCACGGTATCACCTTGAGATCTTGAAGGCGCTTTCAGATCGTATCCCGGTACACCTCTTTCTCTTCAATCCATCGAAGGAGTACTGGGTGGATATTGTGCCTGAGAGAAGGATTGTCAGTGCGGAGCGGGCGGAGAAGGAAAAATCTTCTTTTCCTTTGGAGATGCATTTTGAGATAGGCAATCCGCTGCTCGCATCACTTGGCACGTTGGGGCGGGATTTTTTCCGTGCCATCCTCGAGCTGGAATCAGAGCCAATATCTGATTTTGACGATCCGGGAGAGGGTTCCATCCTGGCAGCCATCCAGTCTGATATTTTGAACTTGCGGAACAGAGGCGAGAAAGGATTGAAAGCTGACATCGATTCCGCAGATGCGTCTCTCCAGGTCCACTCCTGTCATAGCCCGTGGCGCGAAATAGAGGTCTTGTACGATACGCTGCTAAACTTCTTTGAGACTCGTCGGGACCTTACTCCCAGGGATGTTCTTGTCATGACCCCGAACGTGGAGACTTACGCGCCCTATATCTCGGCTGTGTTCGACGCCTGCCAGGACAAGAGGAAACGTATCCCTTATTCCATCGCCGACAGGCGTGTGCCATCGGAAAGCCTTGTCATAGATCTGTTTCTCAAGATCACCGGTCTTTGCAGGAGCCGCCTCCAGGCTTCTCAGATCATGGATATACTCAGCTCCACCATTGTCAGAAGCAGGTTTAGCCTTTCTGCTGAGGAGATCGACGTGATTCACCGGTGGGTTGTCGATACACGCACGCGCTGGGGCATTGATGGAGAACACAGGGCAATCTTTGGTTTGCCTGCCTTTGAGGGAAACAGTTGGAAAGCCGGCATGGAGCGGCTCATTCTCGGATATGCTCTGCAAGGGGATGGAGAAGAACTCTTCCTGGATAGGCTGCCTTATCATGGCGTCGAAGGAGATGAAGCAAAAACACTGGGACGTTTTCTAGAGTTTATGGAGCAGCTCTTCAACACTGTGCGAGATCTCGAGGTCCCCAGAACGCTTGGTGAGTGGAGCGACGCTCTTGATCTTGTGAGATCAGCCTTCATCACGGAAGACGATGATACGGCCGCTGACACGCAACTGTTGCGGACTCAGCTCAAAGAGCTGAAACGCCTTCAGGAGCTTTCTGGATTCGAAGACCCGGTGGAGATTGAGGTAGTGCGATACTATCTTCTGACGCAGCTTAAATATGTGCAGCTTTCCAAAGGATTCCTCACGGGCGGTGTCACTTTTTGCGAGATGTTGCCTATGCGGAGCATCCCCTTTCGGGTTGTGGCTCTCGTCGGCATGAACAATGATGCATATCCGCGGGAGGAGCGTCCCGTGGGCTTTGACCTTATCGCCCAGGACCCGCAACCGGGAGACCGCTCGCTTCGGGATGAGGACCGGTATCTGTTTCTCGAAGCGCTGCTCTCTGCCAGGGAGTTTTTCTACATCAGTTACGTCGGCCAGAGCGTCCGGGACAACAGCGTGATTCCGCCCTCGGTGCTGGTGAGCGAACTCCTCGATTACTGCGAGCAAAGTTTTTCGGCGCGCCATTCCTCATCGACTACCGGATTTCTCGTCACCAGCCATCGTCTTCAGGCGTTCAGCCCGGCTTATTTCACGGGCAAGGGGCGGCTCTCTAGTTACTCGCAGGAAGATTTTGCCACCGCAATAGCCCGGTCGAGTCCGCGTCACGAAGCCGCGAGATTCATAGCAAGACCTTTGAGCGAGCCACCTCCAGACTTGAAACAGGTCACCATACAGGACCTGAAGAGGTTCTATCAAAACCCGGCCCGCTATATCCTCAACCGGAGGCTGGGGATTTATCTGGAAGAGCCCGAGCGCATCCTCCAGGGCGATGAGCCATTTTCCCTGAAGGGCCTCGACCGATACATGCTGGGTGATCTGCTGACCAGAAAAGCCCTCCGGGGTGAGGAGCTGAATCAATACCTCGCTGTGGCGCGCGCACAGGGCATTCTGCCTCCTGGCGTACCCGGAGAGCTCGCGTTCAATCGTCTGGAGAGCGAAGTCGAAGCTTTTACCAGACAGATCAGGCCACATGTTGCAGCGCAGCAACTCCCGCCAATCGAAGTGGATCTTGAGATAGCAGGATTCGGCATGTCGGGTCGTCTCGATGGGATTTGGCCTTCCGGTATCGTCGCCTTTCGTGTGGCTAAGGATAAAGGCAGGTATCAACTGGCAGCCTGGATCGATCACCTGATTCTCAATCAGTCAAGAAAACAGGGATACCCTGTCACGACCCGGTTGATCACGCTGGATAAGACTTGGCTTTACCAACCCGTAGAGGGGAGCGCTGAAATGCTCGAAAAATTGCTTCATCTCTACTGGCAAGGGCTTACCGAGCCCCTCAGGCTCTTCCCTGAATCTTCCATCAACTTTGCAGAACGCATCAGGAAGGGAGAAAAGATTCCTGAGGCGCTGAAGGCTGTGCAAACCGTTTGGCAGGGTTCTGATTTTGTGCGAGGTGTTACAGGCGAAGGTTCTGATCCTTACCTTGGTCTCTGTTTCGGCGAGGCGGATCCGTTTATCGATCCTTTCAGCGAGATTGCCCTCGCGGTTCTTGGGCCACTCATGGAACATCGGGAGAAAGTGCGATGAACCTTCAACACACCCCGGCCACATTTGACCCGCACGACGTCCCTCTTTCGGGATGGAACCTCGTGGAAGCAAGCGCTGGTACAGGCAAGACTTACGCGCTGGCCGGGCTGTATGTGAGGCTGCTTATTGAAAAAGGCCTTTCTACCAGAGAAATCCTTGTGGTTACTTTTACGAAAGCCGCTACAGATGAGCTGAAAGGCAGGATACGCACAAGGATCAAAGATGCTCTAAGGGCTTTTAGTTACGGATCAGGTACGGATGAGTTTCTTACGGGCCTCGTGTCGAGGACGAAGAATCACGAGCGCGCCAGGCGCTTCCTGACGGACGCTTTACGGACGTTCGATGAGAGCGCCATCTTTACCATTCACGGATTCTGCTTACGGGCTTTGCACAACCACGCATTTGAGAGCGGATCACTTTTTGATACGGAGCTGCTTGAAGATGAAACAGACATGATCAAGGAGATGATCCACGACTTCTGGAGGATCAATTTTTATCAAGGGTCAGAGCAGTTCTTCAGCTGCATCAGTACCTGGGTTGACCCGGAGAAGCTTCTCGGGCTTGTGCGTCTCTGCCGGAGAAATCCATTTCTGCGTGTGCAGCGAGGGACGCCTGCAGACAAAGACGTTGCGCCTTCTGCCGCGGAACAGGCCTGTCTTGGCTTATTTTCAAGGGCTGCTGCTTCCTGGCGCGTTTCGCGCGGGGAGATAGAGGATATTCTCGCCCAGGACCCGGGCCTCAGCAGGTCCATCTACACTGAGCACGCCGTGGCCAGAGTGATTGAAGAGCTTGACGCCTATTTCGCGTCAGGCTATTTCCTGCCGGCACCCGATGCCCTCAACTATTTTTGTTTCGATCCGCCGGTGAAGGCTACTGCCATAAAAAAGGGGGCTCAACCTCCTGTGCACCCGTTCTTCAGCCAGTGCGAACTGCTTCGCCAACGGCTCGGGGAGACCAACCTATGTTATGACCAGAAGCTTGCCGAGGTGCGGGAACAGCTGATTCAGTTTATCAAGCGTGAGTCCTCACAAAGGAAACTCGAAAGAAACGTGCGCACTTTCAGTGACCTTCTTCTTGACCTGCACGACGCGCTTGAAGGAGAAGGGGGAGAGGATCTTGCAGCTTCGCTGAGATCGCAATACAAGGCTGCGCTTATCGACGAATTTCAGGACACGGATCCGGTGCAGTACGCCATATTCAAGAGAATATATGGTTATGAGGGCTCGACGCTCTTTCTCATAGGCGACCCGAAACAGGCCATCTTCGGTTTCCGGGGAGCCGATCTGTTTGCGTATATCAGCGCCTCGGGCGACGTGGCGCAGCGCTTTAGCCTGGACAGGAACTGGCGCTCTTCTGAGCCGCTCATAAGAGCCATCAATGCCATATTTGGCAGGCCTGGAAGCCCATTCCTGCTTGAACCAGTGGAGTATCTTCCAGTGAAGGAAAGCGGCGTAGCGCGAGTAGAGCTCACCAGTAACGGCATACCTGACCCTTCGCCTTTCAAATTGTGGTTTCTTCCGCGACGATCGGATGGCAAGCCGCTCACGAAAGGCGCTGCGCGGGAGGTGCTCTACCGCGCGGTCTGTTACGAGGTCGAAAGACTTCTCGTATCGGGGTGCGAGAACGAGACATTATTGGGGGACCGTCCTCTCGCTGCGGGTGACATCGCTGTTATCGTGCGGACTAACCGGGAAGCGCAGGAGATGCAGTCTGCGCTAAAGCAGGCCAATATCCCCAGTGTCGTTTACACCGGCGAGACTGTTTTCAGGAGCGATGAAGCTCTGGAGCTGGAGCAGATATTTCAGGCTGTGATAGATCCAACGGATGAAGGACGGATTAAGGTCGCTCTCGTGACGAAGATGATGGGCGTGTCCGGGGACGACCTTGCGGATATGCTCGAGAATGAAATTGAGTGGGAGCAGTGGCTCAACCGGTTTGACGAGTACCGCCTGCTCTGGTTGCGTGCAGGGTTCATCAGCATGGCGCGGGCACTGGTGGCTCGTGAGAAGGTGAAGGACCGCCTGGGATCTTTTCCTGACGGGGAACGGCGCTTAACCAATCTGTTTCATCTGCTCGAACTCCTGCACCGGGCTTCGATAGAGGAGAAGCTCGGCATGGAGGGGCTTATCAAGTGGCTGGCCGAGAGACGCCAGCTGGTCGATAACGGTTCGGACGTCGCACCGGAGGAGCATCAGATCAGACTCGAAACCGACGAGATGGCAGTCAAGATTGTGACCGTGCACAAGAGCAAAGGCCTTGAATATCCGATTACCTTTTGTCCTTTCCTGTGGGGCGCTTCCACGGCAAGTCAGCCTGTATTGACCTATCACGATAAGGAGGCGGATTATCAATCGGTAATAGACGTATCGATGCATTCGGATGAGATCGCCAGGGAGTGCGCCGAGAGAGAAGAGCTGGCTGAGAACATCAGGCTGACCTATGTGGCGCTGACGCGGGCAAAGCGCCGATGCTACGCGGCATGGGGTTACATCAGCAATTCTGAAACATCTGCACTCGCTTATTTACTCCATGGCACAAGCCTCGGACGATGTGACCTTGCCGCCCTCGACCAACACATGAAGAGCCTCTCCGATGAGGTGCTCACATCCGAGCTTGCTTCTCTCGTCCGAAAGTCAGAGGGGGCCATTGAAATACTTCCGGTGCCGGAGGCGAGAGGCTCGCGGTACGTCATCGCGCAGCCGGCCCTCCAACTCCTGCAACTGAAGCCCTTTACGGGACGGATCGACCAGGCTTGGCGGGTATCGAGCTTCTCAGCTCTCACAACAGGAAAAGACGAGTTAGCAGATTTACCGGATCGAGATAAGGGTTTGCGAGAAGAGTCTTTATCCGTCGAGGATGCTGAACATGCGCAGGCTCGCCCTGGCATGTCGATCTTTACGTTTCCGGGAGGCCCGAGGGCGGGCAGCTGCTTGCACGACATCTTCGAGCACCTCGACTTCAGCAGCTTTGAATCGGATGAAACGAAGACACTGGTTTCCGAGACGCTGGAGCGTTACGGCTTTGCATCCGACTGGACCGACACGGTCTGCATTCTCGTTAGGAACGTGCTCACTGCGCCTCTGGACATGAGCGATTCCTTCGCCCTTTCCTCATTAAAGCCGGCCGATCGTCTGCACGAGTTGGAGTTTCATGTACCTTTGGCGCTGATCACGCCAAAAGGGTTGGCCAGTCTTTTCAAACCGGGAGAGGGCCGTGGCAAAGGCTCTGTCGCCACGCTGATCAGGAGGCTCGGTTTCAAGCCTGTCAAGGGAATGCTCAAGGGCTACATTGACCTGGTATTCCGTCGCGGTGACAGATACTATATCGTCGATTGGAAATCAAACTATCTGGGCTCGACTCTTGAAGACTACGAAACAGAACAATTATCAAACGTGATGGAGCGGGAGTTTTATACACTTCAGTATCATATATATGCGGTTGCCTTGCATCGGTTTCTGGAAGTACGCCTCCCCGATTACCAGTATGACCGGCACTTCGGAGGGGTATACTATCTCTTTCTCAGGGGAATGGATCCTGCGGAAGGCCATGGCATTCTACTCGACCGGCCTTCTCCGGAGCGTATCAAGGCGCTCGCAGAGTACATGACAGGGAGATAGCGTGTTTGATAGGGCAGGAGCGCATCCGAATGTCGGACTATACACTGATCTCGATCTTCATTTTGCGAACTGGATGGTAAGGCTGTCGTCCGGCTCTGGCACAGATTCGCTGAACGATCTCTGGTTTGCCGCAGCACTGGCGAGCAATGCCGTGAGCAGGGGACACATCTGCGCTTCGCTCCCTGATTGGGCGGGCAAGCCCGTGGAGGATCCGGAAAGGCTTGGCACCCAGGGAGAAAAATTCCCTGATCTTTCGGAGTGGGTAGAGAGGCTGAAGGCAGCCCCGGTCGTGGGTTCGCCCGGCGAATTCAAGCCGTTAGTTCTCGATGAAAAATATAGACTCTACTTGCAGCGTTACTGGGCGTATGAAGGGCAACTGGCGGACGTGCTCCTCGCAAAAGCGCAAAGCCCGAAGAGGGCGATTGACGGGGAACTCCTGAGAGACGGCCTCCAAAGGCTCTTCCCGCAGGAGAGTGAGGAAGGGGTGGATTGGCAAAAAGTCGCGGCGCTGGCAGCGATTCTGAACGGCTTGACGATTATTTCCGGTGGCCCGGGAACAGGCAAGACTTTTACCATGACAAAGATTCTCGCGCTCATGGTGGAGCAGGCGAGAGGCCGAAGCCCTGCCGTGGCCCTTGCGGCCCCGACCGGGAAGGCCGCAGCCCGGCTGAAAGGGGTCATAGAGCAGAGTAAGGGAAGCCTCGACTGCTCTGCCGGCGTGAAGGCCCTGATCCCGGAAGAAGCATCAACGATTCACCGTCTTTTGGGACCGATGCGCAGAGGGGGCTTCCGGTTTAACAGGGAGAATCCTCTGCCCTACGACGTGGTGGTAATCGACGAGACGTCCATGAGCGATCTTCCCATCATGGCAAAGCTGGCGAGCGCGCTTAAAATGGATGCGCAACTTATCCTTCTCGGTGACAAGGAGCAGCTCGCGTCTGTGGAGCCCGGGGCTGTTTTCGGTGACATCTGTGAAGCTGCCGGTGCTAACAGGTTTTCGTCAGCCTTCAGACAGAACGTGAGAAGACTTACCGGCTACACGCTGCCGGAGATCAGGGGAAACCCTTCGGGCTTGATTGATTCGGCAGTGCTGCTGGAGAAGAATTATCGTTTTGGCACTCAAAGCGGTATTGGTATGTTGAGTGCTTTGGTTAACGCGGGAGACGGCAGAGCCGCGCTAGAGCTTCTCAAAACCGGTGGCTTCGCGGATATCTCGTGGCAGGATGTGCCGTCAGCGGAAAAGCTTGCCGGGGCATTGGAACGGCATTCCCTTGAGTATTACGCTGATTGCTTGAAGGCTGATGAGCCTGTCAAAGCCTTTGCGCTCTTCAACAGGTTCCACATGCTCTGCGCTCTCCGAGAAGGGCCGTATGGTGTGGTCTCTGTCAATCAGATGATCCAGCAGCTCTGCGCCAGGCGAGGGCTTCTGAGAAGAGAGGGCAGATGGTACCGCGGGCAGCCGCTCCTGGTGATCGCAAACGATTACCGTCTGAGGCTCTTTAACGGAGATGTGGGTATTCTCCTCCATGATCCTGAAACGGCAAGCCTCCGCGTTTTCTTTCCCTCAGAAGAGGGTAGATTCAGGAAGATTCTAGCGGGCAGGCTCTCCGCCTCTGAGACAGCGCACGCAATAACCGTGCACAAGAGCCAGGGCTCGGAGTTCGAGCATATCCTTATTCTGCTTCCGGACAGATACTCTGAAGTGGTGACCCGTGAGCTCATCTACACAGCCATCACGAGGGCACGAAGGCGCGTTGAAGTCTGGGGAAGGGACGAAGTCTTTGTCGAAGCGATTTCCTCACCGACGCGAAGAGTATCCGGCCTGCAGGACCGGCTGAGAAAGGGTACGGAATGAGTTTATGGCAGGAAATTTGCTAGTATTGTGGATGTGTATCTTACCCGTGAGCGCCTGGTTGAGAATCTGCACACAAGGTGGACCCCCCCGCGAAGGCTGAGGAGGAAACCATGAGGGACATACTTCATAAGCTCTTAGTCCTGTGCGGTGCAGTGCTGGTAGTCCTGAGATTATTTCCGTCGGACCCCGGCGGATGGATTTCGAAACTGTTCTACGATGACGTGATTAATGTTCGCATTGAAGCAATGACTATGCAGCTGATTTCGTTCCTTGGGTTTACTTCGACCGCGTATCAGCAGTTCGCGTCGAACCTGAGCTCACTTGCTCATGCATTTGCGCTTCTCCTGCAAGCAGTTGTAATCGCCTTTGTTTTTTTCATTCTCACTCGGTGGATATAAAAGAAGGTTCCCTTAAGATTGGTGCAGGAGAAGCCACGGACCTTTGGCAAAGCCGCAATTATTACGCTTTTACAATCTTCACCTTGCTCAGGTCGATCTCACCCAGACCCCTCTTATACGCGGTTGCGGTGATTGATATCTCCGTCGGCTTGAGCCCGAAAAGTCCTGTTGCATAAGCGTCCGCTGCAACCATGTCAGTGGAAGCGATGAGTTTGTTAAGCACCTTTACATCACCGAGGCTTCCTCCGGTGGGCCCGTGGTTAGTGAGGATACGTGTAGCGTCAATGATGATGAGGTGGCTCTTTACCGTACTGTTTACATCAGCCAGGGCATCTTCTATTTCTCTGTGGATATAACCCCGGTTACCGCCCATAATACCCATGATGTTCTTGCAGGCAAGGGTGAGTCTGGTCAGACTGTGGTGCTTGGCAATAGGAACGCTGATAAATACATTAGCTGAAAGCGCCTCTGAGTAAAGCTCCCATTCCTTGAGTGCTACACCGTTGAGCTTAATCTTCTTGTAGCGCTCTTCTTCCATCTGTTTTACTTCGACATTCTCTATGCCTTTCAGGGCAGCGGGTATCCCGCTGTTCTCGTATGACCGTCTCGCGTCATTACAGGGATTATCAAAAACCTTCACCCTCTTTGCGCCCGCTTTCAAGCATTCTTCAACAATCGCCTTCATCACGAGCGGGTGAGTGGTTGCCGCAAATTCGGGCTTTCTGTCCCAGCCCATATTCGGCTTGACAACAACGATGTCGCCGGCCTTGACGAACCGTTTGATCCCGCCAAGTGCATCAATAACGCTTTTCGTGATCTGTGCGTAATCCTTGCCTTCAGAGACCGCAACCACTGACGGCTCTTTGGCCCACAGGTCCTTGAGAAGCCAATTGCCGGCCAGAAGAGAAGAACCGCATATCTTTAAGAAGTCTCTCCGTTTCATCCAGTCACCTCAAAGGCCACATTATAAACTTTTCTCTTACATCATTGCAATTGGCTCGCGCGATGCCAGTACACCCGCCGGTGGCGGGTACCCGGAAGGTATACACTTGAAGGCGAATCGGTATTATTTCTTTTGACCTTCACCGACCAGAGGAACGAAAGCCACAGCGCCTAACTCCTTGACCTCCAACTTGCCTCGTCTCTTTGTGACGAGCGTGAGGTCCTGTTGGAAGATCGCATTGCCGAGAGGAATGACAAGCCGTCCCCCTTCCTTCAGTTGGGTGAGGAGTGGGGGAGGTATGCGGTTTGGCGATGCGGTGACGATGATAGCATCGAAAGGCGACTGTTCCGGCCAGCCGAGGTAGCCATCACCTTGCTTCACGTGCACGTTCGTATACCCGAGCTTCTGGAGCCGGTCGCGGACCTTCGCGTGGAGTTCCGGGCGGATCTCGATGGTGAAAACTTCTTTCACAATTTCGGCGAGGATTGCTGCCTGATACCCCGAGCCGGTGCCTACTTCCAGGACGCGCTCGCCTCCCTGTAACGCTAACGCTTCGGTCATCAGTGCGACGACGTAGGGCTGTGATATCGTCTGTCCCTCGCCGATGGGCAGAGGATAGTCATTGTAGGCCTTGGGCCAGAGCGATTCCTCGACAAAGAGGTGGCGCTGCACCTTTCTCATAGCCTGGAGTACCAGCCTGTCTTTAACGCCTCGCCCCTCGATATCCTGCTTCACCATCTGCAACCTGCGCGCCTCAAATGGATCAGGCTGCGCCAATGCGAGGCTGCACATAGCAACTACAAAGAGTCCGAGCAAGACGCATCGAAGCAGCCGTTTCATCGTGACTATTTTACCATAGGTTGATACGGTATCGTCGCGAGCTCAAATCCTGCATTCTTCATGCTGAAAGCGGTACGCCTAGGGAAAGATCGAGGCAGGTTTTGAATCGCAGGACATTGCCAACAAGGGCGTTGTGAATATGCCCGGTCCGAATAAACAGGCTGATGGGCGGTCACGCGGCCGGCGCGCTATCTCTTCAAGCTTCTTATCCCGTCACTCACTTCCTTCATATATTTGAGAGCATCGGCGCGATCACTGATTCTCAGGAAGTTCCGGGCGAGCGCTTCCCTGTCTGACAGGGGCGCCAGTTGGTGGTGCCTCAGAAACGCAATGTGGGCCCATCCGCGCAAGGTCGGTTCGATGGGACCCGGTCTTGCCAGGCCGCGGCCGGCCTGCAATGCGGGGGCAATGGCAGCGAGTTTGCCTACGGCGTCATCCTCGCAGCGGAAGCCGGAATCGGGTGGATCGGGAAGCCCCGTGGGCGCGTCGGTCCTGGGAGCGGTGAGGGAAAGCAGATGGTTGAGCGAGTTGGCCTGCTTGTCCCGATTCGTCAGCGGATTGATGCCGAAGAGACTTTCCACGGTGGCCAACAGAGAGGAGTGGTCGTAAACCGTGTGGTCGATCGTGCCACGGGGAATCAGCGGTGAGATAGCGATCGCGGGCACCCGGATTCCAAGCTGCGCAAAATCGAAGTTATGATGGTTGTTGTCGTTGTCCATGATCCGATCACCCGGGCTTGTCGTAGCCGGCGGCGCCACATGATCGTAAAAACCACCATGCTCGTCGTAGGTGACCAGCAGGATACTCTCATTCCAAAGGGGTGAATTCCTGATAGTCTCATATACCTTTTTGATGAGCCTCTCCCCGCGGGTAACATCATCGAGGGGGTGTTGCGAGCTACCGCACGTGTAATCACCGGGCGTTAAGGGGAGAATGTTTCCGTAGCTCGGTTCGATGAAGACGTATGGTGTCGAGAAGTGCGGGTCATTTACAACCTTGTCGAAGTCGTCAAAGTCTTTGAAATGACCTTCCAGCCTCGCTTCAGTCATACCCTGGATGGCAAAAACCTGGGGCAGGTCATCGCCCATGAAGACGGTCCAATCGAGACCCTTTGCATCGAGACGGTCGTAAATCGTGCCGTTTTGAAAACTGTAACCATGGAGCAGTGTGGATGTCAGATCCTGAAAACTGGAGGGACTGTCGTCGAGCCCACCGGATGAGGCAGCGTGCACAAAGAAACGGTTAGGCCAGGTGGGACCCGGTATCGATGCAAACCAGTGATCGCAGAGCGCGAACTCACGCGCCAGCGTTGTGAGAACCGGGACCTGGTCAGGAGAGAAACATTTCATGATCTTGGCCGGGGTTGGGGCGCTGCTTACCCGATAACTGGCGATGAAGCCGCTATTGTTGATGGGGGGATATTTCTTGGTCGTGGGATCAGGATAGATGCTGTTTGCGCCGCACAGCTGTATGAGAGCATTCTTGAATTCGTGGCCAGGATCGGGATCTGGCGGGTAGATTTTCAACTCTGCCGGCCCAGCGGCAAGCACCTTCGTACCCGGATCGGCCGGATCGACATTAAACTGCGGATTATTGACAAGGTCCTCTGCTCGCGTTGGCTGGCCTGTCTTCGCGTCAGTGCCTGCCAGGCCTGCAAACCCCAGCATATGGTCGAAAGAGCGGTTTTCCATCATGAGCACAAAAATATGCTTGATCGTCCCCATAAAACCTCCTCACGCTCAGAACTTAGTACGCAAGTCTTAATCCTTATATCCGATGAAACTTAAGGCCCGCCATGATCCGTGTCAAGGTGACCCGTAGGCGCGGCAGGCTAACAGGGCCCCGCGTTTCGTCTCATGACAGAAATCCTTGACGACGGTTTTAATCACTGCTACAGTAGTCTAAAAAAGGCGAAGGATGTGACGTCTCCAAAAAGGAGAAGTCGTGTACAGGAGGAGAGAGGCATAGGCGGGAGCACGTATCTCACCGCACAAATTTTGTACTACCGGAAAAAGGGGGTATGAGATGGGGAAAAGGATGTTATTGGTATTGGCTACGGCTCTGCTTGTTTTTTCCACGTACTCTGCAACCGACGCAGCACAGCCGATCAAACTCAAGTTCGCAAATTTCTTCCCTCCCACGCATAAGCATTCGACACTGTTTGAGAAGTTCTGCGAAGAGATCAAGAACCGGACCGGCGGTCGGGTAGAGGTCTCCTATTATCCCGGCGGCACGCTTCTGACTGCTCCAAAAATGGCTGCCGGCGTGGCAACGGGCATTGCCGATATTGGTCTCTCCAACTGTGGCTATACCAGGGGACGTTTTCCCGTGATGGAAGTGATGGAGTTACCACTTGGTTACCCCAGCAGTTATATAGGCACGTATGCGGCAACTGATTTCTACGAGAAGTTTAAACCGAAGGAATGGGACAGTTACCATCCACTCATGTTCGTCACCGGTGCACCCGTCATCATAATGACCACAAGCAAACCTGTAAGAACGCTTGATGATCTGAAAGGCATGAAAATAAGAGGCACGGGAAGAGTCGGAGATCTCCTTAAAGCGCTTGGCGCTATACCGGTGCCCATTGAGATGGCGGACATGTATGAGTCACTGAGGCGGGGCATGCTCGATGGTACCTTCACTGCTGCCGAAGCGATAAAGGGCTGGAAATTAGGGGAATTGGTCAAATATGCAACGACCTGCTGGCAGGTCGGCGCCTCGTACACGTTCTACGTCGCCATGAACAAGGACAAATGGAACGCATTACCGGCGGATATCAAGAGGATTTTCGACGAGACTTCAAAAGATTATAGGTACAAATTTGCAATCCAGTGGAATGATGTGGACATCGAAGGCATAGAACTCCTCAAAAGCCAAGGCGGTCAGACCATCCCGCTTTCAGATGCTGAGGCTGTAAAATGGGTGAACGCGGCCCAACCTGTCGTCACTGATTTCAAGAAAGAGTTTGTGTCCAAGGGTTACACGGAGAAGGAGGTTGACTTATGGATCACCTTCGTAAAAGAGCGTATCGAATACTGGAAGGGCCAGGAAAAGGCCAACAAAATACCCAGCGCGTATCAGTATTAGAGGTTCTGGGGTAGAAGACCCCGGGGCGAGCGAGGTCATACTGATAATCCCCACCTGACCCAACGCTCGGGATACAGTCCAAGCAAGGGGAACCCGAAAGACTCCTCCCGTTCTCATGCATATGCTTTCGTTTAATTGGTAAAGCTGAGGAATGTGCTGACCCCATCACGGGCGACTCATTTGATAAGCCCCATGTCTTTCAGGACCTTCCCGAAAATTTCGTAGCTGGTGGCAACGATCTCAGTGTACTCCTTGCTGTTCCGATGACGAATAGTTAAATGGAGTTCTTTCATCCCCTTGACGTAGGCCGGTTCCTTCATGCCGCGGGTAAAGGCGGCCTCGAGCTTCTTCGCAATGTGCTCAGGCAAACCCTTTGGACCGGCGACACCGTCCATGACGGGGCAAGGTACATCATATCCCAGATCCTTTGCTACAGGAATGTCGGGGTAATCTTCCTGACGTTTTTCGCCCAGGAAGAGAAGCACACGCGTCTGACCGTCCTCAACAAAGGAAATATTGAACTCCCCTGCGGTGAAGAGGACGTGGCCTCCAAGGAGCGCCGTCTGATATTCCGCGCTTCCCTTGAAGGGGATGTGCGTTATCTGCACTCCCTCTTTTCTGGCAATCTGCTCGATAATCAAGTTCGCTATGCTGTTCGGAGCATTGGTGCCGTAGGTCAGTTTTTTCGGATTCTGGCGTGCATAGACGATCAGATCCTTGAAGCTCTTAAAGGGCGAATCGGCCTTTACCATGACACCAAAAACTGGTTCCGCGCATTCAACGATGTAGGTCAGATCCTTCAGGGGATGATAGGGAATCTTCTCGAGATAGGGTTTGATCACCAGAAAACCCCCGGAAGGCGCCTGCCCAATGGTATACCCGTCCGGCTTAGAGGTTGCAACAGCGGATACACCTATTGTTCCTCCGCCGCCAGGCTTATTCACGACCACGATCGGCTGACCCAGGTGTTTCTCTGTCTCTTTTGTTAACAATCTGAACCCCAGATCCGTCGAAGACCCCGGTGGCCAGGGAACGATAAATGTGACCGGCCTTGTAGGGTATGCCTCTTGAGTCAAAGCTGCGCCGGCGAAAACGCAGATGAATGTGACTGCTGTGAGAACAGGTTTCCATAAGTTCAGCACGGTCGTCATGTCTTCTCCCTCCTCGCACGCGAAATTCGTATCTATGGTCACTCAGACTTCATGTCTCCGGACTCAACGTCGGTAGAAAATCGAGTACCTGCCGACTGAAAAGATCGGCATTTACTCTTATTAACTCTTTCCAGGGATTCGACACGTGCCCTGGGGCGGTTGGTGCATTTGCGGAAGAACGTCGATGACGACGTTTTTCACCAACCGCGTCTTCTCCATAATCTCCTCCCCTGTAACAAATTTAGTTGTGTCAGTAAAATATGCCTTAAGCTTCTGCTACCTCGATTAATTTCGTCTTTTTTGTTTCGCGCGGTATCGAATCTGGAGGTACCCAGAGGAATCGTGGCGTGATGCGCACGGTATCTCTGAAGGTGCTCTGCATTTCTCCTTCCAACTCAGGGACGTCGCTTTCTTGCATCCCGTGGCCGTACTCTATTCTTATCTTGAGAGGTGGAACGACAGAGGGACCGGGCTTATCGAGGATGATCCTGAAGAACCCCGTCACCCTCGGAACGAACTTGAGTATCTCCTTCTTGATCGCCTCAGGAAAAACATTGACGCCTTTCACGATGAGCATGTCGTCGGCTCGCCCTATGATCTTGAATCTGAGGCCCGGCCTTCCGCATACGCAGGGGGTGGTAAATACCTGCAGCAGGTCTCCATATGCATATCTCTGGAACGGAGTCCCCTCCCATTCCAGAAAAGTCATGACCATCTCGCCCGTGGCTCCATCCTCAATCTCGATGTGCTTTTTTGTCTTCGGATCGACGAGCTCGAGGATGCAGTAGTCAGCAGACGTGAAGTGCATGCCGCTGTAAACTTCGGGCGGCTCCACACACTCGGCTCCCTGAAACGGATGTCCCCCGCCCGTCTGGTCGCAAATCTGTGCGCCTCCGAAGCCTTTCGAGAGGAGTTTCCTCACCTCGACGTTGCCCGCGCCCGGCTCACCGACGGGGAAGACCCACTGCAAGCCGAGGCTGCTCGCGTCCTTACCGATCAGCTTGGGGCATTGCTCCAGGAGATATTGAGCAAAGGAAGGCGTGGTAAATAGTACGTGAGGGGCGGTGAGATTGATAAAATCGAGG
>DATFYE010000111.1:0-6363 GCA_035315185.1 Syntrophorhabdales bacterium | reverse complement strand
AGAAGAGCCGCGACAACCACGAGGGCTGCCACGGCTCACGTGCATGACTGCAGGATCAGGTAAAGAGCAGCACGGGGGTGGGCCCGACTATCTGCGATCCCACTCTTTGTGATCCCGGTCTCCTCCCCGACAAAACTCTTCGCATGCCCGGTCGCGGTCGCACTCCTCTTCACCCTTCACGTGCTCGAACACAGCGATGCCCAAACCGAGCCACGGCGGCGTCGTCTGACCCTTCCACTGAAGGATGGGTGGGACAGTTGGTGATCCCGAGGCAACCGGGATGGTGAGGGGTACGAAGATATGATTGTTTGTAGGGTTCACGGCAACCGAGTGAGCACTTTGGCCCGTGGCCAGGTTCTCGACCCACAGGTTGGTTTTGGCATCGATCACGCCAAGAGCGGGATGTTGACCGGGACCGAATGCGACAGGAGAAACAGCAATGCATTCGGCAGTGGTACATGCATTGGCCGCAAGGTAGTAGCGATTGTCTCCCTTGTTGTACCAGACCTCGTCCACGCCGCCCACCTGTTTAACGGTGGGAAAGGGCGTCCCCGTCTGGTCATCGATGACAAGAGTGAGCTGCCCGCCACAGCCCAGCACCAGGTGGTGGTCCGGGCCAAGAGCCAACCCGGCAGGGTTGCAGCCCGGCGCGTCGAAGCGCTTCACTATGTTCATGCTCACCGGGTCAATCACGTCGATTTCACCGTCTGGCTTATCTACCGTAGACGGTACCGAGAAGTAGAAGTACGGTGCATCGAACACGGACTGCTCAAGGCCCGGGCTTCCCCCAGGAGCGGCATTCGGCCCATGCCCCTTTTGAGAGGGTGGGCTGCCAGACACGCAGGGTGGGCTCGTACACCCGCCGTCGTATATAATCTTGCCGAGGACCTTGTGGTGCCCCCCCGAAAACTGATTCTGGGATATAAAGGTCACAAACGGCGGCGTGTCCGCATCGTTGGCCACCATGATGACGCGATGTATCGGGTCATAGGAAAGCTCATCACAACGCTGGCTTCCGCCCGTCGAGATCGAGTCCACGATGCTCTTTGTCCCGAGGTCAGCTACCTTCACCGTGCTCGGGCCGCCCCCCGAGGGTATGCCGTCAGCTCCCCAGAGTTCGCCTGGGTCATCCTTGTGGGTATGCAGCACGAGAATGCCGTTCGGACCCAATGTGGTGGCGGTTGGGCCACCGGCGCTCCCCTTACTGCCAACCCACCCTGAGATCGAATAGAGGTAGACGTCGGTGCGAGCATCGAAAACATCGACACGCCCCGGGTCGAAGCCCGTGGCCCAGCCCCTGTCGGCGAGGTAATACCGGTCGGAATCGACAAAGCTGATATCGAAGCTCGCACCATGGGAATTCGCGGGATCCGCAAAATTGGTGAATCCGGGAACCGGAATGACGTGGTCAAGAACCGTTACCGTAGCACCATCATCTGCCCGGCCCGTGGTCGCGCCGAAGAGCAAAAGAACCGCAAGCAGAACTGCCATTACCACAACTAATCTTTTCATGTATTCCTCCTCTTTTATGATTGAACTGGCCGGGACTGGAGAGCTATTCGGTCTATGCCACGCCGAAAAAGAACCAATACTCTCCTTGGGCTCCCCTTTACAACTTCCCGGCACCTTAGGCCGTTGCTACACCTTTTGACGCTGCACGCCCCACACGTGCGTACCTCGATTGCACCAGAGGGCACTCCATTACGTTTGTCTCCCCGATGATCGCAATCACCCGATTCATTTGCTGTCGTTGCTATCCTCTAGGCGATCACCTCCTTTTTGGCTCTACTCCCTTATTAGGTCAATACCGTTCCAGGGAGATGCCGATCCTGAAAGGAGTGACGGAAGGAGCCGGCGGCACTGCTCAGCATGAGCATGATATCCGTCAAGTTGCGGCTGGAGTCCTTTGCTCACCCGTTGTCCCTTATTATCCGAGCTCCTGCCGGAGAAATAAAAAAGAAGTTCAAAGACGCCTTTGTCTCCGATGTCCCACAATCGTTCTTGAGACCACCTTGGTCTCCTACACGTCGATGAGTAAGGGGGTCGTTACCTATAGCTGTCTATCACTGTTACGCACGTGCGGGTTTCGCGTGCTGGCATTCGAACGTTTAGGTAAAGTGCAGCTGCGAACCATACACCTCCACATCCTAAGGCCATTGTAACGCAGCCGTACTTTTTGTCAAGCACTTTGCGGCATTAATTCTTTTTTTTACTACATCTCGGCTTAAGCCTAATGGCCGATGTATGTGTCCAGAGGCGACGTCAAGAATATGGGATCAGGCACGGCGGGCCGGCGATTGCCACGAGGAAGGTAGCATGCGATGGATAAGCGCGAGAGTGAAGACTTCTGAAGGGGCAGACAGTTGTCGGCTAACAATTCCTCCTCAACCTAACAAAGCATTTCCACCCGCTGGAGTCGTTGAGGATTACCCTGTGGAAGAGAGCAGTTTCAATGGTGATGAAGGTTATCGCCCTAACGGCAATATTCCGCTTGACAGACGACTTCACTACAGTTTATGGTTGAAGTAGAGGGAACGGTGAACAAGAGTATCTTCACAACCTTCCTTCTCGCGCTTATCACCGCGCTGAGTAACAACCTTCTCGGCGCTGATCTCAGCGGCAATGACGCAACGCAGGCCCTTTCCTACCAGGGTAAACCTACCTACAGCCTTCTCCTGCATGAGGATCTGATAGCCTTTGAACAGCCGGCAGCCCCTGCAGCCCCGGAACGAAAGGAGCAACCACAGGAACGTGGCACAACCGAGAGCCTCTTCTCCCTGGATTTTCCGAAGCTTCTCCTCAGGGACACCTGGTATGTCCTGACCTCTCCGGTCCACTGGGACGCACACGACTGGCTCACGTTCTCCGTGGCGACCCTCGGTGTGGGAGCGGTTGCCTTCCTCGACCATCCCATACAGACGCAGGTACAGCGCAACCAAAACAGCTCCACCAATAATCTGGCAGATGATATCCGGTGTTTTGGGGGCGCGTGCTCCTTTGGGGTGCTGGGACTCTTCTACGCGGGAGGGGCCTACTTTCATGATGACGTGGCCAAGGCGGTGGCTATCGACGGTGGCGCTGCGTCACTCGTCGCGTCAGGCATCATAGCCCCGACCCTGAAATGGGCGGTCGGCCGCGCCCGTCCGGACGCAGGCCTGGGCAATCACTACTTCACGCCCTTCTCCGGCTCAAACGAGTCCTTCCCTTCGGGCGAGACGACTCAGGCCTTTGCCGTGGCTTCCGTCATTGCCGCGCACTATGATGAGCTCTGGGTAAAGGTCTCCTCCTACGGCATTGCCAGCCTGGTCGGTATGGCCCGCATCTACGAGAATGGCCACTGGACCTCGGATGCGCTGGCAGGGGCCCTTATCGGCACCGCGGTCGGCACTGCCATCGTCCATTTCAACGAAAAAAGGCGTAAAGACAAGAAAGAAGAGATGGGGTTCTTGATAACCCCACTCCTTGCCCGGGGCACGGCCGGGATAGCAATCACCCTGGTGCGATAAGGGGGCTCATTAAAACGATGCGCGTGGTAGGTCTTTGGGCAGCCGCGCTGGCGGTGACTCTTGCCGCTATGAGCTGCGGAACCTTGCCCAATGGTCGGGGTGGGGTCAGGAAGACCTCACCCCATAAGCGTCACAGCAACAACCCCTGAGATTTAATAGTTCCGGGTAGCCATACTTCAGGAAAGACTCGACACGAACTTATGTCGAATGGCTCACTTCGCTGCTGCTTTTGCAGCAGCCTCTTTCGCGAGTAGTCTCTGAGCCTGCCTATCGCCACTGTTGGCTTCTTTGAGAGTTTGAGTGGGAGTCTCTGTAGCTTCCTGCGCCGCTACCAGAGCGGCATTGCTTAGCTTGACGGTGTCCGTGGTAGGCTGCGGTTTCGGTTGAGTCGACTCTTTATTCACTGGCGTGGCCTGGGCCGCAGGCTGGGCTTGGGTTACGCTCTTCACAGTACTATCTTTTGCTGGCGGTGCGCTGTGCGAAGCTTGTGCTAGGGCATTCATCTTGGCTTGGTTTGCATCGATTCGGTGAACTGACATCTGGTACCTCCCTTTTCAGTATTTGCTTAAACTAGGTTATCGGCACGTTGATAGGATTCTGAATGGATTTAACAACACATTACCAAATGATAATAATGCGGTAATGTCGTTGTGGCTCACTCGTGGTATAGTACTCCTTCAAAAGAAAATACCTACCCAAAGAAGAAGCGAAAATGAACAACAGAGCGTCCGGGGATGGTCGTCTTCATTGAGCACGTATTGCAAGGACTTCTCATGACGCAAAATATGGTAAAATTCGTCCTTTGGCCCCGTTGTTTGGGGCTAAAGGGGCTAGGGAGGAACGATCGCTGTGAGGGTTCTGCTCGTTGAAGATGACGAAGTGATCGTGTCGTTTATCCTGAAGGGATTAAGGGAGGCAGGTTTTACGGTGGATCACGCACCTGACGGAGAAGATGGTCTTCGCCTCGCCCTCACGAAGGATTATGATGTGGCCGTCGTCGATATCATGCTGCCCAAGCTGGACGGCCTCAGCCTTATCGAAGAACTGCGCTGTCAAGGGAAATGGATGCCCGTGATCATCGTGAGCGCGAGGCAGTCCGTCGACGACCGGGTAAAGGGTCTTCAAACCGGAAGCGACGATTACCTGACCAAGCCCTTTGCGTTTTCAGAACTGCTCGCCAGGATTCAAGCGCTTTTGCGCAGGGTGACCCACGTTGCGGAGGCCACCCGGCTGACGGTGGCAGATCTCTCGATGGATCTGCTGACGCGTCAGGTTACCAGGTCAGGTATCGGCATCAACCTGCAGCCTCTTGAATTCTCGCTCCTTGAGTACCTCATGCGTAACGCCGGGAGGGTTGTTTCCAAGACCATGATCGTTGAGCACGTGTGGCGCTTTAACTTCGACCCGCAAACGAACGTAGTCGAGGCACGCATGAGCAGACTGAGAGACAAGGTTGACAGGAACTTTGAAAAGAAACTTATCCACTCTCTCCGGGGCGTGGGGTACTCTCTCAGAGAGACTGCATAGCCTTCGCTCCAGCGTCGCATTCCGGTTAGCGCTCCTCTTTGCCGGGATTCTGACGGTTACCTACTTTGCGGCCTTCTGCGTGTTCGACCTGGGCCTGGGGTCTGGCGTTCAAGATATCCCCTCCCATGCAGCCGAGGAGCTGCTCGAGTTGATCCTCGTCGTGCTCTTTTCATGCTTCCTGGGATGGTTCATGGCAAGAAGGGCATTGTCCACCGTCGGCGAGCTTGCGCGAACCACGAAGGCCATAGCAAACGGAGCCCTCGATAGCCGCGTCCCGGTGAAAGGAAGCAAAGATGAGCTCGATGAGTTGGCTGCCACGTTTAACAGCATGGTGGAGCGGATTCAGAGGCTGATCAGAGGGGTGAAGGAGGTTACCGATAATATTGCCCACGACTTGCGAAGTCCGGTCGCGAGAATGAGAGGCCTGGCCGAGGTAACTTTGACCAGCAGAGGTTCGGCTGACGAGTATGAGGCCACGTTGGAGCGTATCGTCGAGCAATGCGACCGACTTCTCGGGATGATCAACGCCATGCTGGAGATCTCCGAGGCAGAGGCGGGAACCGTGCAGTTACGGCTTGAGGAAGTGGATATCGCAGAGGTCGCCTCGTATGCGTGCCAGCTCTTTCAAGCCGCTGCGGAGGACAAGGGAGTGGCAATTGCCGTACAGGCACCCGCGCCGGCATGTCTGTACGGTGATCTCCAGAAACTGCAGAGAGTTTTGGCCAACCTGCTGGACAATGCGGTGAAATACACCCAAGTGGGAGGCCAAATCACCATTTCAGTCAGGGACGATGACAGCCAGGTTGCCGTTGCCGTGAGAGACACGGGAATCGGCATAGCAGAGGAAGACCTCCCCCATATTTTCGACCGTTTCTACCGCGCCGAAAAGAGCAGATCGGAACCGGGCAGCGGGCTTGGACTAAGCCTGGCCAAGGCCTTCATCAGTGCTCACGAGGGCAGGATAACCGTGTCAAGCTGGACGGGCAAAGGCTCCGAGTTTGTCGTAACCCTGCCAAAGAGCAACCGTAAAAATGCCACCCGTCCTCAACATTACCACTTCTAACGGTGAGCGATTGGGTAGGCATCCAAAAACAATGTTACAGTCAACTATATTTATTTCCTCCTTTCCGGTTCAAAGCATTTTTGGTTTACCAACATCGAGAACATCACTCTGATCAGCTTGTGCGCGGTGGCCAGGACGGCCTTCTTGTATATGAGCCCCTCTTTTCTTCTTTTGAAGTAGTAGGTGCGAAAGACCTCGTTGGAGATAATCACTTTGGTTGTCATGAGCCAGATAACCCTGCGGAGATGACGATTTCCTCTCTTGCTG
>DATFYE010000110.1:0-45415 GCA_035315185.1 Syntrophorhabdales bacterium | reverse complement strand
TGGTTTTGCTTCATGCCTTCGTCGACCCCAATGAGCCCGCGGACATCCCGTGGTATCCTTTGTCGAGTCTCCTTCAGTGGGAGAAGCAGAAGTACGGTGTGGACCACAGGGAAATAGGCGAGTTCATCCTCACCCACTGGAAGTTTCCCGCCAGCCTGATATTGTGCCAGAAGCCAACTACTACCGCCCGGACAATAGATGACCTCGTCCCACTGGTGAGACTCTGCGCCACCGCATCCCGGCTATCGGCCTTTATATGTGAACCGGAAGCTTCTCTGCCCGAGGTGTTCACGACGCTCGAATTTCGCTTCAGGGTCCCCAAGCCTCTTATTCATGAAATCGTTGCCACCGCTCTCCATAAAGTGGAGGACCTCTCACGGACGTTTGAAGTCGAAGTGCACAGTGAGCGGGATACGGAACTCATCATGAAAAAGGCAAGAGCGGCACTCGCGCAACTGTCCGGCAAGCTGTTCGAACAGCGCTCGCTCGTGGATACAAAACTGCCCTCCCTTGCCGCATCACGGAGACCTGGAGATGGCACCGATGCGGTTAGGTACACGCTGGAAGCCGTTGAGCATGAAATAGGAAATCCTTTGACCGCAGTGGGAGGGCTTGCGCGAATGCTAGCCAAGACCATAGACCCTACATCGGAACAGGGCGGGCATATAAGGGCCATACTGTCTGAGACGGAGAGACTCGAACAGGCGCTGAAGCAAATCGGACAGATGATCAAGCGATAGAGACGAAGAGAACCATCCTCAGAAAGTTGGCACGCATCATTTCGTCCCCGGTTTTCCTTCCTGCAAGCTTCACTTTTGCATGACCAGCGCTTGTTGGCCCCTTTTGAAATAGCGACATTCGAGATCGTTTGAAGAATGCGATTGCAAGAATCGCTTGACACTTACCGGCCATTTCTGATTGGATAAACCTATCACTGACGCTCAGAGGCCGTGAAGAAATCTTCATTTTCGCCCGGAGTGGTAGTGACGCAAGCCGCATAAAATAGAAAGGAGCTTCACATGGGCGATCTATTACCGAAGTTCAAGGCTGCAGCGGTTCAGGCAGCCCCTGTCTATCTCGACAGAGAGGCAAGCGTGGAGAAGGCTTGTTCGTTGATAAAGCAAGCAGCGGAGAATGGAGCAGATCTGGTTGTGCTGCCAGAGGTTTTCATCCCTGGCGGGCCTTACTGGGCATGGAACATGGACATGCGAAGGGGCATAAAATTCTCTGCAGAGCTCTATGTAAATTCTGTAGATGTGCCTGGGGAATCAACAGCAAAGATCGGGGAGATGGCAAAGAAATATGGAACCTATGTTGTCATCGGCATCAATGAAAGAGAGAACAAGAGCCTCTACAACACCCTTCTCTTCTTTGACAGAAAAGGTCATCTCATGGGTAAGCACCGGAAGCTGAAGCCGACCGGAGCGGAAAAGCTCGTATGGGGCGAAGGAGACGGCAGCACCCACACCGTTTACGACACCGACATCGGTCGGATGGGCGGTCTGATATGCGGGGAGCATACTATGGCGCTGCCCGGCTACACGCTGGGTGCAATGGGTGAGCAGGTGCATATAGCGTCATGGGTAGGGTTCTCCTATTCGGACACGACGCTCTCAGAAGTCTGTTCAAGATACCACGCCATTGCCTACAACGCTTTTGTCATCTGCAGCCAGGGCATTCTTGATGAAGCCGTCAACAAGAAGCTCGGCCTCGACCTCAAAGTGGGCGGGGCGTGGACCAGCATCATCGAGGCTGGAACCGGGCGGATCATGGCTGGCCCCCTGGCACCGGCGGAAGAGGGCATCGTATACGCGGACGTGGATCTGAACAATGCCGTATCACATTACTTTCTGCACGAGACGACCGGTCACTACTGGCCCAAACAGTTCCGGGTTTTTTTCGACGCTCGTGAGATGAAGCCCCTCAATTTTGAGGGGGCAGCCGACGCAAGGGATAAACGAACTGAAGACGATATACCATGTGGGGAGACCGTTAAAGTGACCCGCGACGTGTGAGAAGTGGCGGAGAAGATGGTAAACTAACTCTTCATGGACCGAGTCGTGCGTCATCCAGCTGCAGACAAGGTGATACCACCGGTCCGGCGGCTTGCTGAACAGGCTCTTTCCAGAACTGCAGGTGCTCCGCTCATTCCCGGCAACGAAATAAGGCTGCTCAAGGACGCAAAAGAGAACTACCCTGCATGGCTCGAAGCCATGCGCTCCGCAAAAAAGAGTATCCATTTTGAAAGCTTCATCATCCATGAGGACGACATTGGAGAACAGTTTTCCCAGGTTCTTGCTGCCAAGGCGCAGGAAGGAGTAAGCGTAAGGCTTATTTATGACTGGCTGGGAGCCTTCGGAAAAACGTCACGCAAATTCTGGGAGCGGCTCAGAAAGGCCGGTGTAGAGGTTCGCTGCTTCAATCCGTTTCGCTTCGACAACCCGGTCGGCTGGCTCAGTCGTGATCACCGCAAGATGATTTCAGTCGATGGAGAGATTGGGTTCGTAACCGGGCTCTGCGTTGGTCGCATGTGGGTCGGATATCCGGAGCGCGGCATCGAGCCATGGCGCGATACGGGCGTCGTGCTTCGGGGACCCGCTGTGGCAGACGTTGAGCACGCCTTCGCCGACATCTGGGCCACGATGGGAAGCACCTTGCCCGAAGATGAAATGCCTCGCAGAGAGACCATCCCGGCCGCAGGCGACGTGACGTTACAGGTAGTGGCAAGCGTCCCAAATACGGCAGGTCTCTATCGGCTGGATCAGTTTATCACTGCAATAGCCCGCAAGTCGCTCTGGCTGACAGATGCCTATTTTGTCGGGATGGTCCCTTATGTACAGTCGCTCAGTGCCGCGGCCAGAGATGGAGTCGACGTGCGACTCCTGGTGCCGGGATCCACGGACATCCCGGTCTTGCGGGCATTTTCAAGAGCCGGATACCAGCCACTGCTGGAAGCAGGTGCCAGGGTGTTCGAATGGAACGGACCCATGATACACGCAAAAACAGCAGTAGCAGACGGTCGATGGGCGCGGGTAGGCTCGACCAACCTGAACCTGTCAAGCTGGATCGGCAATTACGAATTGGATGTAGCGGTGGAGAACGAGGCCTTTGCGCAGGCCATGGAAGAGCTCTATTTGGACGACCTTGGGCACGCCACGGAGATTGTGCTGAACGAACGGCAGAAGGTGCGTCCCGTGAAAAGAAGGGCAAGCAGCTCGCTCTTGAGGCCCCGGCTTGCGGAAGGAAGTGTGAGTCGCGCCGGGGCAAGCGCCATCAGGATCAGCAACACTGTGGGAGCGGCCATCGCGAACCGTCGGGTGCTGGGCCCAGCCGAGGCACGCATCATGGGAACCGCGGGCATGATTCTCCTTCTGCTTACCATAGTAGGTCTGCTGTGGCCCCGATGGGTTGTCATCCCCTTCTCAGTCATCACGGGTTGGCTGGCGATTTCTCTTTTTGTACGTGCCTTCAAACTTCACAGGAAAAGAAGCCTGGAAATCAATGATCGTTCAGGTCTGGTTAATAGCCGGCCAGCCAGGCATGCATCCGCCAGGAATAGAAGACGCATCGGAAAGAGGAAGGAACGAGGAGCAGCTCAATAGTATCTGACTACCAAGGTAAAAGTTGAGGTCACGTCTAAAATCTGTAAAACCGAAGAAAGGCCTGGAAGCTGAGTGATGCATAAGGTAAAACGTTTTAGAGTAGCAACGTACAACATCCACAAGTGCCGTGGTCTCGATCGACGCGTGCGTCCGGCACGCATAGCGGACGTCTTACGAGAGATAAATGCTGACATAATCGCGCTTCAGGAAGTGGTGAGTGTTGAAGGAAAAACGCCTGAGGAAGATCAGGCGCAGTTTATAGCCGCAAGCTTAGGACTTGACTACCGCCTGGGTGAAACGCGAAGACACAAGGGCGGAGCTTACGGGAATGTGGTCCTCAGTCGGCTGCCCATCATTTCCGCGCGCACCTACGACCTGAGTCAGCCCGGCCGTGAAGAACGCGGGTGCCTGCGCACCGATCTGGAAGTGCGCAAAGGCGTGACGCTCCATTTCTACAACATACATCTCGGTACCGCGTATCTGGAACGGCGCCGTCAGGCCAGGCGGCTTCTTGAGGGAGATATACTGAAGGGCCATGGCGGAATGCGCATCGTGCTTGGGGACTTCAATGAATGGACACGCGGACTCACGACCAAATTACTGTCACGTCACTTTGAGTGCGTGGACGCGCGGCTTCACCTGGGGCGACGGCGAACGTATCCCGGTCTCATGCCTTTTCTGCACCTTGATCACGTCTATTTCGACAGGTCCCTGAAACTCGAAGGAGCTGCCCTTCATCGCAGTCGCACGGCACTGATCGCATCGGACCACCTTCCGATTGTAGCGGACTTTCGCCTCGACAGCCCTTAGCAGGACCGGGTGAATGGCCTGCCACAGGCTGCGCCGGGTGATCCTGAGAAGCACGCCAGCCACACCAATAAGCCAGGCTAACCCACCTTCTCGAATTCTGTTTTGGCGGCGCCGCACATAGGGCATACCCATGAATCCGGAAGGTCTTTGAAGGCCGTGCCTGCTGCTATTCCCGCATCAGGATCGCCGTCTTCGGGGTTATAGACATACCCGCAGATGTTGCACTTGTAGCTTGCCATGCTTTCTTCCTCCTTCTTCGACTTATTACCCGCCTATTCTACTACTGTTTGTTCATAGAAGTCGATGACAGTCTCTTTTTCCTGTCGTCAGTCTGTTGTCGTGGCGCACCCTGTTTACATCGAGGTCCAGCAGGGTTAAAATCATTCGAGAAGAAGGATTCTGAATCCCGAGATGGGAAACGTGACCAGCGTTAAGAAGATCAAGATCGGTGTTAGCTCGTGTCTACTGGGCCAGAAGGTACGTTACGATGGAGGTCACAAGCTTGATCGCTACATCACGGAGACCCTGGGGCAGTTCTTCGAGTACATCCCTGTGTGCCCCGAGGTCGAATACGGGCTCCCCATCCCCAGGGAGACGCTCCGTCTCGTCGGTGATCCGGCCTCGCCACGGCTTGTGATGACCCGGACCGGGGTTGACCACACCGAGGGTATGCTGCGGTGGGCAGAAGGGAAGCTGAACGAGCTGCTCCGAGAGGATCTGTCCGGATTCATCTTCAAGAGCCGGTCACCCAGTTCAGGATTGAAAGGTGTCAAGGTCTACACGAAGGAGGGCATGCCGAGCCGGAGCGGAACAGGCATCTTCGCCGGAGCCTTCATCCGGAGAAATCCATTGATCCCCGTGATTGACGATGGAAGGCTTCAGAATCCGGCCTTTAGGGAGAATTTCATCGATTCCGTATTCATATACATGCGGTGGCAGGACTTCCTCAAGAAAGGCGGCCGTATCAGGGACATGGTCAATCTCCACACGAACCTGAAATTGCTCATCCTGGCCCACAGCCCGAAACATTACACCATGCTTGGCCGCCTGGTTGCCGATACAAAGGCACACGCGCCTGACGAACTCCACGCCTCTTATGCGGGGCTTCTCATGGCAGCAACGCGGCTTCAAGCCACCGGCAAGAAGCACACGAACGTTCTCCTGCACTGCCTTGGCTATTTCAAGAAACACCTGACAGCCGATGAAAAGGCCGAGATGCTCGAGATTATAGAGGCATACCAACAAAGTTACGTTCCTCTTATTGTTCCTATCACCATAATGAACCATTACGTGCGAAAATACGATGAACCTTACCTGAAGCGGCAGCACTATCTCAACCCCTATCCCATTGAGCTTGCACTGCGGAACCACATATAGCCCCAGTACGTATTTACGTGCTTCAGCCATTTCTGCTAATATATTTTTTGAAACGGCCCGCGGGCCATGACATAATGAACAGGGAGGCATGCTATGGCAACGTTAAAAGGATCACAGACGGAAAAGAACCTGTTGAAGGCATTTGCCGGTGAATCGCAGGCGAGGAACCGTTACACCTATTTCTCCTCTCAGGCAAAGAAAGAGGGGTACGAACAGATCGCATGGATTTTCGCGGACACAGCCGACAACGAAAAGGAGCATGCGAAGAGATTCTTCAGTTTTCTGCAGGGCGGCGAGGTGGAGATCAGCGCCTCATATCCCGCCGGTCCCGTAGGGACGACTGCAGAGAACCTGAAAGCGGCTGCAGCCGGTGAGCGCATGGAATGGGGGACTCTCTACCCCGATTTCGCTGAAGTCGCGGAAAAAGAGGGTTTCGCCGATATAGCAAAGGCTTTCAGGATGATATCGGTCGCGGAAACAGGGCACGAAAAAAGGTATCTCGCCCTGCTCGACAGTATCGAAAAGGGCACGGTCTTCAGGAGAGATACCAAGGTGACCTGGCGATGCAGGAACTGCGGGTACATGCACGAAGGCCTCAGCGCACCCGAAGCGTGCCCGGCCTGCGCCCATCCAAAGGCCTACTTCGAGGAGCTCATAGAGAACTAGTAGAACCGCTTTTACCTGTATCTATCGGCTTACCACGAAGATCGCTCCGGGCGTGCAGACTTTGGTGCACTGCGGGTCGCCCCCGCACAGATCACAGTGATATGCCCGCCCCTCGAACAGCGATAGTGCTTTGAAGGGGCAGGCCTTGACTCTGCTTTCATTCCAGATAAACATTTTTGTCTCGGCCGCCTCATCGACTTCCTCTTTCGAAAGACACTTCATCTTCTTGCACTGACGACAGACCACCGGCGTATTGAGGCTGGAGTCGAGATCATCCCTCTCGATGCGAATGGCCGACTTTTCAATATTGAGAACCCCCAGATGAAACAGGGAACAGACCATCTCGCAGAGATGGCAGCCGCTGCATTTCTCTTTCTCAACCTTGATCCTCACGAGCTGATTCCAAGCCTTTCTAGGGTCGCTGGATTGGGTATCCCATTCTTATCCCAGCCGTGAAGGCGATAGTACTCATCCAACATCCTAGCGAACTCCTCCCTGACGATGATCTGCCCTTTGGACGGTCCGTCAGGCACCGGCTCTTCGAAATATCTGCGGGGAAGCGTATCATCCCTGCGGCTGATTCCGTCTTTCGCGAGCATCGATCTTTCCAGGGAACAAACCCGTTCCCCAACGGTCTTTAACTCTTCTGGCGTAATGCTCAACCCGGTAGCCAGGGCAATGAATTCAGAGAACTGCTCATACCCGAGCGCACGGGGGCTCGAAAAGACGCTCAGAAAACGACAGAAACCCAGGGAATCACAAACCGCGTTCATGACTTCGTGCCACCAGACCATCCTGCCCTTCCCTGCGTAAGATGTGAACTGGTTACTCACCGGACCGCCATAGACGTTCTCGAGGACGTGCTCCGGAAGGCCCAGCACGTCGATGGACGCCCTGCTCCTCATATGACAGGCCCCGCGGGATGCTGTAGCCATACCCAGGGCAAAGCTCTTCGGCAGCCGTTCATCGGTCATCTCGATGGGAAAATTCTTGATCTCGAGAAGGTAATCGAGAGAACCCTCTCCGAAAACCTTGTTAGCACCGCGTCCCTCAGCCAGCACGTGCCCAAAACCTTTTCTTTGTGCAATGAGGTGGATCAGCTCAATGATCGCTGCACCATTGCCCCACTCTAAAGAAAGGTCCGTTAACTCAACTCCGATAATGCCCCGCTGATAGAGTTCCATGGCCCAGGCGATGTATGAGCCCATCGACATGGTGTCCAGCCCGTAGTAATTGGCGAGCTCACAGGCAAAGATGATATCTTCCGGATCGATGCTGCCCAGCTTGGGCCCGAGAGAGCCTATCGAACCGTACTCAGGGCCTTCTCCCCTGGTTCCTTTATATTTTCCTTCTGTGATCGCATAGCGTTGGCGACAGTGTACCGGACACGCAAAGCAGGAAAGCATGCCCGTGGAATAACGTTCGAGTGCTTCAGGTTCGAGGGCCGATCCGCGCTCACCTACCGTTGTAGCCTGGTTATTGCGGACGCTCAGGAAACCCATGGTATTGCACAGATGAAAGAGTAGCGGCGTGCCGTGCTTCCCAAGGGCCTGCGCCCATTTTGTCTCCATGAGCTGCTTAAGGGTCTTGTGATAATACGCGAGGTAACGCTCAGGCTCCGGAACCGTGATGTCCATTGTGCCTCTGACAGCCACTGCTTTGAGCCCCTTGGAGCCCATGACAGCGCCCATGCCGGTTCTTCCTGCAGTATTCTTCATGCCCGTCCGGACTGCGGAGAATCTCACCAGATTCTCGCCAGCCAGACCGATACAGGCAACCTGAACCTTCCCATCCCCAAGCTCGGAACGAATCGTCTTCTGCGTCTCAATCGTGTCGACGCTCTTGAGGTGAAGAGCCGAACGGATCTCCAGCGCACCATTTTTAATGGAGAGATACACAGGCTTTTCACTTTTCCCTGTGATGAAAAGATGACTGAATCCGGCTTTGACCAGCTCAGCCGCAAACTCGCCGCCCATATTGGTGTCACCGAGATGGCCCGACTCAGGGGATTTAGAAGTAATGTTCAGGCGCGATCCGAAACCGAATGTTCCTGAAAGAAACCCTGCCCCGAAGATTAGAGGATTCTCCGGAGAGAAAGGGTCCAGTTGGCGCGCATAATGCTCGGAGAGCAGATACATATTGAGCCCCCTGCCTCCAAGGAACTTTCGGCGAAGCTCCGCAGGGATATCCTCGACCCTGACCGACTCTTCGCTCAAATCGATGTAGGCTATCTTTCGGTTAAGCACCATGCTGGGTACGGTTTGGCGGCTCAATTATAGCATAATAAATTGCCAGAATTTCCCGGGTCCTTGACTTAGGCCCAAAATAATCCTACTAATACAGAATGCAGCGAAAATGAGTTCCCCTTTGCGGGAACAGCTTAATTAAGATCGGAGGTTACCATGAAGACAGTAACGGTTGACGAAAATTGTGTAGGTTGCGGCTCGTGTGTCGAGGTTTGTCCTGATGTCTTTGAGCTAGTCGATGATCTGGCGATTGTCAAGAAGGGAGCAGATCTTTCACTGGACGCTAAAATAATCGAAGCCAGCGAGGCGTGTCCGGTTGAGGCTATCCACTACGACAAATAGCCCATCCTTCGGCAAGGGAAGTTACCCGCCGCACGGCTGCGGGCGTGATACCAATTTGATTTCGGCGAGAGAGTGAGGCGACGACGCGGAGCCGAATGAATTCGCCTGATACGTGCTATGCCGGTTTGGATTCAAAAATAGAGCGAGGCGCTCAAGCCGTGAGGAATGGAGGCGCACAGCTGCAGCCACACCGATATCGTTATACCGATTCGTATTCGTGGGCAGGCCGAGGCGGCAGCGAGGAGCCGACGCAGGCGTACTATTAGTACGTCGAGGAGAGCGACGCAGCGACAACGAAGGCATGGGCACGAAGACGAATCGGTATTACTCGTAGCGGAGCGCGTCGATGGGATTAAGTAAGGAAGCCTTATACGCCGGGTAAAACCCAAAAAATATACCGACCATCCCGGAGAAAGAAAAAGCGAGAAATACGTAAGGCGGGGAGACGACCGTTCTCCAGCCTGCCGTCATCGAGATCACTTCCGAAGCACAGATTCCCGCGAGAACACCCATAAATCCACCGATCAACGACAGTATCACCGCTTCCATGATGAACTGCAGCCTGATATCCCACGTCTTCGCGCCTATCGCCATTCTTATCCCGATTTCTCTCGTGCGCTCGGTCACTGAAACGAGCATGATATTCATGATGCCGATACCGCCGACCAGCAGGGAAACCGAAGCTATGGCACCAAGGAGATAGGTCATCACCTTTGTCGACTGTTCTGTCACCTGCATCATCTGGGTGAGGTTCCGGATCGTGAAATCCTCATCCTGTCTCGCGCTTATGTGATGCCTCTGTCTGAGCAGATCCCTTATCTGTCTTTCGGCATTGTCCAGATCCTCAAAGCTTTTCGCTTTCACGATGATCATTCTCACCATACCGGCAAAAGCAGTCCCAAAGAGCTTCTTCTGCGCTGTCGTGACAGGCACGAAGACGGTGTCGTCCTGGTCTTGGCCCGTCATCGATTGCCCCTTTTCCGCCAGGACCCCGATCACCCTGAACGGAATCTTCTTTATTCTGATTATTTGGTCGAGCGGGTCAATGCCACCGAACAGGTTATCAACAACCGATTGCCCGAGAATGGCCACCTTAGTTGCGCTTTTGACGTCGTCATCAGTCATGGGTCTGCCAGATGAAAGCGTCCAATCCCTTACGGCGAGCATCCCCGATGACGTACCATTGACGCTCGTGGACCAGTTCAGGTTCCCGAAAACAATCTGGGCGACGCCGTTTAAGACCGGCGCAACATCCTGCACTGCCGGGCACTCTCTCTGAATAGCTTCCGAGTCGTTCAGGGTGAGCGTGGGCTGACTGCCAAAGCCCATTCTCACACCGCCGGATGTCTGGCTGCCGGGCGAGATTACGAGAAGATTGCTTCCCATGCTCGATATCTGGTCAGCTATCTGCTGGCTTGCTCCGGTGCCTACCGCAAGCATCGCGATGACAGCGCCAACCCCTATAATGATACCGAGCATCGTAAGAGCCGACCGCATCTTGTTCACACGCAGCGCCCGCAAAGCTATGCGGCCGGTCCAGGGGATATTGATCACAACCCAACTCCGTTACAGGTTACAGACAACACCCTGTTACATGTTACGGGTAGGAACTGGTTACGAGTTACAGGCAAAAACTTGTTACTGGTTACAAGCAACGACCTGTTACACGTTACGGACAACGATCCACCTGGAACTTGTAACATGTCTTGTAACTTGTAACAATCCTGTTCTCCTAACTTGTAACAAGCTTTTGCTCGTAACACGCTCTTTAACATTGGGCTCCCGCCTTGCCCAATGCCGTCTCGTCACTTACCACGTGCCCGTCCAGAAACCTTATCACCCGCCGGCTATACGCTGCTATGTCCTGCTCGTGCGTTACCAGGATAATCGTGATAGCCGACCCGCTATTCAGCTTTTGGAAGAGGTCCATGATTTCCTGGCTCGTCTTGGTGTCAAGGTTTCCGGTGGGTTCGTCAGCAAGGATAATCGGTGCCTGGTTCACGATGGCTCGAGCGATCGCCACCCTCTGCTGCTGCCCTCCCGAAAGTTGATTGGGATGATGGTGTTCACGCCCTTCCAGGCCCACCGTGTGTAAAGCAGCAAGGGCCTTCTGGTGTCTCTCTTTCACGGAAACACCATTGTAGAGCAAGGGGAGCTCCACGTTTTCAAGCGCCGTGGTTCTCGGTAACAGGTTGAACCCCTGGAACACAAAGCCGATTTTCTGATTCCTGATGTGCGCCAGTTCGTCCCTCGTGAGTTTACCCACATCAACTTCTTCGAGGAGGTATTGCCCGTCCGTTGGTATATCGAGACAACCGACTATATTCATGAACGTGGACTTGCCTGAGCCCGATGGTCCCATGATTGCCAGGAACTCGCCCGTCTCTATGGTGACAGAGACGCCGTCGAGAGCCTTCACTTCGACGTCACCCAGACTGTATATCTTCCTGACTTCTCTGGCCTCGATCAGTTTCATTTAACGAATAAGCCTTGGCGGGCCTGACTGCTGTGCTGTAGTGTTCTTTTTTGTTGAGGCCATGGATTCTACAATCACGTCCTGGCCCTCTTTCAAGTCTCCGCCCTTTACTTCAGTGAACATACCATCCGATATGCCAGTAGTAATGGGCACCCGCTTCGGCTTGCCTTGTTCCAATATCCAGACGGCGTAGCTCCTCTGGCCCGCCGGTCCTGCAGTTCCCGGCCCGCCTTGCGGAGCCCCTGTTCTCCCGGAGGGTCCTCCTGCGCCGGCGGCTCCTTGCGACCTCCCGCCTTCTTTCGTGGACTGGTCGACGCCCGATTTACCCAGATCCTTGTCTGATGGCCGGAAACGCAAGGCCGCGTTTGGTATTTTCAAAACACCCTTCTGATTTGCCACGATGATCGATACGTTCGCAGTCATGCCCGGTTTCAATTTCAGGTCCGTGTTGTCCACAGTGATAACGACATCGTAAGTCACCACGTTCTGAACCGTGATGGGAGCGATTCGTATCTGAGATACCGTTCCGTGGAATACCCTGTCAGGATACGCGTCAACGCTGAACTCCACATCCTGGCCCAGGGCTACCCGCCCCACATCAGCCTCGTCGACATTTGTGTCAACTTGCATCTTCGTAAGGTCCCGCGCGATCGTAAAGAGCGTCGGCGTCGTAAAGCTTGCGGCCACGGTTTGCCCCACATCCACGTTTCTCGATACGACCGTTCCGTCAACCGGAGATATGATTTTTGTGTAACGGAGGTTGGTCTCGGCCAGGCGCAGCGTTGCCTCATTCTGGCTCACCTGCGCCATGTCAGAATGGAGTTGTGCCTCGTCCACATCATGCGTCGCCTCTGAGGTGTCGAGGTCGGCTCTGGCAATGAGATTTTTCGCGAAAAGCTCCCTGTTCCGGTCCCGTATCCTCGTGGCATCCGCCAGAGCTGCCTTATCTTTCTCGACCATCGCCTTTGCCTGAAGCAGGTTGGCCCTCGCATTGTCCACCTGGGCCTCAAAGGTTGCAGGGTCTATTTCGGCTACCACCTGTCCAGCCTTCACGGGCGAGTTAAAATCAGCATGCAGCTTCTTTACCATCCCTGATACCTGCGTCCCCACGAGGACAGTGATCACGGCATTCATGGTGCCCGTTGCAGTAACCGTTGCCCTTATGTTTCCCGTGGTAACCTGCACAGTTTTGAATTTCTGGCCGTTGCCCGTTCCCCTGAACCCCAGGAATAAACCGGCACCGAGAATCAGAAGAAGAGCAACGACAATCAGAGCCTTTTTTTTCATCATTCACCCATCGCTTTTTTGACTATAATCCAGGTAATCCTGCAGCGCGTATCTTGCGCATTACTGGAGAAAGGCCACGACCACTACCTAACTTGCAGATATCATAAACCTTTCCACCCATTTTTTCCACACGCCGCCACAATCTCAACCCATCAGAGCTGCAGGTTTACCTAGGTGTTTCTTTCAAGCAAGACTGATGCCACAAGGCCGCAGCGTGATCAAACCGCGACAAGACTAGCGATGCGACAAGAACCGATTGGTGTATTTATTTTAGAGCGACACTGAGTGTCGCGCCGCGGGCTTTCTCACTCGACACTACTGTCGATTATCTGCTCAGCCCCGGCGTCCCTGCGCACCCGTAAAAAGGGGTGCGCAAGACGTCAGAGGCTCTTTGATCCTGAGTCTAAGTGTATACTACCTACGCTCCTTTTCTCTTCAGCGCTTCCATTACGGTCTTTGGATCGAGCGGGAGCCGCCGTATCCGCACGCCGGTGAGATTGAAGAACGCGTTAGCAATCGCCGGCGCAATAGGCGTCACGGGGGGTTCGCCAATCCCCCCAATCTTCTCCGTGCTTTTGATAATATGGACTTCAATCTCAGGAACCTCGCTCATCCTGAGTAGCTTATAATCGCCGAAATTGGCTGATTTGACGCCACCGTTGGCAAACTCGACCCGCTCTTTCAACGTGGTGCTGCAGCCCATGACAGCACAACCTTCCGCCTGTGCTACTACGGTATCAGGATTTACGACGGGACCGCAATCAATAGCAACAGTGATCTTGTGGACCTTTATCTTTCCATCTTTCTCGTTCAGCGAGATGTCGGCGACCGCAGCCACGTTAGTGCCGAAGCAAGAGTGCTGGGCAATACCCCTCCCCATACCCTGCGGCACGGGCTTTCCCCAGCCCCCCTTCTCAGCCACTGTCTCCAGTGCGCGTCGGGCCCGCATATTATTCTTCAGGAGCTCTAAACGGAAGGCAACCGGATCCTTGCCCGCTGCTTTAGCCAACTCGTCCATGAAACACTCCATCACAAACGCATTAGGTGCGTTCTGGACAGAGCGCCAGGGATAAGCGGGGATGGGCAACTCCGACAGATACTGTTCCAGGTACCAGTTAGGCAGCTCGTAGGTCGTAGAACAGTATACTATGGGAAGATTATAGTCAGGTGTATATGGAAAATCATAGATCCCCCACAGGGCGAATATATCGACTCCATTTCTCATCCAGTCAGGGTTCACGTACTTTAGAAGGGAAGGAGATGCGACCTTATGGGACCACCCGGTCAGCTGGCCCTGGCTGTCGAGACCAGCCTCTATTCTCTGGCACGTTACAGCCCGGAACATATCATACTTAATATCCTCTTCCCGTGACCAGACCACTTTGACAGGTCTACCAGTAGCCTTGGAGGCGATGACTGGTTCCACAACAAAACCAGGATCGTCACGTCTGCCGAAGCCACACCCGAGCAAGGTGGTATGTATATAGACCTTTTCCGGCGGGAATTTGAAAACTTGTGAAACGACGAGTTGGGGAATCGTCTGGTCCTGTGTTGGGGCCCATATATCGCACCGGTCCTTTTGCGCATAAGCCGTGCAGTTCATCGGCTCCATGGTGGTATGAGCCACAGCGGGCGCAAAATAGGTAGCTTCTACTTTCTTTGCCGCCTCGCTTATGGCCTTCTTCGCGTCTCCAGTGTTCACAACCACTTTGCCCGGCTTATCGAGAGCCTCCATAAAGTGCTTTTCAATGGAATCATCGTTCATGTCAGGATGAGACCCCTTGTCCCAGTCCACCTTCAGGGCATCCCGGCCTTTCCATGCCGTAGTAACCGAATCTGCAACGACCGCTATGCCGTGAGGCGTGGGAACCACCTTCTGTACGCCCTTGATTGCCATGGCTCCCTTCTCATCGAAAGAGACTGGTTTCGCCCCGTATGCAGGCGGACGAGCGATAACCCCATACAGCATATTCGGGACATTAACGTCGAGGCCATAAATAGCTGTACCGGCCACTTTATCCGGGATATCGAGACGGGCCATAGGTTTCCCAATGTACCTGAACTCGCTTTCCCTCTTGAGCGGCGGGTCCTGAGGAATGGGAAGCTCTGAGGCTCTGCGGCAGAGCTTGCCGTAGCTCAAGGTGCGGCCACTCTTCTTGTGCCTTACAACACCTTTGGATGCCTCGCACTCGACTTCGGGTACCTTCCAAGTCTGAGCAGCCGCGGTGATAAACATTGCCCGGCCGGCAGCACCCGCTTTGCGCAAGGGTTCGTAGAAATACCTCACGCTGGCGCTCCCTACCGTGATTTGTACGCCTAACAGCGGGTTTACGTATGCACCGGCAGCAGGGGCCTGTTTGACACGGATCTGGCTCCAGTCTGCCTCAAGCTCATCAGCAACAATCATGGACAGGGCGGTCCTGATCCCCTGACCCATTTCGGAGTTGGGTATGATAACAGTGACGATATTGTCAGGCGTGATCTCGAAGAAGGCATTGGGTGCGAAGACAGCCTGTCCCACCTCTTTGGCACTGAGCAGCCTCGTACCGAGGGGGGTGATGGCAACCCCGATAGAGAGAAGAGATCCCTTGAGAAAATCACGACGTGATATGGATGCTTTCATGATGTCTTACCCCCTTTTTTCGTGAGGTTTACAGCAGTCTTTATCCCCTTCTTCATGCGCGGATAGGAACCGCAGCGGCAGAGCACATCGTCCATGGCGCCAATTATTTTGTCGGGATCGGGATTTTTCGACTCCGCGATCAGGGACGCGACCTGCATCATGATGCCAGGTTGGCACCAGCCGCACTGGGGTACCTGCTCCTGTATCCATGCCTTCTTTACAGGATGATTGGCAGGCAGTCCTTCTATGGTTGTAATTTTTTTCCCCTGCACGTCGCCGACGGCGGTCACACAGGAGCGGTGTGCCTTGCCATCAATGTGGACGGTACAGGAACCGCATTCCCCAATGCCGCACCCAAACTTGGTACCGGTCAGCTTCAAATGGTCCCGTATTACCCAGAGTAGTGATGTGTCTGCAGGAACATCCACAGCATACTTCTTCCCGTTGACTTGAAGCGTAATCATAGTCCCCCCTTTCTCGGTTTCTTTCTGCTCGTGAGTCTGCATTAACCAGTTCACAAAAAAGCCTCCACGGCGTATTGTCTTCGCCATGAAGGCCCATAGCCAGCATGCCCCATACTCCTTCGTTTGTCTTTCCTGGCCTATGCAGTGTCATATCGCGTCGCTTTTAAACCAGGCACCCAAATTCCATTCTAGCCAGCCGTTAGATTTCTTGTCAACCAAAAAAATGAGCACCAGATGAACATTAGATAATGATCACACTCCGGAAAAACTGGGTGGGGTATCGGGGTCACCAGTATGTGAAGCCGTGACCTTGATACCCCACCCAACCAGAAGTGCCGATCATTTACGAAGCGGCCCTATCTCCCTCTTCTTAGCCTACGCCCCTTTGTTCTTCAGTGCCTCCATGACTGTTTTGGGATCGAGCGGCAGACGCCGTATGCGCGCACCCGTGAGATTGAACAGGGCATTTGCGATAGCGGGCGCAACGACTGTCACGGGAGGCTCGCCAAGGCCGCCGATCCTGTCCGTGCTCTTGATGATGTGGACTTCAATCTCAGGAACTTCGCTCATCCTGAGTAGCTTGTAATCGTCGAAGTTGGCCGTTTTCACGCCGCCGTTAGCAAACTCGATCCGCTCTTTCAGCGCGGTGCTGCAGCCCATCACCGCACATCCTTCCACTTGCGCCACTACGGTATCCGGGTTCACGACAGGACCGCAATCAACAGCAACAGTGATCTTTTGGACCTTTATCTTTCCATCCTTGTCGTTCACCGATATGTCGGCGATCGCAGCCAGGTAAGCTCCAAAGCAGGAGTGCTGGGCAATGCCTCGTCCCATGCCCTGCGGCAAGGGCTTTCCCCAGCCTCCCTTTTCCGCAACGGTCTGAAGCACGCGTGTCGCACGCATGTTGTTCTTCAAAAGATCGAGACGGTAAGCGAGGGGGTCCTTGCCTGCTGCTTTGGCCAGCTCGTCTATAAAACACTCCATGACGAATGCATTTCCTGCGTTCGATACCGATCGCCACGGAGAGGCAGGGATAGGTAAGTCTGAAAGATATTGCTCCAGGTACCAATTCGGGAACTCGTACAGTGTTCGGCTGAGCTGCGGTGAATTTGGATTGTCGAAGACTCCCCACAGACTGTAAATATCAACCCCTCCTTTGAAGCCCGGGGGTGAGAACTTCATAATGGAAGTACACGAGATTTTTTGGGATACTCCCGTGATCCGTCCCTCACTATCGAGAGCCGCTTCGAGCCGCTGGCATGTTGCGGCCCGGTAGAAATCGTGCTTGAGATCGTCTTCACGCGTCCAAACCACCTTCACGGGCTTCCCCGCTGCCTTGGATGCCAGCATCGCTTCTATCGCGAATGTCGGCCAGCTTTTTCTTCCGAAACCGCAGCCGAGCAGGGTCGTGTTAACATGAATGCTCTCCGGCGGTAACTTGCAAATAGCCGCTCCCGCCATAACCATGTTCGTTTGCCCCTGGTTCGGGATCCAGAGATCACAGCGATCTTTCTGTACATAAGCCGTACAGTCCATGGGTTCCATGCAGGCATGGGCAATGAAGGGTACGTAATAGACGGATTTCACTCTCTTGGCCGCCTCCTGAAGCGCCTTGTTTGCATCGCCGATATTGGTGACCACCGTACCTTTTTTATCCAAACCCTCCATGTAATCCCTCTCGACTGATTCACTGTTCATATCGGGATGAGATCCCTTGTCCCACTGCACCTTCAATGCTTCGCGGCCCTTCAAAGCTACGGCGGTCGAATCAGCAACGACTGCGATACCACTCGGGGTTGGAGCCACCTTGCGCACGCCTTTAACTCCCATAGCTGCCTGCTCATCGAAGGAGATGGGCTTGGCCCCATACGCGGGCGGACGCGCGATGACGGCGGTCAACATATCCGGGACATTGACATCGAGGCCATAAATGGCTTTACCGGCCACTTTACCGGGTATGTCCAAGCGGGCCATGGGCTTGCCTATGTATTTGAACTCGCTCTCCTTCTTGAGCGGAGGGTTCTGCGGGACAGGAAGCTTTCCGGCTTTCTCGCAGAGCTTTCCGTAAGCGAGTTTGCGGCCACTCTTCTTGTGGCTCACTACTCCTTTCACTGTCTCACATTCTGATTCGACTACCTTCCAGGTATCGGCAGCAGCTTTGACAAGCATCATTCTACCTGCTGCTCCTGCTTTTCTGAACGGCTCATACCATCCCCTGATACTCGCACTCGCTACAGTTTGTTGCGATCCCAGCAAAGGGTTCTTGTACGGATTTGCAGCAGGGGATTGTTTGACACGAATTTGGCTCCAATCCGCCTCCAGCTCCTCTGCCACAAGCATTGCCAGCGCGGTATGGATCCCCTGGCCCATTTCAGAACTTGGTACGATCACGGTGACGATGTTGTCAGGCGTGAGTTCGAAGAAAGCAGTCGGCGCGAAGACAGCCTGCCCTACCTCTTTGGCACTGAGAAGCTTCGCACCAAAAGGGGTAATCGAAATCGCTATGGTAAGAGCAGATCCCTTGAGAAAGTCACGACGTGATATCGATTTCATGATTTTTTGCCCTCCTTTCTCGTCATCGCTACGGCCGCCCTGATACCCTTCTTCATGCGGGGGTAAGAACCGCACCGGCAGATCACATCGTCCATGGCACCGACGATTTTGGCTGGATCAGGATTCTTCGATTCTGAGATAAGGGCGGCAACCTGCATCATGATACCCGGCTGACAAAAGCCGCACTGGGGCACCTGCTCCTGTATCCAGGCTACTTTCACCGGATGGTTCTTGGGGAGGCCCTCTATGGTCGTGATCTTCTTTCCCTGCACGTCCCCGACAGCCGTCACACACGACCTGATAGCCTTTCCGTCCACGTGCACCGTGCAAGAACCACATTCCCCGATGCCGCAGGAATACTTGGTGCCTGTCAATTTGAGATGGTCTCGTATGACCCAGAGCAGCGGTGTATCCGAAGGAACATCGACACTATATTTTTTGCCGTTGACTTGAAACGAAATCATGAGTACCTCCCTTTCTAATGGTTAGTGTCAACTTACCAGCCCAGGGGTCAGAACAAAAAAACCTCGAAGGTGGAAATCTGACTCACCCTGGAGGTTTCAGACCGACCCGGTCCAACATTCTTATCGCTGACTCATCTGCGTCTACGCACTAACGTTAGCATCTCCTTTCGGTAAAATTTGGCTCTCGATGGGGCGGGCCGCACACTTACTGCCCTTCCTCAACCCCCCCCCCAACAAACAATCTGGCTCAATGTTAGTATTACCGGTATTTCTTTGTCAAGAAAAAGTGTGCAGCGTGGAGGGGGGCGACCGGGTACCCGCTTGCGGGTGTCCCAGTAATTGTGAAAGGCTTTTTTGTTGACAAGCTGTGTGTGCTCTTCTAAAATCAGGCTAAACCAAAAGCTAGGTTAAGGTTAAGATAAAGATAAAGGGGGAATTATGAAAAAGCATCGTGGTTCCAGGCTCGTGACAGCGAGCTTATGCTTAGTATCTATTGTTGCGCTCGTGATTTCTTTTTTTCCTGCTGAGGCAAGCGCTGAGTTTCCGGAGCGTCCGATAACGATTTACATATCCATGGCGCCGGGCGGCTCTGTGGACATCTGTACCCGGTCCATCTCGGCGGCAGCCGAAAAGACGCTAGGCAAACCGATAATCATCGAGAACAGGGCCGGTGGAGGCGGGACCGTTGCGTATGCCCTTGTGGCCAATGCGAAACCTGACGGTTACACGCTGTGCGGCGGAGTGAGCACCGGTATCGTCAGAGCCCCCCAGATGCAGAAGGTGACGTTTAAGCCACTGAAGAGCTTCACCCCTCTCATCGCTTACGCCAAGCCTTACAACGGCATCGTGGTCAAGAATGACGCGCCCTGGAAAACATTCAAGGAGCTGATTGAGTATGCAAAGAAGAACCCCAACAAGATTAAATACGGCACCGGAGGCATTGGCACGGCGATGCACCATGCTATGGCATTCGTCGAGCATCAGGACGGGATCAAATGGATACACGTACCATACAAAGGCAATGCAGACGCGCTCACAGCACTTCTCGGAGGCCACGTGGACGCGGCATCGGTCGGGCCCGAGTGGGTCCCTTTTGTAAAGTCGGGCACAATGAGGCTTCTTGCTGTCACTGAAGAAAAAAGGAACCCTAACTTCGCGGACGTGCCAACGCTCAAGGATCTCGGCTATGATTTTGCGAACGAGACAGTCTTTTGCATCGTGGGACCTGCAGGTTTACCGCAGGACATCGCCAACAAGCTTGAAGCGGCTTTCACGAAGGCAGCGGAGAGCAAAGAAGTAAAAGTGGCTGTTGAAAAGCTTGACCTAGTCCCGATCCTGATAGTCGGGAAGGATTACGATGAATACTTGAAGCGCGTCTGGTCGAAACTCGAAAAAAACCTGAAAGAGACCGGACTCGTAAAGGAACCGGCCACAAGCCCGTACTGAGAAGACAGGCTCTTTACCCTCTCCTGCTGACTTCTCTCACCACAGGTATTACATTACGTACAGCGCAGGTGAGCAGTCAGCCGTAAGCAGTGAAAAAATGGAAACAATGTGCACGCCTGCCGGGCGAGGGAGGATGAAACATGCTGGACCGTGATATCCAACATCTGGATCAGGACCTGAAGGCGTTTCGAAGCAGGGTAAAGAAGATGGTTACAGAGAGCAAGAAGGAGGCCAAGAAGCATGTGGCGAAAGAGGAGCTTCCTCTAGAAGTGCCGTTCCACGAGGGAGAAGCCGGGGGCTACGAAATAGTATTGAGCGTCCTTAACGATCTATCCGAAAAGAGATCGCGCGTGTCCCTGAACGCTCTCGAGGAAACGTACCTTGGGCTTCTGATCGACTATAAACGGATCAGGGGCAGTGCGGGGGCGCTCGAGACGGCCCTCACCGAAATGCAGCGTCTCTTTGACCTTCCATCTGAAAAAGAGGTCGAACAAAGCGAGCGCCTCGCAAAAAGGGTGAGCCAATACGCCGCAAAATCATAGGGGAGGATAGAATTTTGTCGCAGATATAACCAGAGCAGCCGGTAAACGAAAATCACGGTATTGTCAAAAGTTTTATGAGAAATGTGGAGCGCGGCTCAACCTTTCCTGAACGAAGCATTGCGAAAGTCTCTCGGGACCCGTCTTATGCTCGGAGGGAAAGGTGCGCAGTGTGGGGCGCATGCCGAGGACTGTCTGAGAGGTAAGCCTGCTGTCGACAGCAGGCGTGCGCGAGTTCCACAGGCAAGCGGAAGGAGAACTTAGAACGGGTGAGAGACGGAGCACCAGCAAGCGAAGGAACTGGTTGAAGCCAGCGCGGATTTTGACAATACCAAAATCACTCTAGGAGGATGAAGATGAAGAACAACATACTACTGGGATTGATCGTATTGGTGATGCTATCATGCTTAGCCCCGTCGGAGGCCTGGAGCCAGTTTACGCAGGGACCCCCAGGGAACCCCTCGGCCGCAGGCATCATGAGCGGCTCGCCCGCGCCCTCCGGCCCGTCATCACGGACGCCCGGCGCCCCCATGGCGCCGCCGCAGAGTAGTATGGCCCCTGCGATGGGCATCCCCTATGCCACGGCTGAAGGCGGCGTTCTCGCAGCATACTTGGGTCTCACACGCGGACAAATGGATAAGTGCAGGGATTTACGGAACCGGTTCTATCGCGAGACCCGCGACCTGAGATACGACTTTTATCAGAAGCAACTGGAGATGAGAAAGCTTTTTGCGGACCCGAAGGTTGGCGAAGCCAAGCTCCTGGAGAAGGAAAAAGAGCTAAGCCCACTTCGGCAGAGGCTCATGGACAAGGTTGCGGAAACGATTATTGAAGGAAGAAAGATCCTCACTCCTGAACAGATTGAAAGGCTCGACCAGCTCCCGCTGTGGTCTTCAGGGATGGATATCGGCCCGGAACTAAGTTTCCTGTCCGGCGATATGCCGATGGGCGCAGGCGAATACTGACACCAAGTTGCCTTCAGTCATAGACCCGTGTCTGGACACGGGCAAGTCCTTTCCAGCGCCCGATTGCGCGATGGCGCAACCCCTTTTAACCTTTCTACCGCATATCGGGCATGGCTCTCTTGACCCTGGCGACCCAGGCGTTCCAGCCGCGCTCAGGGTTACTAAGCGCCTTGGCCGCCTCCTTAGCTTCTTCGAAGGACACGGTCTTCACTTTCCCGAACTGCTGCGCGCCGAGAAGAATTACCACATTGTCCCGAAAGGAAATGGCAGCACGCACTGCGTCGGGGACACTCTTCCCCACGACATTGCATCCGTGACCGCGCATTATCATGGCCATTGATTTACCGAGTGTTTTTGCCACCCGATCTCCCTCTTCCTTGGTGGTTACGAGCATGCCGGTATTACCCGGTGATGTGAAATCATACGCGTCATAAGTGGGAACACCCTCATAGAAGATGGATGCCGGATGTGAAACCATGCGAAACGGCACTTCTGAGACCGAAAGAGTCACTACAGGGATCGGGTGCGCATGGATCACGGAGTTGACGTCCGGCCTTGCTTTCAATATCCCTGCATGAATGATACGCTCGGAATAGGGCCTGAACTGGCTCTTGGTGACGACGTTTCCTTCGAAGTCGACCTCCAGTATATCGTTCCTTGTCACGGTCTCAGGCGCGATGTGGCTAGCGATGAAAAATGTCTTGCTGTTCTCAGGGTTGCGCACACTTATATGGCCAAGAAAATCGAAGATACCTTCATTAGCGAGGATCCTGTTCGCCCATACCAGCTGATCGATCGCCTCTGCAGCGGTTTTAGGGCTCGGATTAAACGTGCCCTGACCGAAAGAGGGACCCGCCGCAAGGAACGCGACGACAAGCACAACCATTGAGAACGCAACCGCACTCAACCTCAGAGACCCACGCGCCGAGATCCATTTCTGTCCCGTCATCACCAACCTCCTTTTAAATATTTTGTCGAGCCGGCACACTTCTCCCGCCCTGAAACTACAAGTCTGCCAATATGAGGTAAATCTTTCAAGAGAAATTTGCTTCCTCATTTTTTTTCTTCCAAAATACTTTCCTGTTATGATTTGCCAGAAAAGGCCGAAGAAAAAAGGATGAAGTACTTTTGGATTCTCATCATTCTTTTTCTTGTAGCAGGCTACCATGCGTGGTCGGATCGATCAATTAGCCGGCCTCCCGGCGTGCTGGTTGCTGAGGAGCCAGAGCAGGGCGCCATGGTCGACCCGCCTGAAATTCGGAAACAGGATTTTTACTTAAAGCCTCTTGCATCATTTGAACTAAAGGCACGGGTTATCCTGAAGAAGCGATATTACTTCGGCCGTGCGGCAGATCTGGCACCGGTGGATCTTGTGCTCGCATGGGGTTCAATGTCCGATCAGAATAATCTCGACTACTTCAAGTTCAGCCAGAGTGACCGCTTCTATTTCTGGAGCGCGAAAACGCTACCTGTTCCTCGCGGAGTGGTGGAATCCCATACCGCCAATATGCACATGATTCCGGGAAATCCGAAGGTCGAGAAACTCCTCAAAGACTTACGACCCGGCCATATCATCCACCTGAAAGGCTACCTGGTGGAGGCTCAAGCGCCGGATGGCTTTCGATGGAGAAGCTCGCTCTCCCGCACGGATACCGGCCCCGGAGCTTGCGAGCTGGTTTTAGTGGAATCGCTGGAAGCGCACTGATTAGGCTCTCAGCAAGGAAGAAGATATCTAAAACCAGTTGAGTGTCAAGAGCAGTGAAAGTTTTTGTCTTTATTTGCATCTGGTTTTTGGGTTACCTTGAGGCATGGAGCACCATTTAGAGCTAAAAGGCAGAGGACTTTTATTCCTTTCCCTGCTGTGGTTTCTCTGGTTCAACAACATTTACGCCCGATCTGTATTCTCGCCCATCCTACCGTTGCTTGAAGATGAGTTCGTCATTTCTCACGCCCAGGCGAGCAGTATCTTCATGTTCCAGTCTATCGGTTACGCAATCTCGCTCTTCTTCACAGGCCTTTACGGAGGCAGATTTGGCTACAAGAAATGCATAGCTCTGTCGCTTGCCGTTACATCCGGCACCTTCTTCTTGATCCCCTTGGTAAAGACCTTCTCAATGATCTATCTTCTCTCGCTGGTCATTGGCTTTTCAGCCGGTGCGTACATACCCTCGGTCATACCCCTTATCACCGAGTACTTCGCCGAAAAAAACTGGGGTAAGTCCATTGTCATCCATGATTCAGCAGCCTCCGTGAGCATCTTCTGCACGCCATTCATTGCCCTTTTTTTTATCTATTTTTTTGGATGGAGGGGGATATTTGTAGCATTTGCCATAATCTTCTTTTCAGCTGCCATAGTCTTCTGGCTCACGGTGGACGAGCTGAAGATCACCAATACCAAAAAGAGCCTCCATGCCGATCTTATGAAGAGGCGAGCGCTATGGATAATGGCGGCAATCTGGGTGTTTGGCACGGGAGTGATGTGGGGCGTCTACTTCACGGTCCCGCTCTATCTGACCAAGGAGCTGTCGCTCAGCATCGGGTACGCAAATAGTCTGTTTGGCTTCTCCAGATTGGGAGGGGTTGGCGTGGTCATTCTGTGCGGTTTTCTCGTCGATAGGGTCAGCTTGAAAAAAATGATTTTTACAATGCTGTCGCTTACAGGTGTTCTGACGGTGCTGGTCGGACTGGCCTCCGCCAGATTCATCGGGATTGTCCTTTCCCTTCAAGTAATCTTCATAATGGGCTTTTACCCTCTGGGGCTGACGGCCATTGCCAGGACGTTTGGCAGGGAGGAGCGGGGGATGGCGACCGGTATCATTATGACGATCAGTATAAGCGCCGGCAGTGGCTTTATTACCTATCTGCTCGGCCTTTCAGGCGATCTTATCAGCTTCCGGTTCGGGTATGTAGCCCTGGGCGCGTTGGTTATTCTCGGCAGCTCGCTCCTGTTCTGTTTGAAGGAGTTGAAATGACCTTTAGCGGCGTACATGCACGGAGCATGCAGGAATAATCAACAGAATTTACATTGGCGTTCAAAAGCTTGTATGAGATTGAGAAAAAGTGGACGCAGGATTTTAGTAGGAAAAATTATCCCCTTCGTCGTGATTTTGCTTCTCTTGAGAAATCGGTAAGCTTATGGAAACGGATCGCCATTTCGGGCCCTTTTTTGGCTTCCTCGTCGTGTTTAAAGAAAACGAAAGCCCTCTCCCATTTTTGCGAAACTGTTTTTTCCATCCATTGTGAGAGCTCGGCATCCGTGTAATCGGAACGGCGCAGGCGTACGTACCCCCACGGCGCCGTACTGATGATCTCATTTGTCTGATTCTCGTCAGAATCGGCGATGCACAGGCTGCACCCCCTTTCACGGAGGAGGTCCAGAATTTCAACATCGAGCCATGATGGGCTGCGGAACTCAAATGCGCAGGACATAGTGCGGGGAATCAGCGTGAGAAAATCTTTCAGCGCCGGAGGGTTTGCATGAAAACTCTTGGGAAACTGAAAAAGGACCGGCCCCAGTTTCTTGTCCAGAACAGACAGCGTCCTGAAGAGATAACGGGCCTCCTCGCCCACATTCTTCAACCGCTTCAGATGCGTTACGACTTGGGGCGCTTTGAACGCAAAAACAAAATCATCGGGGACCTGGTCCGCCCAGGACGTGAGGACGCTCTCCGTGGGCATGCGATAAAAGGTATTATTGATCTCTACCGCGCCGAAACGTTCCGCATAGAAGCGAAGCATCTCCTTGGGCGAGATCTTTTCAGGATAGAATTCTCCTTTCCATTCCTTGTAGCTATACCCGCTTGTACCGACGTATATTTTCATATGTTACTCTTACCTCCTTCTTCGCCGGGCTCTTCGCGCACCACTTCGCGTGCTGCTTTGTCCTCGCGCAGCCGCAAGAAAACCGGCTGTCTCATGATGCCCTCATCGGTCCAGCCGTGGAAAATGACTTCGCAGACCAGCTCCGGTTTTACCCATGTGACCGGTGTATTAGTCTCCGGCTTTACTTTAAAAGGGCACTCCCTCCGGATCAGGGGATTCAATTTTGCGCCGATTTCTCTTAGCATCTTAGCGCTGAATCCACCCCCGACATGACCGATGAACATCAACTCGTCCCCTTTGAACGCGCCTAAGACAAGCGCGCCGAAATGTTTTCTGCTCCCCCTCGGTTCAGTGAATCCTGCGATCACGGCCTCCTGCGTGAGTTGCGTCTTCACCTTGAGCCATTGTCGACTCCTCCTGCCCATCCGGTATGCACTTTGAGCATGTTTGGCGATGATCCCCTCGAGCCCTTTTTCCCTGACGACGTTGAAAAACAGGACGCCGTCTTTCAATACGTGATCGCTGAATTTTATTTTCGGGTCAGACGGGAGAATTTTTTTCAGGAGTTCTTTTCTTCTCAGCAGGGGCAGGTTGGTCAGATCATGTCCCGCGAAGTACAGGAGATCAAATACATAGTAGAGCAGATGACCTCTTCCCGATTTCTGGTAATCCTGCAGCATCTGAAAATCAGGGCGCCCCTGATCGTCCACCACAACGATCTCGCCATCCAGAACAGCCTCAAATCTGAATTTTCGCAGCGCGTCCGTAACAGGAGCAAACTTCTGGCTTAATGAGATTAGGTTTCGTGAATAAAGCGATACGTTTCCGTCCCGGACTTCGGCAATGGCTCGGTATCCGTCCCATTTCACCTCGAAAATCCAATCCACATGATCAAACGGTTCTTTGACCAAGGTCGCGAGCATCGGTTTTATGTTGTGCGGCATCGGTCTGACCGGCGCATCCTTCATGTCTTCGCCTTCCGTCGCTTCCCGAACACGGATCTGGTTCAATTTTTTCTGCCGGGAAGATTTCTTCGGATTGGCTTCGGAAATTTCCTCCAGAGTCTTATTAGAAACTACGGAACGGTTCTTTTTGAGAATGTCCTCCGCGGTCGCATAGGGATCTTTTTTCTTCAGGAGCAGCCACGACTTCTCGTCCTTCCGAGTTTTCACTAAAGCGAATTGACCCTTCAGCTTTTCCCCATCCAGGACAAACTTCATATCTCCTTTTCTTAATCCGTCCAGAAGAAGTCTCTCACTCTCTTTTCCATCTCTGTCGGAAGGGTGATGATACACGCCCCTGTCCCAGATGATAACGCTTCCCGCGCCGTAATTGTGCTCCGGGATAACGCCTTCAAAATCTTTGTAATCAAACGGATGATCTTCAACCATAACGGCCAGCCGTTTTAAGGAAGGATTGAGCGAGGGTCCTTTCGGGACAGCCCAGCTCTTAAGTACTCCTCCCAGCTCGAGCCTGAGATCATAATGAAGCGCCCGGGCTGCGTGCTTATGAATTACAAAAATGAGCCGTTTCCCCTTATGGCGAAGGCCCGGTTTGGGTTCAGGTGTTTTCTCGAACTTCCTTTTGGATTTGTAATCCTTTAATCCCATGCTCAGCCCATATCACACATAGGGAAGCTTCTGTTTTTTTACGATCACCTCTCGAAACAAGTCACCCTTCTTTTCGGCCCTGCTCACGGCTTCCGAATGCATGACCTCGAGCTTTTCCGGATCGCCCCGCCCGGCTAAATTCTCCAGTTCCTTCCATTCAAGTGGAAACGAAACGATTGGTTTCTCCCGAGCCCGTAAGGAATAAACGCAGACCATCGTCTTTGAAGAATCGTTCTGAGACCAATTTATGAAGACCTTTCTTTTTCGCTGCTCCTTCGCCATTTTCGCAGTCACCAGGTCCGGATAGTTGCGCTGCAGGACTTCTGCCACAGTTTTGGAAAACTTCTTGGTCTCCTCAAAGGTCGTCTCTTTGCGGTTCAAGGGGACATACACATGAAGTCCCTTCTTGCCCGACGTTTTTACACAGCTCGCAAGCCGTAACTGAGAGAGCAGGTCCCGAAGTATCAACGCTACCCGGGCACAGTCAAGAATGCCAGCTTGGTCGCCGGGGTCCAGATCAAAGACCACGGAATCGGGCGTCTGTGGAGAATCGGCCCTGGCCAGAGGCACATGCAGTTCGAGGGACGCAAGGTTCTCGACCCACATCAGCGTATTCAGATCATTGACAAGGCAGACCGTCCGCCGCTCCCCGTCATCCTGCAGGATCTCCGTTGTTCTCACCCAGGACGGACGATGGGAAGGGCAGCGCTTCTCGAAAAAGTACTCCTTTTCCACTCCATCAGGGTAACGCTTTAAAGTCAGCGCCCGGTCTTTCAAATGGGGCAGGATGAACGTAGAAATCAGGCGGTAATAATCCAGGACATGGGCCTTTGTGAAACCGTAGGCTGGATAGAGATCCTTTTCCAGGTTCGACAGAGAAAGTCTTCTCCCAGCAACCTCCGCGACTTTCCTGTTCACCGGTCCTTTTTCACCTTGCGCATGCTCTCCTGCAGCACTGCGATCAGATCGGCCGGACCTCCTCCTCCTCCTTCTTCTTCCTCGACTTCAGGAGCCTCCACGGCGGCCTTTTCTTTCACTTTTTTCTCCAGAAGCTTTATGATCTTTTTCCTGCGTTCGTCCGCATATTTATCCGGATTGAAGTCAACGATCATTTCCTTGATGATCTTCTTGACGCGGCTTGTTTCCGCGGATTCGCTCTTCCCTTCTTTAGGTGCGATGTTCTCGTCGGGGAGTATCTCTTCACTGTAATGAAGCGTGATCAGGCAGAGCGCTCCCTCCGTGCTTTTGATTGCTACGAGATACTCCCGTTCTCCCAGCACGAATTTTGCGAGTCCTGCTTTATTTGTACGGTGCATTACTTCGACCAGCAGCCTGTAAGCTTTTTCACCTCCTTTCGAAGGTACGAGATAATACGGGTGATCATAATAGATCGAATCCACATCCGTCATATCGATGAACTCGACGATCTCGATCGTGCGACTCCGTTCGGGCGTCACGGATTCCAGTTCCTCATCCGTTATCACGATGTATTTGTCGGGTCCGATTTCGTATCCCCTGATGATCTCGTCCGGAGAAACTATCGTCTCTTCTCTCGGACAGAACATCCTTCTTAACAGGGGGGAATAATCTTTGCTGTGGAGCATGCGAAAAGAGACGCGGCCGGGCTCGACGGCCTTAACCAGCTGTACCGGAATCGCCACCAGGCTGAAACTGATCGTCCCGCTCCATATGCCCTGTACAGCCATTTCGTGCCCTTTGGTTGCGGACAATTTCGGCGGGACCGGGACAGATCGCCGCTTCTCTTTCATCTACGCAACCCTCTTCAGGCTCGCTTCAAGGGTCTGAAGCAGCTTGTCCGGTGTTGTAGGTTTCAAACGCCTGGGGCGCAAAATCGCAATTTTTTCTCCGCGGGCTTTTTTATCAATTAAAGCTTGCAGCTTTTTCTCATGTTCGTTTTCGAATTTTCGCGGCTCGAAAGGACCTGTCAACTGATTGATCAAATCGCTTCCGATCTTCAGCTCTTTGGGCGACATGGGAATATTCGGCAGGTCGAGAGACTTCACTGAAACCACTTCGTCGGCATACCGCAGGGTATTCAGACGGAGAATCTTCCCGCTAACCTGCAAGGCCCCGATATAGGACCGCTTTCTCATGGTCCAGGTACATATGCCTTTCACATCCATTTCCCTCAAAGCCCCGACAAGCGCGTTATATCCTTCTAAGGGAATCTCCGGCTCTAGATAGTAGACTCTTTCAAGGAAGAGAGGATCGATTTGTTCGGTTTTGACGAATTCATGGACTTCGATCATCCGGCTGTCTTGCGGTTCGGTTTGCTCCAGTTCCGCTGGATCAACGAGGATGTATTTCCCATCCTCCAATTCAAAGCCCCTAGTCTGATCTTCCGTCGGCACAGGCACCTTTTCATATGCACAGACCATCTGCTGTTTCAGCTTAATATGATCACGGCTGTGAAGCAGGTGAAACTGAATCCGCTCTTCCTTGACCGCGGTATGCAGCTTCACCGGCACATCGACATCCCCAAAATGGATATATCCTTTCCAGATCGCTCTTCCCGCCATTGATGATCCTCTCAATCTAATCAAGACCAGACCATTTATTTCGCTTTTTAAAAAAATTATGCACGAAATGTCCCGGTGTCAAACCCGATCCTCTAACACTAAACCGCCAAAAGTTGCGCCTCTTTCAGAAAGTACCCGGCGAGACTGTGTGGGCTGTGCTACCGGCCTACAAAAAGACCGTGCAGCGCTCGATAAAGAAATCACCATTTCGGGAAAGAACTATCCTGAGCTCGGGTCGTATGATGTGTCCATCTGCGCTATAATAAGTGTAGGCCACGATGCCGGTAACGGTAGTTAGCGCGTGTGGCAAATAGCCGAAGAGGTTTTCTCCTTGCCATATGAGAAGATATCTGTGGAATGCTACAGCGGGTTTAAGGCCAATGAACGCCCTGTGGCATTTACCTTTCAGGAGCGACGCTGGAAAGTAGCAGAGATTGTTGATCGGTGGTACGAAGGAGGTCTTAAACCGGGACACCCGCAGGTGAACTACTTCAAAGTCAGGACTGCTGAAGGTAATCTTTTCCTTCTTCGCTACCTTTCACTTTTTGACGCCTGGTCCATCTGGCTTGAAGAAAGTGAACCCGAGGCAGCAACGTGATTTCATGATCTGCGAATCGATGTATCCCGGCTTTCATAGTCTGCATGATTTGCTTCATACGCTCTTTTCAGTTCTAATGTAGCGCGAAATAACCGTGGAGGTGAAACTTTGTTGGGCACGATGCTGCGAATCTTTATGCTGGCGATTATCCCTTTTCTCTGCTCGGCGCTGGATTGCGGGGCACAAACAGTGCTTGGTTCTCCTCTCGAGGTAGTGGCTTCCATTTCGTCCCCCGATTTGTCGGGCATGGCCGTCACGGCAGACGGCCGCGTCTTCATCGGCTTCCCCCGTCACGCCGACAATCATTCGGGCCCAACGCTTGCAGAATACAAGGACGGTGCATTGATCCCGTTCCCCAATGCCGCCATGAGTTTGCCGGGGGGAAAAAATCCTGCCGATCGCCTGGTATCGGTGCACGGTATGACGATGGATACTCAAGGGCGATTGTGGGTGATCGATGATGGTAAAGAGGCAGGACAACCGATCAAGGCCGGCGCCGCGAAGATCGTTGGTTTCGATGTAAACACCGGCAAGACAATCGCAAAGGTGATCTTGTCTGCGCCCGTCCTGCTGTTGGTCAGCCACATGAATGACCTGCGGATTGATCTCACGCACGGTTCGGCAGGTACGGCATTCGTCACCGATTCGTCATTCGGAACAGAACCGGCACTGGTGGTAGTTGATCTGGCCAGCGGCCGGTCACGGCGTATTCTTGAAGGAACGGCTTTCGTCGGCATTGACAAGAGCTTCATGACCTTTCTGGAATTCGAGCCCCACGTGTATTCGCGGAGCAAGGTGACGTTTCCCATCGGGGGCGCTGATGGAATCACCCTGAGCCCCGACAGTTCACGGCTTTACTGGACCTCTTTAACCGGCAGGCGTCTCTTCAGCGCGTCGACTGCCGTTCTGTCAAACCTTGACGCCAGAGAAGCCGAGCTTGTGATGTCAGTCCGGGATGAAGGCGAGCGACCACCTTGCGATGGCATTGCGACAGATCCGGAGGGCCGCCTCTATTTTGGCGCCTTCGACCAGGAGAGCGTTGTCCGACGAAATGCCGACGCCACGTTCACCCTGATCGCTCACGATCCGCGTTTGACGTGGCCCGATGCGCTGCAAGTGGCAAACGGTTATCTCTATGTGACACTGGGGCAGTGGAACAGGCATGCCAGCTTCAACGGCGGACATGATCTGAGGGTGCCGCCCTATCTCTTGGTGCGCATTCGTTTAGAGTAGAACGGGCCGATACAAAAGGAGAGGATGCTGCTTAATCAGGCAGCGACCGAGCAAAGACTTAAGTAATGTCTCCGTTATCCGTTAATACTTGTATGACTAAGGTGAATACTGAGGGGTGGGCAACAACGAATTACGAGAAGATGTCTGACAGAGAACTTTTCCATCTCCTAAAGGAAAGGTTGCCCGAAAAGAAGGTGCCAGAGGTTGCGGATTATAACAGGCAGACTATGATCGCCTTTTTGAAGTTCTTTTCGAACAAAACAGCATAACCCTACCCTGCTGTCCATTTATTCTGGTCTAAAGAACCCGATACTATTATGCTGTCTCCCTTCTTGGGGTTCTTCTCGACCACTTCAGCGAGTTTCTGGAATGCTGAGCACTTGAGCCAGCCGGTCTTCTTCGAAGAATGGAACTCCCCCTCGTGCCGGACTCGGCTTTTCAGAGGTTTACAAGTCAATCCCCTCGCCATATATTAAGATATACGAATCAACCATCGATCACATGAAAATCCTAGTTGTTGATGACGACCCCGATTTTCTCGAGCTCACATCTTCGGTGCTTACCCGAGGCGGCTACGAGGTTATAGAAGCTTCCACAGGGAAAGATGCTCTAGAAGCAGTCGCCAAGTATCACCCCGATCTGGTTATGCTCGACGTGTTTCTCCCCGATATGAGCGGTTTCGAGGTGTGCAAGCAGATCAAGGCGGATCCGGTCCTGCACAGCACCTTTGTGGCTTTCCTGTCGGGGGTAGGTACCTCAAGCGAAGCGCAGACGACCGGGCTTGATATTGGCGCGGATGGGTACATCGTCAAGGGGATTCCGAAAAATGAACTTCTCGCGCGGGTTAAGTCCCTCTTACGCATCAAACAGGCAGAAGACGCCCTGCAGCGAGCCCATGATGAACTGGAGCAGCGCGTGAAGGAGCGGACGGCGGAACTGGCAGTGGCCAACGAGGCCCTTGCACAGCGGCTGGAGGAGATAGAGGCGCTCAAGCAGCAACTGGAGAGTGAGAATATCTACCTGCAGAAGGAAGTGAAACTCCTTGGGGAACATAATATCGTCGGCCAGAGCGCAGCAATGAAGACTGTCCTGGCTCAAGCCGAGCAGGTGGCGAAGACGGACTCCACGGTCCTCATCCTGGGTGAAACGGGAACCGGGAAAGAGCTTCTGGCGCGGGCAATCCACAGCATGAGCGTCCGAAAAAACCGGCCCCTGGTGACGGTCAACTGCGCATCGCTGGCGCCCACGCTGATGGAGAGCGAACTCTTCGGCAGGGAGAAAGGCGCTTACACGGGTGCCATGACCAGGATGGCAGGCCGTTTCGAGGTCGCGGACGGCTCTACCCTTTTTCTGGATGAGATCGGTGAGCTCCCCTTGGAGTTGCAAGCCAAATTGCTCCGGGTTCTCGAGCAAGGCGTCTTTGAGCGGTTGGGTTCGACAAGGCCGATTCACGTGGATGTCCGCCTTATTGCCGCTACCAACAGGGACTTTGCCGAGGAGGTGAAAGAAGGCAAGTTTCGGAAAGACCTCTACTATCGTCTGAATGTGTTCCCGATCCGAATCCCGCCCCTCCGGGAGCGGTCGGAGGATATCCCCCCCATGGTGTGGGCATTCGTCAGCCAATTCTCGGAGAAAATGGGAAAGCGGATCGACACCATCCCGAAGAAAAGTATGGACGCCCTGCAATCCTATCCCTGGCCCGGTAATGTGAGGGAACTCAGGAACGTGATCGAACGGGCCATGATACTGAGCCATGCCGAGACCCTCGAGGTAGCCCTGCCCAGGATTACCGGTGCCGAAAGCTCCCCGGAACAGAACCTCGAGGACGTCGAGCGCAGGCATATCCTGAGTGTGCTGGAAAAGACTAACTGGCGCGTTACCGGCAAGGATAGCGCTGCCGAGATCATGGGACTCAAGAGAAGCACCTTGCAATCAATGATGAAGAAGCTGGGTATCAAACGCCCCACCTGATAACCGAATTCTCGGTTTCGAGCCGAAATATCGGTACGGATAGAGCGTTTCCTCCGACCTGACAGCGCACAGCCTCTGCACAAAAACTCTATATCCACGGTAGTTTAAAAGGATAAAGGCCATAAGACCGCCCGTGGCACGCATTTCGCTTAGTAACAGGCATCTGGATGGTAGAAAAATGGCTCATAGAGAACGGCGGATGTTCATGATTCTGGCAACAGTAAGGATGGTGATGCCTCCCGAGAAGTTTTCGGAGGCAGTAAGTGTTCTCCTTCGGACGGTTGAGCGAACTCGCGTAGAAACAGGCTGCGATCGCTCTGACCTTTACCAGGATGCCCGGGAGGCGCACGCAATCTTACTGGAAGAGGCATGGAAGAGTGACGAAGAACTGGATCATCACCTCCGCTCCGATAGCTTCCGCGACGTGCTCCTGGTGATGGAAATGGCGCTTGAGCCGCCGGAGATGCAATTCAGCACTGTTGCCCGCGTGGAAGGGATAGAGAGAGCGAGAGCTGCGCGTTCGCTGACTCACTCTTTCTTGTGAAAGGGTCGCATAGGCTGGTCAAGGTATGGCACGCACAGGTGATCGCAACAAGGTTGATGAGAACAGCCTGCCGAAAGGAATGACCAAATGAAAACAGACCCCACGAGAACTCTTCTAACTATTACGGCATTAGTATTGGTCTTGTCTCTCTCCGGCTTTTCGGCGCTGGCCCAGGATAGGCCCCCGGACCACCTGCGGTTCGTCCGGGACCAGGTAGGGGCGGACAAGAAGACGCTCGTGAAAGAGGCTATGGACCTTACGGAATCGGAGGCGAAGGCATTCTGGCCGGTCTATGAGAAGTACCAGAAAGACCTTGACAAGCCTACTAACCGCACCATGAATTTGATTAAAGAATATGCTGAGAAGTACCAGTCAATGACGAACGACGTGGCGAGACAGTTGACGGATGAATTTCTCGCCATAGAGGCGGAGCGGCAAAAGCTGAGAGAAACCTATCTGCCTCAATTCCGGAAAGTGCTGCCCGATATAAAGGTTGGGCGTTACTACCAGCTCGAGAACCAGGTCAGTACGCTGATGAACTTCGAACTGGCGGCCAATATACCTCTCATGAAGTAACAAACGCCGGCTGAAGGCGCTCAGGCAACCGATATCTGAGAGCGCCTAGGCCGAAAAGGAGGTCATCATGGAAGAACGGAGGAGAAACATTTTTCTGGCCATCACAGTCTGCTTGGTACTCGTCCTGAGCAGTGGCTGCTCTACTACCAACAGCGGCATCGGCATGAACAAACCCGAAACTGGAGGCCTTGGCGGGGCGGGCATGGGCGCCCTGCTCGGTCAGACAGGCTGCGGAAGTGCAACGGGCACCCTGATGGGGGCAGGCGTTGGTGCAGGTCTCGGCTATCTTATAGGCAACGAAGCGGACAAGAAGGAGGCACACACCCGGCAAATGGTCACTGAGCAAGATGTCCGGCCCCTCGCCAACACTTCCTGGCAAGTAGTCAGCGTCACCCCGAAGCCTGCGGAGCCCATACGGTCTGTGGTGGGACGGTTTAATGCAGATGGGACGGTGACCACAACCACAGCCTACTGGGACGGTAGGACGGTGACGGACACGGACAGCGAGCGTTACCGGATTGTGGGTCAGACGCTTATTATCAACCAAGATGACTGGGTCATTAATGCAACGTTTCGGCTGAACGGCGACAGCTTGTACGTCGATACCGGCAGCTACGCTCTTGTGATGGAGCGACTGCTGACTGTGGCCAGTAGAGACAGCGAAAGGTAGACATGTTCCGGTCGTCCTTCAGGGGCTCGTGTGCGGATAGAGAAGTTACTATGAAAAAGTTTCTGGTTGGCATGCTGCTTAAGGAGAGGTACGGGGATAACTGATAAGCATGAAATAGGAGGTGCCCTATGAAGGCAGTAGTATCCGTACTAATGGTTCTGGCTATGCTCGTATTATTTGCTCAGATTGTCCTGCCGCTGGGGTCGGATACCAGGGCTAAGGCCGCAGAGAAGTCGGGGCGCTTTTTCGTTGCAGCGGTTTCTTCGGTGGCTACGGCGGAAGAGGTCGATACGGCGAAGATGGCTTGGACAAAGAAGGGGCCACTTCTCACTCGTTTAGGAACGCTGAAGTAAAAGGGCCTGGTAAGAAGCTCATCACATACCAAGTATCCTACCCCGAAAATACAATCACTGTAACCCCTCATTGCGCTTATTACGTGCTAATGGACAGAAGAGCGTTTTATTCTTGAAAACGACCACAGGAACCAGAAGGGTAAAGATCGCTTTGGATAGGTCGAAGTATTATGATGCTCTGTGCTCATATAGTAATGCCATTACGGATCAAATCGGTCAAGCCTAAGAAATAGGTTATGGCCCAAGGGGGTAACATGGTAAAAACCTTCCTGTTGAGTTTTCTCTTCTTGGTGACTTTTACCTTTATTGCAAGTTCCCCAGTGCTGCCGTATTTCTGTGATGGGAACCAGTTGGTCCAGGGCATGCGGGAGTTTGAGAAAGCCGAACAGCGGGACGCCAAGGCCGACCTCCAGACCGCGCAATTTTACATGGGTTTTGTTGCGGGCATTTATGACTCGATCTCAAGTTCTTTGTGCCCATCCGACAATCCAACGGTTGGACAGGTTTCAAAAGTAGTGGCTCAGTACCTCGACAATCATCCAAGTGAATGCGGAAGGCCCGCTTATGACCTCGTATTGCGGGCACTGCGTGGCGCTTTTCCTTGTAAGTAGTTGGGCAAACCTGTGTCGCAAGGGCGTGACTGAGTCAAAAACAGGTTAAGGAGCCACACGATTACATCCCGCGGTAATGGCGCAGGATCGCCTTGGCCGTCATTGCCGTTCTTGTATATGCCCTGCTCTTGCCGACGCTCGGATATCTGGTTGTCACATCTAGGAAATCTCTGCAAGCTCAAGGTATCACCCTCTTTCACGACTATTTTGAGTGCAGTCGCGGAAAACCTGCACTATACTTTGAAAAGAAGGAATTGTGCGCCGTGATTACTTAAGATGACCCACTCTTGCAGAGGTCTCATGCAGAGGGAGCAGATTGTGGGAAATCACATGGCAGCACGGTAAGACACATGCAACCTCCAGAACAGTCTGCAAAAAGCCCCGCAGCAGCGGAACAGCAAAGAGCGCTTTACGCGGAGCAAGTTAAGCAGCTCTATACCAATGCCCTCGTGGGTCTGCTCGCGTCAGCAATCAACGCTCTCGTTCTTGTTATCATCCAAAGAGATGTCACGTCGCGCACTGCGTTGATCGCATGGGTTTCGTTGCTGGCGGTGATAAGCCTGCTGCGATACCGTGATGTCAGGGCCTTCTGGCGAAGGTCACCGGAAACATCGGAGGCCGACCACTGGGGCAGGAGGTTCATCGGCGGTTTAGCGTTAGCAGGTCTGGCATGGGGTTCCTCAGCTATTTTCATATTTCCAATTGAATCACTTCCGCATCAGACCTTCCTTGCTTTTGTGATTGGTGGCATGGTGGCTGGAGCTGCTGCGGCATTCTCCAGTGTAATGAAGGCCTTTCTTGCCTATAGCGTGCCTGCCCTAAGTCCAATCATCATCCGTTTTGGACTACTTGGGGACGAGATCCATCTGGCCATGGGAGGTATGACCCTCCTATTCGGCGTTATGATGTTTTTTATCGCAAGGCGGATTAGCACCGTTAGGACCACGTCTGTGAAACTGCGATTCGAGAACACCGATCTCGTGTCTTACGTCACGGAACACAGGCGGATGGAGGAGGCCCTGCGGGAAAGCGAGGAGCGCTATCGCACTCTCTTTGAAAAGAGCCTCGACGCTGTCCTCTTCGCTGACCCCTCCGGAAAAGGTACCATTCTCTCGGCCAACCCGGCGGCCTGCCGGATGTTCGGGCGAACCGAGCAGGAAATGATCGGACTGTCACGGAATGATATGTTCGCCCCGCATCAGCCTGAGCTGGCGAACCTGCTCGGGGAACGCGAGCGGATAGGCCGTTACACCGGGGAGTTGACATACAGGCGAGCTGATGGCACCACCTTTCCCGGTGAGGTCTCCACGAGCTTCTTCACAGACAGTAACGGTAATTTGAGATCAGTCGCTATCGTGCGGGACATAACGGAGCGCAAGCGGGCGGAAGAGGTGCTTAAAAAGGCCCACGACGAACTTGACCTTCGGGTGCAGGAAAGGACGGCTGAGCTGAGCAAAGCAGTTGATGCGCTTCACGATGAAATCGATGAGCGCCGGAAAATCGAAGAGGAGCTGGCGAGGCAGGCGGAATTATTGAACCTCACCCACGACGCTATTATTGCCCGCGACCTCAACCAGAGGGTCTTCTTCTGGAACCGGGGCGCAGAGGAACGGTACGGCTGGACGAGTGACGAAGTGAAGGGAAAAGTGACGGATAGCCTGCTCCAGACCGTATTCCCCCGGGCGCGACAGGAGATAGAAGAGGAGCTTCTTCTCCACGGTCGATGGGATGGGGAAGTCATACATACAACCAGGGACGGCAGGAAGATCACCGTGGCGAGCAGGCGGGCATTACGGCGGGACAAGGATGGGAAGCCAATCGCTATTCTTGAGATCAACAGCGACATCACGGAACAGAAACGCATTGAGGAGCGACTCCAGCAGGCCCAGAAAATGGAAGCGATGGGCACCCTCGCCGGCGGCATCGCCCACGACTTCAACAATATCCTCGCCGCGATTATCGGTTTTACCGAGATGGTGATAGAGGACGTATCGGGCAATGCACCGGTACAACGTCATATGGAACAGGTGCTTAAAGCGGGCTTTAGGGGGAGAGACCTCGTCAGGCAGATCCTCACTTTTAGCAGAAGAAGTGAGCAAGAGAAGAATGGGCTGCACCTGTCGCCGCTCATCCATGAGACGTTCAAGCTGCTGCGTTCTTCCATACCCACTACCATCGAGATGAAGCTCGACCTGGATACCCATCGTGACCTCGCCTATGCCGATCCTTCCCAGATACAGCAGATCATCATGAACCTCGGTACCAACGCATTTCATGCCATGCGGGAGAAGGGAGGCACCCTGGAGGTATCGTTGCGCACGATCACCATCGACACAGGAGAACTCCTTCCCGAGCCCGATATGACGCCCGGTGAATATCTGGTCCTGTCGGTCCGGGATACGGGTCTTGGGATGGAGGACAGGGTAATGAAGCGGATATTCGAGCCGTTCTTCACCACAAAGGAGAAGAGCCAGGGAACAGGACTCGGCCTCTCGGTAGTCTACGGCATTGTGAAGAGCCACAATGGCGGCATACGCGTGTCGAGCGTGCCCGGACAGGGCTCTGTCTTCAGTGTCTACCTGCCGGCGGCACCTAACGCGGTACAGGTGGCCAGTGAAACCGTATCTTGGGACACCTTACCAAGAGGGACGGAGAGAATACTTTTCATTGATGATGAAGGGCCCATCGTGGAGTTGGGCCAAGGAGTGCTCCGCCGGCTGGGTTACACCGTCGTTGCGAAGCGATCGGGCACGGAGGCACTGGAGACCTTTAGAGAGGACCGAGCTTTTGACCTTGTCATTACTGACCAGACGATGCCCGAGATGACGGGAGTCATGCTGGCGGCCGAACTCCTGAAGCTTAAGCCCGACCTGCCGGTCATCCTGTGCACGGGTTATAGCGAGAGCGTGTCCCGGGAGACGGCGCAGGAAGTTGGCATAAGCGAGTTCCTGATGAAGCCCCTGTCGAAACGTGAACTGGCCGGGGCCGTGCGGAGGGCGCTCGAAGGCAATAAATAACTTCGCTGGCCATCGAGACAATGTCGCTGATCTTCCTTCAACAAACCCACCTGGCAGCTGTAGTGTTTGACGAAATAAGAAAGCCCATTCCAGCCGCTGCGGGAGAATGGGATTACAGCAGCAGGTAAGGGGAAAGTACATCTCATATCGGCTTATTTGGTAGTTGATCAATTGTAAGGGTACCGGATGATCGGTCTGTCACGGGATGATATGTTCGCCCCGCATCAGCCTGAGCTGGCGAACCTGCTCGGGGAACGCGAGCGGATAGGCCGTTACACCGGGGAGTTGACATACAGGCGAGCGAACGGCACCACCTTTCCCGGTGAGGTCTCCACCAGCTTCTTCACAGACGGTAACGGCAATTTGAGATCCGTCGCTATCGTGCGGGACATCGCAGTATTATCCGGCTGCCATCTATCCGAAGTCTTGTCCGATTTTTTCGACACGATCGAAACGTATCAGGCCAAGGGCTAGGCTTCGGTCGGTGCTCCCTACACATCTTCCTTTCTCCGCCCGGACAAGGGGGGATATCAAGGCCCTGAGTTTGTCTGATACAGTGGCCGGTGTGCTTAACCCAGAAGGGTCTATTTTTTTATACCAAAGGCTGATTGACCCAGAGGAACTGGCCGTGGTACTAAGAAGACATTCGACGAGGGCCACGTGATGCATGGGCCCTAGATTCCTATACGACAGGGAGGCTATATGGGCAGAACCTTTGATGTCCTTCAACAGTTGCAGAGAGAGCTGACAGCTCAACGCTCCCGCGGGGCGCGGCTTTCGGTTACAAAGGCCGAGTCGGACGCCGCCAAGGGAAAAGAGATAGATTCGATAGGTAGCACATACAAGGAGTATCCCCCGTTAGACAGAACGCAACTCCGGCATGGCTACCAACTGTGCCTTGGAAATGCAAGTAACTTAATTGATGATGCCACGACGCTGAGGGAAGCCGGCAGTCTCCGCACCGCATATCTCATCCTGCTTCTGGCCGTAGAAGAACTTAGAAATGCCATGCAGCTATATGAAGCAGGGTCCTCTGGGGTCCAAGACTGGGAAGAGTGGTGGGACCACTACTTCAATCATCCCAAGGAAAAGGAATCAACGTCACGTGAAGCTGGGGGGGTGGAGGAAGCCGGCAAAAGGTTGGCCGGGGATCGCGAAGAACTGCTGTACGTGGATTTTGACAGGAAGGATGAAAAGTTTGTGCCGCCTCGTGAAGACGAAGATAGTGAGCTGCTCAAGCTTTTCGAAAAAGAGGCGGCATATGCCGAAGGTATTCTAAAGGCACTCCCTTCATATGCATTTGAGCGGTGGGAATTTCAGGAACTAGCTCAGCAGTTCCCACAATTCGCGGCTCCGGCCTTGTATGCTCGCATTGAAGAGATACTATCCCAAGAGCCCGCCGCCAGCGAAAGAGAGTTGCTCACCACCGTCGCTCTGGACTTGGGTATGTCCCCAGACGACTTCGCGGCCGGCTTTGAGCAATGGGGGAAAGTTTCACCTCTGGTAAGAACTTACACGGCCCTTCTTCGGCGCGTGCAGGACAAACTGAAGAAAGGACGGAAGAAGGACTGACATACTACAGAAATTCCTTGACAGATCGCCCGCTTCTGCTTAGATTTGGAAAAAACAGTGGCAGGAGATACTATGATGACTGATCTTCAACGGCTGATCGAAAAGTACGGAAAAGAGATAACGCAGCTTGAAGCACAAGTTGAGGAGGTGAAGCACAAGCGCAATATTCTGGTGGAAGCCTCACGTTTGTTGGAGGAAGAAGCACTGACCCCTCACAGAACTTTATACGAAAAGCTCGCAAACGCGAGTCGTTAGAAAGATTAGAATTTGGGCCAACCTGTTCTCAAAACGGAAGGTAGGGTCAGAAATGGTCCTGCCTTTACTTTTTTGGAGAGAAGGCCCAAAAGACTGTAGCCATAGCAGCGAAATGAGAAAGCCCTATCCAGCCGCTGCGGGAGAATGGGATTACAGCAGCAGGTAAGGGGAAAGTACATCTCATATCGGCTTATTTGGTAGTTGATCAATTGTAAGGGTACCGTTGGATGTCTGGTCAGTGTTTAGTTGACTTTGTTCATCGCCTCTGACGGTTCGTCCTATTCTGCATAAAAGTCAGTCTTTGGCACAACAAATGCATTCCATAGCCAGGAGGTGCGCTATGAAACGCTTCGTGTTGGCAATGAGCCTTATCAGCCTGTTCATGTCATCTCAGCTGTGGGCAGGAGGCTGGAATTTGTTTGGAAGCTCAAAGTCCAAGCACCAATCATCCCATCACACGGGTGGGACAATGTACCTGCCGCACAGCCCTGCGACAACCGTCACGCAGGGCCAGTTTAAGAACGGAAGATATATTCGTAACTCAAACACAATTCAATTTCAGCATCGCGGAGAGATCACCAAGACAATCACAGGGAGTACAGTTCGCAGCACTGACCATCCCTGATAAAACTTTATCTGAGGGGTGTCTTTAAGGACCTTTTTTTCATTAACGGGTAATCTCGAACGTCCAGAAACCAATAATTTTGCCTTAAAACGTTCCGAGCTTCTTTAATATTAATTCTTTGTCTAAAAATTGGCCCATCTATAACTAAGGAATGATATTCCCCATTTTCTCCGCAGATATCAATATTGTTTAAGCGTTTTATGTCCTTGAGGAAGCGTCTGTCTAGCTTTCGACCAATCCATTCCCCAGCCAAAAGATCTGCTTGGGTGGATACAACTACTGCTTCAAACCCCGCTTCAATAAAGTCTAAAAAAATTTCTTCTGGTTCCAGTCCCCAGAGCGGTTCAATGGCTTCGATGCCCAGATCGCTACACACCCTGTTAGCCCACATCAAACAGTCCTGCAAATGAATATCACCAAACACTACTCCAGATATACCCTGTGGTATTACACCCTCAATATTTTCCTTAAACTCTGTTTCATATTTGTCGGGTCCAGTTTCTTTTTGTAAAAGAGGAATATCTAAGGCTTGTGCTTGTTGCTGGATGACTCTAGCCTCCAGTCCGTGAAATCTAACCCTCTTATACTCGCTAGAAATAGTGTTGGCAAGATACGAAACTTTATAACCACTCTGCAATGCTTTATAGCACGCGAGGCAGCTATCTTTCCCACCACTCCACGACACAATGACTTCTTTCATATTTTTCTTGCTGCCGAATTATTTCAGTAAATCCTCAACCGGAAGCGATCCTTCCTTTTTGGGCGTATACCTGTTTAGATATTTGCGCGATCGATGTCTCCTGCTGTTTTCCTTTCTTTTTGGGTCACCTAAAAAGGATACCTATCAGCTTGGCCTTGATTGTCTGATCGACCTTTGCTGAATTGATCACCGCGGCTGTGAGTTCCTCTGCGCCGGTTGGCTCAAGGGTTAACTGCATCTTCTCTATTTCAGCGAGGAACTCCTTATCTTTCATGGTATCGGCAAAGGCTTTCTTCAATATCTCCACCCGCTCTTTGGGTGTTCCGGGAGGGACAGCCCAAGGTCTTGAATAGTCATTTGCGTAATGAATACCCACCTCGATCAACCTCTTCTGCTCATCCGTCTTCGCATAGTCGATCATTCGGGGAACTTTGGGGATCTCCTTTAGCGTCTTCGCGGTGGCCTGGAGTACAACAAACAAATCCCCGCCCTCAAGCGCGCTTTTTCTGGTTGCCTTCACATTATCCCATGAGGGAGCGCCCCCTGCCAATTCCCCGCTGTCGATTGCCACAAGGATGTCTGCCGTACCTTTATACCCGGAAACGATCTGGGTGGGAAACCCGAGGATATCTCGCATCATCCGGTCCATATTGTCGACATCATTGCCGGTGGCGAGGCCGCCGATTTTAACCGGGACAGAGGATGTGCGCCACTGCTCGGCGGAAGTGATGCCGCCCTTCTTGCCGAAGACGAAAACGGCATTCACCTTATTGGCAGCACCGATGTAGACGAACTTCTGGCTATCGAAGTCGTATCCGGGCTGGCCCATCATCTGTCCCAGGATCAGTCCGCCGTTTATGTGGCCTATCGTAAGGCCATCAGGCTTGGTGTTCCTGAAAAGCTGGTTTGCCTGGATGATGCCGCCCGCACCCGTGATGTTCTCAACGATCACGGTGGGGTTCCCCGGCACGTGCTTGCCTATATGACGGGCAACCAGTCGGGCCCAGAGGTCGTACCCTCCCCCGGCGGAAAAGCCGACGGTGATGCGCACTGTTTTCCCTTTATAGAACTGTGCTGAAGCTATTTCTGGCGATACAGACAGTGTCACCCCGAGGACTGCTGCTAGTATAGCCAACAATTGTCTCATTATTGACCTCCTTGTGCGGCCTTTGAAAGGATCGGTAGGCAGCCGGCAAAAACTCGGCTATCCGCACCCCGATACGCATATTACCATCTTCTTTTCCTCTACTCAATCCACATTGTGACAGTGCTCTTATCCATAAATAGCACAATTCAATGCCATCCACAAAGGCTGAAAAGTGGGTAAAAAGAAGAGGTCCTGCTGCGCTCTCGTTTACCTGCCAATCGCGCATAAGGCCTTTTGGCTTTGATCGTGAATTACCGTAACAAATGTTGGTTTATAAGTAGCGCCATGAGCTTTCACGTGCTGAGCTCTAGTCGCCGTCCGACTCGGGGCTCGCTCCCGGCATGGCCTGCTTCCATTTTATCCAGGCTTTCCCGATAACGATGACGCCCACGGTAAAGAGCCCCTGTAGAACATACAGGGTAAAGGTGTTTGGCTTAAAAGTGTTCGTGATAAATGCGTCGCTCCCGATCATGTCGCCGGCAACCCTACCGAGGGCAGCAGCGCCGAGCGTAACAATAATGGGGTATCTATCCATCAGCCTGGAGAGGATGTCGCTTGCGAAAACGACAAGAGGAATGCTGCTCCCAAGGCCGAAGAGCAACAGGGCCATGTTGCCCTTGCAGGCTCCAGCCACAGCAAGCACGTTGTCGGTGCTCATGACGAGGTCAGCAATAAGTATCGTGACGACCGCCTTCCCCAGGGTGTGGACCTCTTTCCGGGCACCCTCGTCCCCCGTGCCGCCGACAAAGAGCTTCACGGCAATCCACGCAATCAGCCATCCACCGGTGAACTTTAGAAAGCTTACCTCCAAGAGCCGCGCGCAGAAAAAGGTGAGCGCGATGCGCAGGACCACCGCCAGCCCCGTACCCAGTATGATACCCTGCAGCCTCTGTCTCCCTGTGAGCGAGCGAACTGTGAGCGCGATCACGACCGCGTTGTCGCCGGACAGAATGATATTGATGACCACGACGCTCACAAGGGCGAGCCAAAAGCCTGCGGTAAACGACACGTGGCAGGCGCTCCAGATGTTTGCCCAGTCCAGCATGGCCCTACCTCCTCGTCAATTACGATACTGAGCCTTCAGCGTTCTTCTCTTGCGCTCGGCCCGAGCAAACGGGGATCGGGACCGGACTTTCGTACGCAAGGGTGTCGCCATCTTCTTGGCCTTTTCCTATGCTTCTCAATAACTGGGACGCCTTCGCCCACTACAAAGACTCGATTGCACAGGTTTTGCCAAACTTGATCTCTAATAATTTCGATGGCTTAAAAGTAAGAAACCCCTATTCCGTCACATCCAACAGCGACGAGCTTTGACATATGACGGAAAGCACAAAATCTGTGACATTTGGTAGGCATGTTACGACTGAACACAAGCCGCAGGAGAGACGACCCAAGCGGAGCTACCTTACGGTGACAGCCAGAAAGGGAACTTTCCTTCTATCGTGTACTTTTGGGGACGCCCCTTAGTTTTCCAGTTTGTTGCCGATCACAAGGATATGCCCCGTAAGGACCGTATTGACGCCGCCGGCACCTTCCACCACATCATGGGGAGAGGCATAGACCGATCTGTCATCTTTCGAAACAGTCGGGACAGGGATGATTTCATCCGCCGTCTTTCTGCCATTCTCCGAGAGACACGCACCCCCTGTTATGCCTGGGTGCTCTTGCCCAACCGTTTTCATCTCCTTCTGAAGACCGGCTTCGTTCC
>DATFYE010000109.1:0-3606 GCA_035315185.1 Syntrophorhabdales bacterium | reverse complement strand
TAGGCCGCAGCGGAACGGCATCCATGACCTGGCCAAAGGCCAAGTCATGTGGACCGGGCACAACCACGTCTTTGGCGGATGAGATACTCGCTGCCTTCCTGCAAGGGTGAGTCATCGCCAATCCCAACTCAGTGGACGCATCGAACCGACATAAGCGTCATATCGAAAACCATATGAAGGCCATAGGGAAGGCCGGAAGACTCCCTAATGCGTCGAGAAGACATTAGCCTTTGACCGAGGATATGATTGATTAGCAAATTGCAGAAAAATATTTTAGTTTCAATAACTTATACTTATTCATCTGTCCACTGTCAAGGGCTGATAATCATATAGAGGGCACCACCTTCACATAGCATGTGCTATGGTTGAGAGGTAACCACACCAATCTCATTAAGGAGGTGCCCAATGACAGTATATGTAGGAGTGGATTTGCATTCAAACAATAATTACGTGGGAATCGTGAACGAGGCGAATGCGGTGCTTTTCAAGAAGCAGCTCCCCAATGACCTCACCACGGTGCTTTCGGTGCTGGAGCCCTTCCGGAAGGACCTGGCAGGGATCGCGGTGGAATCGACCTTCAATTGGTACTGGTTCGTGGACGGCCTCATGGACAACGGCTACAAGGTCCATCTTGCCAACCCCGCAGCCATCCAGCAGTATGAAGGACTCAAGAACATCGACGACAAGAGAAGCGCCTTGTGGCTCGCCAACATGCTGAGACTGGGTATCCTTCCCACCGGCTACATCTACCCCAAAGAAGAACGACCGATCAGGGATCTCTTACGCAAGCGCCTGCATCTGGTTCGTCATCGGTCCTCTCATATCTTGAGCATCAAGAACATCATGAGCCGGAGCCTCGGACTTCGGATGAAGAGTGACGAGGTGAAGAAGCTCACCGACAATGAGGTACACGAGCTCTTCCCCGAAGCGCACCTCTTCTTGGCGGTCAATGCGAGCGTCACGGTCATGCGGCACCTCACCCACCAGATCAATCAGATCGAGAAGACGGTCCTTGCGAAGGCGAAGCTCAAAAAGGAGTTCCGCGGTCTGCTCACGCTGCCCGGCGTCGGCGACATCCTGGGTCTCACCATCATGCTGGAGGCGGGGGATATCAAGAGGTTCCCTGAGGTGGGAGACTATTCTTCCTATTGCCGCTGCGTGAAGAGCACCCGTTCCTCGAACGGAAAGATCAAGGGTGAAGGGAACAGGAAGAACGGGAACAGGTATCTTTCCTGGGCCTACGTCGAAGCGGCGAACATCGCCAAACGATACTACCCGGTCATCAACCGGTATTATCAGAAGAAACTGTCACAGACCAATGAGGCAGTCGCCATAAAGGCGATCAGTAATAAGCTGGCGCGGGCGTCCTATTACATATTGAGAGATCAGGTTGCCTATGATGAAGTCAAACTATTCGGCGGGAGAGCGGAACCGGTAGAGGGGTTGGCTGGTAACCGGAAGGGCTGATTGGAAGGCTCTCCCGCCTTTAAAAGTTGAAGCCATGGTACGCACTCCTGGCCGACCTGATCTGCCCATGCCGCGAGCCCTCTGAGGGTTGGTTCATAACCACAGGTGCTGAGACGCACATTTGGACACGGCACGGTACCGACGATTTTCTGGGTCGCATGCGACACGAGGTCATAGGACCTTGAATCCCGATGGGTGACTGGAACAGATCAGAAATGATGTGGAGCCATAGATACACGAAAAAGCGGGTGCGGATAAAGGAGCCGGACAGACGTACCGGGTATTGGACATGCCCACCCTGCAAAAGACCAGGTTTTTTGCTGAGGGGGAGAATTATCTGGAGTTTCCTGAGTTTTTCCGCCCAATAGCCGCTAACCACCAGTAACAACTTAAGAAATCTATTTTGACAAGTTGACCGGATGCATTTCTGAAAGAGTTTCCTGAGTTTTTCTAGCCGTTATGGTAGAACAGCTTGCAAATACAGGAGATGGAGGTACCATGACCGAAAACTCCAGGATTGCCGCGGTGGTCAAAGGACAGCTCTCGAAATTCTCGGGAATCATTTCCAAGGGCCTGCCGAAAACGAAGCAAAGACTCGTTCGAGAGATGATCTATGGGATACAAGCAAGCAAAGACATCAAGCTTTCCAATATCACCCGCTCACTCAACGAGCCTATCCCTCTGATCAAAACGGAAGACCGCTTATCGAGAAATCTCGACGACCGGGATTTCACCGAAGAGATTAACGGCCAGATATGTCGGCTGGGAAGCAGGAAAGTCCTCGATGACATGGTCATCGCCATCGATCCAGGAGACATACGGAAGAGGCATGCCTCCAGGATGGAGTGCCTTTGCAAGATCCATGACGGGAGTGAACACGAAATTGGCGATGGCTATTGGCTCGCGAAAGCGGTGGCCGCAGATATCGAACACAAGAAGGTCATTCCCCTGTATCTGGAGGCATATTCCCAGGAAGCGAAAGACTTCAAAAGCGAGAACGATCAGCTCTTCAAAGTGATCGATGCCGTGGGAGCCGCTATTGGCACCAAGGGCATATATGCAATTGACCGGGGAGGAGACAGGGGGAAGCTCTACGATAAGTTCCTGGAACAAGAAAAGAGATTCGTCATCCGTCTGCAAAAAAACAGAGACCTCATATACAAAGGGATAAAAAAGAATTGCGCGGGTCTGGCTACCGCACTTCCCTGTCCTTACGAGACTGTCATTATCAAGTACGAAGACGGGAAAGAAGAAAAGACCACCGTCTCCTACAACGCCTTGCCGGTAAGGCTCCCCGGGAAAGACCATCCTCTATTTCTCGTCGTGGTAAAGGGGTTCGGGAAAGCGCCCATGATGCTCCTCACCAGTTGTCCGGTAAGCCTTAAGACCAAAGAAACCATATGGCGCATCGTCGAGATTTACCTCACCCGCTGGAAGTGCGACGAATCATTCCGGTACATCAAGCAGTGTTACAACCTCGAAGACATCAGGGTGCGCGCCTACATAAGCATCCGCAACATGGTCGTGCTCATCCTCGCCGTCGCCTATTTTGCCGCCGTATATCTTGGAGACAACCTGAAGCTCAAAATGCTCATTGAAAGGATCTATCTCGTTTCAAAGCGGTTCTTTGGCGTGCCCACGTTCTTCAATTACGCCATTGCCGACGGTCTCTACAATCTTCTCTTTCCCGACAAGACGGGCATCAAGGAGATCGCTAGGGCAAAAAAGCCCGAGTTCCAGCTCTGCTTCAGCTTCTGGGAGGAATGCGGGTAAAACAAAACTCAGGAAACTCCAGGAGAATTATCTCTTGACAGGGGCCCTCTAATGGGTGACCCCTTATCCCTCGGGTTTGCCATTTTAAATGGCATGTGGTATTATTAATGGTATGGAAGTCAGAATCGATAAGGCGGGGCGGATCGTCGTTCCAAAACCTCTGAGGGAACGATTGGGCTTCACGCCGGACACGGAGCTGGAAGCTGTCGAGCAGCCGGATGGCGTGCTCCTCAAACGGGCGGAGCAACGGGCTTCGATGGTCAGAGTCGACGGGCTGTGGGTCCATATGGGCACCGCGGAACCGGGGGCGAAGTGGGACCGTCTGCTTGAGGACGTTCGGGAGGAGCGGACCCAGTCCGTCCTGAA
>DATFYE010000108.1:0-20874 GCA_035315185.1 Syntrophorhabdales bacterium | reverse complement strand
TGTTTGCCGGAGAGATCGACAGGTTCGAGATGGAAAAGCGCTACGTCCGTAAAGACGGCTCTACTGCGTGGGGGCATCTGTTCGTGCAGGTGGTGACGGATCGGTCCGGACGGATCCTGTACACGCTGGCAACGATCCAGGACATCAGCGAGCGCAAACGGGCAGAGGAAGCCCTGCGGGAAAGCGAAGAGAGTTACAGAAGCCTTGTCGAAACTTCGCCAGATGCGATCTTCCTTCACGAAGAGGGAATGCTCGTCTACCTGAATCCCGCGGCGGTCCGTCTCTATGGCGCCGACAGCGCGGAAGAACTCTATGGCAAGAACGCTTTTGACATTGTTCATCCGGATGACAGGGAAGCTATACTGAACCGTACCGACTTTATCATGGTTACAGGCGCGCCTGTTCCTCTGAAGGAGATAAGGACCATGCGCCGCGACGGCTCGACCGTCGATGTAGAGGCGACCGCAGGAATCTCGCGCTATCGGGGTAAAAAAGTAGTCCAGGTGATACAGAGAGAGATCACCGAGCGCAAGCGGGCAGAGGAAAAAATCAGGGCATCGCTCAGGGAGAAAGAGGTGCTCCTGAAGGAGATCCACCACCGTGTGAAAAATAATCTCCAGATTATATCGAGCCTCCTTTACCTGCAGTCAGCGAGAACAGAACATGCCGGGGCTGTTTCAGCGCTCAGGGAAAGCCGAAACCGCATCAAGTCGATGGCTCTCGTCCATGAAAGACTTTACTCGTCGCCTGATCTTGCCAGCGTCGACATGGGCAAATACACCAGGAATCTGGTGTCTGACCTCCGGCAGTCCCATATGGCTGAAGACGGCCTTATCCGGCTCAGGCTTGATATTGAAGATATTCCCCTTGGCATCACCGAGGCGATCCCCTGTGGCCTCATCATCAATGAACTCGTCTCCAACGCACTGAAACATGCCTTTCCGAAGGGTAGACAAGGAGAGATCACGATTCAGTTACGTAGGGTTGGTGCAAGCCAGATCAGGCTGACCGTAGCCGACAACGGCATCGGCTTCCCTGAAGATGTGGACTTTCGAAAATCGCCTTCCCTCGGGCTGACGTTGATAAACTCACTGGTCGAGCAGCTTGACGGTACCATACAACTCGACAGAGAACATGGGACCGCCTTTACAATAACGTTCGGCAAGGCATTGTACTACACATAGAAGCGTCAAAATGCGGTATGCGCGGAATTTATAGTGATACACAAGTCTACCTCCGGAATCGACCTGCCGGTAGCCAGGCCTGAAAGCACAAGCTTAAAGCATGCCTGGATCATGGTTGCGTGCGCATGGCTGCTCGGTTTTGCCATGTACGCACCCATGCTTTGTATTCCACCAATCGCCCACATCATCACGGAAAAATTCCGCGTGAGCTACGCTTCTGTGGGCTTTCTCTTTGCCTTACCGGTTACTGCGCTGATAGCACTTGCCATACCCAGCGGTTTTCTCGCGGACAGATTGGGAACGCAGAAAGCAGTGGGTATTGGTGCCGTGATAATGGCGGCCGGAAGCTTATTGAGAGGGTCTTCCGGGAGCTTTGGCGGACTCTTGGCCTCTACCACACTTTATGGTATCGGCTTCAGCATCATCTACCCGAATCTGCCCAAACTCGTGGGCCTTTGGTTTCCACGCGAGAAGGTCGGCTTGGCAACTGGCGTCTATTCAACGGGTATAACCACAGCAGGCGCCGTCGCGCTCGCGATCACGCTGCCCTGGATTTTCCCTTTAACAAACAGCATCCAGGGAACATTGGTAATCTGGAGCATACCTGCCGTGGCTGCCGCCGTCCTGTGGTGGCTCGTTGCAAAGGATCCGGACGATCAAGCCCGTTCAGCAGGCCGGGCTTCCTCGGCAAGCCCTACAGGTCCGTCTTCTTATTCGCTTTGGAAAGATAAGAATATGTGGTACATTGCTCTCTTGCTTTTTTTCAATGACATCCATTTCTACATCTGGGTAGGATGGAGTCCCACGTTATTCGTGATGAAGGGCGCTTCTCCGGAGCTGGCCGGAGTCATGGCGTCCTGCAGAGGATGGGCGGGTTTCCCCGTCATCTTCCTGATGCCATGGGCTTCCTACAAAGTAGGCTTGAGAAAACCGTTTATGTGGGGATCGGCGCTCCTTCTCGCACTCTGTTCATGGGCCGCGATATACATGCCTATCCCATTGGGTTGGCCTTTGATGGCGCTCGTCGGCATTGCAACAAGCGGTACGTTCTCAATGACACTCGCGCTTCCCCTGGAACTGTTGCCGAATGAGTTCGCCGGTATTGCGACCGGCACCGTGCTCTCGATAGGTTATGTGGGCGGCCTATTAGGACCATGGCTTGCAGGCCGTATCGTCGATGCTACCGGAAGCTTTGATTTGGCGCTGTATCTCCTTGCGGCTACGGGCATCCTCTGGGCACTCGTCGGCTTCCTTATACCCGAAACCGGCCAAAGGGCTTCGCTTCAGAAGGCTTGAATCAGGAGATGGCCTGGTTTCTTTAGTTTCTCTGGTTTATCTGGTCTATCTCGTCTATTTAGTCTATCTCGTCTGTTTAGTCTGTCTGGTCCATCCGGTCCCTCTGGTTGTACCTTTAGCCTTTATCCTTTTGCCTTTCACCGTGATCCTTGCCACTGGCCACGTTCCTTTACGGCAGCATGCCTCTTTTGATGCCTTCCAGCCTCTTCAGCAGGTTCGCATGCTTGGTTTCGTCCTCGAGTAAGTAGTTGAGCAGATACTCTTGCACCACCATGCGCTTTCCCTTGAGCGACGGAAGCAGCTTCTTGACGGTGCCGATCATCCGCTGTTCCAGCTCAATGTGGCTCTCGATCAGGGCCCACACTTTCCTCAGCTCGTCGGGGGTAAATGAGACAGTGGCATTCTGAAGGCTCTCGGCGACCCATTTCTCCACGTTGTAGTGCATCTGCGAATCCCTCTGGATAATTTCCATAGTCAGCCGTATGATCGGGTTCGTCGTTCTCTCGATGATACGGCCTGTAGAGGCAAGTGCCGCATCTTCCATCTTCTGCCACTCTTTCATCGCATCCGCGATCTCTGCCTGCAGATCCTTTACCTTCCCTTTTGTCTTCATCTCGTCCCTCCCCTTCCTGACGGTTTCTCTAGTTTTTCTCGTTTCTCTGGTTTATCTAGTTTCTCTAGTATATCTCGTCTGTCTGGTCTATTTAGTCTATCTGGCCTATCTGGCCTTCTGCTGACCGCCGACCGCATCTTCCCGCCACCCATCCTCTGTCACTGATTACTGGTCACTGCTTACTGCTTACTGCTCACTTTTTTTAGCTGCCCACTTTATGATCTCATCCACCATAGCCCTTATGGTGGCTTTTTCTGGTAATATATGCACTCTGAGTCCTTTTTTCTCGATAGTCTTTTTGGTCACCGGACCAATAGCAGCTATCGCAATTCTTTCTAACAACGGCAGCGCTTCACGACCCACGATATCCAGGAAATTGGTGAATGTAGCTCCGCTCGTAAAAGTGGCTACAGATATTCGGCCTTCGAAGAGAAACCGCTTAAGCATCTTGCCGTGTTTTTCAGGCTTGACCGTTCGATAGGCGGCCGGGGTTTCTATCTCACCGCCCAATGCGCGTATCCGCGCGGGAAACAGTTCCCTCGCTTCCTCAGCTCTCGGCAGCAGAAATCGCACACCTTTCAGGGTTCCCGAAGTCGAACCCGAGAGACGAAGGAACGCTTCTGAGAGGCCTTCCGCATTGAATGTATCCGGTACAAGCTCGACTTTCATCCCATAGCCGGCGACAGCTTCTGCTGTCTTCGGCCCCACCGCACAAAGCCTGATCCCCTTCAGGTCTCTCACGTCTCGCCCCTTCCACAAGAACCGCTCCATGAAAGAGCGGACGCCGTTAGCGCTCGTGAACACCAGCCAGTCGTACGTTTCAATCTTCGCGATAGCATCATCCAGATTTCTATAACTCTTAGGGGGCACTATCTTGATCGTAGGAAATTCAAGAATCTCGGCGCCCAGATCTTCGAGGGGTTGATAGTCGGATGAATATTCCCTCGTGATCAGTATCCCGTGACCAAGAAGAGGCTTCTCTTTCCCTTTTCCTGCAGTCGCCAAGTGCTCACCCTACCCGCCTCTCCCGACCTTTCCAGTATTTCTCCCTCAATTCACGTTTCAATATCTTGCCCTGTGGATTCTTCGGCAGCGTGGGGACGAATTCCACGGACTTCGGAGCCTTGTAGCGGGCCAGGTTTTGCTTGCAGAAATTCATCACGTCTTCAGCAGTAGCCTGCTCTCCCTCTTTCAGGATAATGACAGCATGCACCCTCTCCACCCACACATCGTCAGGAACACCGATGACGGCTGCTTCCTGGACTGCGGGATAACGGTAAAGCACTTCTTCTACTTCCCGCGGATAGACGTTCTCTCCGCCTGTCACAATCATATCCTTCTTTCTATCCACGATGTAAATGTAGCCCCTGCGGTCGTAATAGCCCATGTCGCCCGTGTGGAGCCAACCGCCCGGCATGGTTTCTTTCGTCTCCTCCGGCTTATGCCAGTACTCGCGCATTACCTTTTTGCTCTGCACGATAATCTCTCCAGCCGTCTCAGGAGGCACGTCGTTATCATTCTCGTCCACGATCCTCACGTGCACGTTAAGGCAGGGCTGGCCGCAAGAAGCCAGGATACCTTGTTCCCTGGGCGATTTGTCGAGCACGTTATGGGCCTTCTTGTTGAAAAACGTGATGTCCGGTCCTGACTCTGATTGCCCGTAGCCTTGCATGAAGATTGATCCGAATTTTTTCATGCCCTTTCTGAGGAGCTCCACCGGCATGGGCGAGGCTGCGTACCATATGCGCTTCAGGCTGGTGAGGTCATATTTTTCGACACTGGGAACAGCAAGCATGACAACGAGCTGGGTCGGCACGATGTGAATATCCGTCGCCTTTTCATCCTGAATAGCCTTCAAGGTGGCTGCGGGGTCGAAGGATCTCTGTGCCATGATCACATTACTTCCACCCGCGTAATAAAAGGCCCAGAAGTGGCTCTGGCCGCCGATATGGAAAAGAGGAAGGATCATGATATGTTTGTCTCCGGCCTCTATGCCCAACTGGCTGACCTTTACAAGAGCGTTATCGATAATGCGGTTATGGGTGTATAGAGCCCCCCGCGGTGCGCCTGTCGTTCCACTGGTGTAGAGGATAAGGAATGGATCTTCCTCCTTGATGTCGACATCCGGCTCCTCAGGCGAACCACTGGCAAGAAGGTCAGGGTAGTAAATCATGTTGGTTGCCGGGCTCTCCAGGGCAATGTAATGTTTCACGCGCGGGAAACGGTCTTTAAGCGACGAAATGGTCTCTATAAGCTCGGGCCCAACAAAGAGCACGCTCACTTCTGAATAGTTGATAAGATACTCGATCTCACCCGCCAGCAGTCGCGGGTTGAACGGTGATATGATGAAGCCGCCTTTCATAGCAGCCCCATAGACGTCCGGGTACTCCAGGCAGTTCCATGAAAAAATGCCGATGCCGTCCCCTGTGCGGATTCCCAGGCTGTTGAGCGCGTGAATCAGGCTGTTGACTCGCCCATTGTACTGCGCAAAAGTAACCCTTTCCCCTCCATAAACAAAGGCTTCCTCCCCGGCATAGAGGAGAGCATTCCGGTACATGATGTCAGCCCATGTTCCTATTCTGTACCGACACAGCTTTTTCAGCAATAATTCTTCAGCCATTTTCTGATTCCTCCGTTTTCCTTTGGTCTATCTGGTCTATCTGGTCTTTCTGGTCTATTCCGTCTGTTTTGTCTATCCGGCCCCTGTGAACGAAGAACAATGGTTTCTGATCATTCAACACTATACACTAAACACCGTGTTTCGTGCACTAGCAGCTGCGGCAGCTTTGCTGCCTGAGGGGGCGACGCGAGCCCCAATAGTGGTTTGACAATGACCTGACAGCATGTTAAATAACCATGGCATCGATAAAAGAGGGGGCTCCGTGAAGACGCATCGGCAATCGAAGAAATTCCTCATGGTGGCGGCGCTCTCTGGTCTTGCCCTCTTATCGCTCTTTCCCACGGACGCAAGAGCAGAGTATCCTGACAGGCCGATAACCATGGACGTGGCTTTTGCTCCCGGCGGCTCCATGGATATGGCCTCCAGGGCCATGGCAGCGGCAGCAGAGAAGTATCTGGGCAAGCCCATCATCGTGGACAACAAGGGAGGAGCAGCCGGAACGATTGCGCTCGCACTCGTGGCAAATGCAAAACCGGATGGATATACGCTCTGTGCGGGCACGAGCACAGGGGTAGTACGCGCTCCCCAAATGCAGAAAGTGACCTATAAGCCTTTAAAAAGCTTCACGCCGATAATCGGTTATGCCACACCGCAGAACGCCATTGTGGTCAGATCGGATGCTCCGTGGAAAACACTGAAGGAACTCCTCGATTACGCCAGGAAGAATCCGAACAAGATAAAATACAGCACCACCGGAGTGGGTTCCGCTCAGCACCATGCGATGGCATTCCTGGAACACCAGGAAAAGATAAAATGGATACATGTACCATACAAAGGGAGTGCGGATGCTATGACCGCGCTTCTGGGAGGGCATGTGGATGTCTGCTCGTCCGGGCCTGAGCATGTTCCTTACGCCAGGGCAGGCCAGGTGCGCATTCTTGCGTACACTGAAGAAAAGCGGAACCCCAAGCAGCCTGACGTGCCAACGCTCAAAGAGCTGGGCTACGATTTTGTGAACGAAACCGTTTTCTCCATTTTCGGTCCGGCAGGCCTGCCTGCCGATGTAGTAGCAAAGCTTGAAAGTGCGTTTACCAAAGCCAAAGACAACCCGGAAGTCAAGATGGTTATGGACAAACTCGATCTATTACCGGTCTATTACAATAGCAAGGAGTACGACCGCTTCCTGAAAGAGTCGTGGACAAGGCTCGAAAGGACACTGAAAGAAACAGGTCTCATCAAGGAGCCGGCCACACAACCGTACTAAAAAGTTTCTCTGGTTCATCTGGTTTTTCTGGCTTCTCTCGTTTAACCAAAAAAACCGGAGAAACCAAATAAACTAAAGAAACCAGGAGTCGAGCGAACGCTTGAACAAACGTGACCTTATAAGCGGGCTTTTCTGGCTGGCAATTGCGGTTTTCGTTCTCACGCAAGCCCTGGAGCTCGGCGTGGGGACGGTCTCCACGCCAGGAGCCGGCTTCATGCTCTTCTGGTCGAGTACCCTCTTCGGGTTGCTTTCTATAATTCTCATGATCAAGGCCCTCGCCCGCAAAGACGGGCAAAAGGGCATTGCCGAGCTGTGGCAGGGATTAACCTGGAGTAATGTCGTTATAACCGTCATTGCCCTCGTCCTCTATTGCCTGTTCCTCGTCAAAGTGGGCTTCATCATAGCAACAACGGCTTTCATGGCCGTCCTTTACGGCGTAGGCAGAATGAAGGTCTGGATCGTCATTGGGAGCGCCCTCGTCACGGTGGCGTTAACCTATATCATTTTCCATTACGCGCTGCAGATCGAGTTCCCCAGGGGGCCCTTCAGATGGTAATTCAAAACTGCTATGTCGGGGGTAAGCCGTGGATGCGCTGAATGGCCTGTTGTACGGGTTTTCGGTGGCCTTGCAGCCTGACAACCTGCTCTATTGTTTCATCGGGTCCGTACTGGGCACGCTCGTCGGCGTACTGCCCGGTATTGGTCCTGTTGGTGCTATATCGATCCTCCTCCCCATCACCTTCAAAATATCGGCGACCGGCTCCATCATCATGCTCGCCGGTCTCTACTATGGGGCGATGTACGGCGGCTCAACCACATCTATTCTGGTAAACATCCCCGGTGAGGCCGCTTCGGTTATCACCTGTATGGACGGTTACCAGATGGCGCTTAAAGGAAGGGCAGGTCCGGCCCTCGGTATGGCCGCCTTCGGTTCCTTCATTGCCGGGACTGTCGGTATCATCGGCCTCATGCTCTTTGCGAAGCCCTTGTCGGGGTTTGCCCTTGATTTCGGGCCTCACGAGTATTTTGCCCTCATTATTCTCGGACTCACTTTTGTGACCTATCTCTCCCATGGATCGATGTTGAAGTCGGTGATGATGGCCTGTCTCGGGCTGATGCTCAGCAATATCGGGTTGGATCCTATCACTTCCAGTCCGCGCATGACGTTCGGCATCCTGGAACTCTTTGACGGAGTCGGCATAGCGCCCGTAGCTATGGGCCTCTTCGGTATAGGTGAAGTGCTCGTCAACCTTGAGCAGACAATCACTCAGGAGATCGTCAAAACAAAGTTCAAGAATCTTTTCCCATCGAAACTCGATTGGATTCAATCGAAGTGGGCCCTGGTGCGCGGCACTCTTGTGGGCTTTTTCCTGGGCATCCTGCCTGGCGGAGGCCCCGTTCTGGCATCGTTCATGTCGTATGGTCTGGAAAAGAGGGTCTCGAAGGAACCCCAGAAATTCGGCACCGGAGCCATCGAGGGTGTTGCTGCTCCCGAGTCAGCGAACAACTCGGCAGCCTCTTCCTCCTTCATTCCGCTTCTTACGCTCGGGATTCCGCCAAACGTGAGTCTGTCCGTGCTGTTCGGGGCTTTTCTCATCCATGGCGTCACTCCGGGACCGCTTCTTCTCAAAGACCATCCGGACCTTTTCTGGGGCGTGGTAAGCAGCATGTACCTGGGAAACGTCATGCTCCTGGTGTTAAACCTGCCCTTGATTCCCATGTGGGTCCAGGTGCTGAAAATCCCGGCAAAGCTACTTTATCCGCTCATTCTGCTTTTCTGCCTGGTCGGTGCTTACAGCATGAACAACAGCGTGTTTGACGTTATGGTCATGATCATCTTCGGCGTTGTCGGGTACCTGTTCAGGAAGTTCGAGTACGAGGGGGCACCTCTGGTGCTTGCCTTCGTGTTGGGCCCCATGCTCGACCTTAATCTCAGGCAGGCGCTCCTCGTCTCGGAGGGAAGTTTCCTCGCCTTCTTTACCCGTCCGATCTCTGCCGTAACCCTCGGTCTTGCCGCTCTCCTCCTGATCACGGCGGTCCTGCCCTTTGTTGCGAAAAAGGTGGCGAAGTACAGAGAGGTTGCTGAGGACCAATAGATAATAGCGGTACCTTTGCATTGATAATAGCCGCCGTGATAGATTTGAAAAGGCCGCTTCATAAAGCGGGAACGATGAGAAGAGTGGCGGGGGTCATTGTTGCGTGTCAAGTGCTATAAATTGTTACGGATTGTGATTTACGAGTTCAGACCTAAGGAAGGCCGTAATTTTGAGGGGTAAGAACAAAGCTGGAAATGTGGAACAGGAATTGCTAGTAGGATGTTATCGTGAAGTCTGGTGACAAAAAGAAGCGGATTGTGATTGTCGGCGGCGGTTCGGCCGGTATCATGGTCGCGAACCGGCTCCGGAAACAGATCAACCTGCAGGACGCTGTCATCACGGTCATCGAAAGGAGCACGAAGCACTTTTATCAGCCGGGTTTTCTGACACTCCTGTTTGATCTTGATAGAGAGGAAGATCTAAGCAGGGATGTGAAGGACCTGCTCACGACCGGAATAACACTCATGACGGATGAGGCGCGAAAAATCAACCTCCGGGGCACGGTAACCACCGCCCGATCAGGAGAGATCCCCTTTGACTATGCAATCATCGCGACAGGCGCAAAACTTTTCCTCGAAGAACCGGAGGGCTTGAAGCAAGGACTCAAAGAGGGGAAAAATGTCTTCAGTTTCTACACGCTTGATTACGCTCTGAGGCTTCGTGAGGCGCTCAAGCAATTTCAGGGTGGCACGATCGTCTCCTGCATCTGTGAGATGCCGATCAAGTGCCTCGCAGCTCCCGTGGGATTCATACTGCTCGCGGAAGCAGAGATGAGGCGGAGGGGAATACGTGACAAATGCCGTCTTTTGCTCACGACGCCCACGCTCTCGGTCCCCCCGAATATCGAACCGTATGCCGGTTACGTGGAACGGCTCCTCAAGGATCGAGGCATCGAAGTGAAGATCGAATTCAGCCCGACAAAGATCGATTATAAGAAGAGCCTATGCGAGGATTTTCTGGGCGAGAGAATCGACTTCGATCTCCTTTGCATCATCCCTCCTCACGGAGGCGAGGATATAGTTCAAAACTCAGAGGGCCTTGCCGATCCGGTCGGCTGGGTGACCTGCGACAAGAACACGTTACGTCACAGAGATTTTGACAACATATATGCCATTGGTGACGCAGGCAATTTCCCAGCAGGAAAGACGGCCTCTGCAGCCCGAAAGCAGGCAGCCGCTCTGGCCCGCCGGATTAAGAGCCATATCACAGACGGACAACCGACCGCCAGCTATGACGGTAATACTGTCTTCCCTGTGCTGACAGGCTTCGGAACCGGTTTTGTCGTGGAATCAGACTACGGCCGTAGCATATCGACCATCAAAGACTCCCGCTTGAACTGGTTTTTACAGGTGAGTCTCATGAGGCGCCTCTACTGGAACTATATTCTTAAGGGGAAGTTCTTTAGTTAGGAAAATGTGCGAGTTACGGCGCCTGCGGCGCTGTTACAAGTTACGAGTTCAAAAAGGAAAAGACAGATTTGCTTTCATTGTTCGCGATTGTGCGGAACGATAGGCTCGGTCGATGAACCTCGCGGAACTGCTGGAGAAAAGAAAAGGTAGAATCCTTGACCGTTGTCTGAACCTTCTGCTCGACACCTATCCTCACGATAGCGTGACACTGCTGAAGGGTCAACAAGACCCCTTCGCCAATCCTGTAGGATCAACGTTTCGGCAGGCGCTTGAGGTTGTTTTAGACGGGCTTGTCGCCTCCGCTGACCTGGAAAGTCTCTTTCCTTCTCTCGACGCAATCGTTCGTATCAGGGCAGTTCAGGAGTTCCGGCCATCTGAAGCACTTGTTTTTGCCACGCATCTCAAGAAAGCAATCCGGGAGGAGCTGCGAGGACAAACGATGGATGAACAGGTCCTGGGCGACCTCGCCGGGCTCGAGGCACGCATCGACGAACTAACGCTCGCCTCATTCGACCTGTACGTGGCCTGCCGCGAAAAGATCACGGAGATACGAGTGGGCGAGGCACGCGCAGAGAGGGACAGACTGATGAGACTGGTGCAAGCCATGACGCGCGTGAGTAGTAAGCAGTGAAGCAGTGAGCAGTCAGCAGTCAAGCCAGAGAAACCTTCTGAGGGTAAAGATCTGGCGAGTAAAATAATCTGGTCTATTTAGTCTATTTCGTCTATCTGGTCTATCTGGTCCGTCTCCTTCCGGAGACTAGAAAGACGAGATGACTAGAAAGACTAGACGGCCCAGCCGTATCAGGCTGCTGTTTTTTTCTTGACATCCTCTACCGCTCTATTATGTAGTATGATTGTCTGACATCGACGTATCGTTCCGTAATGCAACGTTGGCTCGGTAAAGTGATACGAGGGAGGAGTTATGGCGAGAACTATCGAACAGTTTGGTGAAGTGTTTGAAACCGACGTACTTGTTGTCGGTGGTGGACTCGCGGGGAACAACGCTGCAATCGGCGCTGCAGAAAAGGGTGCAAGCGTCCTCATTGCGGATAAGAGTGCCATAGACCGCTGCGGGGCCATCGCAGGGGGCGTAGACCACTTCATGGCCTATCTCGGGACCGACTCCTGGGATACACGCGAGGCGTACCTGGAGTGGGCAGGAAAAGTGGCGCGAGGAGCCGTAAACTTGAGCGTACAGAACGCCGTGTTCTGCCGGGAGCTGGACGCAGCCATCGAGCGCATGGACCGCATAGGTTGTACCCTCAAGCAGCAGGACGGCACTTATTACAGAACTACCTCGTTCAGCCTGCCCGGTCCATACATGATCAACTTCAACGGCAAGCACCTCAAACCTCTGCTTGCCAAGGAGGCGAGACGCCTCGGTTGCAAGACACTGGAGAAATGCGCCATTGCAGGGCTCCTCACCAACGACGGCCAGGTGATCGGCGCAGTCGGGTTCAACATCAGAAAAGGGTCTTTCTATATCATCAAGGCCAAATCGACCATTCTTGCCACGGGAAACACAAACCGCATATTCGAGAATCCCACAGCAATGCCTTTCAATACGTGGCAGTGCCCGGCCAACACAGGTGCTGCGCAGATGATGGCCTTCGACGCAGGAGCTCAGCTTGCAAACATGGAAGTAGTACGAATAACGCTGGTTCCAAGGGGCTTCAGCGCTGCAGGCCTCAACGCGCTAACCGGCATGGGCGGCAAGATAGTGAATGCCGCCGGCGAAGAGTTCATGCTCAAATACCACCCGCTGGGAAACAGGGCCGCGCGCTCCAAGCTCGTTGAAGGTGTGATGAAGGAGATCTCGGAAGGCAGAGGGCCTATATATGTTGACTGCCGGCATTTGTCGGAAAAAGATATGACACACCTGTACAACACCCTCGGCTACGACAAAGACACGCTGCCTGATTTCATCGAGCAGAAAGGGATTAACCTGCGCAAAGACATGCTTGAACTCATGGCGTCAGAAGGCATGCAGGGAGGCCCTTCAGAGATCTGCTCAAGCGGCATCATGATCGACGAGGAGACCAAATCGACGCTCCCCGGCCTCTTCGCGGCAGGAGACTGCGCCGACCAGATGAGATGCACGCATATCTGCACGACGGGCGGCTATCTCGCCGGCAAGGTAGCGGCTGAATATTCCCGCGAGTTAAGAGACAGGCCGGTTAATCTATCCCAGGTGAAGGAGTTAAAGCAAAGGACCTTTGCACCGCTTCGCGGCTCGGGCGCCCTGTCCCACCGGAAGTTCGAGGACACAATGCGGAAGATGCTCTGGATTTACGCGGGGCCGGCAAGAAATGAGAATACACTTAATATGGCACTTGAAAAGCTGGAGCAGCTGGAAAAACATTACGGCGACATACGTGCACACGGCTACCACGAATTGATGCGTGCGTCCGAAGGCTACCAGATCATGCAGGTAGCCAAGATGATGTGTAACGCTTCTCTTGCTCGCAAGGAGACGAGGTTTAACGTTTATCACCACCGGACTGATTATCCCGAGACCAATCCTGAGTTTGACGGTCAGATCGTCGTCCAGAAAAGCGGGCAAGAGATAAAAATCTTTTTCAAGAAACTAGACTACAACACTATACCGACGAAATAACAATAAAAGAATTTTATGATGGCTATACCAATTCGTATTCAAGATGTAGACCGAGGCGGCAGCGAGGAGCTTGCCGCAGGCGTACTAAAAGTACGTCGAGGAAAAGCGACGGAGCGACAACGAAGGCATACGCTTGAAGACGAATTGGTATCGAGGAGGAGATATGCCACCCGTAATAGATCTAGACAAGTGTGAACGCTGCGGAACCTGTGACGCGCACTGTCCGTTGGACGTGATTTTATTCGACCAAAAGAAGGGCGTCCCGATCGTCAAATATCCGGACGAGTGCTGGCATTGCGGCTCCTGTCGTCTGGATTGTCCTGTCGAGGCAATCACCATCAAGTTCGGTCCAGAGATGCTGTACATATAGGGAGGCGTCCGTGGACGACCAGCACGGGACGGGGCAGGTTTTCAACCTGCAGACGACTGACGCTGTTTCAACGCTCTTTCGCCCTATCAGACCTAGAAGGGCTTTCGACGAGATCTCAGCGGAGATCAAGCGTCTCATTTTCAAAGGCATCCTAAAGCCGGGAGACAGACTTCCATCGGAGACTGAGCTGGCAAGCCAGTTTGGGGTCGGTCGGCAGACCATACGGGAGGCTTTACGCCTGCTTGAGCTTTCAGGCTTCATAAGCATGCAGAAAGGGGGCGTTGGCGGCCCTCTCGTCGTCGACACCATTTTGAACACAATCAGCAATTCCTTTCTGGATGCCTTTCAGATGGGGCGGATTACGATCGATGAATTGACCGTTGCCCGTCTCGCAATCGAAAAGATGGTCCTGGAGAGCCTCTTTACGCATATAAAAGAGGTTGATGTACAAGCCCTCCGAGACAATGTTTCTTTAGCAAGGAAAAAGATAGAGTCAGGCAGGCCGGCTTCGGAAGAAAATACGCAGTTTCACAGGCTGTTGGCAAGGGCCTCCGGGAATCATCTGTTCGTTATTCTCATGGAATCCATCATGACGGTGGTCGCCCATTTTCGGAGCATCCTGGGGGTTAACGCGGAACTATCAGCCAGGAGCGCTGCGGCGCACGAACAGATTATTGATGCTCTGGCAAAGGGCAATCGTAAGAAAGCGTCCGCGCTTCTCGAGGCGCATCTCATGGAATTAGGGGAGCGCTTCAAGGAGCTTGCTGACCAGCTGAAGCGAGACCGGGAAGGCGGGTGAGAGGCACGGTGTTGAGTGTTATGTGTTAAGTGGCGAGTGTCAAGTGGGGGCTGGCGAGAATCGAGTGTCAAGTGTTGAGTGTTGAGTGCCAGGTGACATTGGGACTGGCGCGCAGAACCTTGAGACTCTTAAATAAGTCTAAGAAGGGAGGAAGGCTATGAAGTGGACAAAGGGTATTTTTGGTTTGGCTGGCGTATTTATGTTTATCATGATCGTTTGTAACGTTCCGGCGCAGGCTCAGGAACTGATCTCGTTCATCACGCCGCCCGCGGGCGGAGGGGCCTATATCACGGGTGCCGGTATCGTGACCGTCACGAACAAGTACCTGTCTGATATCAAGCTGGTTCATGAAGCCGCGTCCGGCACCATGGATATTGTGAGGCGCATGATGCAGAAGGAGGCACAAAAGAAAGATTGCTTCGGGATTTTCGGCAGCGTAGATGCGTGGCGCGCTTACAAAGGAGAAGGCGAATACGCGGGCAAACCTTTCACCAGTATACGAGGCGTTGTTTTTAACATGGGGACAGACCTTTACTTCGTTGTTCCCGCCAACTCTCCAATCAAATCTTACGCGGACGCGAAAGGTAAACGCATTGCCATGGGCGGTCCCGGCAGCACTGTGGCCAACACTGCCCATTTTCTGCTGGAGCAGCATGGGGTGCAGAAGAAGGATTTCAAACCTTACTATTTTACCTACAAAGAGACCGTAGAAGGTTTTCAGGATGGAAGCCTCGACGGCGGATTTCTGGCTGGCGGATATCCTATTGCTTCCTATAGCGAGCTTGCCTCGCGGAACGCCGTGAGGATTGTCCCTGTCGAAGACAAGATGCTGAAAAAGATCACTGCTGAACATGCGTATTACTACGCCACGGTTGTCAAAGCCGGTTCGTACAAAGGCCTCGATCAGGACGTACCGATCCTCGGTTTTGCCACCGCGGTCTGGACGCACGCAGGCGTGAGCAACGATGTCGTTTATAAGGTTCTGAAGAATCTGTTCGACCACCGGCAGGATTACTACCAGATCCATGTGGCAACTAAGGACATGCAGCCTGAAACGGCTACCAAGGGCATCACGGTTCCTTTTCACCCAGGAGCCGAGAAGTATCTAAAAGAGCAAGGGTGGTTCAAAAAATAGCGAGGAGGCGCTGCCATGAAATGGCCCATTTGTGTGATTACGGGTGTGACCATCTGCGCGCTGGCGGGATATCTGGCGCCTACCCCAGCAAGAGCTGCAGCTGAACTGATACCTCTCTATACGCCTCCCGCGGGAGGCACCGCCTACGTGCTTGGGGCAGGTATTGTTGCTACCACCAACAAGTATATGCAGGACACCCAGATCGTCCACGAAGCATCAACAGGGACCATGGAGATGGTGAGGCGCATGGAGCAACGCGAAGGCATGAAGAAGCCTGCACTCGCTGTCTTCGGAACGCCCGACGGCTGGAAGGCTTACAGAGGCGAGGCCGAATACGCAGGAAAGCCATTCACGGCCTTAAGAGCCATCGTCTTTATAAATGCCTCTGACCAGTATCTGATTACTCTTGCATCGTCGGGGATCAAGTCATTTTATGATGTGAAAGGCAAGCGCATCGGCATCGGGGGTCCGGGCAGCACCGTGGCCAATAGTGCCCTCCTCTTTCTTGAGCAGTTTGGCATAAAGAAACAGGACTTCAAGCCTTACTTTTACAACTACAAGGAAGTCGTGGAAGGCATTCAGGACGGGAGCCTTGATGGCGGTTTTGTTGGCGGCGGCTATCCCATTGCTTCCTATAGCGAGTTGGCTGCGCGGCAGAACGCACGGATCGTGCCCGTGGACGAGAAAATCCTCGACAAGGTTGTTGCAGAGCACCCGTACTATTACAAGACCGTGGTGAAGGCCAAGTCTTACCGGGGTCTTGACCAGGATACCCCGATTTATGGCTTTGCAACCGCGCTCTGGGCCCACGCGGGCATGAGCACCGATTATGTGTACGCGCTCCTGAAAACCCTCTTCGACCATAAGGCGGACTACTACGCGATCCATACATCGGCCAGGGATATGACCCTCGAGACCGCACTCAAAGGAATTCCCGTTCCACTCCATCCCGGCGCGGAGAAGTATTACAAGGAAGTCGGCGTGATAAAAAAATAACCATGCACAGGAGAAGCAATGAGTGATCCAAAGGAAATAGCTGTAGCTCCGAAACAGGCGCGGCCCTGGACAGCCCGCCGCTATCTTATTTTCGTGATTGCGGTTGCCATGGCCCTGTTTCATATGTGGACAGCGGGCATTCGCCCCATGCCGGGCGTTCAGCAGCGCAGCATCCACCTTGCGTTCGCACTGGCGCTCATCTTTCTGATGTTCCCCTTCAAATCGAGAGAAGACGAATCGCAGGAAGCAAAGGTATCCGATGAGTTTCGCGACCTTGGCGCGTTAGACATAGTGCTTGTGCTCCTCTCCTTCGGCCTCGGCGTCTACGTCTTTATCGAATGGGAGGCGCTGAGCTTCAGGACCGGTATGCCAAACCTCCTCGACAATATTTGCAGCACGGTCGGTATACTTTTGGTGCTGGAGGCAACGCGGCGAACAATTGGCTGGTCCATCGTCATCATGGCGCTCGTAGGGTTCGCCTATCTGGCCTTTGGCACGTACCTTCCGTCATATATCGCGCACACAGGGTTCACCTTTGAACAGGTCGTCAACTTCATGTTTTTCAGCACAGAGGGGATTCTTGGATTGCCGCTCGGTGTTTCTTCGACGGTCATCATCGTATTTATCATCTTTGGCTCATTTCTGTTGATATCCGGCGCCGGTAATTTCTTCATAGATATGGGGCTCTCGCTCTTTGGAAAGTATCGCGGCGGCCCGGCCAAGGCTGCTGTGGTAACAAGCTGCGGCTTTGGCATGATGACAGGGAGCCAGGTAGCTAATGTAACCGCCGTTGGCGTACTTACCATCCCTTTAATGAAACGGGTTGGGTACCGGCCCATTGTGGCGGCATCTGTCGAAGCCCTTGCCTCGACCGGCGGCATGCTTGTGCCTCCTGTCATGGGCGCAACAGCCTTCATCATACCCGAGATGATCGGCGGGACATATTGGGACGTATGCAAAGCCGCCCTCATCCCGGGCCTCCTCTTCTATGTCTCTGTGTATATGATCGTGGAGTTGCAGGCTGCCAAGTACGGCCTGGTGGGCTTGCCCAAGTCCGAGCTTCCCAGCATGCGCCAGGCGCTCACCACCCGGGGTTACATGCTCCTTCCCATAGCCATTCTTATCTATTGTGTTGCCTGGATGGGCTTATCCACCCAAAAGGCCGGCTTCTTTGCGATCGTCACCTGTCTGGCCGCGAGCTGGTTGCGCCGCGAAACAAGAATGGGCGTAAAGAAAACCGTAAACGCATTGGAGCGGGGCGCGAAAGGAGCCCTCATCGTGGCTGCCTGCTGCGCGTCTGCCGGCCTCATTACCGGCACCATAAGCATGACGGGATTGGGTATGCGTTTTTCCGATATCCTCGTCCAGGTATCAGGCGGCAGTATGTTCGTTCTGCTCTTTCTGACCATGATCGCTTCTCTCATCCTCGGACTTCCACTCCCGCCGGTCACCTGCTACTTGATTCTGGCCGTTCTGGCTGCTCCCGCACTGGTCAAAGCAGGTGTACTTCCGATGGCAGCACATCTCTTCTGCTTCTTCTTTGGCGCGCTCGGAAATATCAGCCCGCCTGTAGCTCCGACCTCTTTTGCGGCTGCGGGAATCGCGGAAACAGATCCAGTTAAAACGACCAACCTGACCTTTCTCTACTCTCTACCCTCGTTTCTCGTTCCATACCTTTACATTTATTCCAACTCGCTCCTGCTCATGGGGTCACCAGTCTTAATCTTGATCCGTGTTGGCTCCTCCTTCATCGGCTTAGCCTGCATGGCCATCATGTTCCACGGTTACCTGTTCCGCACCTTGAGCTGGACAGAGAGAACGCTTTACATGATAGCAGGCTTCTTCCTCGTTTATCCTCACTGGGCCAGTGATATTGTCGGCGTTGCGCTTATCGTCGTGCTGACCCTGTGGCAGCTACCTGCTATTAAGGCGAACAGGGCCAAGAAAAGAGCGGCTGCGACGACATGAAACAAAGAACGGGTCTGTTTCGTCTATCTGGTCCATCTAGTCATCTCGTCTTTCTCGTCTGACAGATAAGACCAAATAGACCAGACAGACTAAATAGACTAAACGGACCAAATAAACGAGAGGAGGAGGACTATGAAGATAATCGACGTGCACAACCATCTGTACCCCAAGCCATGGATGGACTACCTTGAGGGAAGGAAGGGCTCCCCGACCATGCGGCGCACGGGCCCGACCAATTTTGTTTTTTCGCATCAAGGTATGCGGCTTGCCACGATATCCAGGCCGGGCCATTACCAATGGGAACCCCGAATCAAAGACATGGACGAATACGGCATCGATATCCAGATGGTGAGCCAGACGGCGCCTGGCGTGGAGCTCTTTCCCAAAGCCGATGGTATCGCGTGGGCAAAAAAGGTGAACGATTATCTGGCCGAGGCATGCCGGAAATATAAAGGTCGCTTTTACGCACTGGCCACGTTGCCCTATCAGGATGTAAAGGCGTCAGTCAAGGAACTGGAGAGGGCGTACAAAGAACTGGGAGTGAAGGGCATCACGATTTTTTCAAATCTTGCGGGCAAGCCCATCTATCTCAAAGAATTCCTGCCGATCTATGAAGCGGCTGAGAGTTATGATCTTCCCTTCTTTGTGCACCCTGCCCCGCCGCTCACAACAGATGCAATGAAGAAAGCCCGTATGCCTTTGCCGCTCTATGGATTCATCCTCGACACGACCATGGCGGTCACCGGCCTCATCTTCGAAGGCATCGTAGAGCGATTCCCCAGGCTCAAAATCATCCATGCCCACCTCGGCGGCGTATTTCCGTACATGGTCGGGAGAATCGATGACTGCTTTTATACCTACCAGAAGGATTTTGGATATAACCTCTCTCAGGCGCCTTCCGCATACTACAAAAAGAACGTTTGGGTGGACACGATCTCTTTCCATATGCCCGCGATGAGATGCTGCCTCGAATACATGGGCGTAAACCGTCTGCTCATCGGGACTGACTATGCCCATCCGATTGGCGGACCTGAAAGGGTCGCCAAGTTCGTCAAGGCCCTGAAGCTACCCAAAGAGGATGTTGAGAAGATATTCTGGAAAAACGCCGCCAAGCTTTTCAAGCTGAAGGTGTAGCAAAGTTAGGGTCAAGGGGCAAGGGTCACGGGTCACGTAAAATATGGCGGCCGGAACTGCGAGCCTGTGAATAAATATGGCGTTGTTTCTGTCATTCCGGCGGAAGCCGGAATCCAGAAGTTTCAGGGCTTACGAAGACGCTGGCCCCAGTTTTCGCCGGTGTGACGACCAAACTTCATTTTTACAGGTTCCGTGTGGTTGCTTAACTACGCAAGGCGAGGAGGATGTGCGATGAGATCGTTAATTCTTCTTTCGTTGTGGGTCGCGTTGTCTCTGTTTCTTGTGTCACCGGCAGCGCGCGCAGCTTCCGAACTCATACCCCTTTACACCCCGCCACCCGGCGGGACAGCCTATATTCTTGGGGCAGGAATTGTTACCGTTACAAACAAGTATCTCTCTGATATACACCTTGTACACGAGGCCACGACCGGGACAATGGATACGGTCAGGCGCATGATGCAGCGAGAAACTGCGAAAAAACCTTGTTTCTCCCTGTTCGGCAGTCCTGACGCCTGGAAAGCTTACAAAGGGCAAGCGGAGTATTCGGGGAGGCCGTTCACCGGTCTCCGGGGAGTGGTCTTCAATAGCGCGTTCGACGTGTATCTTGTCGTTCCCGGAAGCTCCCGGATCAAGTCGTACAGTGACGTGAAAGGCAAGCGTATCGCCATCGGGGGTCCCGGTAGTACCGTCGCCAATAGCGCGCTCCTCTTTCTCGAATATTCCGGCGTAACCAAGAACGATTTTAAACCTTATTACTACACCTATCGGGAAACGGTCGAGGGGCTTCAGGATGGAAGTCTGGATGGGGGCTTCCTGGGTGGAGGATTTCCGATCGCCGCATACACGGAGCTTTCGACGAGAAATGACGTCCGCATCGTGCCCATAGACGATGATACTATGAAAAAAGTGCTCGCAGAGCATCCCTACTATTACAGAAATATCGTGAAGGCAAAGTCGTACAGAGGTCTGGAGCAGGACACTCCGATATTTGGATTTACAGGTGGTTTCTGGACTTACGCCGGTGTGAATGCGGATTTGGTTTATGGCGTTCTCAAGAATCTTTTCGAGCATAAGGCAGACTACTATTCCATCCACACGTCAGCCAAAGAAATGACCGAGGAGACAGTCACAAAAGGAATCCCCGTTCCCTTCCACCCGGGAGCAGAAAAGTACCTCAGAGAGATCGGGGCGTGGAAAAATTGACAACAGAGTCAAGGGGCATGGGTGCGGGGTCCGGGAAAGTCGGGGCACAGAGGGAAGACCGTCGCGCTGAGCATGACATGAAAGATTGAAGAAAAACACGCGGATGGGGTAGCTGGAGCTATCGGCAGATGATTATACCTATTCGCATTCAAGATGGAGACCGAGGCGGC
>DATFYE010000107.1:0-8654 GCA_035315185.1 Syntrophorhabdales bacterium | reverse complement strand
CCTCGCTGCCGCCTCACTCTATCTTCGAATCCGGATTGGTAGCAATCGGATTTCTTCAGGTTTTGAGGCTCATATACTTTTCAAACTCGGCGAGGTGGGCTTCAAGGGCCGTTACTTCTTCGTGCAGGTGGGTTGCTTTGTCCGCCAGTTCCGTACCCTGTGCCAGATTTGCGATGCGGCGAGAAAAGCCTCCTATGACTGCTATGCGGTTTCGAAAATTGTGGGCGGTCTCCATCAAAATTGCTTCTTGCCGGCGGCAGGATGTCATGAGCTGCTCAATCAGCTCGGCCCTGCCCATGATGGCGCTTATGAGCTCTCCTATCACCTGCAGGTATTCGAAATCCTCCGCCGAGATAGGTGTGCCGTTCCTGCCCGAATCCACAATTAAAGCCCCGAGTCTCTTTTCTTGACTGGTCAGGGGGTCGATATAACCCAGAGGGATGATGGCTTTTATTTTGGCGGGTTCGCGCAGCGTGTGGGTGTAACCGTTTGTCTGGTGCGGGTCCGTGAGGTTCATCGCGACACCGTTTTTCACGGCTTCCCAGACAATGCTCTCCTTGCTTACCTTCAGGCCGCCCACGGGAACAGTGTGATCGCCTGCCCAAAATCGGAGCGTCAGGTCTTCACCCTCCAGAAAGGCGCAGCGGGCCCTTTTGCCGAGACGTTCGCAAAGATGGGCGAGGACCGTTTCCACGACCGTCTCAGGGATCGTGCTGGAACTCAGCAGGCGGGTGACTTCCAGAATATCCTGAAATCCTCCGCGACGATGACGCGTTGTTTGCAGCTTCTTGTCGGTCGCCTTTCTCACTGTACGGTCTTTCTCCGCCTGACCTATAGTAGCGCTTTTTCAGTCAATGAGCAACGGTATGATTCAGGTTACATGAATCTTTCAAATCGTTCATGTATTGCGCTGCATATCGGACACGTCTCCGGGGGTTCTTCTCTCGCGCAGAGATACCCGCAGACCTTACATCTCCAGACCGGAAAGGGAAGGGAGCCCGCACCTTCCGCCGAACTTGTATAGTTTGATTGGGCGCGCTCGTTATGAGAAGGCCTTCGTTCAGGGATAGAGGTAAGTGCTTTCTTGCCTGCCAGAACTGCCTGCGATACATACAGAGCGCAGTAACACGCCCCATATTGAGCGAGATCAGGGTCTCTATAGTCGCAAGGACATATGATGTCAAGGTCTTCTGTCTTGTTGCCGGAAGCCAGCCTGCAGGGGCAAGCACTGTAACCGTACCTCTTCTGGTTCACGATCAAACCGCTTACCAGTTCTTTGGTGAAAATTACGTCCGGATTGAGATTGCAGCCTGACTTTTTGCCTTGTCTCAATAGTTGCTCGTAAAGGGCGTGTACTTCTTGTTCGCTTATATCACGGTCGCTCATAGCCCGAGCGCCTCCCTTATCTTTTCCTCATCATAACCCACCACACACTTGCCACTATTGATAACGAGGGAGGGGAACGAGCATTTCGGGTTCCAGCGCTGCAGCTCTGCGATGGCCTCCTCGCGTTCTTGCCCGCCCAGTTCGTCAACGTTCACGTAATCATAACCCACGTGCAGATCACTCAGGAACGCCTTTGTTTTTTTGCACCAGACACACGTACTCAATGCATAAAGCACGAGATCGCTCTTTTTCTCACCGTCAACATGCTTCGTATTCATAGCCTGCCTCCGCAAATCATTAGTTCTGCCTGATGACAGTATAGGCTTTTTGCAGATTCAGGACAATTGCTTCCTCATGGGATTGTCCCGCGGCTATCTCTGTTTGAGCCGTTACACCTTGATTTAGAGCAGAAAAGACATAGACTCTTCTTAGTAAAATAATTCAGTTGGCAGACAGGGGGGGCGATTGAAGAGGCCTATCGTTGCGATTCTCAAAACGAGACCTGATAGGGTGTTTGAGGACGTTTCCAGGATCATGGAAATGGCCGGTGTCAAGGAAGCCTTACAGGAAAAGACCACGACGATTCTGAAAGATAACCTGTCGTGGCACTTCCCGCTTTTGTCCGCGAACACGACACCCTGGCAACTGGAAGGCACCATTCGGGGGCTGAAAGCAGCCGGGTTTTCCGATCTCGTGGCTTTGCACAACAGCACGGTGGTTACTGATCCCTTCAAGGGAGGCCGTTTAAACAAGCTGACACCTGTGTACGCTCGATACAGTATTCCGGAGAAATATAACTTTTTGCCGGAGCATGTGACCTGGGAGGTGATTCATCCTAAGTCGAGAATGAGAGTGCTGGACCGGATTTATCCGAAAGGTATACAAATACCCTCCTTCTTCCGCAATACAAACATTGTGCATCTCCCCACAGCGAAATGTCACATCTATACCACGATAACCGGTTCGATGAAGAATGCCTTCGGCGGACTGCTCACGACCCGGCGTCATTACACGCACAGCGTCATCCATGAGACTCTCGTAGACCTTCTGGCCATCCAGAAGGAAATCCATTCAGGGATCTTTACGGTCATGGATGCGACCTTTTGCGGCAACGGGGCCGGGCCACGGACCATGATGCCGATAGAGAAAGGGCTAATACTCGCATCCGCCGACTCAGTAGCTATTGACGCGGTAGCAGCCAAGATCATGGGCTTCGACCCCATGAAGATCGACTTCATACGGCTTGCCCACGAAGACGGTCTTGGTATCGGCAGGATAGAAGAAATCGAGGTCCTGGGCGAAGACATATCAGAGATGAATTTCCACTTCTCAGTCGGGGACAACCTGGTGAGCCGTGCCGGTGATCTCATCTGGTTCGGGCCGTTGAAACCGTTTCAGAAGCTCTTCTTCCGCACACCACTCGTGCATCTATTCGTCGCGGGTTCCTACATTTACCATGACTTTATCTGGTGGCCTCTCGTGGGAAAATGCCGTATGCAGGTTCTAGAGGCCAACACCGAATGGGGCAAGTTTTTTGCACGGTATCCTGTTGACTAGTGGACATGGCTCCGATCGCAAGTCTGTCGATGTTCCAGGTTACGGGTTCCGAGCTGCAGGTTAAGGACATATGAATCGTGTTTTGAAAATTTTATGGTGCCGGCTGGGATGCGTGACCTGCGGATTCATTTTGCTTGCGTGCGCGCTATTGGTTTCTTTGTCTTGGGCAGCCGACCCTCCTAAAACGATCGTAGACCTGCAGCCTTTTCGCTCGGCCACCTCGACCAGATTCAAAGGCGCCCAAGGTGAAGAGGGCCTTGCCACGCTGATCAATCTAAATCCGGATATCAACGCGTGGTACCTTCTCCAGCTCAGCCGTGGCAGCGGGCCTGGAGAAAGCTATCACTTGCAAAATGCGCTGCGCCGGACGCAGACACTCATGCTTGAAGAGCGTAGCCCAAACGGACTCACCATCGTCCATGAGAAAGAGAGCGCGTCGTGTGACCTCTGGAGCGCCAATGTGCGCGAGGGCTTGAAAGAGGGCAAGAAATCAACCGTTCCCTACGCTGCCATTTGCAACGGGAAGGTCTATTTGCGTAATCCTACAAAGGGGCATCAATCAGCGGTGGAAGCTGTCACCGACTTCCTGCGAAAAGAAGTGCCCGGTGGGGAGGAGGTCGTTTCCTTTGTGAGGGACACGTTCTTCGCGTATCTTTACCAGAAGAAGGCGGAACAGAAGATAGAGGAGAGACCTGCGGAAGGAGCCCAGCAGGTACCTGCAGCTAATGAACCGGCATCTGCCTTGTTAGACCCGAAGAAAAACAGCGAGACGATAAAAGCGGTCGATCTAGGCATCGAAATCGAGGCCTCGACTGCCGATAGAATGATCCCCGGGAAATGGTACGCTGCCAGGGATAACCCGGGCATTTACGCGAGCGTGATCGTTCCCGCTTGGATTGCGCCTGAAATCTTTCGGAGTTACACGCAGAGGGTGAACAGCCTCAACAATGTTGAATCAGGACAGCTCGTCTACCTTGTGGCCTTTGATCTGGGCCGGTTTGACCTCCACTACGCCCTCGGGACAGCGCATCCGGAAGTCGGTTGGTCAGGTCACATCCTTAGCCAGATGAGGGACAAATCCCTTCCCGGGCCTGATGGAATCAGTACGAGTGCGCCGCTCGTCAGAACCGGCCTGATAAACCCGATGGACGCTCCCAGGACAGTGGCCACTTTCACGGGAGGATATAAGCGGTATCACGGGGCCTTCAAATATGGACCACTCGCGGTCAAGAACCACGGTTCCCATTATGGCTTCCTGGAGGAGGGCGTGCTGTTCAGCACGCTTCAGCCCGAGCTTTCAACGATTTACGTGCTTGATGACGGATGGACTGATATGAAGACGTGGACGGAGCAAGAGAATAGACTGCTTTCCAGGATCAGATATGCTCGTCAGAACGGCGTGTCCATCATAGAAGAGTTCGACCAGGCCAATCACCTGTCTGTGCCGGGCCGGTTTGTCAACCAGTGGGGGGCGGGAAACTGGTCGGGCTCGGCGGATGAAAAACTTCAGACGATGCGGGCGGGCGTGGCACTGCAGGAAGCAGACGGCAAGCGGTTTCTCATCTACGCTTTTTTCTGGAGTGCAACGCCATCCGCCATGGCCCGTGTTTTTCAGGCTTATCAGTGCCGCTATGCCATGCTCCTGGATATGAACGCACTGGTGCACACGTATCTCGCCGTCTATAAGAAAAAGGGCTCCAGCCTGTATATCCAGCACCTGATCCAGAAGATGAGCGAAGCAGACCTGACAGTAAAGGGACAGTACGTTCCGCGTTTTCTGGGATTCCCGGATGACAGGGACTTCTTTTATCTCACGCGAAAGGAGGCATCATGAAAACAGGTGGGATGTTTTTAACAAGCATAATGGTACTCTTATTGCTGCTTCTTTTCTTGCACTCCTCCGCAACTGCTCAGTCTCTCAAAGAGCGCAACGAAGTGCTGTTGGACCAGATTCAACGCGTGCACGGCTTGTCCGACGCGCAGATGAATGCTGTCACCTCGATATTTCGCGAATCGGGCTACATCGGCCAGGGAAACCCCGCGATTACCCAGCACCCCATGACCCCGCAAGCTTGCCAGGACAAACTCGCCAAGACGGGCGTCCGATATGATAATGAAAAGTTTGAGAAGATCTGCAAGGCAAAGTATATGGCGCCGCTCTATAATCCGGCCACTCAAAAAGCAGAGGATGCCAAAGCCTGTATTGACCAGTTCGAGTTCCCCGACATTCCCTGTACATATCCTGTTGTGTGGGTGCGTGCCCGTGAGGCTGCGCTCATATGCAAGGCCATGGGTAAGCGGATCTGTGACGCGCACGAGTGGGAAGGGGCTTGCGCCGGCGCTCTCCTGCCGCCTGATTATCGCTTCGATCTCGCAAGAGGTGTAAGCCCCAATGCAGCCGTCGCGCGGATGCGGGCAGCCCATAACAGGGAATACGAAGCCCACAAGGTCTGGGCCTACGGCGACCACTACGAGAAAGGGATCTGTGCCGCTTCAAGCACCAAGACTGTGGGCTGCACCGGGGGAAGCTGGACAGGCTGCGGATCCAATACATTTCCTTCAGGAAGTTTTCCTGACTGTCACAGTAAACTCGGGGTCTACGATCTCCATGGAAATGCGGCTGAACATATGAACCTGCCCCTCAACGAAAGCGAGATGGCGAGCCGTGGCAGTACTGAGCTGGGCTATACGGAAATGAAGGGCAGCTGGTTCATCTTCGATACGTACTATGCCCACCCGGACTGGTGCCGCTGGCGAGCGCCATTCTGGCACGGGAGCCGGGTGATGGACGTGCACAGCCACGAGAACTACCATCTCGGTTTCCGCTGCTGCAAGACGATAGAGGGAGAGTAACCGAAGGGAACTATGAAAGAGAAAATGGTATTCGCGATTGTAACGCTCGGGCTCCTACTTCTTCTCTCTACATGTGGCGGCCTCCAGAAGCCGGTCTCAGTCGAGGGAAGACAGAACGTTGTCCACATGAGCGCGAGCGATTTCAAGTTTGAACCGAACAACATTAGCACGCGGGTGGGTGACACCATCACATTTAGAATCGAGAATACGTCAGGGAGCATGCATAATTTTACTCTCGTGGATCCCGAGGGCAACACAATGCAAGGCATCGACATCCTGCCGAAACAGTCGGTCGATGTTACGGCAACCTTCTCGAAGGCGGGCACCTACAAGTTTCATTGCAACAAGACTGGCCATTCGCAACTTGGAATGAAAGGGCAAGTCGTGGCGCTAGAGGATTAGGTGAGGTTGACAGACTGCGTACGAACCTTGCTAAGAGCCTTGATAGATCGGAATTAGAGCGAATTCTGTTTCCCGGCGATGGATACCGCAACCCATTTTTTGGTCCCCCCGTGCCAGGAGAGATGCACCTCTTTTACACTCGGGAACTTTGCCTGCAGGTCGTCCAGGATGTTCCGTCCCCAGAAGCAGGCGAGGATCTCCGAGGCCGTGCAGTGCTCCAGCGAATCCCCGGCGAGGATCACGTGAAACAAGGCGTCCTTTCTGTGAACAATCGACGAGATCTTGAGAACAGGAGATGTGTGATCCTCTCTTTCGGGATTAGCAGTGACAATGGTTGGGTTTGTGTCCATCAAAAAGTTGATCAGGGTGTGGTGCTTGGATTTAGCTTGTCGTGCGTGCGATCATGTGAATGGGACACGGCATAAAAACCACTTGTCCCCCCGGCACCGGCATGAATAGATAATGCAAAGGCGCGTCTGTCTTGAGCCGGCAACAGCCTCTCCCCGGTCCAGCCTTTTGCTTTGCCTCACCAAATAAGATCAAGCTTGTCCCTCCACTCCCGCCGCAACCACTTAGCAAAAGAAACCCAGTGGCGACTCGACTGAGGCGACAACAGTATCGTCAGGGACATCAATAGAATCGCCGGGTCCAGATAGATGGTAACCGACGCATGCGTTTTTGCAATGGCCCCAAGACACCCGCATTCAATATCGACGCCGCGGGAAAGCAGGATCCCCTTTGCGATAAAGAAGGAGATGCTCAACAAGGTCGTCCCAAAGGAAGAGAGACGCGTCAATACGCCGAAAAGGAGGCCGAGGGCGCACAGGAGTTCGATGAAAGGGAGGGCCCATCCGAAGATGACCGCCAGCGCATCAGGGAGTAGTTCATAATTGTATACCACGGCAACCGAATAGCGCTGGATGTCCACGAGTTTATCAGAAGAGCTAAGGAGAAATGCCCCGCCAAGGACAAACCGAAATGCAAGTATCACGTACCGGTTGGCGAACCACCTGCCCCACACAGTCTGCCCTTCGGCAACGACCGATCGCTCTTTTATGATACACCTTCCGCCGCAAGGAGCCTAACCCCGCTCCCTTCCTGCCAAGCAAGTATAATCATTTTCTTGCTATCTTCAACCTCTTCCAAGGGGGCATACCGAGTCACAGGTTCGCGAGGGGAACGCCAGCAGTCACCTAGTGCGAGGCAGGCCTCGCGGTAGTGAACGTTGGCCCATCAACGCCGTCTGTCGCGAAGCCTTTACTTTGGCTCAGTCGGGTATTTGGCTGCCACCCATTCGTCCCACCCGCCTTTCAATGCATAAACGTTCTTGTAGCCTTTCTCGACATATTTCTGTGCCAAACTGACACTCGTCGCGTCCTGCGGTCAGGCACAGTAAAGAACGAGGGTCTTCTCCCTGGGATACTTGTCTATCCAGGCGCCGAATTTCATCGGGTCCTCCCTCACGGCTCCCTTGATCTTCGCGTCGCTCTTTTTCCAGTCATAGGGCGTACGCACGTCCAAAATAATCAGATCGGCGTTTCCAAGCAAGGATGAGAGTTGCGCTGTGGTCATCATGGGCGCATCGGCGGCCCGAGATACGCCATAGCCGAACACAATGAGGGTCAATAAAACAGCCGGTACCAATCGTTTAACCATAGAACACCCCTTTTGAAACGCGGTTTTCGCTGCTCCCCTATTATAATGCAGGTAGGATTGTTTGGAAAGGTCTCCGAAAAGCCAAATCCACTACCTGCTCTTTTCTTAGCCCTTTCTTGACTATTGAGATTCGGCAATCATCAAATTGCCCGCATCGACTTCATCAAGTGATCCATGAAGACGAGGAGGAGCAAGCATGAATCGTTACTCCAATTCGGACAGGATAACGTAGGTACTTCCGCCAAATGGGTATTTACGTAATGAACCTAATTTCATCCGACAACGCGGCCCAACTGATCTCGTAAGCTTGGTGGCTGAGCTTTCGGTTCTTTCTCTGCGTAATCTTCAATTTTACCGGACAACCTATACTTCACGAGTTGTTGTAACCCACGATTCTTGCGATGAAAAGATCTTGCAAAATCCGTGACGATCAATTTCGTTTGTTCCTTCCTGAAAATCCGGAATCTGCTTGTCGCTGTCAACATCCACTGTTATACACGGCAATGTTGTACGAAGGCGAGTCGGTTCTAATCATGGACCTGTTTCTATTTCAAGCACAATGTTAGGAGATTGCTCCGAAAAGCGACGCGAGTTTGTCTGAATAACAAATCATTACCACGAAGAGGTCCCGGAAGGGCTCCTTTCATTCATTGTTTCGGTATTGGCGATCGAGCATGCTGGCAAGACTGGCCGCGACTCGGTCGGCCCCGCCCCACGTGAGCGAGAGCCCCCGCGTGACAAGACAGATTTTCATTCGGCGACCTTGCAGTTGCGGCAGGCAGGAATCTTGCCAGCCCTGC
>DATFYE010000106.1:0-22338 GCA_035315185.1 Syntrophorhabdales bacterium | reverse complement strand
TGCACCCCCGAGGATGCCTACCGGTGCTTCATGCGCACGGAGATGGACTACCTGGTGATGGGGGACTACGTTCTCGACAAGAAAGATCAGCCGACGTTCTCTGAAGCTGCTGACTGGAGAAAAGAATTCAGGTTGGATTAGCAGTCCTTGCGGTCAACTGGAGGTCAGGCAATCTTTATAGTTTTGCAAGACTCTATTATACTCCTCGACCATGGAGTTCACCAGGGCCTCCTTGGCTCTGATCTCCTGTAGGGACTGGTTATGCCAGCTGCTCTTTGCATTATACGCTGTGATCCTGGCGTTAAGATCGAATTTTCTCTGCGCATCACTGCCGACACTCATCCGGTCCGATTCAATCGAGCCTTTTTCGGCATCAAGCTCCTCCCGCAGCCTCGTCAGGCTGTCATTGAGAATCTTTACCTCGGCCTTCTTAGCTTCGATGTCATGCAGCAACTGCTGAGGCGGCGGAGTACATACCTTTTCAGAAACCGACGGCGATTGAAGACCAAATATTTGCACGGAAACCCAGGCATCCGCTCCCATCAGTTTCCCTTTCACGACGGCAACACCGATATCTTGCACCTCGGGCGAAAGGATGTTTTGCCGATGTCCAGGGCTTTGCATCCAGCCGTCAATGAGTTTTTGGTTCGTGAGGAATGTCCCGCTCGCTAGGTTTTCGGCGAGGATCTTATAGCGGTAGCCTACCCTTTGCGCCACATCAGATGCCTGCTCGCCTGTTGGGGAGATATGCGCGAAATACTGTTTTTCCAGCATGTCTTCGGCCCGTTCTTCGGCAACGGTGTCGAGCAGTTGATTCTCACTCAGGGCGCCTAACCCGTTGAGCGCACGCGCGTTGTTCGTCAGGCTCACGACCGCCTCCTTTGATAGGACCTCCTGACCGTGGTACTGCCGCTCAAAATTGGCTGCATTGTGGGTTCCGAGCTGTAACTGCGATCGCTCGCCCACAGGGATCCAATGAGACAAGTGTTTACCTACGATGAGGCAATCAGCTATTAAGAAGGCGATAAGAAGTTCGGCCTTGTGTCTCCTCCAGAAGGCCAGCCAGTCGGCCTTCTGCTTTGGGCTGGTCGCCAGTTGAGTGATAAGAGGCAGTACGTCATCTAAGGGATGCCACAATGATTTATTGCCGCATCGGACCTGCGTCTTGCCGTTGATTTCTCCCTTCTCCAGGAGCGCGTACAGTGCTCCAGCGGACAAGGGCCCACGCACAAAACTGTGGCCGTGCCAGTTGGGCTGCATATAGTACCAGTCGTTGATGTAATCAGCCATCCGAAGTGTTATCGGATGACGTGAACGTTTTTAAAAGGGGAGATGAACAGGGTCAGGCACTCTGAAGGCCTTTTGACGCCACGAATTTCAACGGAATGTTCGGGTGACATGGTTCTTCACAATATAGAACGTATCAAGCAGGAATCTGCCAACAAAAATATTCTTGACAGCCACGGTACACTGGGTTACACGTAGAGAAGGCGCAAGCAATCAAAATAGATAAACATGGAGGTGTTTCTATGAAGAGGAGATTGGCGATAGTCTGTCTGGTGATCGGTTTTGCTCTTCTGCTTGGGCTGGCATGCCAAAGGAGTGATGCCGCCGATAAGAAGGCCATTACACTCAAGTTCTCTGAGTCAACGTTTCCAGCCACACACCGATTTGCCATGCTGATGGCCGACTGGTGTAAAGAAGTCGACAAGAGAACAAACGGCAGGGTCAAGATTGACTTCTTTCCCGGTGGCATTCTGGCACCAACTACTCAGGTCTTTGACAGCGTCAGGAAAGGCATTGCAGATCTGGGAGATACCTTCGCGGGCTATACAAAAGGACGCTTTCCCCTCATCGAGACGATCGACCTTCCATACGGATACAAGAGCGCGATGATGGGTACTCATCTCACCAACGAGTTTTACAACAAATTCAAGCCGAAAGAATATGAGGATGTGAAAATAATGTTTTTTTATACTGCCGGACCGCAGCTGCTCGATACAAAGAAAGAGGTAACAAAGCTGGAAGAGGTGAAGGGGCTCAAGATACGGTCGACCGGCACGAGCGCAAAAATAGTCGAGTACCTCGGTGGCGCACCGGTGGGCATGCCCATGGGAGACGCTTACGACGCGCTCGCCAGAGGTGTCGTGAACGGTGTGGTGGGGCCCACGGAGGTCATGAAAGGGTGGAAGCTTGCAGAGGTCCTTAGCTTCGCCACAAATTATGGTGCCTCGCACGTCAACGCAGCCTACATCTTCATGAACAAGAACAAGTGGAATTCGATCCCGGCCAACGATCAGAAGATTATCGAGCAGATCAATACCGAGTGGATAGAAAAGGCGGGAAAGAACTGGGACGATGCTGACAAAGAGGGCGCCGACATGCTCCTCTCGAAGGGCGGAAAGATCATTCAGCTGCCTGCCCAGGAGCAGGAAAAATGGAAGGCCGCGCTCAAGCCGATGTTTGAGGAGTATGTAAAAGAGTTAAACTCGAAAGGGTTGCCGGGCAACGAAGCAGTCAAATTCTGTATGGATTATGTGAAGAGCCACTAAAAGAGAGAGGGCCGCGATGGCTTGACGGGAGGCGCTATGGACGCAGTGCTTGCGTGTATCGAAAAATTGAGCAAATGGATGCAGGCTGTCTCGTGCGTTGCCTTGACCTGCCTGATGCTACTCACGACAATCGACGTCATTGGGAGAACCTTCGGTCATCCTATCATCGGCACCTATGAACTCGTTGGTCTTGGCGGAGCTGTCGTACTCGGCTTTGCCATCCCCATTACCTCCTGGATTCGAGGCCACATAGCTGTGGACACATTTTACCGGGGCTTTTCCAAGCCGGTCCAGAACGGATTCAATGTCGCGACCAGACTGATCAGCATGGTGCTCTTCGTTCTCATCGGCTGGAACCTGTTCAAACTCGGGTATGAACTCCACACGGCGGGCGAGGTCACCTTCACCCGCCACCTCCCCTTCTACCCCGTAGCCTACGGACTGGCGATTTGCTGCTTTGTCCAATGTGTCATTCTTCTCTGTGACATCGTGAAGATCGCGAGAGGAAAGTATGAGTGAGGTGACGATAGGCATTATCGGCTTAGTAGTGGTTTTAACCCTTTTCATGACGGGCATAGAGATGTCCTTTGCCATGATTGCCGTGGGCTTTGTGGGGTTTGGCTATCTCATGTCATGGGAAGCAGCCTTGAATCTTCTGGCGAAAGATTTCTTCGACGTCTTTACGTCCTACAGCCTCACGGTTGTGCCCCTGTTCATACTTATGGGGCAGATCGCATTCAATTCGGGCATAGCCAAGAAGCTCTTCGATGCGGCGTATAAGTATGTAGGCCACATCCCCGGAGGGCTTGCCATCTCTACCGTAGCCGGTGCAACGGCCTTCAAGGCTATATGCGGCTCTACGCCGGCCACTACCGCGACCTTTGCGAGTGTCGCGGTTCCGGAAATGGAGCGCTATGGCTACGACAGAAGGCTATCGTCAGGTATCGTGGCCTCTGTGGGGACTCTTGGCATTCTTCTCCCTCCGAGCGTTACGCTCATTATATTCGGTATTATTTCTGACCAATCGATCGGGAGGCTCTTCCTCGCAGGAGTCTTTCCCGGGCTGATCATCGCCGCATTCTTTGTGGTCGTCATTTATGGATGGTGTAAGCTCAACCCTGCTGTGGGTCCCAAGGGGCCTGTCTTTCCCTGGAGCGCACGGCTGAAGGTGCTCCCAGACGTGGGATGGGTGGTCGTGGTCTTTCTTCTGATGGTGGGAGGCATCATGAAGGGATTCTTCACCCCCACCGAAGCAGGGAGTGTGGGTACGTGTCTGGTTCTCCTCCTCACCTTGCTGAAAAGAGACCTGGACCTCAAAGGCTATGTTAAATCTATCATCGAGTCTGTCAGGACCGCATGCATGGTTCTGCTGCTCGTCATGAGTTCCACGATACTCGGCCATTTTATCGCTGTAACCAAGATCCCTATGCTGGCTGCCGACTGGATCGTGTCCCTGCCGTTCCCTCCCACCATTATCGTCATCATGATTTCCTTCATATATCTCATCGGAGGATCGTTTATCGATGATCTTGCCTTCATGATTCTGGCCACACCGATCTTTTTCCCGGCTATTGTCAAGCTTGGGTACAATCCCATATGGTTCAGCATGATCATCGCCATCACCGTCATGATAGGTGTCGTTATCCCGCCTGTGGCGATCTGCGTGTTTATAGTCAAGCAAATTACCAAGATTCCCATGGGAGTGATTTACCAAGGTGTCTATCCCTTCCTGATAAGCTTAGTCATCGGAGCTATTCTGCTCTTCATCTTCCCGCAGATCGCCACCTGGCTCCCGGCAGCGTTGATGGGGAAGTAGGTTATGAAACAATCAATGGTAATTCAGGTAAGTCACCATGTAAAAACAGTGCGCAGTTGTTGACACACACAGTCCTCGTGCGTAGGCTACCTGTACACCCTTGATCCGAGAGAAGAGCTTCTGCTAGTCGCTGTTTAGTCATGCGCGTTACGGCGCCAGGCCTTAAGCATCGAGTCAATTTTGTCCTGCGGAGTACCAGCGATGACATTGACAACGAGCCAAACGGCATCAGTTAACAGAATCCTGCGATTTCGAGAGTCAGCATAAAAGGAATCGAGACCATCAGCGAGTTGCCCATTTGTCACCTTCTCAAAATACTTTGAATGATAATCGGCATACGATTCCAGTACCTTCCCCATGCACGTATTCATCTTGTCATCTTTGACGAACTTCCAGTATGAGAAATTGCTGCCCAGATCCATGCCATCGAGGAAACCGGTTATGTAGCCTGAACGCGAAAGCCTGTCCTGATCGCGCCACCAATTACCATCTCTTCGATTTTCCTCAGCGACTGAAAGGGCAGGTAGAATGCCCACTAAACAAATCACCACGAGGATATGCATAATAAGATTGCGTTTCATAATCCTACCTCCATCTACAGCTAACGCTCCGGCTCACCGAGAGGACCCATTTATGGGCAATTCGGTAGCAACCCTGATTACAGGCGCCCCCGGTGCTGACGGTGGCCGGCCATGGGCCTGGGGCATAGTACTTCAGTTCGATAACACCGGTCGGATAATTTGGTGGTTTTTTCTTCATTGCTCCCTCCCTTCTCTGTTTTCAGAAAGGTAATAACATTGGGATCCTTGTAGCTACTTTTGCTAGTTACGCACTATCACTCCACCCGTTCGTGATCGAGCCTGAAATAGTGTATCTACATCTGCCCCCCTGCCCGTATAGCCCAGAAGTCGTCAGACAGGTCTCGGTTGGCCAGGTAGTCGTAAGGGATCGTGAAGTAACCCTTCATGCCCCAAGCGTCGCCCCAGGAGTTCCTCACGATGAACCGTTGCTGTGAGTCGTCGTAACCAACCCCCACGACGGCGTGGCCTCCCAGCACCTGTTCGTCTGTCCCGGGCATCGGGACGACGCCTGTATTTGCGACATCCTGGGATTCAAAGCTCTCGTAGACCGTGAACCCGAAGACGAACGGGAATCCGTCTGCGAGACTAGCTCGCATTTCGTCGATCACGTTGAGGCGAGCATAGAGAGTAATCTTATAATTAAGGGCCTCTTGGTAGCATGCATCTGCGGGTTTCACGGCGAACTGGGAAATGTCATACGGCCACAGCGTCTCCGTGCAGACGCCCTGATCGGCAAGTGTTTTGATGCCATCGCGAATCATGGCCCCCGAGTCCTGATCGACCGTACCCTCAATCACCCGCTCATCGTAGTAGATAAAAAGACGACTGAGATCGGCATAAGGTTTCTGATCCTTCAGCATCAGAAACTCCATCGCTCCGGCCAGTGCGTTCGCCGTGCAACTCCCCAGGTTCCCCTGGTCTGCCACGGCGGGGCATGTCGGCCGCAAGTCGACCGAGGAAGGCAAAGATGCGGGTAACTTTCGCAATACCCCGTAACGGTAGTCACGGTGATCAGGTATGTCGGGTATCCAGCCGTAACGCGCTATCTTCCGGATCGTCACTTTCGGTACTGCTGCCATTTCAGCCTCCTTGTTGGAATGAATTTTAAACTTCTCACCGAGGTATCACCAACGTGTTAATCCCCATGCACTAACGTAAACATTCAGATGAAACATGCAAGGGGTAAGACAAGATGTTCGCACCCCCTATCCAGAATCCTCTCATGTAGCAGCCCTTGAATCTTTTTCGCGTGCACCTTACGTTATCAAACAGAGCAGGTCGAGTGATCAAGAAGGAGGCAGATCATGGCACGATTGTCGTCACCCATTGAAGAAATCAAAGACCGGTACGCCGCTGTTGTGATAGGATCGGGCTACGGGGGTTCCATCGCCGCATCACGCCTCTCCCGCGCCTCACAAAAGGTCTGCGTCCTGGAGAGGGGTAGGGAGTATCAACCGGGCGAGTACCCGGACACGGAGACCGAAGCGCTCAGCCACGTTCAGTCTGATCTGGCTTCCGGCCATGTAGGTTCACGCACCGCCCTCTACGATCTGCGGATCAATGAGGAGATGAACGTGTTTATGGGCTGCGGTCTCGGCGGCACATCCCTTGTTAATGCCAATGTAGCGCTCCGTCCCGACCCCAGGGTGTTTGAGGATGAGCGCTGGCCAAAGGCGCTTCGTGACGATAGGGCCACGCTTCTTGAAGACGGCTACCATCGCGCTGAGGAGATGCTCACGCCCCTTCCCTACCCGCAGGATTTCCCTCCGCTTCGTAAACAAGAAGCGCTGGAGAAGTCTGCCGCTTTTCTTCAAGCAAATTTCTACAGGCCCCCTATTGCCGTCACCTTTAGAGACGGGGTGAATCAGGTGGGAGTCGATCAGAAGGCCTGCAAGCTCTGTGGCGATTGCGTTACAGGCTGCAATTATGCGGCGAAGAATACCCTCATCATGAACTACCTTCCGGATGCCAGAAACCATGGCGCTGAGATATATACGCAGGTCTGGGTCCACCATATCGAGCGCGATGGAGACGGATTTCTCGTCCACTACCAGCTTCTTGGTTCCGGGAGCGAAAGCTTTGATGCACCTACGATGTTCGTAAGGGCGGATATTGTGATACTCGCCGCGGGCACGCTCGGCTCCACCGAGATACTTCTCCGCTCCAGGGCTCAGGGTATTTCTCTCTCCGAGAGACTGGGACAAAACTTCACCGCTAACGGCGATGTGCTCGGATTCGGCTACAATAATGATGAGGCCATCTGCGGAATCGGTTTCGGTAACAGGCCGCCCGGAACCCTCGATCCTGTCGGGCCCACGATCACAGGAATCATCGATATGAGAACCGCATCCAATCTCTCTGACGGTCTCGTCATCGAAGAGGGTGCGATCCCGGGAGCCTTTGGCTCCTTTATCCCTGCGGGCCTTTCCGCAGCAGCAAAACTGTTGGGCAAAGATACCGATACGGGCGTAGGGGATCTCGTGAAAAAAAAGGCGCGCGAGCTGGAGAGCCTTCTTCACGGGCCTTACGCGGGTGCTGTCCGTAACACGCAGACGTACTTGCTCATGTGCCATGATAACGGCGATGGTAACATGTATCTCGAGGATGACCGCCTGCGCATCAAGTGGCCTGGTGTGGGAGAACAACCCATATTTGAGCGCGCAAATGAGCGCCTTCTTGAGGCAACCCGGCCGCTGGGCGGCACTTACGTTATTAACCCTACCTGGAGCATGCTCACGAAACATAACCTGACGACCGTGCATCCGCTGGGCGGGTGTACCATGTCGGACGATGCAGAGCATGGCGTGGTCAACCATAAGGGGCTGGTCTTTTCAGGGAAAAATGGCCAGGACGTCTACAAAGGCCTCTACGTGAGCGACGGTTCGATCATTCCGCGCCCCCTCGGGGTCAATCCCTTCCTCACCATCTCTGCACTCGCAGAAAGAAACTCGGCACTTCTGGCGCAAGATCGGGGCTGGAAGATCGATTACACCCTGCCTTCGGCACCTGGTGCAGAGCCGCAGAAGCCTTAGATGGGCGTTTAATTCACGGAGACCATGCGCGGTTATAAGGCGGAGTAATACCTTTGTAGCCTTGAAAGGACGGCGTGATCTAGCGAAGCCACCTGCAAAGCAAAAGTTCAAATTCTCACGATGCATTGTATTCTAGGTTAACGCCCGTAATCGAGTTCAGTCTCAGACGCGGATTGGTGGCAGAGATTAGATACTCACGAGCGGTAAGCTCCGATAACGTTTTCCGGTCAGCCTCGCCAGAGCGTTGACAACCGCGGGTGAAATGACTGGAACCGGCGGTTCACCGCAACCCGATGGTTTCTCGCTGTTCGGCACGATATGCACATCGACCGCTGTCGGCGCGTCATTGATATATGGGGGAGTGTAGCTGTCGAAGTTCCGCTGTTCCACGCGACCATCTTTGAACGTGATGGCCCCTTTCGCCATCAGTTGTGTAACACCAAAGGCAATTCCTCCCTGAAACTGGCTTTCGATGGTGAGCGGATTCACAGCGACACCCGGGTCAAGCCCGATTGTCGCCCGATGTATCTTTGGCCGATTATTTTCGACCGAGACATCCACAGCACAGGCAACAGCCGTTCCGAACGATTCGTGGCATGAAATGCCCAGGGCATGGCCTTTCGGCAACGTAGTGCGCCAGGAAGCGCTCTTCTCGTCCATCAGATCGAGTGCCCGCCGTAATTTCCCCGCGTCGGCCCTGAGGAGCTTTCGCCGGTAAACGATGGGATCGATCCCGGCGCGTGCCGCCAACTCATCGATCAGCGTCTCCATGACGAAAGCGTTGTGCGTATGGCCTACTGAACGCCACCACAAAACCGGCACGTTCGGCGTGGGATGGTGGACGGAGACGTGGAAGTTTGGAATATTGTAGTGGGTATCTGCGGTGCCCTCCACGGCGGTTTCATCGACACCGTTCTTCACCATCATGGCGGCAAAGGGCGTACCCGCAAGCATGGACTGACCGACAATCACATGCCTCCACGCCGAAGGCATACTATCCCGGCCGATGCCGATCTCCACTCGATGGACGTGCATGGGGCGATAGTAGCCGCCCTGGACATCATTCTCCCTTGTCCACACAAGCTTAATCGGCACGCCGCGAAGACGCTTCGCGATCACTGCAGCCTCGCGCTGCACATGGGAATCGGGAACGGCGCGCCTGCCAAAGCCTCCGCCCGCCATCTCCGTGTGGAAAGTGACCTGCTCTGGTTTCAGGCCGAGAACCTCGGCGATGGCCGTCTGGTCCACGGTCTGGAACTGTGAACCAACCCACGCCTCCGCTCGATCACCAGCAAAACGGATCGTGGTATTCAGCGGCTCCATCGGCGTGTGGGCGAGATAAGGAAATTCGTATTCGACGACCATCCGGTTCTCAGGCGCAATCGCGTCCAGTGCTTTCTGGTCTCCGCGGCTCACAGCAACATTGCCCGGAGTGCGGGCCAGTGCCTTGTACTTTGCTGATAACTGTGCGCTATCAGCGTGCTCTACTGCTGAAAGATCCCACTCTACCTTCAGGCGGTCGCGCGCCTGCTTCGCGATCCAGAATTTGTCAGCGACAACTGCCACCCCCGTGCCCCTGACGAGGGGAATCTCGAATACATCTCGAACTCCTTCGACGCCGCGTGCCGTTTTGTCGTCCAAGCTTTTGACACGGCCTCCAAACACGGGTGGATGCGCGACCACGGCTGTCTTCATGCCGGGGATGTCCAGGTCCAGTCCAAACTTGAGTGAGCCGTTGCACTTGGGACGACTGTCAAGCCGTGGGACCCTCTTCCCTACCAGACGGAACTGCGACCGATCCTTCAGCTGGACTGTGGCGGGAATCGACTGGTGAGTTGCGGCTTCGGCCAGTTTGCCGTATGTAGCTGATTTCCCGCCAGGGCCATAAACAACGCTCGCTTCAGTATGGCACTGGCTTGGTGAGACCTTCCATTCCTCAGCCGCTGCAGCTACCAGCATCGCCCGCGTCCTGGCGCCTAATTCCCGATACTGCTCGAACGAATGCGCGATCGAATTAGAACCGCCAACGAACTGAATACCGAAGAGCGGATCCTTGTAAACATCGGCGGCGGGAGCAAGCTCTGCTTTCACCTGAGACCAGTCGGCATCCAGTTCGTCAGCCAGAATCATGGGCAAGGAAGTCTGGACTCCCTGACCGAACTCGAGCCGGTTCACCGTGATCAGGATCGTACCATCCGGCTTGATATGGACGAAGGCATCCGGCGGATAGACCTGTGGCTTGGGTTGGCCACCCTCCTGCGCGACTAACGGAAGATCGAGATAAAGTGAAACCAGCAGCCCGCCCGCGGCAGCCGCGCAGACACGTAGAAAACTTCGACGGCTGAGCTGTAGGCTGTTCGCAGAGTTGATTGTTATTGCGATCATGACCCACCTCCTTTATCTCAGTTGCAGCGAAGCCGCCTTGATCGCCTCGCGAATGCGCACATAGGTACCGCAGCGGCAAAGATTCCCGCCCATCGACTCTTCGATATCCGTGTCCGTAGGCTTGGGCATACTCTTGAGTAAAGCAACAGCAGCCATGATCTGGCCGCTGTGACAGTACCCGCACTGCACCACGTCATGCGACACCCAGACGTCCTGTACGACGCGGCCAACCGGGTCTTCAGCCATCGCCTCAATCGTGACGATCGGACGGTTTCCTACGAGCGAGACGGGCACCACACAGGAACGGGTTGCCACTCCGTCTAGGTGCACGGTGCAGGCGCCGCAGGCGCCGATGCCACACCCGTATTTGGTACCCGTCATTTTCAGCTCTTCTCGAAGCACCCAGAGTAGCGGCGTGCCGGGATCCACGGTCACCTCTCTCGGTTGACCGTTCACGGTAAGCTTGTACGTTTCCATGATGAACCTCCGGGTTCAGGGATTTTGCGGGCAGGGCGTTCCAGCCTCGGCCCAGGTGCGCGTGGCCGCGACGAACTGCTCGTGCGTAAGCGGCGGCAACGTCCGCATACTCCCGTCGATCCCGCGGCCCGGCCGGAATGCCCAGAGAACGAGCGGCTCTTCGCTGTGATGCTTCAACAGACCGGCGCTGTCAAGGTTGTTGTTCTTGGATCGATCTGTGACCGCCTTGCAGACGTCTGTGCTCGACAGGATCTTGTCGTTCGGGTCCTGCCACTGCATCGACAGGGGCGCGAGGTGCCAGTCATGGGCGCCGGGGACTCCAGTGCTATCTGCGTTGGCCTCCTGGTGGCAGGTAACGCATTGTTGCCCTGGAACGCCTTCGCCGGTCGGGCCGCGCACCACATTGGCGAAATGCCGGTGCCGGTCATCCCCCTGCTGAGGATAGTCCGTCGCGGTGTGGCAGTTGATACAACGAGGATGTGTCAAGACTGCATAGACCTGTTGCCAGGCAGCAAGGCCCTCTGCCCGTATCGATCCGCCGGCATTCGTCTTCTGGGGCTCATCTCGGCTGGCAGCGCCGGTTAATGTCGACGCCGACCAGACACAAACAATCAGGATGAACAGTATCGCCCGGAGCATGATGTTGTTAGCTTGCATGGTTTCCTCCTTGCCGGCCACCCGACAGCACTCGGTTTTGCATGAGTAGCACGGGACACATCAATTGGGGCCGAATCCGTTTCATGGTCTGTCTGCTCATACGCTCATTCCTCTGCGGCAACGCAACGAGGACTTGCCGCTATAGGCCTGTATGAAGCAAGCGTAGGTTCCGCAAAGGCGACTGTCAAGCTCGGCACAGATCCGAAATGTGGGAGCTGCCTCCACAGCGAACGGAAATCATTAGGTTTCTTTCCGCTTCAAATGGAATATTATTCTCGAGGAGATCAGGGTGAGTCTTTCAGGAAGAAACAAATGATCAAAAAGGTCCGAGTTTATTTTGCAACCCAGGGCCCGACTTTATTTTGTGGCTACAACGGCGCGCGCCTTCTCGTACCACGAAGGAAGGACAGCACAGCCTCATTGAATTCTGCAGGCTGCTCTATCTGACAAGCATGGCCCGTGGGGAGGATGATCAGTTCAGAGCCTGGAATTCGCTGCTGCAGAACGTTGCCTGCTTCAGGCCCGGACCAGAGATCGTACGCGCCCACGATGACCAGCACAGGACAAGATATCTTTGAAAAATCAACGGGGCGGCCCCTGCGGCCCATGGATTCGAGCACCTTCCTGTAGCCCTCGGCCTTGGTAACCGGAAAGATCTCCTCGTACTTACTGATCACATCAGGGTGCTTTTCGGCAAAGCCTGGAGAAAACATTGTGGAACTGACTGGATCGATCCTCTCTTTGAGAATGCCCGCCATGCCTTCTTTCTCAAGGAGTTCCATCTGACCTTTGCGCCGCTGCTCCCAGGTCTGACGATCTCCGAGTCCCACGGCGGCTCCTGCGACCCCGACCAGCACGAGGGCGTCGACCGTCTCAGGGTGTTCAGATGCCAGTGTTGCCGCAATCATCCCTCCGAGAGAATAGCCCACGACGGAAGCGCGTCTTGCGCCAAGTACGTTAAGGAGAGCATGCAGGTCATCGGCCCAAACGCCGGTGGTGTACTCACCCTCGCTCACGTCTGTCTGACCGTGGCCGCGCGTGTCATAGGCGAGCACTTTGTACTCCTTGGAGAAGGCGGGAACTTGATTGTACCAGGTTTGGAGGTTGTCGCCGGCCCCGTGGACAAGCACGAGCCAATCCCCATCGCCGGCGATCTCGTAATGCATTGCTATGCCGTTGGCTTGAATCTTCATCGCACTCCTCCCAAAGTAAGTTGAAAACGCAGCACGACCAGACTGATTATAGCATACCCTCCCGGGGAAGCGGAGTTGGTTTCATCTCTCGGCCACCGCCAGTTGAGTTCATTGGTTTGCCTTGCAGCGGCTGGACCAATACGCTACGATGTTAACGGTCAAAGGCTATACCCTGCAATTTTTCGAAGGCGGGAAATGACCTGGTAGGAGAGATTCTACAGGAAGAAAACATGTGACTTGGTTATCAGCCATTTCGAATAACCGCTGAACGCGGACACTAACTCGGGCAATGTGTGAGGGACGGATGAAAAAATTTCTTGCTATAGCTGCTGAAAGCGGAACCGTGGCCACATCAACAAAGGTTGCGTTGGTTGTCGGATCAATCCTCGGCCTGATCAATTATGGCGACCGTATCTTCGTGCGCTGCGATATGCGCGCCATAGACTGGATCAAACTCGCGGTTACGTACTGTGTCCCTTATTGTGTGGCCACGTACGGCGCCGCCAAGTACGGGCTGAGGCATGCCCGGAGCGACGAAGGCAGAGACAGGTCTTAGTCACTATGTTAACCTTCGCTTTAGTTTTTACCTCAACCTGCTTTATCTTTTTCCTGTTTTACTCTGTTTTTTTCTGTAGCCCCACCTCTTTTATGAATGTGCCGTACATGGTGTACTGCTGTTGTAACCACTTCTGAAAATCTGCCCCGGTCAAGGGCTTGGCTGCCAGGAGTTCCTGTTCTCGCGCCACCTTCTGGAACTGCGGTGACATCACCGCGTCGGAGAAGACCGTGATCAGCTTGTCGACGATAGGTTTGGGAACTCCTTTGGGAGCGGAGACCATCTGGGCGGTGGGCGCTTCGAAGCTGTAGCCTACCTTTTTGAACGTGGGGACTTCCGGCCACTCGTCCATTCCTTCCGGGTCAAATACCAGAAGCAGTCTGAGCGAGCCGGCCTTTACATGGGACGTCCATGCCAGTGCGCCTGTGGCTGATGCCATCACGTGTCCGCCGAGGACTGCTGACATAGCCGGCGTATCCCCTTGAAACGGGATATGCTGGAACTTGATCTTTTCCTGGAGGGCGATCTTCTCCATGGCCAGGTGCGGGGTTGTGCCGGGACCCGGTGTGCCATAAGTAAGCTGCCCCGGGTTCTTGCGGGCGAAGTCGATCAGATCCTGCCACTTCTTGAAGGGGCTATCCGCTCGAACAACGATGCCCTGTCTCTGCAGGCCCAGTCGGACAAGTGGAGTAAAATCTTTCATGGAGTCGTACTTCACATTGATAAGGTGAGGAGCCCGGGTGTACGGGGTGTCGGACGTTGTGGCGAGTGTGTAGCCATCGGGTGCGGCTGAGGCCAGAAGCCCCAGGAGAAGAGCGCCGCCTCCGCCCGGCTTGTTCTCAACAACGATCGGCTGCCCCAAGGCCTTCTCCGCGATGGCTGAGGCGGACCTGGCGCAAATATCAGTGGAGCCTCCCGCTGCGAACCCCACCCACATGTGGATCGGCTTTGTGGGGTACTTAACATCAGCCGCCCAGCCCAGCGCAGCGAGTATCAGGCTCAGCGCGATTAGAACCGGTACAACTGAAATCACAGGCTTCATCTTCATGGCTCTCTCCTTTATTTGTCTATGGTTTGTCACCATCTGCGATAAAGATTTATCATTACAACTCTTGACCCATGACCCGTGCCCCTTGACCCTACTCATACATTGTCTTCCTCAAGATTTGGCCGTTTCTTTCTCAGGAATGGCAGGAAATAAGAGAGAATGAGCGCGACGGCGAGACCCATCGCAACCGCAGATATCGGCCGTGTAAAGAAGATTGCGAAACTGCCGTGGGAAAGCAGCAGCGACTGGCGCAGGGCCTGCTCCATCATCGGTCCCAGGACAAAAGCGAGCAGGAGCGGTGCGCCCTCATAATCCAATTTTTTCATGAGATAGCCGACGAGGCCGAAGATCACCATCACGCCGATGTCAAATGCCGTGTTGTTGAGGCTGTAAGCCCCGATCAGACAGAAGAGGATGATCAGAGGAAAAAGAATTCCGTAAGGGATTTTGAGAACCTTGACCCAGAGACCGATGAGCGGAAGGTTGAGGGCGAGCAGCATTACGTTGCCCATATACATGCTGGTCACTGTGCCCCAGAAAATCTCGGGATGCTCTCTCAGAAGCATAGGCCCCGGGGTCAAACCATGTATCATGAGCGCGCCGAGGAGAACGGCCATAGTGACGTTCGCGGGAATCCCAAGGGTAAAGAGGGGTACAAAAGCCCCCGCGACTGCCGCGTTGTTCGCTGACTCAGGCCCAGCCACCCCTTCAATCATGCCCGTGCCGAATTTTTCAGGCGTACTGGAAAGCTTTTTTTCCAATCCATAGGAAATGAATGATGAGATGACTGCTCCTCCGCCAGGCAGTATGCCCAGGAAGAAACCGATGATCGTGCCCCGCACAATCGGCCATTTGGAGCGGCGCCACTCTTCGCGATTGGGAAGGAGCCCTTTTATTTTGGTTTCAAAGATGTCCCGCTTGATAACTTCCTCCAGGTTGAGGAGCACCTCCGAAATACCGAAAAGCCCCATGGCTATCGGAACGAGCCCGACGCCATCCATCAAATGCACCATGTCCATCGTGAAGCGCGGAAGTCCGGTGATACCATCAATACCGATAAAACTCAGGAGCAGGCCCACGAGAGCCATGCTCAGAGCTTTGAGCATGGAGCCGCGAGCGAGATACGTCAATATGGTGAGCCCCAGGCACATCAGCGCGAAATATTCCGGAGGACCGAAGTTCAAGGCGAGCTTTGCCAGTGGGTACGCAAGGAACATCAAGGCGATGACACCTATCGTACCGGCAATGAATGAGCCGAAGGCAGAAATGCCGAGAGCTGCGCCGGCCCTGCCTTTGCGCGCCATCTGGTATCCATCGAGACAGGTGATGACCGAAGCGGCTTCGCCTGGAATGTTGACCAGTATCGACGTGGTGGAGCCGCCGTACATGGCACCATAATAGATACCCGCCATCATGATTATTGCGGATACAGGATCGACCCGGAAGGTCGCAGGGAGCAGTAGAGAAATGGTGCCGACAGGACCGATCCCCGGCAGGACTCCTATCAGCGTGCCGACGAACACCCCGACAAAGCAGTAGGCGAGGTTGGTGATACTCAGGCTCGTGGTAAATCCTTGGACTATGCCGCTGAAGATCTCCACGTTACAGTCCCAGGAATTCGAGGATGCCCGGAGGCAGGCTGCACTGCAGCGCGTAGCCGAAGAGTGCGTAAGTACATGCCGTGGTAAGTGCCGCCACTCCGACGGCTCCTTTCCAGGTGCGCTGCCCCGGGATCTTGAAAAGAAGCGACAGCACCAGGAAGGTAGCCAGAAGGAAGCCCAGAAAATTGAGCACCAGCGCGTAGGCAAAAAGAGAAATCAGGACAGAGAAGATTACACCCCACCGCCTGCCCATGAAAAGGGGGCCACTGCCCTGTGCCTCTGCGCGTTTTGTGATGAGTACTTCTACGATGGTGCCCACGGAAAAAAGGATGAGCAGTGCTCCTGTGCCAAAGGGAATCAGACCGGGTCCGGGAGCATTGATGCTGCCTATCCCGATGTGGAGTGAGGAACGGCAGAAGAGGGTTCCGACCAGTATCAGAAGAAGGCTGGATAGAATCTCACCAATCTTCACGTGCGGTAAGTTAGCTTCCTTTCCCGAACGCCTGAGTTTTCAGTTTTTCGCAAGGGCGGGACGGGAGGCTTAGGGGCCATGTCTTGAATCTGTTTCTCGCTGAGCTTGAACCTCGGGTTGTATTGCTTGGCGTCTGTGAGTTCCTGCCCTTCGGTGCTTCGCCAATTGAAGTTGCAGCGGGGGCAGCGATATATCTCCCAGCTCCTGTCTTCGGCTTCGAATACCTTGTAAGCCTCTAAGAAATCGCATCTCGGACAGATCATGCGGATCACTTTCTCCTTTTCAGGATCTCTTCGGTCCAGAAAGCGGTCTCCGGAGGCATGTTCACGATTGAGGCGTCAGCCAGCGGGATATCCGGGAAGACCGGTTTGGTCGCGTCAATGATCGTTTTTGTTGTTATCCCTCTTACCAGGTGGGCCGGATCCACGGTTGAGCCCGGGGCATTGGGAATGAGTACCAGGTCGCGCTCCGGCCGGAACCGGACCGAGATTGCCCACATCACCTGCTGAAGGTCGAACGGGTCGATATCGTCATCCACCACGATGATGAACTTCGGATAGACGATCCCGTGAGGGGTGGTAAGAAGGCGCATGGCCAGGGTTTTGGCAAAGCCGCCAAAGCGCATCTTCGATGAGATGATCGTAACATACCCGTGACAGTACATGGCGTTGATGGCCTGGAGTTCCGGGAACTCGGGCTTCATCTGCTTGAAAGGGGCCACGCTCGTGCTCATGGCCATCATATAATCCATCTCGGTCCACGGCAGGCCGCTGTACAGGTTCTCAAAGATGATGGGATCGCGCCGCCGTGAGATGAGATCGACCTGTACTTCGGCCTGGATCATGCTCGAAGAGTAATAGCCCGTGTACTCGACGAAAGGCCCTTCCACAAAACGTTTGCGCGGGATGATCTCTCCTTCGATGACAACCTCCGCACCAGCCGGCACGTCGAGGTTCCCTCGCTCAGATGCTATGATATCGGCGGGCTCGCCCCTGATGGCACCTATCATCGAATACTCATCCTGATGGTAATGGAGTGGCGTCGATGCGATAAGGCTTGTGACCGGCTCGTTGGAAACGACGATAGCAACGCGCAGCGGTATGTCGAGCTCCTCGGCCTTGCGCAGGTGGATGGCGATGTCGTGCTGGGCTGCGGCCTGGATACCGATCCGGTCATGGTCCTTTACCTGCATCCTGTACATACCTAGGTTCTGATCCTCGCCCGTTTCCGGGTCGCGGGAGACCACGCAGGCCTTCGAAAGATAAAAGCCGCCGTCCATAGGGTTCACGCGGAACAAGGGAAGTTCCCTGTAAAGACTTGGATTCCTGTCGATGATGACTTCCTTGAAGGGCGCGTCGTTCACCCGCTTGGGTGGTATGGGGTAACGATCCCAGCGCTCAACAAGCTCCTGGAACTGCGCCTTGACGCTCGTTTCTTTAGGTAGATCGAGCATGAGGGCGTGGTTCTGGAATGAGCCGTGGATATTCATGGCCACTTGTTTGTCCGAGTATCCTTCTATCTTCTCAAACAGCAGAACGGGACCTGCGGCCATCTTTGCTGCCGCGCACGCGGCGGCGCGGATGTCCGGCTCAGGCTTGACCTTCTCCTTGATACGGACGAGCTGTCCCTCAACTTCGCACGTTTCGAGGAATGCTCTGAGAGAGTTAAAGGGCATATGCTTCTCCTTGCTGAGTGCTATTGCGGTTTTTGGTGGAGCCAGCCTTTGTGTGACTCTACACTAGGCTTGCTACACTGTCAATATTTTATGTCCGTTTTATGTTCGATTCATGTCTTGGTGCGGAGCCTTTTCTGCCGCAAGAAGGGCCGCGCCATATGCCGCAGTGATCTGAGGCTCTTCCGGGACGAAGAGGTCGACGCCGAGTTCTGCCTCTATGGCCTTCACCAGCCCTATGTCCTTTGCACCGCCGCCCGTCACCGCGCAAGTACCCGCGTGTCCGGTTCGTTCAACCAGGTTGACGATCTTCGATGCCATTGCCTTGTGAACGCCCGCCAGAATGTCCTCCACGAGCGCCCCCTCGGCTATGCGAGAGACAGCTTCAGCCTCGGCAAAAACAGCGCAGCCCGTGTTGAACTCCACCGGTTTTTGAGATTTGAGGGAGCGCAGTCCGATATCGCCGATCTCTATGTGAAGAAGACGAGCAATGACTTGAAGGAATTTGCCGCTTCCCGCAGCGCATTTCTCATTGAGCATGAAATTGGTAACCCTTCCATCCTCATCGATCTTGATTACCTTGCTGAACTGGCCGCCTATGTCGATGGCAGTCTGTGCGTTCGGGAAGAGGCGGTGAATACCTTTGGCCTGGCAGGATATGTCCGTTACAGTCTGATCCGAAAAATCGACTGCTGCCGCTCCGTAGCCGGTCGCGACCACGTACGAAAGCTCGCTGAAGGAGAGGCCGGCCTTTTTCAAAGGCTCTTCTGCTATCGCTCTCGCCGTTTCCCTGTAATTGCCTCCGGAAGGAGCGACCGCGTACGCCTTAATCTCTCCGTCAGCGCAAAGAACCGCCTTCGAAAAAGCAGAACCTATATCCACTCCAAGTGTGTAAATCACATCAAGAAATCCTCTCAAACCGTATGTCGTGGAAAGAGGTCAAATCTCAAATTTCAATCCCCGAATAATCTGTAATATTCAATCAGCGAAACGACCATCACCTTTTGCTTTGAACCTTGGACATTTGATATTGTTTGAAAATTGAGATTTGGATATTGGAATTTCTTCTACGGCCCATGGTTCTATTTTCTACCCAAAAAACGTTGCCTCTTGCAAGCCCTTCCCTGCGCGCACGAGAGGCTGTCCGCTTTGAGCTGCCTTATCGTAAATCTCTTTTCCGACCAACGCCGCACCTATGGCGCCGGTGAGTAGGGGCTCAGGCGGCACCAGGACCGGGTATCCGAACCTTAGCTCCAGCGCCCTGACGAGACCGATGTTCTTTGCTCCGCCGCCTGTTATGGCCACATCCGGTTCTATTTTCAGTTTACTGACCATGGCATAGATTCTCGTGGCAATCGCCTCGTGAATACCCGCAATCAGATTTTCAACGGGTTCACCCGAGGCCAGCTGGGAAACGACCTCCTGCTCGGCAAAGACCGTGCAGGTGTTGCTGATCGTTGCCACTGTCCTGGCTGAAAGGGAAAGTTCGCCCAGCTTTTCCAATGGTACGCCCAAAGCATCTGCTATGACTTCGAGAAATCGGCCGGTACCGGCTGCACACTTATCGTTCATGACGAAGCTTGCAACCTTCCCGTTCCTCAGTTTGATGCCTTTGCTGTCCTGGCCGCCTATATCCACTATCGTTTTTGCTGTAGGCAAGAGGCTGTGCAAACCTTTTGCATGACACGTTATCTCCGTGACCTGCTTGTCTGCGAAAGGGACGTTAATCCGGCCGTAGCCGGTGGCGACGATGTAGCCAAGGTCAGCGAAAGATAAACGTGCCCTCGTGAGCGCTTCTTCCATTACCTTGTGGGCCAATCGACGGTGTTCGGGTCCGGTTGGCCCGATCACCGAGGCGACGAGGCTTTCACCCACGATTGCCACTTTGGTCATGGTTGAGCCGATATCCAGCCCTGCATAAAAACCGTTCATTGATTCTCAATTCACGTTACGAGTTGCGGGTTACGAGTTGCGAGTTACCATTGGATCGACAGCCGATGTCACCTCTTCGTATTCGATCTTGCCTAACCCGCGACGCGGAACTCGCAACCCGCAACGCGCGTAATCCGCACACGGCCCTACGCGCGCTTGCTTTTCGCCGCTTCCAGCGTTTCTATGAAAGCATCGATCCGGTTGTGGACGTCTGCTTCGTTGTAAGAGCTGATATCAACGATATCGCCCTCCATGATCATCACCGGTACATCCCTGTAGACCTTTTTCAGGATCTCAGCCTGCAGGATGATACCCGCGTGCCACGTACGGCACGAGAACGCCTGGTGGAAGACAACACCGTCAATATTGTAATTTTCAATATACTCGATGAGGCGTTCGACCTCGGGCAGGGAACCGGGCCGCTTTCTTGCTCTATCGAACCAGTTTGTATAATACCGCGTCCATCTCCAGGCGATGCGTTCGAGAGGATCATTCGTCTTGGGAAGGTCGAGGTGCTCGATCAATTCTGCTTCACGATACGTTCTTTCCACAGGGAAAACAGCACCCTTACTGTTGAAGTAAAGAAAGTCACTCAGCGCAAACCAGGAAGGCAAGCCCGCGCCCCAGAGCAGGCGGTACTTTTCGTCAGCGACGACGCCTTCCTTATTCGCGATTTTCCGTGACAGCTCATCGTAGAGGTCCTTGTAAAAGTCGTACGCCTCCTGAGTCCCCAGCATGAATGCCAGAGGCACCATCGTATTCATCGCGTCGCCCGTATCCATAGGTGTGGGCATTGCCCTGCGCAGCTCATACGTCCGGTAGAACATGTCCCACGTCTTGTCCACGAGGTCTACGAGCTCCGCCAGTCTGTCCCAGTCCATCTTCCGGCCCGTATGTTTTTCCAGGAAGCGAACCACATCACGCAATTCTTCCACTGTATACTTGACGTAGTAAGCTTCCACTTCCTTCTGGTCTATCTTGGGGTCCCAGGGAGGCCAGTAGTACCCGCTTACATGGATGGGCACGTCCTGCAGGTAATGCTGTGTGGCCTGGGGCCACTTGAATCGCGGGTCGCAGAGCATCTGGCCGCTTGCCAGGATCACGTCGGGTCTGGCAATACCGCCCCATGGTGCATCAGGAGGCATTGCGCCTCCCAGTTCCTGACGCCAAATGTCAAAGCCCAGATTACAGGTCGCGTACGTGCAAAGCGACCGGGAAAAGTCTTCCGCCTCTGCCTTCTCCAGGAACCGTCCCGAATCACGCTTGGCAGCGCAAATGCCGGAATAGCTCTCGCCCCACGCAGGCACGACATCCATAGACCTCATGATCTCATCAAGGAGGCACACGATGAAGGTGTACGCAACGAGCTTGCCTTCTTCTTTGGCCTTCAGGTTTTCCGTCAGGTTCGCCCGCACTATCTTGGGAACCTTTGCAGCAGCCTCGGTTGCGGTCTTTCTTGATTTTCTCTCTTCTGCCATCGACTTCCCCTCCTGACACTGGCCTTCGCTTTTCAAGTTGGTGTTACTGGTGTCACTGACCACTGTTCACTGATCACTGGCACTTGCTACCCGATCATCTCCAGGAATGCTTCTATTCTGGTCTTGAGCCTGCCAATGGTCGACGTGGAATACTCGTCCTCCACATAGAGGACCGGGACTTTGAGTGCTTCAATGTAGCTCTTCAAGGCAGGTACCTCGAATCCGTAAGGATCACAATATTTGTAGATGAAGAGGATTGCCCCGTTGACACTGAAATCTTTGACGTAACCCCGGATGTGACCGAACCGGTCCTCAAGGCTTTCCTGGTAATCTTTTCCGGCACCCACGAAAGTGGTCGGTAAAGGGATTCTTCTCAGGTAGCGTTCCGCGATTCCGTCGAGAGGATTCTTGGTCTCCTCCGCATCGCGCCAGTAGACCTTGGCGCCGATCGACACATCGTCCATCACCACCGTCGCGCCTGCGTTCTCAACAATTTCAACCATCGCCGTATTGTCGATCTGGTCCCCAAGGATCATGATCCTTGCTGAGTCGGAGCCTTTCGCTTTCGGCGCCCGGGCCTTCACCTCACCGATGACACTTGCAATCAATTGGGTCGATTCGTCCACAGGCAGGCCCATGGCGGCGACCAGCACGTGTGTCATCTCAACGCCGGAGATCAGGGGCGGGTTCGATTGCCGCAAAGAATAAAGCTGCCTCATCGTTTGCCTGTTTTTATTATGCGCTTTCACCGACTGGGCCAGGGCCTCATCAGTGATATTCTTTCCGGTAAGCTGTTCCAGGCTCTTGATAAAGGTGCCGAGCACCGATTTGAAGAAACCGATTGAAGGCGCGTCCGAACTATGGGGCACGTTGAGAAAGAATGAGT
>DATFYE010000105.1:0-42073 GCA_035315185.1 Syntrophorhabdales bacterium | reverse complement strand
CAGAGCTTCTCCTGCGACTTTGACCGTCCGGATGGGCTGCACGAGAAAACGTCTTCCAGACACGAAGACTGCGTGTTATGGAAGGAGGGTTGTTTGAGATCATCGGAACGGTGAACACAAACGCCCGAGGGGCTTGTCGTCATCAGGCTATTTTCAAAATCGGATATAACAATTTCAGCGATTGCTTCCTGAATTCTTCGCTTTAGTAACTCCCTTCTCTATGCACCCTTACGAATGGAAACCGTGGCAGTAGATAGCGCCTGGGGCCCACGGTCTGGGGCTCGGCATCCTGGAAAAGTTCTTTCTACTTGACAAGCCCTCGGTACAGGTGCAACCATGGATAAACGCCGACCGATGCTTTTGAGAGGAGGAAAAGATGAAAAGTATATCTATGCCATGCGGTCTTTTGATCATCCTCATGCTCTCTTCTTTTGTTTGTGGCCAGAATACCGACCCACGGATCGCCGACCTCGTGCAATCCGGAAAAGTAAGGGTCGCGATCGGGCTGGGGCCCTCCATATCGGCCACAAAGGACCCAACAACCGGTGAGGTGCGGGGACCAGCATTGGACCTCGGACGTGCACTGGCCAAAAGGATGGGCATTGACCTCCAACCAGTCGAATACCCGAGACCCGGCGCGGTACTGGAAGGTCTCCGGACCAGTGCGTGGGACGTGGCGTTTGGCATGGTGCTTGACCCGGCCCGGGCAGCCGAGGCCGACTTCTCGCACCCGTATTTCCAAACTGACTTCAGCTATGTGGTGCCGGCCGGCTCGTCAATCAGCAAACTTGCGGACGCGGACCAGCCTGGCGTACGCATTTTGGTCCCTCGCAATGACGCGTCAGATCTGTTTCTGACTCGCACGCTCAAGCGAGCTCAGTTGGTTCGCGCCGATAGCACCCCTGCCGCTATGAAGTTATTGCGCGCCGGAGAGGGCGACGCCTATGCGGCTCCCCGCCCGGTGCTGGTAACGGAAGCGGCCGCATTCCCCGGCTCTCGGGTATGAAAGGAGGGCTTCGGAGTCATCTACTTTGTGGCCTATTTACCGAAGGGTAACGCCGGGCGTCTTGCCTACATTAACGACTTCATCGAAGAGGCCAAGGCTTCAGGATTGGTAAAGCAAATAATCCAGCGCCATGGCCTGGAAGGGGTGCAAGCAGCACCCGCGGGAGATCCGGCCACCCAATAGGCAGGAGGCAAACGCGCCAAACCCTGAATTCGCAAGCGCGGGGGCACGCCCTGCGTTTCAGACGGTAATGCTTCACTATCCTCTCTATATCAAAATTCGCCATTGGTAGGTGTTATGCTCAACCCACCTTCGCGTCGCTGGCTCACAAAAACACCTACAACTAAACGACCTATCATCAAAGATAGAACGACAATTACCAAGGGAAAGAGGCAGCATGATTCGCGCGTCGATAGCGTCGGGTTTAGCCTTTCTGTAAACCCTTTCGCTCTCCCGCTTCTGATGTATCAAGTTTCCCCGCACGGAGACGATAATGAATTAACCTGATAAGGGCAAACCATCCGAAAGGGTGGGACGCAAAGCCACTGGCCTAAGTCCGGGAGAACGGATACGGTCGCAGGGCTGCCGGGTGATGCAAAGGTCTGCTTCACGATCTCCTCTACCGGCAGCGAGCCTGCATCTCTCCGGCACAAACGAAAACAGAGGTACGGGGAGATGCGCCAACCACCCTTCCAAGTAGATCAACATTCCAGAACAGCGGCAGGTCCGAGGATCGTCCCGAGGTCACCCAAGGGTTCCATGCGCAGAGACCCTTCTGGTGCGTCCGAAATAGCCAAGGGGAGCATCCTTGTCGACCTGGGCAGCGCAGTCGTCGCCGATGCCGTCTCACATCTCTTGCAGACCTACGGTTACGAGAGTTACACAAGAGAGTCGCTGCCTCGTAAGCCCGACGTAATCATTGTCGATAGCAGCACTATCGACAAAAAAACCGCGCACCGCTATCCACAATCGAAGCTGCTCCTTCTCGAGACCGACGCACAGGCAAGGAAGACAGGTAGAGCGGTTCTCTTTCAAAAGGTGCGCGGTATCATTTCTTGCACCACTGACTCTGCCAAGTTTAAGAAAGCACTCGATGCAATTATCGACGGCCAGGTGTGGATCGACAATGGGACGACAAAGAACTTCCTGGCCGATGCGGATCTTATCTCGAACAGAGGCCAGATCCTTAGCTTCACCCCGCAGGAAAAAACCATCGCCGCGTCCATCTGCCAGGGTGAAACAAACAAAGAGATCGCTCAAAAACTGAACATCAGCGTCCATACGGTCAAGGTGCATCTCCGCAACATGCTGGCAAAAGCAGGCGCGGTGAACCGCTCACACCTTGCATCGATACTCAGTACCCTAGCCGGGGAAGAGAAGCAAGGGGAGGCGCCATGAGCTGGCAATCACCTTTCCAAGTGGACCCTCATTCCAGTGGGGACGTAGGGGTATTCCCAAAGCCACGTGTGGTGAGGAGGACGCTATGGCACGCGAGCGCATACTTATAGTCGAAGACCAAAACATCACAGCCATGGACACCCGTAAGACGCTCCAGGATCTCGGCTACCAGCCGATCGGGCCAGTTGCTTCCGGAAAAGACGCAATCGCGAGCGCTCTGACCCACCACCCCGATGTTATCCTTATGGACATTATCCTGAAGGGGCCGATCGATGGCATTGAGACTGCTCAAGCCATCCAATCTCAATACCGCTGCCCCGTGATCTACGTCACCGCCCACTCAGACCAGTCCACGCTCGACCGGGTCAAGGTCACTCAACCGTTCGGGTACGTCCTGAAACCCATCGACGAACGAGAGCTTCATACAGCCATCGAGATGGCTCTCTGCCGGCATAAGTTAGAACAACAGCTGAGAGAATCGGAAGAGCGCTATCGCCGGGTTGTGGAGTCCTCACCAACTGCCATTTTCGTCGATTACCGCAGCCAGCTGGTTTTCGTCAACCCCGCCGCCGCCCGTTTGCTGGGCGCGGTCGAGCCCCAGCAGCTCAGCGGCCGGAGGCTGCTGGATTTCGTTCATGTGGAATCGAAAGAGATGGTGCAGGGGCACATCGATGCATTGCTACAAGGTTCCCAGACGTTCTTGTTGCGAAACGTCCAGCTGACTGGCCTGAATGGAACTTTGCTCGACGTCGAAATCACCGGAATCGCGTTCGACTACGAGGGTGAGCCAGCTGTCCAGCTGGCTGTGCATGACGTCACTGAGGCAAGGCGAATGACCCTGCAGCTAGAGCACATGGCGAGTCACGATGTGCTTACGTGTTTGCCCAACCGTGTTATGATGGTTGAAAAGCTCAATACGGCGTTAGCCCATGCGCGACGCTACGGTGGGCACGCGACCGTGATATTCCTTGACCTCGACCATTTCAAAATCATCAACGACAGCCTGGGGCATGATCAGGGAGATCTTTTCCTGAGAACCATCGCCGAACGGCTGTCCGGCTGTGTGCGTGAGGTCGACACGGTCACACGGTTTGGAGGAGACGAATTCGTCATCGTGCTTTTCGACCAGCCGAATGACGACGACGCCCTTATAAGAGTGTTGGAGCGAATTCAGCAATGCATTCGGCAGCCCGTGATTGTCGGGGGCCGGGAGTACAGCGTTACTTCCAGCATGGGGTTCGCCGTTTACCCTCGCGATGGCTCGGATGCGGAAACGCTGTTGCGAAACGCCGACCAGGCGATGTACCGGGCCAAAGACCAGGGACGCAACAATTTTCAGCCCTATTCGGAAGAATTGCATCTTCATGTCACCGAACGTTTGAAATTGCACAACGACCTGCGCCGGGCGCTGGAACATGACGAGTTCATTGTGCATTACCAGCCACAGGCCAATCTGCACGGCGGGAACATCATTGGGGTGGAAGCATTGGTTCGCTGGAGACATCCGGATCGCGGATTAGTTTCCCCGGGCCAATTCATAGATGCGGCAGAGGAGAACGGACTCATTACATCAATAGGCGAACTCGTGTTGCGTACGGCGTGCAAGCAGGGCAAGGCATGGCAGGATATGGGATTACCGCCCCTCAGAATCGCAGTAAACCTCTCATCCCGCCAGTTCTGGCAGCCTGATTTACTTGAGATGGTGGAGCGGTCGTTGCGCGATTCCGGCTTCAACCCTCGTTTGCTTGAACTGGAACTGACAGAGAGTCTCATTTTGAAAGACGTTGACGACGCCGTGAGGACGATGCACGCCTTGCGCACGATCGGTGTCGAACTGGCGATCGATGACTTCGGCACCGGCTACTCCAGTCTGGCCTATCTGAAGCGGTTCCCGATCGGACGGCTCAAAGTTGCACAAGCGTTCCTGCGTGACATACCTGCTGATCCGGACAGTGCCACGATTGCGCGGGCTGTCATCTCTTTGGGACACAGCCTGAAACTCAAAGTGATCGCAGAGGGCGTGGAAATCCCGCAGCAACTACAGTTTCTGGAAGCCGCGGGCTGCGATGAGATACAAGGATATCTAGTCAGTAAGCCACTCCCGCAAGGGGAGGTTACCGAACTATTCAGGCTGCACCTGCAGCGTGTGAACGTGGGGGGGGCAGCCAGCCGGCGTGATAAACAGCGCGTTTTCGAGCAGCATGAACACAAATTGTTCAAAGGGATTCAGAGCCCCTGACATGACCAGCAATTAAATAAAGCAAAAGAACAAGCCAACCCAAACTATGACGGTTACCGTGCCGCATGATCAAGGAAACTGGAAGCGTGATCGGGGTCCATCGCTTCGTCTTTTAGGCCGACTCAGATTAACGGTAATGGCAGGGCCAGAAACAGTCGTGCCATTCTCTCTACACATTTTTTGTAATCGCTGACCACCGAACCTATCTTGGAGTGAAATCACAAGGTGTTCTCGAATCACTTTCTATCGGTAATCCTCACTTTTCGTCGCCAACTGATCTCACCTCTTTGCAGGTGTTATGCGCAGCAAGGCTATAATTACACTGAGAGGGTGGGCTTGTCAAGGTTTCAATTTGGTTTCAATTTGGTCATTCGGCGCGCACGACTCTATTCTCAGTTGACAAGCTTGAGGGGGTTGGGCGCCGGCCCTTACTTGACCTTAACCTGCTCCTGCCTGTTCTCATTCGAGGCGGAGCGTTATCCTGCTAATTCCTTCCGGCAAGAGCTTCCGTTTGAAGCCCAAGTTCTTGGCTAGCGTGAGCATGCGGTCATTGTCCGAGAGCACAATGGCCTCAATCTCTTCAAGCCCTTTTTCCTGGCCGATTCCTATGAGCAGACTGACCAGCTTATAACCCAGGCCTTCTCCCTGGAACTCGTCATGCACAAGAACTGCAAATTCCCCTTTTTTGAAGTCGGGTTGTATGATGAGCCTCCCGATGCCGATGATTCGGTTTTTCTCAGGGAGCACTGCAACGATCGCCACTTCCCTCTCGTAGTCTATATTGCAAAACCTGACCAGGTTGTCGTGGGTCCAACCCTTAATCGGGCTGAAAAACCTCTGCTTCAAGGTAAGGTCGGAAAGGGTGGTCAGCATGTCGTGCTCTAATGGTTCATCTTCGGGCCTGATGGGTCTCAGGGTTACCGCAGTCCCACTTTTGAGCGTCCATTGCGTGGTGTAACGAGTAGGGTAGGGTGTGATTACGAGGTGTGGATACATTGAAGCGCCTGAAGCCGGCACATCTGCGACGGTTATGCCCGCGGCCAATACGAGGATTTTACCCTCAGCAACAACCATGGGGTCTATTTCAATGGCGGTAATTTCAGGGAAGTCGACAATGAGATTTGAGATACTCACGAGTATCCGCTCCAACTGTTTGATGTCTGCAGGCCGTCTTCCACGGTATCCTTGCAAGATCTCGTAAGCTTTTGTTTCTTCGATAAGCCTGCGCGCCAGTGTCTGATTCAAAGGAGGCAGAGCGATCGAATAGTCATGAAAAAGATCGTAGCCCATACCTCCTGTCCCAAACAGCATGACCATCCCGAATTCCTCATGCCTTTCGGCGAGAACGATCAGTTGGTACCCCACGCCCCACTGCATCTTCTGAATCGTTATTGAAGAAATCTGCGGGTCTGAATATTTAATCTCCTCGATAGATTTGCTGAGCGCATCAAACGCAGATCGTAGCCCTTCTTCTGAGGCGACACCGAGAGAGGTGCGCATTCCGCCCTTACTGGCCGGCATCCCGGCCATAAGTTTCAACACCACCGGGTAGCCCAGTTGCTCAGCCTTCTTAAGCGCTTCTTCTTGCGTGGCAACTGTGTAGGCGGGAACTACAGGAACACCGTAATCCGTGAGGAGATCAAAAGACTGCTCAACGGTGAGCATCTTTGGGCTCTGCTCCGTTTGCCGCTGCATCAGCGCTTTTAAGCGATACCTGGAGGGCGCCTCTTCCAGGGGAAGCTCTTCGGGAGTCTCATACAGGAGTTCAAGGTTCCTCTTATAGCGGTACATGTGAAGATACGTCTTGACCGCTTCCTCGGGAGTTCCATATGTGGGTATATTGTTCGCGATCAGCAGATGTGCACCTTCCCTGCTTGAGTGGCCGCCCATCATCGCCGCAAGGACGGGTTTTGAGATACCCTTGGTCATGGCAACCATGGCATCCGCCAGCTCCACCGGAGTTACCAGGGCGCGGGGCAGGTGTATCACCAGCAGGGCATCAATGGAAGGGTCTTTCAGGCAACAGCGTATGGCTGTTCCGTAGTGCTGCAGATCGGCATCAACGGGCAAGACTATGGGATTCTCCCTGGTCCAGTGGGGCAAGGCTTCATCCAGCTCTTGCATGCATTCGTCAGAGGGTTGAGCGAGCCCACCTCCCTGTTCTAAGAGTGCATCCTTGGCCATGCTGCCGGCGGTGCTCGAATTGGAGACAATGGCGAGCCGGGGCCCTTGCGGTAGACGCGCAGCGTCAAGCACCTGCGCTGCGTTAAACAGATCGGCAGCCTCTTTCACTCTGAGAAGGCCGACCCTCTTGAAGGCCGCATCGTAAACGAGATCATCCATTCCTAGAGGGTGCTCTGTCTGCTCGCGAGAGACTTCCAGCCTTCCAGGTTTTAGGACGATTATCGGTTTGGTCCGTGCAAAACCCCTGGCAGCGCTCATAAATTTTCGGGCATTAACGATCTGATCCATATCGAGCAGGATGCTTCTCGTCTCGTAATCGTCGCCTACGAAGTCGATAAGATCTCCGAAATCGATATCGCTCATAGAGCCGAGAGAAACAAAGAGGCTGAAGCCAACGTGGGCTTCACGCGCCCACTCGAGCACGGCGTCGCCGAGCTGGCCGCTCTGCGAGATAAAGGCAATGTTGCCCCGCTCAGGATCCACCTTAATGAGGGAAGCATTGAGGCCGACAGAAGGTCTGACGATGCCGAGAGAGCCGGGTCCGAGAACTCGCACGTTGGAAAGCTTACTCGCGGCACGGAGTCGTCCTTCCAACTGCTTCCCCGCCTCCCCCAATTCTCCGAAACCCGTTGAGACGACGAGTGCGCTCTGAATACCAGCCTCACCACACTCTGCAGCGATTGCCGGCACAAGCTCAGCTCGCACGGCAATGACCACCAAGTCGGGTTTCTCGGGAAGAGCGCTTACGGTAGGATGGCAGTCCAGGCCCAGAACAGTTCGTGCGTTCGGATTTACTGCAAATATTTTTTGCCTGCCGGACCTCAGAAGGTTTTCGAGAATAGCGCGGCCGGCCGTCTTCTCTCTTTCTGTCGCGCCTACAAGAGCGACACTTTTCGGGTCAAACATCGCGCTCAAACTTTCCATAGCGCTCTTTAAGAGCCCTTCAACTTCCTTCCGACGCTCTTCTCCACGGACTCGATCTTCTGGGTAAGCCCGCTCTTTCTGCCCTTTCTGATGTCCAGTTTCACGGACGCGTAGACCCTGTTGCAGTCCGGATCAAGGCACTTGTGAGCCTCGCTCAAGATCCGCAATGCTTCATCCAGGGTGTCCGTCTCGACGATGGTCCCCATCGGCGTGAGTCGATACGATGCCCCACTGCCATCAATAAATGTCAGAATGCGACTTACATATGCACTAACGCTTTCCCCCTTGTCCGTGGGAAACATGCTGAATTCCATCAATACAGACATCACAACCTCCTCTTGTGTGAGATTATCGGGGGGCCTGATTAAGGGCCCTCACGCTCGCGAAATAGATCTGCTTGCCCTGGATCGTGAATTTCAGTTTTTCAAGCCCTGTCAGGTCCGCGCCAAATTTCTCCTGAAATGTTCTTTCCTTGGTAGCACTCCCCGTCTCGCCAGCTTCGATAAATCGCTCCCCACCGGTGCTTAGCATCACATGATCAATGGCGTCGGCTCGGTTCTCCCGTGAGATGAAGATGAGGTCTCCTGCCTCGGGAAGGCCGCCTATCTTCTTCTCGCCTGCAAGCCCTGCTGCAAGCCCAGATGAAATCCCAGACGCAAGCCCAACTGAGATCCATTGATCATGGGCATCTCTCGGGATATCGATATTGTTGACGCGAAAAATGAGATTCGTCAAGCCGGAGCAGTCAACACCCGTGACGATCGCCGTAAGATCAGCCATGAACATACTTCTGCCTCCCCAGAGATACGGGACCCCGATGAACAGAAAGGCAGCTTCAAGGAAATTGCTGCGAGCATCATTACTTAATGCACCCTGAACTATCGCCTTCACATCGTTCTTGTTTACCCAGGCGGATTTGCCTTCTCCGATGCGCACCCTCTGATATGCGCCGGACTGTTCAGCCAGCATCAACCGGGTACCCAGGGATAGAAAGAAGAGAGGAACGGCCTCCTCAGCGGGCTGGCTAAGGAGGCGAGCGATTCTGCTTTTCACCACGCCGTTGTACCTGGGGAGTTCAGCGGCAAACGATACGGACTCTCTTCTTACCCAGCCGGGATAGCCCTGCCAGCCCTTTTCCGAGTTGGCTTTGAGCTGTTCCCGTGCTTCTACATAAAACCAGCCGGGCGCTTCTCCGCGGTAGAGAAGCGTCTCATTGAACAACAGTTGGGTTTCCTGGAGATCGTCATGACTGTGGTAACTTCCGCGAGCCTCGACCGGCTCACGCCTTAGATTTGCTACAGGCACCTTAACGATCAGAAACTGTTCTGTCTTGCTCTGGTCAGGCATTTATGCACCAAAAGGGGCGCCACGCATGCTCTTCATTCTCCGCTCATCAGTTTTGTAAGCATTATAGCACGGAAAAAATGGAGTGCGAGGGACTCTCCATCGTTCGGATGATTCTGAGAAATCCGACGACACTTATACCAGTTTGGATTCAAGAGGACGACCCAGCCTTCGGCCGGGTACCCCGGGCGGCAGCGACTGTTTTTGCCGGGTACCCGCGCGGAACCAACTGCACGGGCGCGGGTGGCAGGAGGAGAGCGACGCAGCGAGAACGAAGGTATACACTTGAAGGCGAACTGGTATCAAGGGCTGTTCGGCTTGTCTGGCCCACTCGTAGGCTCGTCCTCATCTGCAGGTGCAACATCAGACGGGGTTGGGTGAGGACTCTCCTCGTTTTCCAAAGGTGTGTTCAGCTCGTCATACGCCGGTATCACGATGCCCCGTTTCACCATAATGGCATAGATGAGGGAAGCCCGTTTTTCCACGTAAGGCAAGCCTCCCTTTACTTTGTACCTCAGAGGGTTGGGCAGGACTGCTGCCAACCGCGAAGCCTCTTCTGCGGAAAGCGCTTCGGCAGGTTTATCATAATAGCGGAGCGAAGCAGCCTCTATACCAAAGATGCCTTCACCCCATTCCACCACATTGAGGTAGAGTTCCAGGATTCTTCTCTTCGAGAGAGTTTTCTCGATCCTCCACGTAATGATCGCTTCCTCGATTTTGCGCAGAGGGTTCTTGGATGGCGAAAGATAGAGGTTCTTTGCGAGCTGCTGGCTTACGGTGCTGCCACCAAACTTGAATGTACCTGCCTTCAGGTCCTTTTCAATAGCCTTCTGTATGGCATCGAAATCAAAGCCTTCATGGTACCAGAACTTATCATCTTCCGCGATGAGAACCGCTTTGACGAGGTAAGGAGAGATGCGCGCGAGCGGAACCCACTTCTTCTGAATGACCACCCTTTTGCCCTTTCGTTTCCATTCCCGCTCACGGTACTCTACGAAAGACGTCTTCTTAGGGTTTACCCGCTTGAGCTTGGACACGTCAGGATAGACCGCATAGTACGCGACGAAACCGGCGAGTGCCAGCAGGACAAGTACCAGCAGAATCTTGATGAATCTGAAAAGGCCGCCTTTTTTCTTCTTAGCCATTGTTTCGCGGAGCAATTCCCATGACGATGTCTGCCCGGAAACACTCCGTTAAACATGGTAACACACAACGTCTGCCTGCCGCCAACGAGCCCTTGCAGCGAGCGTCTCACCCTCTTTGGTTATTCACTTTGCCACTGGGTGTGAAAGACCCCTTTCATGTCTACCCGCTCGTACGTGTGAGCGCCGAAATAATCCCGCTGCGCCTGAATCAGGTTAGCCGGCAGCCAGTCGCTCCGGTACCCGTCAAAGTAGTTGAGCGACACGGCCAAGCCCGGTGCAGGAATGCCCAGCTGGACGGCACGCTTCACAACCCCCCGGAGCGCTTCTTGACGATCTGTCACGAGGCGACCGAGATGGGAGTCGACCAGCAGGTTGGCAAGCGTCGGCTGCGCACGGTATGCGGCACGGATATCATCGAGCAGTGTGGACCGGATGATGCATCCGGCGCGCCAGATACGAGCCACATCCTCCAGGTTCAGACCATATTCGTACGCGTGCGAAGCCCTGAGTAAGAGCACCATTCCTTGGGCGTACGTGATGACCATGGCCGCGTAAAGAGCCTGATTAAGCTGTCTGAGAAATGGCCCGCGGCCTGCTCGCATTTTACGTGGGGGTCCACCCAACAATCGTGCTGCCGCTTCCCGCTCCGTTTTGAAGGCAGACAGGTCACGCATCGCCACCGCTATGTCCAGTGTCGGCACAGGTACCTGCAAATCCATCGCGTCCTGGGACGTCCATTTGCCCGTGCCTTTCTGTTTGGCTTCATCCAGGATCGAATCTATCAGCCGTTTTCCGGTGGCCAGTTCATCGCCACGGCAGAAAATGTCAGCCGTGATCTCGATCAGATAACCATTCAACTCTCCGCGGTTCCATGTATCGAAGACGGTGTGCAGTTCGTTGTCGGACAGGCCCAGGCCCCGCCTCAGCAGGTCATACGTTTCAGCTATCAACTCGAGAAGACCATACTCGATGCCGTTATGAACCATTTTCACGTAATGGCCCGCAGACCCGCCTCCCAGGTAAGTAACGCATGGCTCTCCATCCGCTTTGGCAGCTACCGCCTCGAGGACTGGCCTGACCCTTTCGTAAGCCTCCCTGGAGCCTCCGGGCATGATGCTCGGGCCGTGGCGGGCTCCCTGCTCTCCTCCGGAAACACCCACGCCCATGTAGAGAATACCTTTTTCAGCCAGGGCCCTGGTGCGAAGATCCGTGTCTTTGAAATAGGAGTTCCCCCCGTCGATGATGAGGTCTCCGCGCGCGAGGTGTGGAAGAAGGTCCTTGATCACCCCGTCCACCGGCGGCCCGGCAGGGACCAGCATCATCACCGCCCGGGGGCTGCGCAGCATGGAGGCAAATTCCGCCAGGCTCTCCGCACCACGGATATCGCGGGTCTCCGCTTCTCTTCGGAGTGCTTCTACTTTTGTCTTATCCAGATCGTAACCGGCAACCGAATAGCCGTTGTCTGCCATATTGAGCAGCAGGTTGCGCCCCATTACCCCGAGGCCGACCATCCCGATTTCATACGTTGCGCTAGTCATTGTTTTCCCCCTTCCCTAGCCCTACTTCCGCAAATTCTGTGAACGATTTTCCCTCATAGATTGGCCTGCAAGGCATCATTGTTCTGCCGGGTACCCGCGACCCGCCAAACTGCTACCACGCGGGTGGCCCCCTTACTCCGGAAGCGAAAGCCCATGTACTGCAAGGGCTTCCCGCGTTGATACGTAGTCCTTATGAACGATCCCCTGGATACCCAGACACCGGGCTGCCTCAACAAACATACCCCGGTCTTCAACGTAGACGACCTCCTCGCACGGCACCTGAGCAATGTCCATGGCTATGCGATAGATATCGTAATCCGGTTTTCGCACGTGAACGAAGCATGATGAGACAAAGCAGTCGATGAGCGTACGCAACTCGAATCGCTTGATGCGGTATTCCGTGAGCTCACGCCCCTCGTTGCTGACGGAGACGACCTTTAGCCCGTGAAACGCTTTTAGCTGGCGGATTAAATCGATCATCCTAGGATAGGGATGCGACTGGGCAAAGATGAACATCATGAAGGAATCTCGAGAAAAAGAACGCTCCTCGTAAAAGACACTGCGACTCAGATACTCCTCCAGGCTCAGCTTCCCTTCCTCATACGTGTTGAAGGTGAGGTGATGCCGCTCATCCATCTCGTTGAAGTCGATTCCGAATTTTTCTGCGGCGAGCTTTCGGGCGTTACGGTCCCAGCCATTGCTAAGCAGCACTCCTCCAAGATCCAGAAAGAGGGTGGTGATACGTGTGTTAGCCATGTGTGTTTTCCTCCTTTCAGCAGCTGTCAGACTAGGTCAGAAAATTATTCCTGCTTGCTGCCCTTGCGTTTCTCTCGTTGCTCTCGTTTCTCTTGTTTCTCTCGTTTAACCAGAGAAACCGGAGAAGCTAAAGAAACCAGAGAAACCGCTTCCAATCAGCACCAATCACCCTGCCCCGAGCCTTATCGCCTGGATCATCTCCAACACAGGAGCCGGGTAAACGCCCAGCCAGACAAGTGCAACAAACAAGGCGGCCAGCACAAGGCTACCCGTCATAAATCGAGTCGGGACGCTCACGCCGGGCTCAAGCTCACGAACGCACATTACGGCAATGACGCGCAGGTAATAGAAGAGACCGATCACACTATTTACGAGCAAGGTGATCACAAGCAGCCAGAGCATGGAACCCACGCCCGCCGCAACCAGATAAAACTTTCCGATAAATCCTGCTGTGAGCGGCATGCCTGCAAGGGATAGCAGCATCGCGGTGAAAGTAGCGGCGAGTACGGGCCGCCGTTTGATGAGACCGTGATAGTCTTCGATCTCGTCCGCATCGTTCTCTTTCCCGGATAGCACCGTAACTACCCCGAAGGCTCCCAGAGTCATCACGAAATAGGCCACAAGGTAGAAGGTGACAGCACTCACCCGTAGCGGTCCGCTCGAAAGAAAAGCGACAAGTAGATAGCCAAGGTGCGCTATTGACGAATACGCGAGGAGCCTCTTGATATTTGTCTGAAAGAGGGCGAGCAGGTTGCCGGTGAACATCGAGATTATGGCAATGATGGTGAAGATTACAAACAGGGAGCCGTACGCATGGAGCTCCACGCCGGAAAAGTAGCGCAGCAGAAGGGCAAAGACCGCACCTTTTGAGACTGTGGCAATGTAAGCCGTGACCGGCGCAGGCGCTCCCTGGTAGACATCAGGAGTCCACATATGGAAGGGCACGAGGGAAAGCTTGAAGCCGATGCCGATGATGATCATGACTATGGCGACCGCGTAGACCAGATCAATTGCGCCGGCAGAGGGAAGCTTCGATGCGATCTCGGGGAAACTCATGGTCCCGAGTTGCGCGTAGATCAGGGCCATGCCAAAAAGGAGAAACGAGGAAGATGCGGCAGCGAGGACGAGATACTTCAGCCCGGCCTCAATCATCAGCGGGCGCCGGTCGTAAGCGATCAGCGCATAAAGGGAGATACTGAGGATTTCGAGCCCGAGGAAAAACGATGCAAAGTGACTTGAGGCAACAAGGATAACCGAACCGAGCGTGGCAATGAGCAACAGTATGTAATACTCATCGGGGCTCTCCCGCCGACCATTCAGGTAGTCGTACGACGACAGGGTTACGGCGAGCAAACACAAGAGGATGAGACCCGAATAAAAAAGTGCATAACCGTCGATCAGGAGAAGAGAGGTCACCTGCGCCGGTACTTGTGATGAGATTACCGGAAGGATGAGAAAGGCCACCACTGTCGTAGCGAGCGTCAGAAAGTACGTCAGGCGATGATTCCGGTAACAGGCCACAGTGAGCATGACTATCACTGAAGCAGCGCTCAATACGATAAGCGGCAATATAGGCATCAAGGGTATGCTCATGGCGCCCTCATTGACTCAACAACATTCTGTATCTGGTCGAGGCTGTGCCTCGCCGTATCAATAAAGGGTCTCGGGTAGAGCCCCAACCAGAGGATACCAAGGATCATGGCTGTCATGGCCGCCATTTCTCTCAGCGAGAGGTCAGAGATCTTCCATCCCTCCTTCTTCGGACCATAAAAGACGCGCTGAATCATCCACAACGCATAGATGGTCGAAACAATGAGACCGCCGGCCGCCACCGCTGTCAGAAGGGCGCTCACGCTGTACGTTCCGAAAAGTATCAAGAACTCACCGACAAAGTTGCCCATACCCGGCAATCCGAGCGAGGCAAGCGCAAAGAAGAGCATGGCTCCGCCCATGCGCGGCGCGATTCCCCACAAGCCTCCCATGCGTTGCGTGTCCCGCGTGTGGACCCGCTCCTGCAACGATCCCACCAGCATAAAGAGGGCTCCCGTACCAACCCCGTGGCAGAGTATCTGGATGATCACGCCCAGGAGCGCAAGCTCCTTCCAGGCGAATATGCCGAGAAGCACAAAACCCATGTGGCTGACACTCGTATAAGCCACCAGCCGTTTAAGATCGGTCTGCGCGAAGGCGAGCACGGCTCCGTAAACGATGCCGACCACGCCTGCCACCATTGCCCATGGCGCGATCTGAAGTGCGGCTCCTGGGAAGAGAGGGACTGCGAACCGCAGGATTCCGTAAGCACCCGTCTTGAGCAAGAGTCCGGCAAGGATCACACTCCCTCCCGTCGGAGCCTCGGTGTGCGCGTCAGGGAGCCAGGTGTGAAAAGGAAGGGCAGGCAGTTTCACAAGAAAGGCAGCAAGGAAGGCCAGCATGAGCAGCAACGCTGTATTCGGATTCATCCTCGTGCCAAGCAATTCCGAATAATCGAAGGTATAGGTCCCTGTCTGACTGCCGTGAATGAAATAAATGGCCAGAATGCCGAGAAGCATTAAGAGGCCGCCTGCCTGCGTGAACAGGAAAAATTTTACGGAAGCGTAGGTCCGGTTCTCATGACCCCAGAGGGCAATGAGGAAGTACATGGGCACGAGCATCAGCTCCCAGAAGAAGTAGAAAAGAAAAAGGTCGAGCGCCAGAAAAACCCCGATTATGCCTGCCACTGTCCATGTCAGATTGAAGTGGAAGAGGCCCACCCGCTCCTGTATCTCCGTCCACGAGGCGATGGTCGCCATGATCCCGAGGAAGCACGAGAGCATGACGAGAAGAAGGCTTATCCCGTCAATAGCCAGGTGAAAGCCTATACCCAGACTCGTAATCCATGGTGCCTGCACTTCAACAAACCATGCACGGTTAGCCGTGAAATCGACTTCTCCGGGATAGTTTGCCCAGAGCAGCAGTACCAACAGCAAATCGATGCCGAAGGCTATGAGCGAGATCCAACGTGGCCATCGGTTTCCCATACGGCCGAAAAACCATGCCAGCGCACCTGCGACCGAAGGTATGAGGATCAACAAGGCAAGTATCATCCGAGCACCACTATGCCCATGAACAACAATGCACCAAGTGCTATTGCTGCAGCATACCAGCGTATCTTTCCCGTTTGTGTCAGGGCCAGCGCCATGGAAGAAACCGTGCTTACCCATGCGATGGCTCCATAGCCGAGATCGATCACATCCTCCTTATTCCAGTTGGCCGCACGCACGAAGGGCATCACAATGAGCCGATCGTACAGCCAGTCAAAGCCCCATCCGGAAAACCAATACGCGTGAAGCAGGGACCCTGCTGGCGTCCCCGAGATGCGTTCCGTCCAGCCCCGCCTCCGTAAGAATAACAGGTATGCCAGGTAAAGCCCGATAACGGAAGCGAGAGGGACGCTAATCTCCACAGCTGCGTTAAGAGCCCTGGCCGGAAGCTCAGGCAGAACGCTCTCCATGAAATCTGAGAAGAACGTGATGTTGCCGAGGCTGCGTGGCGTTTCTATGAGGCCGGTGACAATTGAGAGCGCAGAGAGGATCACCAAAGGAATCTTCATAGTAATGTCCGCCCTCTTGTGGAATGTAGCCTTCGCCTCTCCGAAGAATGTCAAAAAGACCATGCGGAAGGCGTACATCGAAGTAAGAAACGCCCCTGCAAGCCCAGCCAGCCATAGCCACCCACCACCAGCCTGTGATGACCATGCCTCCATAAGGATCAGGTCTTTGCTGTAAAAGCCGGCAGTCACAATCGGAAGGGCCGACAGAGATGCAGCTCCCACGAGAAAACACCAGAACGTCCCGGGGATCAGTCGTCTCAAACCCCCCATCTTGAACATGTTATGTTCTTCATCCAACCCCTGGATAACAACCCCTGCACAAAGAAAGAGCAATGCCTTGAAACAGGCATGCGTTACAAAGTGGAAGACGGCAGCAGACCAGGCTCCTACACCCAGGGCGAGGAACATGTAGCCGACCTGGCTTATTGTTGAATAGGCGAGGACTCGCTTGATGTCGTGCTGGGTAAGTGCGCTGACCCCGGCAATGAGCAGGGTTATCGCTCCTATCACGGCAATGGCTGTGAGCACGGGCGGTGCCAGCGTAAAAAGAACGTGTGTCCTGGCTATCAGGTAGACCCCGGCAGTTACCATGGTCGCAGCGTGGATAAGCGCGCTCACAGGAGTAGGACCTGCCATGGCGTCGGGGAGCCACGTCTGCAGGGGAAGCTGGGCTGACTTGCCCAGCGCCCCTCCCAGGAGCAAGGCGGAAGCAGCTATCGCTGTGCCGGACCCGACAGCCCATGTTATCTGGGCCCTTTGCACGGCATCCTGTATCTGCAGTGTGCCCAGGCTGACAAAAATGAGAAAGATACCAACAGCCATGGACGCATCGCCAACGCGGGTGACAATAAACGCCTTGATAGCGGCGCGTCCGTTCGCAGGATCACTGTACCAGAAGCCTATGAGCAGGTAGCTGCAGAGACCGACACCCTCCCACCCAAGGTATAAAAGCAAAAGGTTATCTGCCATGACCAGTGTCAACATCGAGCCGACAAAAAGATTCATGTACGCGAAAAAGCGGCTGTATCCCTCACTTCGGATCATGAATCCGGCAGAATAGAGAAGGATGAGAAAGCCAACCACCGAGACCACCAGTATCATAACCAATGAAAGGGCGTCGAGAGAGAAGCCGATGGCAGGGGTGAACCGGTCGACCGCGATCCACGTCCAGAGCCGCTGAGCGTATATGTTTTCCGGCCAGAACCAGATGAAATCCACACCCACAAGGAGGGCTACCGCTGCCGACAGCCCGACCGAGATCACTCCCAGACTCGCCGCAATCGGCCGGGAAAGTCGGCTACCCACCATGACCAGCACAACAAAACCGGCGCAGGGCAAAGCAGGTATCAACCAGAGAAGATCAAGCATGTCAGTCTCTCAGTCTGCTTGCAGCGTCAGCGTCAAGGGTCTTGAACTCCTGGTATAGTAAGAGCACCAGCGCAAGTCCGACAGACACCTCTGCGGCAGCCATTGTCAGGACAAAAATGAACATGACCTGACCGTCCGGCTGATTCCAGCGAGCACCGGCCGCGACAAAGGCGAGCCCCGCAGCATTCAGCATGATCTCCACGGCGAGCAGCATGAAGATGACGTTACGCCGCACGAGCAGGCCAACGAGGCCGAGAATAAAGAGAAGCCCTGCCAGGATGAGCCCATGCTCTGTCGGTATCTGTCCCATCAGTCGTTTCCTCTCCGCCTGTTGACCGCCGCCCCAGAAGACGTGCGGCGGCCGAGGTGGTACGCACCCACGAGCCCCGCAAGCAGCAACATCGAAGCCATTTCGACACCCATTAGATAAGGACCGAAAAGTGCAATGCCCACTTCTTTCGGTGTCACCTCCGCAACAGCCGCGGCCTTGCTTCCCCCGCGCGATAGTACCCAGACCAGCTCTGCGCCGAGTATGCAAACAAGAATCGACGGCCCGATCCATGTGTGAGGCCGCACCCATTGCCTCTCCTGTCCAACAGCCAGTGGTCCCAGATTGAGCATCATGATGACAAAGACAAAAAGCACCATGATTGCCCCGGCGTAAACGATGACCTCGAACGCTGCTGCAAAGTGCGCCCCGAGAAGGAAAAAGATCAATGCTACCGAGAGCAATGAAACGATGAGATAGAGCAGGGCATGTACCGCATTGAGCCTTGTGACCACCAGAAAGGTGGAAACAAGGGCAACAGCAGCGGCTATGTAAAAGACCGTAGTCATGTTGCCTCCGGCAAGGCCGTTGACTCGTTGACTCGTTGACTCGTTGACTGATAATCAGTCAATTGACAAACCGTGAGAGTAACAGTCATCTGATGTCTCCCGAATTTCCTAGGTTCACTATTCCTCCCCAATCAACCAATAATTAATCAACTAATCAACGGTCCTTCTGGCCCTCATGGCAAGAGGCTTCTCACATCCACGGGCGGCTCTTCCTCTTCTCCCTGGCCCTTCTGCTTGCCCTTGATGGCAAGACCTGCAATCCGGTAAAAATTGTAACCCGGGTATTTCCCTGGCCCGCTGATCAGCAAATCCTGCTTTTCATATACGAGACTTTGACGCTCATACTCTCCCATCTCGTAGTCGGGCGTGAGCTGGATCGCATAGGTCGGGCACGCGTCTTCACAAAAGCCGCAAAAGATACAGCGTGAGAAATTTATGCGAAAAAATTCCGGATAACGTCTGCCATGAGCGTCTTCGGTGGCCTGGAGCGAGATGCAGTCCACTGGGCAGGCCGCGGCGCAGAGATAACAGGCAACGCACCGCTCTTCTCCATCCGGGTCCCGCGATAAAATAATGCGCCCTCTCCATCGCGGCGGCATAAACTGCTTCACCTCAGGGTAAAGGATCGTTTCCCTTTTCCGCAGGAAGTGCCAGAAGATAACCCACATACTGCGCACTATGCTGAACGCATTGTCCACCCATCGATAGACCATGTTAATCTTCCTCATCTTTTCTTGCCCGTTTCTCTCATCCGTGACCCATGCCCCTTGACCCTGTCCTTCAATCATCCCTTCACCCCAAGTATAATCGCGCCCGTTATTACAAGATTGAGAAGCGACAAGGGCAACATGACCTTCCAGGCGTAATGCATCAGCTGATCGTAGCGGGGCCTCGGCAGAGACGCCCGGAGCAGGATAAAGCCGCAAATAGCAACACAGAGCTTGCCAAAGAACCAGACGATCGGCGGCAAGAAGGGACCTACAACAGCCGGTCCTTGCCAGCCGCCGAAGAAAAGGATCACGATAAATGCTGATACAAGGGTTATGCCAAGGTATTCGCCGATAAAGAACATCCCGAACTTCATGGCAGAGTATTCTGTATGATAGCCCGCGACGAGCTCGTTCTCCGCTTCGGGCAGGTCGAAGGGCATGCGGTGCATCTCGGCCACACCTGCCGTGACAAAGGTTATCAGCCCTACGAACTGCGGAATGCAGAACCAGATTCTTTTCTGCGCCTCGACAATATCACTGAGGTTGAAAGAGCCTGCGAGCATCACGACACCCATCAGGGAAAGCCCCATAAAAACCTCGTAACTGATCATCTGCGCCGCAGCACGCAGGCCTCCGAGAAGTGAATATTTGCTGCCGGAAGACCAGCCGGCGAGCGCTATGCTGTATACGCCGAGTGCTGCCATAGCGAGGAAGAAGAGGAGCCCGATGTTGAGACTCACCACCTGTATGCCCGGGGCAAACGGCACGACCGCGAATGCCATGAGGACCGTGAACATGATGATGGCCGGAGCGATCACAAAGACGGGCTTGTCGGCAAAGGGCGGGACCCAGTCTTCTTTGAACAACATTTTAATTGCGTCCGCTGCAACCTGGAGCAACCCGAAGGGCCCTGCCCGGTTGGGTCCGTACCGGTCCTGCCAGAGAGCGAGCAGGCGTCGCTCCGCATACGTGAGGCTTGCAGCGATTCCCAGCATCACGATGAGCACGGCGAATACGATGACCAGCTGGGTGATCACGCTGTTCATGCCACTCTCCTCACCGTTCCCCACACGGGAAGCAGAACCATTTCCACGCCCGGCAATCCGACCGGGAGGAACGCAACACCAGCCGGTACATCAGCTCTGAGCGCGCTTGGCAGCTCATAGCGCACGGTCGCGACCAGAAGCTCCACCCGCTCTCCCTCTGTCACGCCGAGGCTGGAAGCATCCTGAGGATTGAGGCCCACGTAAGCAGCCGGCGTGCGTTCGGCTATGGCAGGCGAGAGCGCGCTCAGTTCTTCAGAGCCGAATATGTGCTGAGCGGGCACAACCAGCCATCCGTCAGACCTACGTTGGAAGGGCCCAGGGACATCCTCAAAGTACTTCGAGCTGCTACCACTTGTCTCTTTCGGCTCCAGCAACCGCTTCCCGGGGTCACCACCAAGCAACGGACCGGCAATCTCGCTCTGAAATTTGTTTACAGACTGGATGGAGTTCCAGCCCGGCGCCCAGAAGCGGGTCATGAGCGGAGAGGGCGGCACACCTTCGTAGCCTTCCATCGAGAAGGCGAGAGGCGAATCCATATCTTCAGGTTGCTTTGGTTCGTTGACGCTTATGTTGGCCCCCATCGCGGTCCGGCCGCTGTAGCGGTGCGGCTGCCGCGGAATTTTCTGGCCGGCTATGCGAAACGAGGCGGGTGGTGCAGCGGCTGCCACCCGCGCAAACACGCGGCATGCCTGCCCAAGCGCAGAGATAATGCTGTCAGGGTCTTTCCATGACGCTGCCTCGCTCCGTCCCGAGGCAATCGAGGCCTTCACAAGCCAGCGCCAGCTTTCGAGCACTCCCTCCGGTGCCGGAAAGACTCTGTAAGAACGCTGCGCCCTTCCTTCATTGTTGACGAGGGTTCCATCGGCCTCTGCAAAGGTGGCCGCCGGCATTACCAGATCAGCCCGTGCCGTTGTGAGCGTTGTGGTCTGGTCAAGCACGATCACACGTTTGCAGGTTTCCAGGAACCGGTTTACCCGCGTAGCTTCGGCCCTTCGATAGAGGTCGTTTTCAAGCAGAATCACCGTGTCCGCCTCTCCCCGTTCAACCGCCTCAAATGCCGCCCCGAGCGGTTGTGCCTCCATGAGCGCGAGACCGAGCGAGTTACACTCGAGTGTCGTCAAACAAAGTTCCGCGCCCAATCCTTTAGCCTTTAGCGCCCGTGCGACGTTTCCGGCTGCTCTCATAACTGCGAGACTCCCGCAGCCTGGTCCCGATATAACCAGTGGCCGCTTTGCGCTGACCAGCGCGGCCGCTATGCGTTCGGCAAGAGAGCGAATGCCCTCACTCAACTCGGAAACGTCGGGAGCATGCGGGTCAATGGCATGGGCTACGGCAAACCCGAGCCTAGCGATGTCATCCGGCGCGGCGCGATACGTTGCGGTCGCGATCTCGTCAAGCATCGTCTGCTGCAGCCCTGCAATGAAGAAAGGACCTCGCTCGCTCTGAAGCGCGTTGCGCACGCCTTTGTCGTCCCAGAGCGGGATCTTCATGCTCACGGCAATCTCAAGCGGCTTCTGCCATACGGACTGCCTGAGTGCGAGATCGAGCATTGGTGCGGTATTCGTCACATCCTCACCAAGCAGAAAAACTGCGTCCGCCGTGGCAATGCGGGCAAGTGAAGGTGTGCTCGCAGGTCCGTTCTGGAGAATATCCACCTGGGCGGACAGCAGCTTATGTTCCGTTTCGGAAAAGCCTGCGTAAAAGCGTGCAGGACCGACGAGTGCCCTCAGCACAAAATTGGCTTCAAGGGGAGCCCTGGGCGAACCAATACCGATAACACGCGCGCCGCTGGAAATGGCCGCTGTCAGCGCGGCGATTGCCCTCTCGTTTGTCACGCGCTGAAGCACGCCATCGCGGGTTTCGCGGAGCATGGGCTGCAAAATTCTCCGCGCGCTGTTTACGAAATCATAGCCGAACCGGCCCCGGTCGCAGAGAAAATAGCCATTCACCTCACTGTTGTACCTGTTACGAATTCTCCGTAACGTTCCGTAGCGCTCGGCAGGGATCGTGTTGCAGCCGATGCCGCAATGCCTGCAGATGGAAGGCGCGGTTTGCAAGTCCCAACTGCGTGTATAGTGGCGCCTGAAGGTCTTATCCGTGAATACACCTGTCGGGCAAATCTCGACAAGGTTGCCGCTGAAGGAACTTTCAAGGACACCGTCCTGGTGCCTCCCGAAATAGACCGAGTCATGGCTGGCGAATACGCCGAAATCGCGGCCCATCGCATAGTCATTGTAAAAGCGCGTGCATCTGTAGCACTGGATGCAGCGGTTCATCTCATGGTTCACAAACGGGCCCAGGTCTTGATTGCGGTGGGTTCGTTTCTTGAACCGGGTCTTCCGATAGACATGGCCTGTCATTACGGTCATGTCCTGCAGATGACATTCACCTCCCTCGTCACAAACAGGACAATCGTGCGGATGATTCAGCATCAGCCACTCGATAACGCTCGCACGGAATTTCCTGGCATCAGGGTCGTCGATCGACAGGCGAGTGCCATCGTCCGCTGCTGTCATGCAGGACATCACGATCCTGCCTCTCGTATCTTTCTCATCCCTGAAGACCTTTACCGCGCACTGCCGGCAGGCTCCCACTGACTTTAGTGCCGGATGCCAGCAGAAATAAGGAATGTCAAAGCCCAGAGAGAGACAGGCCTGGAGCAGGCTCTGCCCCTCTTTGACGTCATAAGGTTTGTTATCTATGTAAATAGTAACCACGGTAGCCCTTCGTTAACGAACCCGTTACGCGTTACGAGTTACGAGTTAAACGCAAAGACTTCTTGCATGTTGTGGCCTGCCTAGGGTTGTTACCTGTAACCCGCAACTCGAAACTCGTAACAGTTTTTTCAACCGTGTTTCGTTTTCCACGGGCATTTCTTCTCCCTTATGTGCTGCTCAAAGTCCTCCCTGAAATCTTTCAGCGCACTCTGTAACGGCTCCACAGCGCCCGGCGCATGGACGCAATACGTCTTTCCAGGGCCAAGGGCCTGGCTCTGCCATGCGAGTACGTCGAGATCTTCCGGCTCCCCTTCTCCGCGTTCGATGGCTTCCAGGATTTTTACGATCCAGGGCAGTCCTTCACGGCAAGGCGTGCACCAGCCGCACGACTCGCGTGCAAAAAAGCGTTCCAAGTTAAGCACGAGGCCGACAGGGCAGGTTTTGTCATCGAGGATGATCATAGTGCCGGTGCCGAGCCGGCTCCCTGCCTTCTGCATCGAATCAAAGTCCATCTTCACGTCAAGATGTGCTTCTGTCAGAAAATCGGTCGAGGCACCCCCGGGAATGATGCCGCGCAACCTGTAGCCATCCTGCATCCCTTCCGCATACGCCTCCAGAAGCTCGCGAATGGTAGGGCCCATGGGCAGCTCCCATAGCCCGGGCTTTTTTACTCTGCCGCTCACTCCGTATATTTTTGTCCCTGCATCACTGGAAGGGCTTAAGGACTTATACCATGCGGCACCGTTCCGGATGATGTGAGGCACGTTCGAAAGCGTCTCCGCATTATTCACTACCGTTGGCCGGCCCCAGAGACCGCACTGTGCGGGAAAGGGCGGCCTGGACCTAGGTATGGCTCTTATTCCCTCCAGGGCATTCAAAAGTGCAGTCTCTTCACCACAGATATAGCGGCCCGCACTGGTATGCATCTTGATGTCCATGGTGAACTTCGAGCCGAGTATGTTCCTGCCGAGATACCCCTTCTCGTATGCTTCGCGCACAGCTGTCGTCAGGGACTTAGCCGATCCCATGTATGCCCAGCGCAGAAAGAGATAGCCGATCTCCGCATCGATCGCGTAGCCGCAGATGATCAGGCCTTCCAGGAGCTGATGAGGGTTGGCCTGCATCAGAAGACGGTCCTTGAAGGTACCCGGCTCCATTTCGTCCGAGTTGGATATGGCGTATCTGGGCCTGCGTAGATCAGACCCCACAGGGCAGGCGCTCCACTTCAAGCCTGTCGGAAATCCGGCTCCGCCTCTGCCTCTAAGATTGGACGCCTTCACCTCCTCCTGCACCTCGGTTGGAGTCATCTGGAGAAGAGCCTTGCGGAGACCCTCATAGCCGCCGGCCTTCTCATACTCCTCGATGCCGAGGGGCCGGCCGTCTACTCTCAAATGTTCTGTTAACGGTCTTTCCATCTCGTAAGTCCCTTGATGTCTTACTGCTTACTACTCACTGTTTACTATTTACCGTCTCACGGATACTTCTCCAATATCTCGTCTATCTTCACGCTGTCGAGGTCGCTATACAGGTCCTCATCGATCATCATGGCCGGCGCATGGTCACAGAGGCCCATGCAACTCACCGGAAGAAGCGTGAAACGTTTGTCGGATGTTGTCTCGCCCATACCGATGCCGAGCCGCTTGTTTATGTGTTCCAGGATGTTTTCGTGCCCCATTATGTAGCAGGTCAGACTGTCGCAGAGAAAGATCAGGTGTCTGCCGACAGGCTTGCGAAAAACGAAAGAGTAGAACGTTGCGACACCATCCAGTTCCTCCGGAGACATACCGACAAAGGGTGCTACGTCCCTGATCGCCTCATCCGATATCCAACCGCGGATCCGCTGCAGGGCTTGCAGGGCCTCAACAGAGGCAGATTGGGGGCACTCGCAATCCTCGACTTCCTTTTCTACCGCCTGCCGCTCTTCATCGGTCAACATGAATTACTCCGTCCTCCTCCTTAACCTTAACCTGCAGTTACGCTTTTACCTATCTACATCTGCTAAAACGTAATCTATGCTTCCCAGTATCGCTATCAAATCTGCCACCATCAACCCCCGGCACAAAAAGGGCACGGTCTGTATGTGAGCAAAGGACGGAGTCCGGATCCGCGTGCGGTAGGAGGCCGTGTTCCCATCGCTTATGAGGTAGTAGCTTTGATTGCCTTTGGCTGCCTCGGCGCCGACGCAGGCTTCACCTGGCGGGATGACAGGGCCCCAGCTCACTCCCAGGAAATGATTGATAAGTGTTTCAATGTCGCGCATGGTCTTTTCTTTCAGCGGCGGCGTTGCCAGAGGATGCTCGGCCTTATAAGGCCCGTCCGGCATGTTTTTGAGACACTGTTCAACAATCCGAAGACTCTGGCGCATCTCTTCGATCCGTATCACACACCGGTCATAGCAGTCGCCGTTGGAAGCGGTAGGGATGTCGAACTCAAATTGCTCGTATCCGGAGTAGGGACGTTTTTTTCGGAAATCCCACTCGAGGCCGCATGCGCGCAGATTGGGTCCCGTGACGCCCCATTCTATAGCCTCATCAAGGGTGCAAACACCTACACCCTTTGTACGCGCCTTCCAGATCCCGTTTCTCATCACGGTCTTGTCATACTCATCCAGCCTGTGAGGAAGGTACACGAGGAAATCCCTCACGAGACGGTCCCATCCTCTGGGCAAGTCCTGCGCAACACCACCGATGCGGAACCATGCGGGATGCATGCGCCCGCCTCCGATCGTCTCAATGATCTCGAATGCGCGCTCCCTGTCGTTGAAGGTGAAAAAGACGGGAGACATGAATCCTGTGTCTTGAGCGAACGTCCCGTAGTAGACGAGATGACTGATGATACGGAACAGCTCGCACACCATGACGCGGATCACCTTCGCTTTGTCAGGCACTTCGATACCTGCCAGCTTCTCAACAGTAAGCACGTAGGGCATCTCGTTCAGGAAACCGGCGAGATAATCGATCCGGTCGGTATAAGGGATGAACGTGTGCCATGACTGACGTTCTCCCATTTTTTCGGCCCCCCTGTGATGGTAGCCGATGTCCGGCACAGCATCGACAATCACTTCTCCGTCCAGCTCCAGCACGATACGCAAGAGGCCGTGGACGCCGGGATGATGCGGCCCAAAATTGAGGAACATAAAATCGCCCCTCTCGCTATGCCTCTTCATACCGTACTGCTCGGGATGGAACTGCAGCGCTTTTTCTTCGGCCTCGGCCTTCTCGGGCGGTAGCCGGAAAGGCTCCATCTCTGTTGCCCGCGCCGGATGTTCCTTGCGAAGCGGATGACCCTGCCAGGTCTGCGGCATCAAAATACGGAATAAGTGAGGGTGACCTTCGAACGAAATACCGAACATGTCGAACACTTCCCGCTCGTACCAGTTGGCGGCGGGCCATAAAGACACAGCGCTGGGAACGGAGAGCTTTTCGTCTTTCAACGCAACCTTGATGCGAACATCCTGATTCCTCTCGTAAGAGAGGAGATGATAAACTACCGTGAAATCAGCGTCAGGCTGTCCTTGCCGGTGGACTCTCACGCGCTCGTCTATCGCTGTCAGGTCGTAGAGTGTCCGAAATGGCTTCTGGAGGTCCGTTTTGAGATATTCGAGGGCGTTGCGTAATCTGTCGGCCGTTACCCAGAATGTCGGAATGGCGTCGCAGGTAGACTGTTCCGTAACGGCCTTCTCGCCGAGTCTCTGCTGCAACTTCTCCATAATCTCGGAACCACTATTCGACGAAAGCATACGTACCTTTTCAGGGAAGATATCGGGAAAGCGCCATCAAACCTCGTCAGGAGGACGCAGCAGTGTCGCACCAGCTCTCTCTGCCCTCTTCACGTCGCGCATCGCCGCCCTCCTCGGCTTGCCCACCCCTTGCGGACCTATCACCCAGCTCAAGGGGCGCTTCTCCTTGGCTACGGCTTGCTGAAGCAGCATAAGACCTTCCTCAAAGGCAGCCGGGCTGGGAGGACACCCGGGTATGTACACATCCACCGGGAGAAATTTGTCTACCCCCTGCACCACGCTGTAGATGTCATACATGCCACCCGAGTTGGCACAGGAGCCCATCGAGATGACCCAGCGTGGTTCCATCATCTGATCGTAGAGCCGCTTGATTACGGGGGCCATTTTTATAAAGACGGTACCAGCAATCACGATGACATCGGCTTCCCGGGGTGTACTGCGGATCACTTCTGCGCCGAAGCGGGCAATGTCGTACCTACTCGTGAGACTCGTTGCCATCTCTACGTAGCAGCATGAGAGACCGAAGTTGAAAGGCCACAGAGAGTATTTGCGTCCCCACGCCACCAGCTCTTCGAGCCTCGACAGAAGCACGCTGCGGTGAACGTACTCATCAACGGAAGCCTCTCCGTCATTCCGGAGAGAGGGACCGTCAGCCTTGTGGAGTGACCAGGACATGAAATGGCTCATGCAATCGAATCCTTTATTCTGCGCCAGCTATAGGTCTATCCTTTGTGCCGTTCCTCGGCCTTGAGGAACCCCAGTCGAGTGCACCCATGGACCAGACATAGGCGAGCCCAGCCACCAGTATCACGATGAAAATGAGAGCCTCGATAAACCCCGCCCACCCGACCTCCCGCAGAGAGACGGCCCACGCAAAGATGAAAACGGCCTCCAGGTCGAAGATAACGAAAAACATGGCGACGAGGTAATACTTCACGTCAAACTGCATCCAGGCCGACCCGGTCGGGACTATGCCCGATTCGTAAGGCTCTCCAGTCGCCCTGTCTCTGTGCTTCTCACCCAGGATAGAAGAAAGGCCGACCATAAGCGCTACCAGCGCAACAGCGGCGACAAAATAAATTCCAAGGGGCCAGAGTGCGTCCATAGACTCAATCTAATCCGTTGTGCCTGCATGTCAAGGTGTGAGCCGTTTATTCAGCTCCTCTTTTTGTGCGGACCTGTCTTGTATTCGGACGATGACGCATTATAGTGAAAACAGGGGACAAGCTTTAATGAAGCATGCATGGGAAAGGGGAGAGACATGAAAGAGTACGACGTAATCGTGATTGGGTCCGGCTCAGGGCTGAGCCTGGTCCATAAGGCATTGTCGGAAAAGGCCAGAGTAGCGCTGGTAGCCAGGGAGTATCTTGGGGGTACCTGTCTTAACGTCGGCTGCGTACCGTCAAAGTTGTTGATATACCCGGCAGATCGCATCATGGAGATAGAGGATACAGGCAAACTGGGCATAACGGCTCCCATAAAGGGTATAGACTTTAGCGGTATCATGGAACGGATGCGGGCATACATCCAACGAGGTGTTTCATTCTTGAGGGAAGATACCGTCAGCACAGAGAATCTCGACTTTTACGAGGCAGAGGGCCATTTCATCGGTGACTACACTCTGCAGGTGCACAATGAGACAATAGACGAGCAGATAAGAGGACGTAAGATATTCATAGCATCAGGCACAAGGCCGCTGATTTCCCCTGTTAAAGGCTTGCAAAATGTTGACTACTTGACCAACGAGACTCTCCTTTCGCTTCAGAGGCTGCCGGAAAGCGTGCTCGTTCTCGGCGGGAGCTACATCGGCGTCGAATATGCCCATTTCTTTTCTGCCATGGGCTCGAAGGTGACCATCGTGGAAAGGCTGGAAAGGCTCGTCGCGTTCGAAGAGCCGGAGATATCGGACCTGCTGAAAAAGGAGATGGAGAAACGCATGACCATCTACACAGGCACGACCGCCATCGAAGCGCGCAAGAAAGGAAGTGGCGTTGCCCTTTTGCTCAAAGAGGAAAGTACCGGGCAGGAAAAGGAGGTTGCGGCCGAAAGGCTTCTTGTGGCCGCCGGGAGGGTATCAAACGCCGGCCGTCTCGATCTCCCAAAGACGGGTGTGGAGACGGACAGGGCCGGCTTCATAAAAGTCGACAACTACCTCCAGACCTCCAAGGAGCACATATGGGCGGTAGGTGATGCAACGGGTAAGCAGATGTTCACCCATGCAGCAGATAAGGAGGTCGAAGTCGCCTGGCACAATGCCACCCACGAGGAAAAGACAGAAATGAATTTTGCTGCGGTTCCCCACGCGGTTTACAGTTATCCGCAGATTGCCTCCATAGGCCTCACGGAGGCCGAGGCGAGAAAAACCTACCAGGTCCTGGTGGGCAAGGCCAATTATAATGACGTGGTGCAGGGTGACGCAAGAATCGAAAAAGATGGTTTCGCAAAGGCCATTATAGAGAGGGATACCGGCCGCATCCTCGGCTTCCATATTATCGGGCCGGAGGCTTCAGTGTTGATTCAGGAGGTCGTCAATGCGGTGGTGAATAAAGCCGGAGTTGATTCGATCACTGACAGCATGCACACATTTCCTTCGATGTCAGAGTTGATCCCGGAGACGCTCAACAGGGCAGAGTAGTTTAAAACGACTCTACTACTTGACAGCAAGAGACCGTATCCTGTACGTTTATGACCACAATGAATATCATTGTTTCCGGTTCGCTCGCCTATGACAGGATTATGGATTTCCCCGGGCACTTCGCAGAGCATATCCTGCCCGAGAAGATACACGTCTTGAACGTCTGCTTCCAGGTCAATGGGGTGAAAGAGAAATTCGGCGGTACAGCCGGCAACATTGCGTACGCCCTTACCCTGATGGGCGAAAAGCCCGCGATCGCAGCCACCATCGGCTATGACTACCATAGATACCTTGAATGGCTGAAGAAGAATGGGATCACTACGGAGAACATCAAGATCATAGAGGACGAGTGTACCGCAGGCGCCTACATAACGACTGATCAGGCTGACAATCAGATCACGGGCTTCAACCCGGGCGCAATGAAATACTCCTCCTGTCTTGATTTCGACAAACTCAATCCACGGGATACCACCCTTATTATTTCTCCCGGCAATCTGGAGGACATGATCAACTATCCGCGCGCCTGCAAAGCCCGAGGCATCGACTATATTTTTGACCCCGGCCAGTCACTGCCCATGCTGGATGCGAAGGACCTGGTGCAGGCCATAGACGGGTGCAGAATTCTGATCTCAAACGACTACGAACTGGACCTCATCATGAGTAAAACCGGCTTAGGTAAAGATCGCTTGCTCAGGCTTGCGGAGGCTATCATTGTCACGCTGGGTGAACTGGGATCAAAGGTTTCTACCCTGGATAGTGAGATACAGATTCCTGCTGTGAAGCCGAGGAAGGTGAAAGACCCAACGGGCGCCGGCGATTCATACAGAGGCGGATTGATCAGCGGCCTGGTGAGCGGTCGAGAGATCGAACAGTGTGCCAGGATGGGCAGCGTATGCGCTTCCTTTGCCGTAGAATGCTATGGCACTCAGGAATACAGATTTAGCCTGGACGATTTCAATGAGAGACTGAACGAGTGCCGCTGATCCGGTCTACCCAATTTCTTCACAGGTTCTGCCCCTTGACCCTGGCCCCTTGACCCGTGACCCTGCTTTCACAACGGCATCCATGTGCAGTCGCCCTTTTCCATCAGCAACCTTGCTTCATCGGGCCCCTCTGAGCCAGACGCGTAATTGGGGAACCCCCCGACTTCCGTTGTCGCCTCCAGTTTCTCGATCAGAGGCGTGAGCAGCTTCCAGGTCTGTTCCACAGCCTCCTCCCCCAGGAAAAGCATCCGATCCCCGAGCATGCAGTCGAGGAGCACCCACTCATATGCATCCAGTCCCGCTGACCCAAAGGAAAAATTCATGACTACAGGCCCAGGGTTGAGGCAGAATCTCGTACCCGGTTTCTTCGTCTGGAAGGTGAGACCGATACCCTCATCGGGCTGGACCCTGAAGATGAGCGTATTCGGCTCAATAGAGTTCTCCAGCAGATTGGCAAACATTACGTGAGGCACTGCCTTGAAATGAATCGACACCTCCTGTCTGGCCCGCTTGAGCCTTTTACCGGATCGCAGATAGAACGGGATGCCGGTCCAGCGCCAGTTGTCCACCAACACTTTCATCGCTGCATAGGTAGCCGTTGTCGACGTGGGGGAGACGCCTGGCTCCTTCCGGTACGCAGGAACAGACTCTCCATCGATCTCGCCCTTCCCGTACTGCCCGATGGCAACAAACTCAGCAAGTCTATCGAGGGGAAAAGGCCTGATAGAACGAAAGACCTTATTCTTCTCATCCCCTACCGCATCGGCGTCGAAGGCTACCGGGGGCTCCATCGCTGTGAGCGCGAGGAGCTGAAACAGGTGACTTTGGAACATGTCCCTGATCACGCCGGCTTCCTCATAGTACGCGGCCCTGTGTTCAACGCCGAGGGTCTCAGTGACCGTGATCTGTACGTGATCGACGTAGTTGCGGTTCCAGAGCGGCTCGAAAATGGCATTGGCAAAGCGGAACATCAGCATGTTCTGGACTGTCTCTTTGGCGGTGTAATGGTCAATGCGGAAAACCTGCTTTTCCGAAAAACATGCCTGGAGAAGGCGGTTCAGGTGTTTCGCCGATTCGAGATCACGGCCGAAAGGCTTCTCGATAACCGCGTACGGATAGCCGCTCTTACGCATCTTCGTGAGTCCGGCTTTGTCGAGATTGCCCGCCACCGTTTCAAAGACAGTCGGCGGTATCGCAAGGTAGAAGATACGATTGCCGGCTGTCTGATATTTCCTTTCCAGAGGCTCGAGCTTATCCTTCAGGTTGCTGACGTAAGAGCCGGCCTCGTCGAAATCGAATGAAGAGTAGTGGAGCTTCGCGGCGAAGTCAGCCCATCCCGTCTCGTCATAATCGGTAGGCGCCCCGTTCTTAACGGCAGCGCGCATTGTCTCAAGATACTGGTCACGGCTCACCTCAACGCGGTCGACACCAAGCACAAAAAAATGTTCAGGAAGGAGCTTCTGCTTGTGAAGGCGGTAGAGCGACGGCATCAGTTTTCGCCTGGTCAAGTCCCCGTACCCGCCGAAAATCACGGTACAGGCCGGCGGCGCGATTTCAATCTCGCACGTTCCGATTGTGCGGAAACTCGGTCTTATTTCAACCTGCGCCGAAGTTGCTCCCATAGTTTCACCCGTCAAGATTGTTTAATCAGGGCATTCCAGTCCGCCGAGAAACGCTCCATACCCTTGACTGTCAGGTCGTGAGAAATGTTGTACTCCTGCCATTGTTTCGAAAGGTCTATATCTTGATACGGCATGGCCGCAAGTTTTCCACAATCGTACGTATAGTCATCCTTTGGCATCGGGAGCCCCTTCTTACCCCATTCCTTAAGAATGGCAAAGGGGGCAGTAATGATATCGGAGCCCAGCTTGATCGCGCATAGCAGGTGATCAAGCGTTCTCACGCTCGCTGTTAATACTTCTACGTGACCATCTCCTTTGCTGTACATTTTTAAAATGTTAGCGATTAGGTCCATGCCGTTCTCTCCCCTGTCGTCAAGACGGCCAATGAAAGGTGAGACAAAAACCTCACCCTTTTTCGCACCGCGTGTGGCGGCATAAACCGCGGCTGCCTGCTCCTGCGAGAAACAGAGGGTCATGTTGACCCGAAGCCGCCCCTTTACCGCCTGTTCGGCTGCTTTCAGGCCCTCTTTCGAAGTGGGGAACTTGATGTGCGCGTTGGGGATCCAGCCAAACATCTCTTTCCCCTGGCGCAGCATCTGATCGGCGTATGTGGCGGGGTCAGCGTAGACCTCGACCGAGATCGACCCCTGGGGGATCATTGCCGAGATTTTTTTTACCAGGTCATGGTAAAAGGCGATGATCTCTTTCTCACTGAAGCGAACCCCTCGATCAATAGCTTCGCGGACCTCAGGGTTCTTCGAGATGAGCGTGGGGTTTGTTGTCTGTCCGTCAAGGAATCCGAGAAGGTCGATCGCTTGCCTTGTCTCGTCAGGGTCTCCCCCGTCCAGAAATATTCTCGTTTTCAGTCCAGCGGGTCTCATAGTATCTCCTTTACCTTTTTGACGATCGCGCCTTTCGATATCTCCTCGTAGTCGATGAGCTCGTTAGGTTTGCCGCTCCTCGGCATCTTTCTTACGGCGAGTGAGTAAACAGATATCGCTTTGCGGCTATCTGCGAGAGCGCTTCTCACTGCTTCGCCGATGCCTCCTTCCGGCCGATGATCCTCGACGGTGATGATATTTTTCACCCCTTCTGTCGCTTCGTCAAGCGCCTCTTTCTCGATGGGTTTTATGCAATAGAGGTCGATCACACGCGCCTGAATGCCTTCCTTCTTGAGTTCGTCGTATGCGCTGAGAGCCTCAAAAACGGTCGCCCCCGCCGCTATCAGAGCGACAGCATCGTTCTGGCCTCGCCTCAGTGTTTTGAATTTTCCAATGGGGAACGTATCCTTCGGACTATAGAGAAGCGGTGTTGCCTCCCTCGTTGTGCGAATGTAGACAATACCCTTCTGCTTTGCCGCTTCTTCGACAAGCCGTTCCGTCGCGTAGGCATCGCAAGGATAAAGCACCACGCTGTCCTGGATTGTTCTGAACATGGCAATGTCTTCGAGGCCCATCTGGGAAGGACCATCCTCACCTATGGACACACCCGCATGGGAGCCGACAAACTTGATATTCGCCCGTGAGTACTGGCTCATCCTGATCTGGTCGAAGGCGCGCGTGAAGAATGCTGCGAAGGTTGAAGCAAAAGGTATCTTTCCGCTGGTTTCGAGTCCCTGAGCCACCCCCACCATGTTCTGTTCAGCAATGTACATCTCGAAATACGCATCCGGGTAAGCATCCTTGAAAATTTCCGCAAAAGTGGAGTTGCTCACTTCCCCGTCCACGGCCGTGATGGCGGGGAATGCCGGTTTGATACGTTTCAACGCATTGCCGTATGCTTTTCTTGTTGCGATCGGTTTGCCTACCTCGTACGACGGCTCCGGAATGGCCGTCGGTATTGGGTTTCCAGGTTTCAGATCTTCCGGTCTTGCTATCTTGCCGCGCAAAGACCTGTCCACCTCGCCTAAACCCGGGAGTGCCTCTTCAAGCTGTTGTCTGCTCAGCGGCTTACCGTGCCAACCGTTCTTATCTTCAACTAACGGTACACCCTTGCCTTTAATAGTCCTGGCGATGATCATCAAAGGCTTGCCCGTGCCTTTCACTGCTTTTTCATAAGCAAAGAGGATCTCCGAAAAGTTATGGCCGTCGATCAGAATCGTTTCCCATCCGAAGGAATTGACCCTCTTTGCGTAGACGTCAAGGTTCCACCCATACATGGTTTCTCCGCGCTGGCCCAACCGGTTCACGTCAATGATGCCCACCAGGTTGTCGAGCTTGTAATGCGCGGCGATCTCCAATGCTTCCCATTGCGAGCCTTCTGCCATCTCACTGTCACCGAGGAGCACGTACGTCCGGTAAGGGAGCTTATCAAGATACTTGGCGTTCAGGGCTATTCCGACGCCGATCGGAAGGCCCTGTCCCAAAGAGCCTGTCGCTGCCTCGACGTAGCGGAAGTTAACGGTGGGGTGACCTTCCAGGGGACTGCCGAACTTGCGATAGGTCATCAGCTCCTCTTCCGTAACTTTTCCTGCTGCGGTCCATAAAGCATAGAACAAAGGTGAAGCGTGCCCTTTCGAAAAGATGAGACGGTCGTTGTTCGGGTGCTCCGGGTGGTCGGCATCATATCTGAAGTAGCCGCCAAAAAGAAGCGCGGCCATAAGATCCGTGGCAGAGAGAGAAGACGTGGGGTGCCCGGAGCCTGCTTCCGTGGTACAGACGAGAATGTAGTAACGAATCAACCTGGCCAGCTTTCCCAGTTCTGCTTGGTCAACCATGATCTTGCCCTGCCTTCGTTTTTTGAGTGGCCGTGAAACTGCTGATCGCAGGCCCTCTTTGTGTCTTTTCAGAAGCATCGTGATCTGATCGTGACGTGGCCGATCAAACCTGCTTAGAATCTAGAGCGGGCCTTTTTCATTGTCAAGGTGAGGGCTACCCACGTGGGACAAATCCGGAGGAGGAAGGCGAATCGGTATTACTTGACGTAAGGCAGCCAGAGCTTTCCTCGATAGACCAGTCGGGTTGTGTTGTCAGAGGGCGTGGATGGGCGGCCGTGAGAGGCGTCGAGAGCAGCTTGCTCGACTGTACCTGTTTTGTATGCTTCGTATTCAGGATCCCAGGGGTAAATCAGGACAGTCTCTCCCGAGATGGTAACGCTGACGGGAAGCACCGGGGGTTTCCTTTCTGCGCCTCGCAAGGAGCCCACGAAAGAGTCGAGAGTATCGAACCGGGCCACGTCTTCAAGCGTTTTCAGCGTGGGCGGACTTAAAGGTACAGCCCCCTGGGCATTCGCTTCCAGCGCCGGTCTTGGGGCGATCCAGATGCCGTCGGTCGTCTCCTTCAGATCGGGGCTCGCCTCCTGGTCTAAAGGATGGCGCGCAACGAAGAACCTCGTGTCGAACCGCACCGGGTTTGCTTCTGGTGTTATCCAGTGCGTGTAGTAATAGAGTTGATCGAGGGCAAGGAGGAGATGTTCCTCCCTCGCGAGTTCAACCATGGTGAGCTGACGTGCGTTGAGCTTCTTTCTATAATCGACAAATCTTTCCTGCTCCGCTTCATTCAAGAGCTGAAAAGGCGTCCCATCCGTCCTGCAGGCGAGCAGCACGCCGGCCTCTTCAAACAGCTCGCGAATAGCTGCAACACGATACCCGGGAAGATCCGCAGGAAGACGGCCAGCGTTGTTCGTGCCCCACGAAGTCCCGGTTACACAACAGGAAAGCACTTCTTCGCTATCATCACCTTTGTCGACAGTGCCTCCGGGGTACACGTAGTTGCCCGCCATGAAGACGCTTTTCTGGTGTCGCCTCAGCAGGAAAGCCTCAAATCCTGTCGGGTGTTGTTCTCTTAGTAACATGACGGTGGAGGCGGGTCTTGGCGTGGCGGGCGTACGCTTACTCCTCAAGCTCGGTGAGCGCTACTTCGGCGGCGAACTGTACCCCGCTGTCCTTATCCTGCAAGGCGTTGATGAGGTATTTCGCGGCTCTCTGGTCTTTTATCTTTCCGAGAGTCCATGCTGACCAGCGGCGGACGTTGGCGCTGGGATCCTGCAGATTCTCTATCAGCTTCTTGACCGCCGGTTTTCCTATCCTTTGCAGGGCAGAGGCTGCACCTTCCCGCACGTAGCGCACCTCGTCGTCCAGCGCTTTAATGAGGGGATCAATGGCGATCGGATCCTCCAGCTCTCCGAGGGCATTAGCCACTCCCCAGCGCACACCCCAATCCTTGTCGTGCAATGCCTTGATCAGAGGGCTTACGGACCGCTTGTCTCTGATTTCTGCGAGCGCGGTAGTCGCTTCCTCTCGCACGTATTTGTTCTCATCCTGTAGCGCCTTGATGAGTGGCTCCACAGCGGATTTGTCCTCGATCTCGCCGAGGGCGATTGCCGCTGCCTCTCGCACATACCTATTCTCATCCCCTAATCTGGCGATGAGGGGTTCACATGCTTTCTTGTTTTTGGTGGCCCCGAGTACATGGACTGCCCTCCACCTGATGTCCCAGTCGCTGTCCTTGAGAAGCAGAAGTAGCTCTTCTATCACCGGCTCTCCCAGGTTGAGGAGGGCCTTTTCTGCGGTTCGCCTCATTGATTCATCCCCACTCTTAAGGGCCTGAATGAGAGGCTTTATAGCCCTCTTATTCGCAAGGTCGCCCAAGGAAGTCACAGCGCCCTCACGCACGTACTTATCCTTGTCCTTTACTGCGGCGATAAGGGCGGGAACCGCGCTTTGATCCCCTATCTGACCAAGTGCCCAGGCTGCGCCTTCCCGTACATATTCATCTTCATCTTTGAGCGCGGCAAGGAGGGACTTCACGGCCCTCTTGTCTTTCATTTTGCCCAGGGCTTCCGTCGCGTTGAGTCGCGTTTCCCATTCCGGGCTAAGCAGGGCCTCGCTCCACCGTTCAAAATCAGAAGTCTTATCGGTGCGTCGTGGCATGGACATATTCTTTTATCACAAAACAGGGTGTGTAAGAAAGATAAATATGATAGAGTCAAAACCTACTGCCATGCTTATTAAGCCGCTGACATTAAAACGAGGTGCAACCGTTTGCCTGGTTGCCCCTGCTTCTGCCGTGGTTGATGTGGCGTCTCTTGAAAGAGGCAAGCGCCTCCTTGAAGAACGCGGATACCGGGTGGTCGAAGGGGCACACGTGCGGGATGCCATGCTCCTTTTTGCGGGTGAAGACGAGAATCGAGCAGATGATTTGAACCGGGCCTTTGCTGATCCTGCCATCGATGCTATCTTCTGCGTCAAGGGAGGGGCGGGCACTGCCCGGATGCTGCCCTATGTAGACTTCGGGCTCATTTCCCGGAATCCCAAGATTTTTGTCGGCTATAGTGACATAACCATACTGCAGATCGCCATGCTGAAGAGGTGCGGGCTCGTCACTTTCTACGGACCCATGGTTGCGACAGAGTTTGGTCAGTCGTTCACGCCCTTTACTGAAGCTGCGTTCTTCAGAATGCTGACAACCCCGGAAGAGAGCATACAGGTACGGAACAGGCCGGGCAGGAAGATGCTCACGCTATACCCTGGCGAAGCTAGCGGACAACTCGTTGGAGGGTGCCTGTCAATTTTTGTCTCCACACTCGGGACAGAATGGGAAGCCGATACGCAGGACAAGATTCTTTTCTTCGAGGATATCGATGAAAGGCCTCATCGCATTGACCGTTATCTGACACAGCTGCTCCTTGCGAATAAGCTGCAAGCAGCGAGTGCAGTAGTCTTTGGTAGCTTTACCCGTAGTGAATATACGACGCGTGGAGATCATGTGGAGCCGCGCGTACGACTGCTCGACATCATCAAAGACCGGCTCCTCCCTTTACAAAAACCCTGCCTCTATGGCCTCCAGTTCGGGCACGTGCGGGACAAGCTGACCCTGCCCAACGGAGGATACGCGTTTCTCGACGCAACTCAGCAGCGGCTAGTTGTAGAGCCTGCTGTCCGTGCATAAAGTCAGACCGCTAGGCCCGGGCGTAGGACGCCGGTAACTGTATTTGGTGCTGACGATTGACAAAAACGGCGCTCTCCTCTATAGTTTTACGGACTGCCGCCCTCAAATCTCTCGAAAGGGTATCCTGTGAGATCGAAAAAGTCTCCTGAAAAACTGGACTCCAGAGAGCAGGAATTGATGATGCTCCGGAAAGTGGCTGAGTACGTGAGCAGCAACCTGGAGCTGGAAGAGTTGCTGGGCAGAATACTCAAGATGGTGGGAGAGATCACCTTAGCCGACTCCTGCTTCATATATCTTTATGATGCTCAGCACCATGAGCTTGTGTTGAGGGCATCGAGCAACCCCCGGACAAACACAGTCGGAAATATCAGGCTCAAACTGGGCGAGGGCGTAACAGGCTGGGCGGCAAAAGAGAAGACGCCGGTTGCGCTCACACGGGAGGCCTACAAGGACCCGCGCTTCAAGAGCTTTACCAACCTTGCCGAGGACAAGTACGAATCGTTTTTGGCGGTCCCCATCCTTTCGAAAAATGAGATCATCGGGGTAATGAATATTCACAGCAAGAAGGAGCACCAGTACCCTGAGTCTCAGATTAACTTGCTCTTCACCATTTCCCGCTACCTGGGCAGCGCCATAGAGAATGCGATTATCTACCAGGAGGTCAAGAAAAAGGCAAAACAGCTGGACCTTCTATCAGAGATAAGCAGGACTATTGTGTCGGATTATTACCTGAAGGAGATACTGCAGCTCATCGTAACCACTACGGCGCAGGTGATGGGTTCCAAGATCTGCTCCATAATGCTCCTCGACGAGAAGAAACAGGAGCTTGTGATTGCGGCTACTCAGAGCTTGAGCCAGGAGTATCTCACCAAGCAGAATCTGAAGGTGGGGCAGTCGATCAGCGGCAGGGTGGTGAAGGAAAAACGACCGATCACGGTGCGGGACGTGAGGAAAGAACCAGGGTTCATGTATCCCGAGATTGCCAAGAAAGAGGGGCTGGTGTCGATGCTCTGTATTCCCATGCTGATCAAGGACAGGGTCATCGGCGTCATCAACTTTTACACGCAGAAAGAGTACAGCTTTTCCAGGGAGGAAACAGATATTCTGCAGGCGATTGCCAATCAAGCGGCCGTGGCAATAGAGAATACGCGGCTCGATCAGGAGATTCTCGCGGCTAAGGAGGCTCTGGAGACGAGAAAGTTGGTGGAGCGAGCGAAAGGCGTGCTCATGAGGGAGCTGAGTATTCCTGAGGACGAAGCGTATAAGAGAATCCACAGAAAAAGCATGGATCTGCGTAAGAGTATGCGAGAGGTGGCAGAGGCGATCATTGTTGCTTCGGATATGAGAAGGTAAGTGGTGAGGCGCTAAACGCTTGACAGACAGCGCGTTCTGCGCTACAATTGATGAATAAAAAAGACACTGATGTCTTTCAGTTGTCGATGAATGATAGAAGAATAGGACTGAGGCGTCCTTAACCAGCGGGTTGAGGACGCCTTTTTTGTTGCGGTGATTGGCAGATGGAGACAACAATTCGAATAGCGCTTGCGCAGATAAACTGCACGGTGGGCGACCTCAATGGTAACTGCCGGAAGATTCTGGAGTACGCGGAAAAGGCAGAAAGATACGCCGCGGATATCGTCTCCTTTCCAGAACTGGCCGTGACAGGCTATCCGCCCGAAGACCTTCTCCTGAAACCCAAGTTCGTGGAGGACAATGTAGCTGCTCTGCAGGAGTTGTCCCGGTCCATCCGGAATATCGTCGCGGTCGTAGGTTTCGTGGATAAGGGCCGCCGCGGAGTTTATAACAGTGCTGCCGTCATAAGCGCTGGGGAGATTAAGGGCATATATCATAAGATGCGTCTCCCCAATTACGCTGTCTTTGATGAAAAGCGCTACTTCAACTCAGGCAAGAACCCCCTTGTTTTTCTGTTCGGGCAGCACCCGTTCGGCGTAAACATCTGCGAAGATATCTGGATGCCGGGCGGACCGACAGCGGCACAGGCCCGTTACGGGGCAAGATTTATCTGTAACATCAACGCATCCCCGTATCATGCCGGCAAAATCAAACTCAGGCAAGAAATTATTGAGACTCAGGCAAGAAACAACGGCGTGGTAATGTCGTATACCAATATGGTCGGCGGACAGGACGAACTGGTTTTTGACGGTCAGAGCATGGTGATAGATAAAAACGGCACGCTGCTGGCGCGGGCAGAAGCCTTCAAAGAGGATCTGCTGATAGTAGACGTCAAACTTCCCGAAGAAGGGACAGTGCGGTCTGCCAGGAGACTGGTCAAGGTAAAGGATAAACCTTCCCGGTCCGCGAGCGTTCCTCTGGAGAGGCGGATCGCCCCACCTCTAAAGCCTGCGGAGGAGGTTTACCAGGCTCTACTCCTCGGTCTGCGTGATTACGTTCAGAAAAACGGCTTCAAGAAGGTTGTCCTGGGATTGAGTGGAGGTATCGATTCCGCTCTAGTGACCGTACTTGCTGCTGACGCGCTGGGGAAAGAGAATGTCATGTGCGTCTTCATGCCATCTCGTTTCTCATCAGAGGCGTCGCGTGTCGATGCACGGGAGTTGTGCGAGAATCTGGATGTGCGTTTCTTCGAGATATCGATTGAGCGTATTTACGACGCGTACCTGGAAACCCTCTCTCCGAACTTTTCGGAGTTGCAGCCTGATATCACGGAAGAAAACATCCAGGCGAGGATCAGGGGCAATATCATCATGGCTCTGTCCAATAAATTCGGCTGGCTCGTCCTCACTACGGGCAACAAATCGGAGATGAGCGTCGGGTACGCGACGCTTTATGGAGACATGGCCGGAGGATTCGCAGTCATCAAGGACGTGCCGAAAACATTGGTCTACAGGCTCTGCCGCTGGAGAAATTCTTTGAGCAGGGCGATACCTGAGCGGGTTCTTACAAAGGCGCCCAGTGCTGAATTGAAGCCTGATCAGAAAGACACAGACACGCTTCCACCCTATGACACGCTCGACCCCATTCTCAAAGCGTATGTGGAGGAGGATGAGGATGCAGCGAAGATCATCAGGGCAGGGTATGATCCTGAGACGGTGAACAGGGTTATAAAGATGGTGGATATGAGCGAATACAAGCGAAGACAGTCTCCACCGGGCATACGGATAACACCCAAGGCATTCGGGAAGGACCGCCGGGTGCCCATTACGAATAAGTATAAAGGCTGAATATGTCGTTCGATGGCTCATTTGATGTCCTGATCAAAAGAATCGCGCCTACGCTGCAGCGCATCGCGCAAAAGCTGAACGGCCACTTCACCTTCATGGACCATGACGACCTGTTTCAGGAGGCCTTGCTACATCTCTGGACCGATTTTCAGGGTGGTGCTCTCGATGACAAGACAGATAGTTACGTCTTGCAGGGATGCTATTATCATCTCAAGAATTACATTCGTAAGGTGCAGGATAAGGCACCACTGGTCAGTCTTGACAGCATAGTAGATGAGGAAGCTGGCCGGCTGGAGGAGATCCTGGAGGCAGAGGATGTTGCAGCGTTTGATTATGTCGACGGGAAAATGCAGGTCGAAGCCCTGTTGCAAAGCGGTCTGACTCAAAGGGAACGTGATGTTCTCGCGCTTTCTATGGAAGGGATGACAACCAGGGAAGTAGGCAAAAAACTCGGTATCTCCCATGTAGCGGTTGTAAAGGTCAGAAACAAGCTGAAGGCGAGATATGAGCAACTCAACGGAAATGGCTCGGTGGGACAGGTTACCAAAACTGAGATTTCTTACTTGTAGGGATATAACGAAGTAGCAGCAAGCACAATGATGTGCGAAAACAGTGACGTTCCAAAGTGAACGTCATTTTTTTTGCAGCGGCCGAAGACTAAGGCGTCTTCCATCCATCGAAGGATTTTGAAAGAACGGTGGGATGCAAGACGCCTTTTTTATTTGCCTGAAAGGCCGTTGTGATCAATACTCAGGAGGTGCGTAGTGAAAACAGTAGCAGTTATTCTTCTTACAATCTTTCTTGTGGTAGCTTGCACGACCGGGGTGCTCCGGGCTCAGGAAGCGAAGGAGGCGCCCAAGGCAGCGGTGACTGAACCGCTCACAACAACAGCGCCGGCTGCACCCTCCGGCGAGCAGAAGGGCGAGGCCGCAAAGCCCCCTGCCGAGGAACCGGTAACCGGCACCGCTTCGGTTTCCTTCCTCAACCAGTACATGTTCCGTGGCTACCAGCTGGGTAAAGACAGCCTCATCATTCAGCCTTCCTTGAGTGCTTCCTACAAGGGGTTCACGGCGAGCTTCTGGGGTAACATCGACAGCCACGAAAAGGCGACCCAGAACTTTAATCCGGATGACCCGGGCCACCAGAGCTTCAACGAGACCGACCTGACCCTGAGCTACACCTATGTCCTCGACAAGTTTAGCTTC
>DATFYE010000104.1:0-110039 GCA_035315185.1 Syntrophorhabdales bacterium | reverse complement strand
ATCATTTTTTTGAGCCAGATCAGAAGCGAAATAAAACGCGTACGCCGAATTCTTTGTAAGATCCGTGGCATAAAGAATCTTTTTAATTTGTGGTATCATGTTGTTCCTCCGTTTCTTCTGTCAATCTTTCGATAGCTGTTTTCAGGTCCCTGACCGATCAGCGATCCGGTGGATAGAGCCTGGACCGTCATGCCAATCCATATTTTTATTGTTTGTTTCACAAGGCTAATCCGTATACGAGTCGTGCCTGATAGCCTTCTCTACAATGGTAAGGCAGGTGCGGACGAGATGCAACATGTATAGCAGACATCGTGTCGAAGGTAATCTCACGGCGCCAGGATCTGAAGATAACCCAGGTCTACCTGGGTAAGGTCTCACAGACAGAAGCCATACGCCGGATAGCTATTCCTCACGGCAGTAGGACAGCGATCCTTATGGATTATAGCTTTACGCGAGCGGTCTTTGGGGGTGCTTATCTTGTTGAGATCTCATAGCGTTTTTGGCCTGGTGCATGTCTGGAGTATACGTTACGCCCTGAAACATGGACGCCCTGAATCCTGTCGCAACCGCCCATGGGGATTCCAGGGAGCAGGCGCAACAAGGCCCCTTGCCAAGCGCCCTTGCCAAGCAGCTGTTAGCAAAATTTCAAAACCGGACTGTCGTAAGAATCAAAACCGGACTCCTCTGTGGTAAGGTAACGTGCAGCTCACATTATCCAGAGAGGAGAGGCTATGTCCAGACAGTTACACAACAGGCTGAGCGACGAACAAGTGGGAGCGATCCTGAGCAAATACATAGAGAAGGAGCTGAGCGCGAGCCAGGCGGGGGATATGCTCGGACTGAGTCGCAGCCAGTTCTTCGAGTGGGTGAAGCGGTATAAGGAGGGCGGCCGTGCTTTCAGCGTCGGGTACAGCCGTACCGGCCACAACCACAAGATCGGTGTGACGATCTCGAAAAGGCCATCCTCAAGGAGCTTAAGGTGGAGAAAACACTCATCGATGATCCCGCGATGCCGGTCCGGTTCTATAATTACAGCTTCATACGCGACCAGCTCACGAAGAAGCATAAGCGGAACGTATCCCTGCCCACCATCATCGACAGGGCAAAAAAGGGGGCTTTTACCGGGAACGGCCTGTCAGGAAGGCTCACGATCGAGAGGTCATAACCCACTATGCCGGCGAGTTGATTCAACACGACTCCTCCGAGCACCGCTGGTCGCCTTACGTCGATGCGCGGTGGCACCTGATCACCAGCCTTGATGATTACAGCCGTTACCTCCTCTATGCCACGATCGTCGAACACGAACGGCGATGGGACCATATCGTATCGCTGGAGAGCGTCTGGCTTCCGCACGGCCTTCCCCTGTCGTACTATGTCGACAGCCATTCGATATTCCGCTTCGTGGAACGAAGAGATGCGGTATGGAAGAAGCACTATCTGAAGACTGACGAGATCGACCCCCAGTGGAAACGGGTCACGAACGAATGCAGGGTACAGGTGGTGTATGCTCTCTCCGCCGCAGCGAAAGGAAAAATCGAGCGGCCGTACCGCTGGCTTCAGGACCGGATCGTCCGGCTGTGCGCCCGGGAGGGCGTGCGCACCCTGGAAGGGGTACGGGAGGTGTTGCGCGGCGAGGTGCGACGGTACAATGAGCACCAGGTCCACAGCACGACGGGCGAGATTCCCCTGACCCGGTTCGAACGAGCACTCCGGGAAGGCACCCATCTCTTCCGCCCCTTCAAGGTACCCTATCCGTTTGAATCAACCAAGGACATCTTCTGCATCCGGGAAGAAAGAACCACCAATGCCTACCGGAAGGTATCCATAGATGGCATTGAATTGCGGGTAGCAGGAGCAGACCCGTACCAGAAGATAGAGCTGAGAATGGTACCCGATCACACGACCATGCTTACGGAAATACGCTTCTGGTCCAAGGGCAAACTGATGGACATACAGAAGATCAAAACTGCTGATCTCAAGATCCTGCGTTACTGAGTCCGGTTTTGAATTTTAAACCAGTCCGGTTTTGATTCTTAAATGACAGCCCTTGCCAAGCAGCTTGAAAAGAGAAGGCCGATAGTTTAAGCTATCACGCTGTAACGCTCCATCCCGGCGCAACCCATCTTCCCAAGGAGCTGCTCAATGACTGAAGTGACGCAAGGCGTCTATTTTATCCAGGGACAGGACGAAATGATACCAGATTCCCACGTGTATCTTGTCGGCATGCCTTCATCAGGAGATCTCACCCTTGTGGATGCAGGCCTCGTGGGGCGAGGAAACTATAAACTCCAGTCCGTCACAAAGGCTGGTGTAAAGCTTTCCTCGATAAAGAGGGTCATCATGACGCACACTCATCTTGACCACATCGGCTGCCTTGCCGAGATAATGAAGGATATACCATCAGCAGAGCTCTGGATCCATACGCTCGAGGCGGAACCGATCGAAGAGGGTGATGATAGAGGGGTCTACGGCATGCAGATGTTCAAACAGATGTGCCAGACACAATACAGGCTCAAGGATGATGCCTTCAAGTTCAGGGTGCATAGGAAGCTTCAGGGCGGAGAGACTTTGGAGATCGGGGACATGAGCTGGGAGGTTCTCCATATTCCCGGTCATTCGATGGGTGGCATAGCCTTGTACCATAAGAGCAAGGGCATCCTGATACCAGGAGACGTGATTTATGCGGATTATGCAATAGGCCGGTTTGATCTGCACGGTGCAGACGCGTCCCAGCTAAGAAGCTCACTACTAAAGCTGGCAGAGCTCGACGTAAATGTCCTGCTACCCGGCCATAACCGTATAGTCAAGGACGTCACCAAGAACTACATCCTCCAGACAGCTAACCAATGGGCCCCGTATCTTGAGTGACATACCGACCGAGAGTTTCCTCGGTAAAAACCGCCATGGAATCGAGTGTGCCTACAGGGTAACGCAACCACACGAGATAAGTCTCTTTCCGGCTGACTTTCTTCAAGTCTCTGTTTTTCGTCGGTGGCCGAATGCCGTGGATACCATGCTCAAAACCGTCGACGCATGCAAGTCAGCGCACATCAGGTATGTGATTCACCCCGTGGAGTACGGACTGTCAGAGCTGCGGCCGGAGCGCAGAAAGATACTGATGGATGACCTGCACGTGATGGCCCTTCACGCGGACCTTGCACTTATTATCCACGACGAATCCATGCAGGGAGGAAAGAGACTCGCCGGTGAGGCGGCCGACACGTATCGTCAAGGTCTCGCCGAACTCTCCCGACTTTGTCTCGTCTCAATAGAAAACGCAGGCGCTAACAAGGATATAAAGTGGTTCTGGAGGGAATATGCCGGGTCGATAACCCTGGACATAGGCCATCTCGAAGTGGCAGGAATAGATTCCATCGAATTCGTGAGAACTCTGGAGCCGGACCTTCTTGACGCCATCGACTTTGTCCATATGCACAGGGTCAATGGTATTCGCGGAGGCATCCGGGACCACTGGGGCCTTACAGAAGACTGCAGGGAGCTGCGGGCCCTCAAAGAACTTTTGGCACGAAAGCAAGGACTACGGGTAATACTCGAGATCATCGAAGCTGAGGATCTTGAAAAGAGCCTCGATCTTCTTCGCAGCCTTGCCTGACGAAAATAATGCCAGGTTAAGGTTAAGAAGAAGAACCTCGTAAAGATCCCAGGACAAAATTCTCAGGATCACATGTGAAAGAAATTACTCTTCGATCATTATAGCTTCGACGACACACTCGTCGGCCGCTTCCCTGCACGATTTCTGCAGCTCATCCGGTACCTTTTCCATCTTCACTCGCGCAATCTCTCCTGCCATTTCGAAAATCTCCGGGCATACTTCAACGCACGTCCCGTCACCAACACACGCCTCTCCATCGATCCGCACTCTCATCGGTCTTACCCCCTTATTTCGTGTAGTCCTGCAACACAGCACCTACGACTGTACAAAGGATTCAAGGGTCCCAGGTGTGAAGGTTTCGACCATCAGAATCTGATCCCTCGAACCCTATATTCCTCTTCTTCAAGGTCATGGTATTCCAATTTGCATTCAAGATGGAGACCGAGGCGGCAGCGAGGAGCCGACGCAGGCGTACTCAGAAGTACGTCGAGGAGAGCGACGCAGCGACAACGAAGGTATACGCTTGAAGGCGAATTGGTATTACTGTTCAAGGCCGGCCTCTTTCAAATTAGCCACCGCCACGAGAATATAGTTTTCAGGGTGCAGATACGCCCTTGCCACCCTGAGTACATCCTCGGCGGTGACAGCCTGAATGAGACCCGGGTAACGCTCTGCATAGTCAAAACCAAGGTCCTGATACTCTAGCTGCATCAGGAAGCTGGCTATACCGTCCTGAGTGATAAGTCTCAGAGGAAAACTTCCGATCAGATACTTTTTTGCGCCGTCCAGTTCCTTTTCTGAGACCAGTTGTGTGCGCATCCTCGACATCTCTGCCAGAGCGAACTGGATCGCATCACGGGCAGACGCGTTCTTCGTCTGCAGCACAATCTGGAACGATCCCTGATATTTGCCTGTATCGAAACCGCTGTAGACCGAGTACGCCAAGCCCCTTCTTTCTCTGATCTCCTGCATAAGGCGCGATGTAAGCCCCCCGCCGCCGAAGATATAATTCATGACCGTTACCGCGTAAAAATCAGGGTTGTCTCTCTTTATACCTCCGTGGCCGAGGATCAGGTTAGCCTGGGTCAGGGGACGGTCGATCGCGACCGTCTTCTTTGCGCTCTCGGCTTTTATTTCCAGAGTGGCGGCAGGTAGACCGCGCTTCTGCCATCCAGCGACCTTAGGCAGTATGGTATCTTTCAGTTCTTTTTCCCCAAGGTCCCCCACAATTACCATGATGCTGTTATTGGGGTCATAACAGGAATCATAGAACTGACGCAATTCATCGACCGTTAATTTTTCCACCGACTCTTTTGTGCCGATCACCGGTTGACCATAAGGCCCTGCTCCGTAGAGGGCGTTCAAAAAAGCCTTCTCCGCCACCTCTCCCGGCCGGTCCTCTGAAGCCCTGATGGCGGCCAAAGTCCGCGTCTTCTCGTTCGCCACCTCCTCCACAGGGAATGCGGGCTGGGTGAGTACTTCGGCAAAGAGCTTCAGCCCATCCGCCAGATCTTTCTTAAGCACGCGAAAGGAGATTACCGCGTAATCCCTCCCTGCGTCAGCAGAAAGGGGAGCACCTATGTAATCGAGCTGTTCGTTGATGCTTGCCATACTTTGCTTCTGCGTGCCAAAGAGCAGGGCTCGCGCAGTGAGACTCGCCAGGCCCCCTTGCCCGGAAGGGTCTCTTCTCGCTCCCGCATGAAGGAGCAGCTTGAATGTTACGAACGGTAGGGCATGTTCTTCTGATGTGATCACAATAAGACCGTTGGGAAGAACTATCCTCTGCGCAGGCGGCATGGCGTTGAGAAGACCGCACGAGAGCGACAACCAGATCGCCACACCCACAGCAAGGCTGAGCCACTTGGGTAACTTGAGAGAGTTTGCCCTCACCATCGAAAAACTCCTTATTTGACCCCCTGTTCTCGCGTCGAAGGATCCGGTAACCGTGGCGCACTTCCTTTGGGCGGAAGGGGTACAAGAACCGCAACGGTCCTGTTATCGGGCACAAGGTAACGCTTTGCTACTCGTTGGACATCTTCCGCGGAAACCTTACGGATGCCGGGGAGATACTCATCAATATTCCTCCAGCTCAACACCATTTCATACTGAGCAAGCTCCATAGCCTGAGAAAAGAGCGAGTCCTGATGAAAAACGAATCCTGCTTCCATCTTGTTTTTCGCCTTCTGCAGTTCCCGTTCGCTAACCGGCTCTCTCTGCAGGCGTTCTATCTCCTCGTCAATGGCTTTCTCTACATCTGCCACATCCTTGTCAGGAAGCACATCCGCACTGATGGAAAAGAGACTGGGATCCTTCGAGAGGAGTGGGTGATTAACCCCGACACCGAGAGCAAGTTTTTTGCTGCGTACGAGGCTCGTTTGAAGTCTTGAGCTTTCTCCTGAACCAAGCAGAGCTTCCACAACCTCCAGCGCGTAGCTGTCCTGCTGGCTACCCTGCCTTTGCTGCTCGCGGAGGTTAGGTACGTGATACCCCATGACCAGAGAAGCGAGCCGGGCCTCTTTCTTAACGATAGTCCGCCGTCCTCCCTGCTGAGGCTCCTCGAGAGACACCTGCTCCTCAGGCCTCGCCCCCTTCGGTATCGTGCCAAAGAACCGCTCGATCCTGCTCAAAAGCTCATCTTTCCTAAAATCACCCACAACAACCAGCACCGCATTGGCAGGATTGTAATAGCGTTGGTAATAGCTCTTCAGGTCATCCAGCGTGAGCCGTGCGATGTCCTGCATCCATCCGATGACCGGCCAGTGATACGGCTGTGACTGAAATGCAGTTGCTTCAAGCTGTTCCCAGAGGATCGCTTTGGGGCTATCGTCCGTTCTAAGCCTTCGTTCCTCCATCACTACTGATCGTTCGGTCCGAAAATCCTGCTCGCGCAGCATGAGATGCTGCATTCGGTCCGATTCAAGTTCCAGCGAGACGTTGATCCGATCCGCGCTGAAGTTCTGGAAATAGGTAGTAGAGTCAGCAGATGTAAACGCGTTGTGCTGGCCGCCGTTCTCCTGGATGATACGGGATAATTCACCGGGGCCAATTTTTTCTGTGCCTTTGAACATCATGTGTTCAAGGAGGTGGGAAAGGCCTGTCTTGCCATATTCTTCATTACGAGACCCTACGCGATACCAAACCTGAAAGGTAACGACATGGGCCTTATGGTTTTCGAGCAGCAAAACCTTCAGTCCGCTTGACAGAACGGTTTCTGACACCGACTCTTTAGTTTCAGCCGGCAACGAAGAAACAAGGACGAACAGAAAGATAGGAAGAAGCGCCAATGCGGCGAGTAAGGCTCGCTTCGTGGTCATCGTTTTTTAGAGCTCATTTTTTCGATCTGCGCTATCCGCTTGAAATGTGATTGTAAGGGCGATTGTCTGCATTGTCAAGGTTTTGCCTTGTTACTGTCAGTAAAGGGGAGTTTTTCGGGAAGCCCTCCCTGCCCCTTACCCAGACAGTTAGGGCATCGTGAAGGAAGAGAAGCTCTTATACCGTCGGACTCAGTTGACGCAACGGGATTCGGCCTCGACCAACCGGGACATGTACTTCTTCATCAGCATCGTTTCCACGTTCAGGATGAGTTCAGGGGCCTGCATGCTCCTGAACTTGCGGTAACGCGCACAGCTGAGTCCCAGCAAATGGCAAAGCTGCAATACGGTTGTGTTGAGCTGTTTCCGATTCTCATAATACCTTGTCGTCTTACTTCTCGTGTGACGCATAAAGGTGGCTTTTGCAATTAGCATGCCCAAGTTATCGATGCAATGAGGCTGTGCCTGTCAATGCTGGCGCTGGCATTTCCGCATCATCGCTTCATCACTTCATCGCACTTGCCGCTTCCTCGCGTCCTCTTCTCCAAGCGGAAAAAAATTCCCAACCTGCTGCCCAGGCATTTCCGCAACCTTTCAGTTGTCCCGAAAAAAAGGATTCTGTCTGCGGAGCATGGCAGGCGCGCATGGCTTCTTCGACAAGAGTCGCTCCCTGTGTTATCATAGTAAATACGGCACTGTGGTCGGGTACCCGTCACCAAACCAGACGCGGGGAGGCAGACAGATGAAGAGACGAGGAAGCGGCATCCTTCTCCATGTAACATCACTTCCTTCCCCATTCGGTGTGGGAGACCTGGGGCCGGCAGCATATCGGTTTATCGATTTCCTCACTGAGTCAGGGCAGAGCTATTGGCAAATCCTTCCACTGGGCCCCACTATGCCTGTGTACGGCAACTCACCCTATGCGAGTACCTCCGCATTCGCGGGTAGCAGCATCCTCATAAGCCCAGAGCTGCTTGTGCAGGAGGGGCTTCTCGATGCGAGCGAGCTGCAATATTCACCGCAGTTTCCCGAACATCCCATAGACCACGAGGCCGTCCACGAATTCAAGAGAGCGCTCTGGGGGCTGGCCTATGCCCGGTTCAAGGCAGCTGGACCAAACGTAGCTTACGAGAGGTTCTGTACAGATGAGGCGTGGTGGCTTGAGGGGTTTACTCTCTTCACCGCCATACGAAACGACTTGTCAGGGCGGGCATGGAGCGACTGGCCCGAAGAGTTGCGCGACAAGAAACCTGAGGCGTTACGGGCAACGCGAGATACGTTGTCCGACCAGATAGGGATGGAGAAGTTCTTACAGTACCTCTTCTTCAAGCAGTGGAGCGAGGTCAAGCGATATTGTAATCAGAAGAATATTCAAATCATCGGCGACATACCCATCTACGTCAATGACGACAGCGCCGACGTCTGGATGAATCCGGAATTATTCAAGCTGGATGACCGGAAAAAACCCGTTGTCGTCGCCGGAGTGCCGCCGGATTATTTCAGCAAGACCGGCCAGCGTTGGGGCAATCCCATCTACCGCTGGGACGTGTTAAAAAACTCGGACTACGCGTGGTGGGAGAGACGCGTCGCAGCCAGCTTGAGAATTGCGGACTTCGTGAGAGTAGACCACTTTCGCGGGTTTGTCAGTTACTGGGAGGTACCCGCAACCGAACCCACTGCCATCAACGGCAGATGGGTCGAAGCGCCGGCCATGGACTTCTTTACGCATCTCTGCAGAAAATTTCCCTACCTTACCATGATCGCGGAAGACCTGGGCGTGATCACGCCGGACGTCAGGGAAGTGATGCATCACTTTGAATTCCCGGGCATGAAGATTCTACTCTTCGCCTTCGACTCGGACATGCCGCACAATCCCTATATACCGCACAACCTGCCCAGAGACTGCGTGGCATACACGGGAACGCATGATAATAACACCGCAAAAGGTTGGTTCGAGCACGAAGCATCGCAGGATGACAGACAAAGACTCTTCCGTTACTTAGGACGGGAGATTTCTGCGGACGCAGCCCCTTGGGAGCTCATAAGGCTGCTCATGATGTCTGCCGCCGACACCGTGATCTTGCCCTTGCAGGATGTTTTGGGTCTTGGATCTGAAGCCCGCATGAACACTCCAGCTACCGAGAAGGGCAACTGGGCCTGGCGCTTTAAGTCCGACCAGTTGACCCCGGATGTCGCCAGGAGACTGCGCGAAATGACGGAGACTTACGCCCGATAGACCTTCTCGGATTTAGCCCCGCCCTTTATAGGCCGCTACGCCCTGATCAGGTACCCACAGCCCTTTCGGAGGCTCGCCTGTTTGCCAGAATACGTCGATGGGCATGCCGCCTCGTGGATACCAGTAGCCACCGATTCTGAGCCATTTGGGCTGCAGCAGTTTGACAAGGCTGTTTGCGATCAAAACCGTGCAATCCTCCTGAAAGGCTCCATAGCTCCGAAAGCTTCCCAGAAAAAGCTTTAATGACTTGCTCTCTACGATCCATCGGTCAGGGACGTAGTCAATGACGACATGCGCAAAATCGGGTTGACCCGTCACCGGACAGATAGAGGTGAATTCCGGGGCCGTGAATCGGATGAGATAGGTGGTATCAGGGTGCGGGTTACGCACGCGTTCCAGTTTGGCGGCCTTCGGGCTCCCGGGCAAATCTGCCTTCTTGCCCAGCTGCGTCAGTCTATCGTAACGGGATCGCACCATCAATTCACCCGTCCTTCCTTTGTCATCTCCTTGAACACGTTGATGAGCCCATTCGTAGACGAATCGTGTGTGCTGACTGGCCGCTCGTCCTTCAGTTCCGGCTGGATTTTTCGGGCAAGCTGTTTTCCGAGTTCCACACCCCACTGGTCAAAGCTGAAGATGTTCCAGATCACGCCCTGGACAAAGATCTTGTGCTCATACATCGCAATCAGGTTACCCAGTGTTCGCGGGGTCAGCTGCTTAAACAGAATCGAATTCGTCGGCTTGTTACCTTCAAAAATCCTGAAAGGCCATAACCTTTGAATCTCTTTTTCAGAGTGCCCCTCCTTCTTAAGTTCAGCTGACACCTCCTCCCGGCTCTTCCCTCGCATCAAGGCCTCGGTCTGCGCAAAAAAATTGGATAGCAGAACAGCGTGATGTTCACCAACCGGATTATGGCTGATTGCAGGCGCCAGAAAATCGGCCGGGACCAATGCAGTCCCTTGGTGCAGCAACTGGTAAAAGGCGTGCTGTCCATTCGTCCCCGGCTCCCCCCAGATGATCGGCCCGGTCTGGTAAGCAAGGCGCTTACCGTTCCTGTCGGCCGATTTTCCGTTGCTCTCCATGTTTCCTTGCTGAAAGTACGCCGGAAAGCGGTGCATATACTGGTCGTAAGGCAGGATCACTTCGGTCTCCGTGCTAAAGAAATTGCGGTACCAGATCCCAATCAACGCAAGAATGACAGGAATGTTCCGTTCGAACGGTGCAGATCGGAAATGGCAATCCATCTCAAATGCGCCCTGGAGCAACTCGGCGAAGTTCTCATATCCCACGAAACAAACAATAGACAGACCTATGGCCGACCAGAGGGAGTAACGTCCTCCCACCCAATCCCAGAAAACAAACATGTTCTCCTTATCAATCCCAAAAGCCCCAACCTCTTTGGCGTTCGTCGAAATCGCTACGAAGTGCTTGGCTACATGCCCTTTATCTTTGGCATACGCAAGAAACCATTCCCTGGCAGTCAACGCGTTCAGCATGGTCTCTTGCGTGGTGAATGTCTTGGAAGCAACCATGAAAAGAGTTGTTTCCGGATTGAGTCGCTTAAGTGTTTCGACAATCTGCGTTCCGTCCACGTTCGACACGAAGTGAACAGCCAGTCCGTCTCCAGCATACGGCCTCAGGCATTCCGTGACCATGACCGGACCGAGGTCTGACCCGCCGATACCAATATTGACCAAGTCTGTAATCTTCTTGCCTGTAAAGCCCTTCCACTCGCCGGAGCGGATACGCTCTGAAAAAACCCTCATTTTTTCGAGGACGGCATTTACGTCAGACATGACGTCTCTGCCGTCGAGCGCTACAGGTTTGTTTGCCCTGTTCCTGAGTGCCGTGTGCAGGACAGCCCTGCCCTCGGTTTCGTTTATTTTGTCTCCGGAAAACATCTTCTCGATAGCGTCCGGGAGGCCGGCATCCATGGCAAGCTCAACCAGCAATCTTAACGTCTCGCCTGTCATCCGGTTCTTCGAATAGTCCACGAGCAGGTCATTGAATCTGAGGGAAAATTTCTTGAAACGCTCGGGATCGGATGCGAAGAGGTCCGTCATGTGGACGTTGCGCACGCGACTGTAATGTTCAATGAGCTTTCGCCAGCTTGCCGTTCCGGTCGGATCGATCTTTTTCAGCATAAACGATACGCCTCTCCCGCTCTCGCTGCAGAGCCTGCTCTGCGGCAGTCACTAACCATACTAAACCAGCATCTGTTGCTTGTCAATCAGAGGCTAACCGATCGTACTCTTCGGTGTTCCAGCACGAACGGAAGAACGAACAAACACGGCAGTTGACCGTCTTTTTTTGGTTGATCAAGTACTGTTTACCGGACATGCCCGTGACATTCTCTTCCGTCATTTCGACAATGCAGGAAGGAGTTTTTGATTTGCAGCCGTGCTTGTTTTCGCAGTTTATGCAGTACCCGCTTTTTGGCTCGATAAACGACTCCTTGTTAAGACGCTCTGAGTTTATAGAAATGATTCTTGCGCGTCAAGATGTTCCGCCGCGCAAGTGTAGCCGATCCCTTCCTTATTCTTTGTGCCGGCGTGATAAGGGGCCTCACCGCTAATACGTATTGTTACGTATCTTTGAGTAGTCGAGTTGCTCCTTGGCAACCGGGGCCTTGGTCTCTGCTGGGACTCCTATGGCGATGATTGATAACACCTTCAAGTTCCCGGGCAGGCGAAGGAGTTCCTGGACGTACTTTTCAGCACTCTTTTCTTTGGAATGAATCCTGTTCCTAATCTGACACCAGCAACTCCCCAGGCCAAGTGATTGAACGGCGAGTTGCAGCACGATCGACGCTATCGAGCAATCCTCGACCCACACGTCAGACTTTGTCTCGTCTCCACAAACAACTACAGCCAGTGGGGCGTCTTTGACGAATTGCGCTCCATGCTCCTTGGCCTGAGAAAGCTTTTGGAGCAGATCCTTCTGGTCCACAAAAATAAAAGTCCACGGATTGATGCCGCGCGAAGAGGGTGAGCGGAGGAGAGCCTCCTTTATCACTTCCATCGCCTGGCTGTCGATGGCTGTTGCCTGGTACTTTCTTATGCTTCGTCTCTTACGTAATATCTCGATCAATGCAGCACCTCCAGACTTTGTATTCGGATTCTACTTCCGCGGCGCCATTATACCATCGTTCGATCGCCACGGGGAAGAAGAACTAACGCCCTCTATTAACCCCTGTGTTGAGCTCTGTTGGCCCGTGTGATACGATTTCCTACGCTGTCACCCTGCAACACGGGTAATACCGGTGAGGAGGATCCCTCGTATGGACGAAACTACGTTACGGCTGATACTCGACGCCCTGCCTTTCCCCATCGTCTTCGTAGACACAACCCACACCATCCGTTTGATGAACAAGAGGGCCAGATTCCATTACTACGAGGAACGGGGCTACAGGGACTTGATCGGAAAATCGATCTTCGACTGTCACAACCAGACAAGCAAGGAAAGGATACTCAAAATAATCGAGACGCTTAAGAACCATGGACGTGAGGTATTCCTAACGGTGACAAACAAGAATGAGAGGCTTTATGTTACGCCAGTCAGAGACGATGCAGGTGAACTGATCGGCTATTTCGAACGATTCGAGGGAAATTACCAGAAATAGGACGTAGCGCCTCGCGCCCAGCCGTCACGGGCCGGGCATCGCCTTGGCCTCAAGATAGGGTTTTCTTTCTACCCCCGGAGGTTTTGGCACTATATACAGGAAGACAAAACCCTTATCTCCGCCTATAGAGCACTTTGCGTTGAATCCGTAATATCGTATCACTCTGAGCGCCTGTCTGGCCGCCAATTCATCTGACCCGAAGTTGAAGAGCGTGGACTTACCCTCCGCTAACTTCCATTCGTTGTCCACCCGATCTGCTTTCAGTTGGTGGGGATCGAATGCGATATGCTTCTCTCCCGGTACCTTGCCCTTCGCCGCTCTGCCAGAAACCAGCAAGTAGGAAAGCCTAGAGTTGGCACTTATGCACAACTCATTCACTCCAAAATGTTGGATGATTCTCAGTGATCGGGCAGCGTCAACCGCACTGTCAAACCTGGAGAGCGTTCTAAGGGGAGCCACAACAAGTTCGATAGAGCCTCGGTCCATGAAATGACCTACGTGAGCTGTCCTAGGGTCGAAATAGACGCACTGTTCATCGATCCCGGGCCGGCTCCGGTGAACAGGTTGGTTCTGAATCTGCAGGTGAGTTTCGGAGGCACCCGCTCTCGCTGTCCCGTTGAGCGCGGCCAGTGCGGCTCCAAGGATCACAGCCAACAATAGGGCATCCCTTTTCATGGCCGGGGTCCTTTCTTTCTCTCGCGATCAGAACCCTCAATGGCCAGCTGCAGGGCGTTTGGGCAGAGCTGCGATGTTAAGAACGGCCCAATGCGGTCAAACTGAAGATGCGGCCAACCCCTCTAGTCTTTGAAAAGATCGCCGAGATTTTTGGTCCCTACTCTGAAGCATAGCAACGATGGTGCCATTCGTCAACTGTTAATCATAGCAATGTGTTACGGTCCAGGAGGTCCTTTCGAACCGTGAGCTGTCGATAAGAATCATTACACTTTAAGAGCAAACCTCAAATATAACGAGGTGTTAGAAAATTGATAAAGTTTCTTACATTTACGATAATCTGTAACCTACTGAAAATAGGTAATTTTATTCTGTAACAGAATGCTGCGCTAAACATATGTACACCCAAGATGTGCTCTCCTGGACGCGGAATAGATTCCCACGGGCGAGCCGGGTACCCGTGGGCCGTATTTGCCACGGGTGTTGGAATCTATCTAGCGAGCACGGCGAGCGAGAGGGGACCGGTCTCTGGCTTGCGGCTTGACAACCAGTAAAGTCCTTGACAAGGCAGGTAATCAAAAAATATAATCGTTCGTGACGATTATTCCAGAGACCACCATTGCCACGTCAATGACAAGAAAGGAGGGGACATGAAGCCCACCATCACAAGACTCCTAGTATGCCTGTCAACTGTTGTTGCCCTCTGTGCCCCGGCATACGCCCAGGAGGATGTCTCGAAATTTCCCAGTAAACCGATCACCTATATCGTTCCGGTGACACCGGGCACGGGCACCGACCTTTCTGTTCGCCTCATCGCCAAGGAGGCGGAGAAATTTCTGAAGCAGCCTATTGTCGTAGTCAATAAGCCGGGAGGTGCCCTTACCCTGGGGACTGCGGCAATCGCTACGGCAAAACCGGACGGATACACCATCGGCTTCAGCGGCGGGCCACCCCTCTTTCTGACACCGCTTCTTGAGAAAGTACCCTATGACCCCATCAAGGATATACGGTCGATCATGCAGTACGGAGGGTTCAATTTCGGCGTCTATGTGAAAGGCGATTCCTCCTTCAAAACCTTCAAGGACTTGATCGCGTTCGCACGGCAGAATCCGAAGAAGGCAACCTATGGCACTGTTGGCGTGAACGGTATGCCGAATATCATGATGGAGGAAGTCGCGAAGAAGGAAAAAGTCCAGTTCAACCACATACCTTTCAAGGGAACTTCAGAAGGACAGACAGCTCTGCTGGGAGGTCACACAGCCTTCGGGGCAGGCGACTTCAATGCCTCACTCGTCGAAGCAAAGGAGATCAGACTGGTGATGATGCTGAAGGATGAGCCGTCCGCTGAGTATCCGGGCGTTCCCACAATCAAAGAGCTCTATAACCTGCCCTATCCGATGGGCATCACCATCATCACACAGAAAGCCGTGCCAGACGCGATTGTGAAAAAGCTGGATGACGCTTTCATGAAAGCGATGAAGGAACCGGCTTTCATCAGCGGCATGAAGGAACTGCAGCTTCCGGTCATCTACCGGAGCGGCAAGGACCTTGATGCGTACGTGCTCCAGAGCTACAATTACTTTTCCAGGACCCTGAAGGAAATGGGGGTAATTAAGTGAGGATTGCATGAGGCAAAGGGAGATCACAAGTAGTCTATTCTGGCTGATCGTCGGGCTGATCCTTACGATCTGGTCTGCAACCTACCCCCTCGGGAATCTGGCGCAGCCCGGCACGGGCTTCCTGCCGCTGGGTCTTGGGATTCTGTTGATCGTCTTCTCGACGGTCTTGCTGATACGGGCGTTCAGGTTGGGTGCGGCGGAGAAAGAGAAAGCCCCAATGCTTCCGGAGCGGTGGCTGAGGCTCGGTACGACTGTACTTGTTCTTATCGCATGCGTCTTCCTGTTCGAGAAGGTTGGTTACCTGCTGATCTTCTTCGTCCTCGCACTGGTGCTCCCGCTGCTCGCGGGACAGATCACGTTGAGGCGTTCGTTCATCTTCGCGGTTCTGTCAGCGGCGGGCGTTTATATCATCTTTGTGTGGCTGCTGCAACAACCGCTTCCAACGGGCTTTCTCGGAAGGTGATGCTTGGATTTTTTTAGTAATCTGGCCCTCGGCTTCGGCATCGCCCTAACGATCAAGAACCTCTCCTTCTGTTTCCTGGGTGTGCTGATTGGAACACTGATCGGCGTATTGCCCGGGATCGGGCCCGTCGCAACGATCTCCCTGCTCTTGCCCACCACCTTCGGCATGGAACCCGTCACGTCGATCATCATGCTTTGCGGCGTTTATTACGGCGCCATGTATGGCGGCTCCACCACGTCGATCCTTGTCAATATACCCGGCGAGGCAGCGTCGGTAGTGACCTGCCTCGACGGCTACCAGATGGCACGGAACGGGCGTGCCGGTCCGGCGCTCGGCATATCTGCCTTCGGCTCCTTCATCGGTGGCACGCTGAGTATCATCGGCCTCATGCTCCTTTCTCCCCTTCTGGCCAGGATGGCACTCAAATTCGGGCCACCCGAGTTCTTCGCCCTCATGCTCCTCGGCCTTGCGATGGTGACCTACCTCTGCAGGGGGCCGGTCCTCAAGGGGTTGATCATGGCACTGGCCGGCCTCGCAATCTCGTGCGTGGGACAGGACCAGATCAGCGGCTCGACCCGTTTCACCCTGGACAGCATCACACTCATGGACGGAATGGGCATCGTGCCCGTAGCCATGGGCCTGTTCGGTATCGCTGAGGTACTCACAAATCTGGAGCAGATCGTGAAACAGGACATCCTCGCCACGCGTGTCACCGGAATTTTTCCAACACTCAAAGACTGGGCCGACTCCATATGGCCCATCGTCCGGGGCTCATTCATCGGCTTCTTTGTCAGCATCCTGCCCGGCGCAGGGACGGTCATTCCCACATTCATGGCATACACTGTAGAGAAGCGCATCTCAAAGCACCCTGAGAAATTCGGCACCGGGACGATCGAGGGCGTGGCAGCACCGGAGACAGCGAATAATGCGGCAGCAGCGGGCTCCATGGTTACCCTACTTTCCCTCGGCCTCCCGTCGAGCGTGGGCATGGCGATCCTGCTTGGAGCATTCATCATCCACGGCATCCAGCCCGGTCCTCTCCTCATCGCCAAGCATCCCGCGCTCTTCTGGGGAACGATCGCGAGCATGTATGTCGGCAATGTCATGCTTCTCGTCCTCAACCTCCCGCTGATCGGTCTCTGGATAAAGATCCTGAAGATTCCGTACAATCTTCTGTTTCCCCTCATCATTCTCTTCTGCTTTCTTGGCGCGTACAGCCTTAACAATAATATTTACGACGTGCTCGTGATGATCATATTCGGCGTCTTTGGCTACCTGATGCGGAAATACGAATACGAGGGAGCGCCCTTTCTCCTCGCGCTCGTCCTTGGACCCATGCTAGAGAATGCGTTCCGTCAATCCCTGATCTACGGAGACCCTTTCATCTTTTTCAATCGTCCCATCTCGGCAGTACTGATCTGCGTGTCCCTCTTCCTGCTTATCACACCACTCTTTAAGACTTTCTCTCAGAAGAGGAAGACGATCGAAAAGGTGCTGGAGGAGGGCGACTAAGAGCCGGGGAACAAAGGTAATTGTTGAACGCCCGGCGCTGTGGCAAAGGAGGCTTTTATGCGACCGAATTACCAAATCATTGACCTGTCGCGACCGATCCACACCAAGATGCCAGTTTTCCCAGCCATATCAAAAACCTATCTCGGGGTTTACCTGGGTCACAAGGATACCCTGCGTCCGGGCAACATCTCCGCCCAGACCAATATCCTCATGATGTGCGATCATGCGGGCACGCATATCGATGCGCCCCTGCACTTCAATCCTGAAGGGAACGCGATCGACAGGATGCCGATCGACATCATGGTGGGCAACGCCGTAATGCAGGATTACTCTTTCAAAAAGAACGCTGAGTCGATTACCTCAGCCGAAATCGAAGATAATCTGAAGAGGATCGACGTCAACCCGCGAGATTTGAAATACATTCTCTTCAGGACGGGCGCAGGTGGATACTACGATACCGACGAGTACCACACCAAGTATCTGGAGGTCCGGGTAGAGGCTGTGGAGTGGATGCTCGATCGCGGCATCCTTGTGTTTGGTGTCGACGCGTCAACGTGCGACCACGCGAAGGACAAGGCAACTCATATGCTCATGCGGAAGCGGGTATGCTATCATATAGAGAACCTGACCAACCTCGAAAAGCTGCCCCAGGACAGGATCTTTACCTTCGTCTGCAACCCGTTGCTCATGCTCGATTCTAGCGCAGCGCCGTTCCGGGCCCTGGCGCTCGTCCCGAAGAAATAGGTGCAAAGGCGAGGTGCATGGCAGATGGGGCGGCAGGGCAGGATCCGACATAACCAGAGAAACTAAAGAAACCAGATAGATTAAAGAAACCGTCTACCAAGGAGAAGAGATGAAACTAACCCTTCAGGAGCGTGACCGCCGTCATACGGCCATCAGGAAGATGATGGACGAGAAAGACCTTTCTATTTTGGTCATAGCCTCCAATGCCATGTGGACCGGGCACGTCCGCTATGTTTCCAACTACCCACCTCATTTCGGCTATTCCTATGTGGTCTTTCCCAGAGAGGGCTCGCCCACGATCTTTGTCTTCAGTGGTATCCAGGAGCGCGTTGCAGCGCAGCGCTGGATAAGCGACGCCAGGCAGAGCTCGGATTACCCCGGAGACCTCGTCAAACGCATCAAGGAGCTGGATTACAACGGCAGGCGGATAGGACTCGTCGGCGCGGAAAACATCTCCTTCACGATCTACGAGTACATGAAGAAAGAATTGCCCTCAGCCACGTTCGTCAACGCCGGCAAAGAGATCTTCGACCTCCGCATGATCAAGAGCCCGGAAGAACAGGCCCTGGCTCGCGAATGCGCCCGCATTACCGATGGGCTTTACAAAAGGATTAAGGAAGTAGCAAAGGTCGGCATGAGCGAGTTCGACATTTACGCAGAGATGGACTATTTCATGCGCAAGCAGGGGGTCGAAACCGCCTTCAATCTGATCGGAACCGGTAAGTATCCGGTCGCACCTTTCCTCGCGCCCTCGGGCAGAGTGCTCCAGGAAGGTGAAAGCCTCATCGTCGAACTGACACCTCGCTACGAAGGGTACTACACACAGCTCACGGTGGTCATGCCCTTGGCAGAGCCGACCCGGAAGATGACGAAGTTCCTGGAGACCGGCATTGCGGCCCAGCAGAAAGGCGTGGCATTGCTCAAACCGGGCAATAAAGCATCTGATGTCGCGAATGTTATGAAGGAGTATATCGAGAAGGCCGGCTACCTGTATCCGTACCGGGGCGGCCACTCGCTCGGTCATGATCTCGACGAGCCACCGGCCATCGTGCCGCAGGATGAGACCGTGCTGCAGCCGGGCATGACTATTGTGGTCCACCCGTGCGTTATGGACAACAATGGCGACGGCGTTTTTATCGGAGACACATACCTTATAACGGAGACAGGGAACGAGCCGTTGAACAACACACCGTTGAAATGAACGTTACCCATGACCGGTTGGCGGTGGAACAGATTCCGGGGGCGAGTAAAAAGGACTCAACGCGCGAAGCCCAAGCCCTGGGGAGCGGAGGCGTACTAGAAGTACGTCGGAGCTACACGGGGTGAAGGGCGACAAAGCGGATGGCCTTTTGACTCGCTCCCGCAAGGGAGGATATGATGATACTTGTTACTGGTGGGCTTGGTTTTCTCGGGGGAAACCTCGGAAGACATCTGCTTGAAAAGGGTCACGAGGTACTTTTAACCCGCAACCGGAACATCGAGGTGCCCGCGATACTGACGCCGTATGTCGGAAAGGCCCTGCAGATCGCACCCATTGATGTCACGTCAATCACCACGATATGCGATGCGATCAAAAAGTACAAGGTGAAGAGTATCATACACTGTGCCTCAATATATGAAGGCCGGGGCAGTCTCTTCCAGGCCACGGATGTGAACGTCACCGGGACGGCCAACATACTGGAGGCTGCGCGCCTGATGGACGTGGGACGGGTGACGTTCGTGAGCTCAGAAGGAGTGAACCAGGGACGCAAAGGAACCATGCCTCTGAAAGAGGAAGAGTTCTTCTGGGCACGCTCTGACCGCTACATACCGGCGACCAAGAAGATGGCCGAACTCCTCTGCTTCATCTACCAGAAAGAGTATAAGATGGACATCGTGATCACCAGGCCGTCGCGCATCTACGGCCCGCTCTACACCGCGGGGAGAAACCCGATCCTTCGCATGGTGACCGCGGTCGTGAAAGGACAGCCGACGGCGTTCGAAGACGTGAACGGAAACGAGGGACACGATTTTGTTTACGTCCGGGACTGCGCCCGCGCCCATACTCTGATCCATTGTGCTGAAAAACCAAAATACGACCTCTACAACATCGGCCTCGGCCGCCACCACACCCTCGGCGAGGTTGCCAGAACGCTCGAAAAGATCTTTCCAGGCACCAGGATCGATCTCGCGACAGGCGTTTCTACGATCACAAAAACAGACTTCGACATCGAGGCCTGCCTGGACAACACCCGAATCCAGGAGGAATTCAGCTATCTGCCGGAATACGACCTGGAAAAGGGCCTTGCTGCGCTGGCTGCGTGGGTGAAGGACGGCACGTACCTCTAGATGCGGTTACGGGTTACGAGTTCCGAGTTACAGGTCGAGAATCGAGGACAAAAGCCCGAATAAGATGGTAAACCAGAAAGAGTAACTCTAAGGAGAAGTCCAATGAAAAGATCAGTTCTACCCTCGGTGAGTACTCTCATCATCACTCTTCTTTTTTGGGCTCCGGGTTATTGCCAGGAGGATGTTGCAAAGTATCCCAGCAAGCCAATCACGCATATCGTGCCTGTCCCACCCGGGGGCCCCACGGATCTTGCGGTTCGTTTGATCTGCAGGGAGGCGGAAAAATATCTGAAGCAGCCAATTGTGATCGTTAATAAGCCTGGAGGTGCTCTCACGGTCGGGACTGCAGCCATAGCAACGGCAAAACCGGATGGGTATACCATCGGCTACAGCGGAGGGCCACCTCTCTTCCTGACGCCCCTTCTCGAGAAAGTACCGTACGACCCGATAAAAGATATACGGTCGGTCATTCAGTACGGCGGACTTAATTTCGGCGTTTACGTCAAGGCCGATTCTCCGTTCAAGACCTTCAAGGACCTTGTCGCGTACGCCCGCCAGAACCCGAAGAAGGCGACTTACGGGACGGTGGGGGTGAACAGCATGGGTAATCTCATGATGGAAGAGGTCGCGAAGAAGGAAAAGGTCCAGATCACCCATATCCCTTTCAAGGGCACGCCCGAGGTACAAACAGCCCTACTTGGCGGTCACGTGCTCTTCGGCGCTGGAGACTTCAATGCGTCGCTCGTCGAAGCGAAAGAAATCAGGCTCATAATGATGCTTAAGGATGAGCCCGCCGCAGAGTATCCGGGGGTGCCAACGATTAAAGAACTCTATGGCCTACCCTACCCCATGTATTTCACCGTCATCACCCAGAAGGCCGTGCCTGACGCGATCGTGAATAAGCTGGAGGATGGCTTCAGGCAGGCCATGAAAGAGCCTGCTTTCATCAAGGGCATGAAGGAACTGAACCTTCCCGTCACCTACCGGAATGGCAAGGAGCTTGATACTATAGTAGCGCAGAATTACAATTACTTTTCCAAGCTTCTGAAAGACATGGGGGTAATAAAGTGAGGGAGGCTGTCATGCTTTCAAATTACGACGTAATCGACCTTTCGCGTCCCATTCACACGAAGATGCCGGTCTTCCCGGCAATATCGAAGACCTATCTCGGGGTCTTCCTGGGGCACAAAGATACCCTGCGTCCTGGCGGCATCTCGTCGCAGGCCAACATACTCGTCATGTGCGACCACGCAGGCACCCACATAGACTCACCCTTACACTTCAACCCTGAAGGAACCGGGATCGACAAGATGCCGGTCGATTTCATGGTGGGCAACGCCGTGATGCAGGATTACTGCTTCAAGAAAAATGCCGAATCTATTACCGCAGCCGAAGTGGAAGAAAACCTGAAGAAGATCGATGTGGATCCGCGTGACCTGAAATACATCCTCTTCAGGACGGGAGCCGGTGAATACTACGACACCGACGAGTACCTGAGCAAATATCTCGAAGTGCGAACGGACGCGGTGGAATGGATGCTTGACCGGGGCATACACATCTTCGGCGTGGATTCGTCTACGTGCGATCACGCAAAAGACAGGGCAACCCACATGCTTATGCGCAAGCGCGTATGCTACCATATCGAGAACATGGCCAACCTGGACAAGCTGCCTCACAACAGGATATTCACCTTGGTCTGCACACCGTTAATGATGCTCGACTCGAGTGCGTCACCGGTTAGAGCCCTAGCACTCGTTCCGAAGTAACGGCGACTTGTCTTCAAGTGTATACCTTCGTTGTCGCTACGTCGTTTTCCTCGGCGTACTTCTGAGTACGCCTGCGTCATCTCCTCGCTGCCGCCTCGGTCTCCATCTTGAATACAAATCGCCGTAACGGCAAGGGCAGACGCGCGCGGGTATCCGGCTACAACAATTGGCACCCTGGTAGCTGGTACGCCTCCGTCGCTATCCTCCTGGTCGCCTTGCTCTATTTTTGAATGCAACTTGGTATAACTCGTCCAGCTACTACGGACTGTGCTTCCCTCTAATACCTTTCGCAGACAACTGTGGGGCTATTCTGCTACTTTGACATCATGGCGAGCCAAACCAAAAAAGAAGAATTATATTGTATGTCATAGCAAGACGTGGAAGAAGTTTGCTACACGGTGTGATGTTTTACTTTACAAATCTTTCAAGAAAAGGGAGGAGCTATGGATAGGAGAACGTTTTTGAAGAGCGCAATATTTGGGGCCGTGGCAGCGGGCATTGCAGGAGAAGTGTTCGCCGCTGAAAAGCATTTCCCGGTGGCGGTTGATCAAAGCCTGTTTGAAAACATCAACAGGGTAAAGAATCCTTCGAGCAAGACCCCGCTGGAGAAGTCTCACGCTCCCGTCATAACCGCGCCTCGAACCGTCAAGCTCGGCGAACCGTTTACTGTCGAAGTAAGTGTGGGAGAGGTTCTTCATCCTATGTTACCGGCTCACTGGATCGAGTTTATTGCGCTCGAGATCGGTAATGAACCTGCCGGGAGAGTCGATTTTGAACCGAGAGGATACTTGAGCCCAAAGGCAACGTTTACCGTAACATTGCCGAAAGAATCTGCTCCTTCGGGCAAGGTTACACTTGTCGCACACGAGCGCTGCAACCTGCACGGTTACTGGGAAGGGAGTCTCGATATCACAGCAACGTAATAAGCCCTGGTAGGTGGCAGCTTCGGCCGGTTGCAAACGGCAGACCGCCCTTCCCGATCAACCGGCCCAACCAAGAATGCCTCTCGAACCCTGAGCGTCCGACTGAGAGAGGTCAGAACAGGCCCGCGGGACGGTGCTGTGCTTTCCACTGATTCGTGATATTATAAATAAGGATGTCAGAAACTTATCCTATGTCACCGACCGGAGGAGCAGAATGTCATCGTACACCAGTCATCTGTTGCGCGTTAACCTAAGCCGTGGAACTGCGGAAGTCGAAACCATCCCTGCAGAGACCTGCGAGCTCTTAGTCGGAGGAAGAGGGTTCGGCATCTCTTATCTTTACAGAGAACAGCCTCCCAACGTTGACCCGTTCGGCGAAGAAAACAGACTCATCTTCGTCGCCGGCCCTCTGGCGGGCACGCAGGCGCAATCCGTTTCCCGATGGATGGTGGTCACGAAGAGTCCGCTTACCGGCGCTTATGCACGATCGGTTGCCGGTGCCGATTTTGGTGCGTGGCTTCGCTTTGCTGGCTATGAAGCGTTGCTGGTGGAGGGCAAGGCAGAAAAACCGGTCTACCTGCATGTTACAAGCGACGGGTGCACCATTCACAAGGCAGACGAACTTTGGGGAACGGATACACGTAAGGCCCAGGACCTCTTGCGTCAGCGCCACGGCGAGAAAACACGCGTGGCCTGCATCGGGCCTGCGGGTGAGCGCCTGGTGAGATACGCGGCAATCGTGAGCGGCAGGAGAACAGCAAGCCGCGGCGGTGTGGGTACGGTGATGGGGTCAAAAAACCTGAAGGCCGTGGCGATCACTGCAGACAGAACTGCCAGGCTTCACAATCCAGATCTTTTCAAGGAACTGGCCAAGGAACAGAACCGGCTCTTTCGTGCAAGCGAGAAGTTCGCACAGCACAGGGAATGGGGCACGACTGAAACCCAGAATGTCACCAACACACTGGGGATATACCCCACGCGAAATTTCCGCTATGGCCAGCAAAAGAACGGGGAGAAGATATACGGCGAGGAGTACCGGAAACTCAGAACCGGCGATTTTGGCTGCTACAACTGCTCTGCGCGATGCGGCAAAGCGCACACGGTAACAGCAGGCGAGTATGCAGGCGCCTGGAGTGAGGGTCCTGAGTATGAGTCCATCTGGGCTTTCACCGCAGCGATCGACAGCACATCCATCGAAGCAAGCATACGGGCTGACGGGCGGTGCGACGATCTCGGACTCGACACCATCAGCGCTGGCAGCAGTATAGGTTTTGCCTATGAGCTCTACGAGCGCGGCATCATCGACCGGAAGGATACGGACGGTTTGGAGCTTGTCTATGGCAACCATCAAACCATGGTCAAGCTGATAGAAAAGATCGCGGCGCGAGAGGGCTTCGGCGACGTGCTTGCCGAGGGCACGGTTAGAGCAGCGGGTAAGATCGGGCGCGGCGCGGAAGTCTACGCAATGCATGCCAAGGGTATGGAATTGCCCGCTTATGAGCCACGGGGTGCGAAGTCACAGGGCTTCAACTACGCCACATCCAATATCGGTGGCAGCCATTGCTACGGGTACGCCCACCAGGAAGTCTTTGGGGCCACTATCCCAAGACCTGTCAACCGGTTTGCCGAAGTTGAAAATGCCGATATCGTTATTGCCAATCAGAATACGACCGCTATGGGCGAAGTGGGTATCGTCTGCAGCTTTGCCAGGGCCTGGGGATGGTTCCCGCTGGTGTATGGCAAGCTTCTCGCAGCAGCTACGGGCATTGAGCAATTTACTGATCCCAACTGTCTAGTTAAAGTTGGAGACAGAATCGTCAACCTGGAGAGAGCCTTTAATGTGCGTGAAGGGTTCAGCAGGAAAGACGATACGCTGCCGGACAGGCTGTTGAAAGAGCCTCTACACACCTATGGTGCACCCGGAGAGGGGGAGATGGTAAGGGAGATGGAAAAGTTTCTCGACCGCTACTACGAACTCCGGGGCTGGACCGAGAAGGGTGTCCCTACAGCGAAGAAGCTCGATGAACTTGGGCTCGGCCGGATCGTCAAATAGAACACCAGGCGCTGAAAGGTCGAAGACTATAGCACGGAAAAATAAGCTCTTTGATGATTGGCCCGATCGGTATGATCTCTGGTTCCAGACGCCTCTCGGCTCACTAATAAAAACGTGCGAGCGAGATCTCATTATGGAATTCCTCGCTCCCGTGGTCGGGGAAACCATACTGGACGCCGGCTGTGGCACAGGTGTGTTCACGCTGGATATCGTTAGTTCAGGGGCCGATGTTGTCGGCCTCGATCTTTCTCTCCCCATGCTGGCCAAGGCAGCTTCAAAATCTCAGGCGTTGGGCTTCAGTCCGGTAGCGGGCGATCTCCTTTGTCTCCCTTTTAAGAATGGCAGGTTCCATAAGACAGTATCGATAACGGCCCTGGAGTTCATCAATGATGCCCGGGGCGCGGTTGCGGAACTTTTTCGCGTCACGAGGCGTGGAGGGCTCGTCGTTCTGGCAACACTCAACAGAGAGAGTCCGTGGGCAGAGCGCAGGATAAGAGAGGCGCACGAGAAGGAAACAATCTTTTCAAAGGCCATCTTCAGGTCACCCCGCGAAATGCTCTCGCTAGCCCCGTTCCCGGGAATCGTCAAGACAGCCGTGCACTTTCAAAAAGATTCCACTCCGGAGGCTGCAATCCACGCGGAACGGCAGGGCCGAGAGAAGGGGCTGCAGACAGGCGCATTTGTGGCGGTCCGCTGGCAGAAGCCCTGATGGTGGCTTGCCTTCATTCATATAGCTTCCGGGTACCCGCGCGAGCGGGTGTTGCGCCCTGTCTCGCTCCGACATACTACAGTATGCCTCCGTTCGCCACGGCTGGAGCGCCTCGCTCTATTTTTGAATGCAAGCCACCATGCAGCCACTCTACGGGACCAAAGTCCATAGTCTTTCATGGCTTAATTTGGCGTTCTGGAAACCGGACAAAGAATGCGGTAAAATAGCCGGTTCGTAGTGTTACCCAACAGCACACAAAATCTTATGATGGAGTTTTCCGTGAAAGAACAACGTAGCCTTCTTCAATTTCCCTGCTCGTACCCGCTCAAGGTCCTGGGCCGCAACGTGCATGCGTTTCATGCAATGGTAAGCGCGATCATCGAGAAGCACCTGGCTGGAGGAGATGAAGTGACGTACTCCACCCGGGTCAGTTCGGGAGATAAGTACATGTCCATAACGGCTACCTTCACGGCCAACAGTCGGGAGCAGCTCAACGCGATATATGCAGAGCTCAACCAGCATGAGCTTGTGCTGATCACTCTATAGACAGGGGATCAGAGGAAACCTCGATGCAGTTTTCATAGTTGCGGGACGGCAACTCGGAATCACATCCAGCCTTAGCGGTAAGGAGGCAACATGTCGCTGGTGACCATCGACCCGGAACGTTGTAAGAAAGACGGTCTTTGCGTGCGTATCTGTCAAAAGGTATTCTCGCAGGACGCGGAAGGATCAATTCCTGTAGTCGCCCATGCGGCGTCCTGTAATTCCTGCGGTCACTGCGTACTCGTGTGTCCGTCGGGAGCGATCCGCCAGATCGACTGTCCTCCAGAGATGGTGCATCCTGTGCGACCCGATCTCATGCCGTCGTATGAGCAGGTGCAAGAGATGATTGTGGCACGGCGTTCAATACGGACCTTTCAAGAACGACCCGTGGAAAAGGAGATCATTGAGAAGGTGATCGACGGTGCCCGTTTTGCACCCAGTCTGAAGAACACCCAGAGCACACGGTTCACGGTGGTCCAGGATAAGACCCTGCTTCACGCAATAGCTTCCAGCACTGCGCAATGGCTTGGCAAAGTGGCAAACAGACTCAAAAATCCTCTCTGGAGGAAGCTTTATACTTTACGCGGAGAGAGAGACGTTAAACAGGTCCTGCGATGGATCGAGCAGCTTGATCTCATGGCAGAGAAGATGAGTCAGAACATTGATCTCGTTCTCTTCGGAGCTCCACTCCTGGTGCTGTTTCACGCAGATGAAACAATGCGTTCTGCTGATGTGAATGCTACCCTTGCTCTTCACAACGCGATGATGCTCGCCTCTTCTCTGGGCCTCGGAAGTTTTTACACGGGCTATGTTGTGACGGCCTGCAGTCATGACAGAGCCGTACCGCGCCTCCTTGACCTGCCAAGGAAACAGAAGGTGTATGGCGGGCTGGCCCTCGGATATCCGGCGATACAGTTTTCGCGATGGATTGACCGAAGACCTGCTCAGATCAGGTGGCTTTAGAAGGAGGATCATGGCTGTATCAAGAGAAGAAGCGCTCGCGATCATTGAGCAATACATCAGCGACCGGAGATTGATAAGGCACATCCTCGCTGCAGAATCAGTTATGCGGGCTCTGGCGCGGAGGCTTGGGAGAGACGAGGAACGATGGGGGCTGGCGGGTTTGCTCCATGACATCGACATAGAGCTGGTTGACCGCGACTTCACGCGCCATGGAAGCAAGGCAGGCGCCATCCTTACAGGTCTGGGAGTCGATGACGAAATAATCGACGCTGTCACCATGCACAATGAATCCTGGCATGGCAGGGGACGGATCAGTGAATTCCAGCATGCCCTTGCTGCGAGCGACCGGCTCACGTTCGTCATCATCTCTGTGGGCAGAGCGCTCCCCGACAAGGCGCTCAAGGGTGTAACAGTGGATGCAGTAATGGAAAGACTTCAGTCTCAAAGCTTCAAGGCCATGCCTGAGTACGAGAACATCCTGGAATGTGAGAGGATAGGCATACCGTTAAGAGAGTTCGTCTCTATCTGCCTTGAGGCGATGAAGGCAGAGAGCGATCGCCTCGGCATGTAATGACAATTCGCTTTCAAGTGTATACCTTCCGGGTACCCGCTTGCGGGTGTGCTGTGTCGCCCTCCTCGACGTACTTCTGAGTACGCCCGGGTACCCGCGTGCGGGTGGGCTCCTCGCTGCCGCCTCGGTCTCCAACTTGAATCCAAATTGTCATAATTGATAGCGGAATCGCTTTCTTCGTCACTGGATAACGGGCACGTCTATGGTCGCCTCATCTCGAATATGTCGTTCACCCTACAATAGAGCTGCCCGCCGAGGCGTCCTATGCTTCTCAGCCTAGTAATGTCGATATCTTTACCTGTCCAAAGATCGTCCGATGCATGCACAAGCACGACCTGACCGATGATCAGATGGCCGGCATCCGGCGATGGTGGGAGTTCAAGAATCTGAAATAATCTGCACTCCATGCTGACGGGCGATTCCGCCACCCTCGGAGCCTTCACCAGGTCACTCGGTATGGCAGTCAGGCCCGCCTCTTTAAATTCATCCACGTCGGGCGAATATTCTGCGGCAGTCCGGTTCATCTGCTCCGCAAGGTTTTCTGTGACCACATTGATCACGAAGTCCTTCGAAAACTGGATGTTCAGTAGCGTATCTTTTTTTCGGCCATCTCGCTTCAGCCCAACGTGAAAGCTGACAAACGCAGGCTTAACGCCTGCAGAGGAGAAGCTGCTATACGGGGCGAGATTGAATATACCGTTTTCACCCACAGTCGACACAAAGGCGATGGGGCGCGGAACAATCGCACTCATCATCAGCTCGTGCGCCCCTATCTTCCCCAGTTCTCCAGGAACAATTTTCATGGCATCCTCCTCTTGCAATGAGCGGTATTGTCAAAATCCGCGCTGGGTTCAACCGTTTCCTTCCCGACCCACTTCGTGGGTGCCCCGTGGTGCTCCGTAGAGTCTTGACAATACCCAATGAACTCCCGAACTCTTTCCAACATAGTACTACGTGCAATTTTCAGTTTGCAACGATACGGATCAGATGCTACCATAAGTGTCGAGTTAAGGGCACCGTCATTTCTCAGGAGGTGAGATTTTCATGGTTTCGGAGATAGACTTGACCCGGGCTGTGAGGGAGTTTGCGGCTGAGAAACTGGAGATTGACCTGTTCGGCATTGCGCCAGCGGAGCTTCTCCAAGAAGCACCGGAGGGGAGGCGCCCGAGAGATTATCTGCCCACGGCGCGATCAGTGCTCATCTGCGCAATCAAAATACCCGATGCGGCTATAGACGTTGCCGGGCATTATGAGAAGCCCGGTAAGACTCTCGGGCCCTACATGTGGTACGGGTACGTTATGGCGAACTGGAACCTTTCTTCTGCGGCGAGCCGTCTAGTCAGATTTCTTGAGTCGAACGGTTTCAAAGGCTTACCCTTTCCACCCACGGGATTGCTCTACAAGTATGGCAACGTAGCCGACTTCTCGCATCGGCACGCGGCTGTGGCGGCCGGTCTCGGGGAGTTCGGGTTCAGCGGCTTGCTGCTGACTCCTCAATTTGGACCCAGGCAGCGGCTCGTCTCCATAATCACCGATGCGCCTTTCAACCCATCAGTCATGTATGGTGGGCCGAAGCTCTGCCAGCCGGACAAATGCGGGCACGCATGCATCAAGGCCTGTCCCACGACCGCAATGACGGGAAAAGCATCCCTTACTGTGGGCGATAGGACGTTTGAATACGCCAGACTGCATAGTGTCAAATGCAAGTGGCTTTACGCTGAAAAGGGCTTCCGCAGGACCAAAGTCCCCATGCCGCCGGATCCAACAGACGAGGACTGGCAGGAAGTCTTACGATCAACAAAACCGCATCCTTACGATGTCGGCCTGAACCAGTTCACCTTTGTTCCACACTGTGGCGCCTGCATTTTTAGCTGTCCGTCCCCACACTTCGCGGCCTCGAAGACCCAGGGCCAACCGACGTCTTCAGGGTGATTACCTGGTCAGGCCGCAGTTTGATTTTCTCGGTGTTAGGCCTTACACTAGTAGGCAGGATGCGGATTAGAAAAATGGTTCATTCATTCGCAAGGAAGCCCCGGACTGTAAGAGTATTTACTATCATTTTGTCTTTGATGGTGGGGTTCATCTTCACTCCTGCCGTAGGCGCGTTTGCACAGGAAACGGATGGAAACAACCTATCAACCGTCTTAAAGCAGGATCTGACAAAAAGAGATGGCCTGACCGAGGTTTTGAATGAGAAATCACGAGGGTTCTGGGAATATATTGACCTTCTGAGGTCGAGTGCGAGCGGTGAGCGTCCGGAAGAGGCCGGTAAAATCCAAACCTTCTCCCTCTACCCCCAGTCCTTCTCTGCGGCAAAACCCGAAGCCTATCAGACGGCGCCCGCGCGATCTTTCCTCTTCGCAGTCCCCGACCGGGGCAAGGAAAATGCGTTTCTCGGCTTGGCAAACGTTGGCAGCAACGGCGACGAAAAAATGGAGCCTAAGAGCGTGCAACAGAGCGCCATGAGCACTGAACTGCTCCTTGGTTATCAATGGGGTAATTTCGGTAGCATTCTTTTCGGCCGTGCCATACAGTACGAACGTTTGGGAGACGATATTGGCCGAGTCAACGATATGGGCTGGCGTATCAAGTTTATGAAGACGTTCTAACAGTAAGTCCATCTGGTCTATCTAGTCTATCTAGTCTATTTCGTCTATTTCGTCTGTCTGGTCCGTTTGGTCCATTTCCTTTATTTCCTTTTTACCTTTTCTTCGTCGCACCTTGACTGGGGCTTGATTGTCACAGAACATGCGTGCTAAAACTTCGCTGCTTGTCACACGAATCTATGACGTACGTGAAAGTGGACCTCGCATGGAGAAGTGAATGGCTGAGCCTGTAATCCGCGTTGTCGATCTTTGGAAAGATTACGCAGACGACCTCACGAATGCTCCGGCCCTTCGCGGCAGCAGCCTCGAAATAGACGTGGGTGAAATCATTGCGCTCTATGGAAAGAGCGGATCCGGAAAGAGCACACTCTTCAACCTGATCGCCGGTTTGGACCACCCAACAAAAGGGTGCATAGAGGTCGAAGGCCAGGACCTGGAACTTCTCGGCGAGAGGGGCCGTACAAACCTGCGGCGATTCAGACTCGGTTTTGTCTTTCAATTTTTTAACCTCTTGCCCACGCTCACTGCGTTCGAAAACGTCTTCCTTTCTCTCGAGCTGGTCGCCAGACCGGATACGGAGATGGCCAGCAGCGCTTTGAGAGAGGTCGGCCTCGCCGGCAAAGAGCACCGATACCCGAACGAACTATCAGGAGGCGAGCAGCAACGCGTGGCCATAGCGAGGGCGATCGTCAAGAGGCCATCCATCATACTGGCCGATGAGCCAACAGGGAACCTGGATACAGCCACGGGCAATCAGATCCTCGACCTTCTCACCCGAAGATGCCGCGAATCGAGGACAACCCTCATCATGGCAACCCACGCGCCTTTGACCTGCCATTACGCGGACCGCGTCCTGAAGATGGTGGATGGCGTGGTGGTCGAAGAGACGCCGGGCGAGGCAGTCGTTCGTTGAAGATCGTCACCAAATCTTTCTTGCGTTATCTGCCGAGACGCCTGAGCCTCAGCCTCCTTCAACTCATGGGTGTTGCCTGCGGGGTTGCCGCTGTCGTAGGTATGACCATGTCCGCCATTACGGCGCTTGCGAGTTTCTCAAAAGCCGTCGGGTTCTTAAGCGGGAAGGCAACACACTCTGTGCAGCGTCCCGCAGGGCCCATGGAAGAAAAGGCTCTTGCGGATCTTGCTCGCGATCCGTCTGTGGAACACTTTTCGCCCGTGATTGACCGCAGGCTTCGACTCAGCAACGGAGATCTTGTCCGTTTTCTCGGCATCGATCCCTTTCTGGACAGGGCCATACGCCCGGAGATCGCAGATGCGGAGTTGAAGCGCGATACAGGTAACCCGGAGGGTGCTCTCTCCTTTCTTCTGGGCGACGACGCAGTACTCGTCGACAGGGAACTCGCTCAACAGCTTAAACTTTCTTCCGGAGCCATCCTGCAAACTACAAGAGGTTCGCTCCGAGTAGTCGGTACCTTTGCCAACCCGTCCGGCGATCCACTCGTGCTGATGGATATCGCCAATGCTCAAAGGCTCTTTGCTCTGCAAGGGTTCGTCGATCGTGCCGATCTCATCCTGACCGATGAGTTGGGCTTTCGCACCCGTTGGGAAAACGGCTTTCTTATCCAATCAGGGCGGCAGCGAAGCATAATATTTTCTGCAATGCTCGGTGCCTTCCGGCTCAATCTCGAGGCACTTTCCCTTCTTGCCCTCTTCGTTGGTGTCTTCCTGATCTATAATACAGCGATGTTTGCCGTGGTCAATCGCCGGCGTGACTCCGGCGTTCTGCGTAGCTTGGGTGCCAGAAGACATGAAATTATTGTAGCGTTTCTAACGGAAATTCTCATACTCGGCTTTATCGGGGGGGCGCTGGGCGGCGTCATCGGCTACTGTCTGACTCGATTCTTGACGGCCCTTATCGGTACCAGCATCACTGATCTCTACTTTTTCCTGCGGCCCGAACCTTCGGCTTGGTCAAGCTGGATTCTGTTCGCCGGCATTGGCCTTGGGTGCGGAGCAAGCATGCTCGGCGGGGCCCTTCCTTTGTGGGAAATAGTGCGTACGGACCCTGTGAAGGCGCTCTCCGGACGGGTCGCCGACCGGCAGAGTGGACGTAATGCTCATAGAACCTCTCTTGCGGGCCTTTTGATTCTGGCGATCAGCGTCATTCTTCTCACGCTGCCGCACACACACATCTACGTGGGCTTTGCGGGTGTATTCAGTTTTCTCATCGGAGCGAGCTTTCTTACAGGCACTGTGCTCGTGGCCGTCCATCCGGGTTTGAAATGGCTTCTTGGCCGCATGGGCAGACTGCCCGGCAAGGTCGCGGCTGGGAACATACGGCAAAACCTCGGCCGCACTGCCGTGGCCGTCGCTGCCTTCATGGTGGCCCTTTCCATGTCCGTGGGTCTTGGCGCCATGATCGGCAGCTTCCGTCAATCACTTGTGTGGTGGATGGGCTCCCAGCTTCAGGGAGAGCTTTATATCGGCAAGATAGGCGAGGCAGACGTTCCTGAGACCTTCTACGAAGAGGTCAAAAGAATGCCCGGTTTGGGCGGGGCAGATCCTTACCGCAAGGTCCAGGTGCTCTACCGCGGCCTGCCTGTCTACGTCGCCTCGGTAGATGCTTCTGTCGTACAGCGATTCACGCACTTTGGCTGGCTCAAGGGGGGAAACGAAAATTGGGAACCAGTCAAACGCGGAGGAGTCGTCATCTCTGAGAGTTTTGCGCGCCGTTTCAAGGTCAAATCGGGTGACACGGTGGTGCTCGGCGGAGCGCACGGTCCGGCAGAATTGAAAGTTGGCGGCATCTTTTACGATTACACAACTGAGCACGGGCTTCTCATGATGGATCGCTCCACGTTTTTGCGCGTCTTCGGAGACCACACAATCAATAGCCTGGCCGCCTTCATCGATCCTGATAACCCCCGTCGGCAAGAGCTTATCCAGGAAATCAAAAGGAGGGCTGAGGCCCGGGGCCTGCCCATGCAAACCCAGTCACAGCTCCGTGCCAGCATACTCAAGGTGTTTGACAACACCTTCGCGGTCACCCGTTCGATGCGGGCGCTGGCCATCGTGGTTGCCTTTTTTGGCATTGCCGGCGCTCTGCTCACGCTCTTCATGGAGCGACGCCGCGACTTCGGCATTTATCGCTCCCTCGGCTTCTCAACGGGTCAGATCGCCACGATGACGCTTCTCGAAGGTCTCGGCATGGGTGTGGTCAGCTACCTGTTGAGCATCGGTGTGGGCACAATATTGGCCATTCTGCTGATCAACGTGATTAACCTGAGGAGCTTCAACTGGACCATATTCTTCTATTTCGACCTGGGACCCTATGTCTGGACCGCAATAACAGCCCTCGTGGCGAGCCTGGGGGCCGCGGCTTACCCCATCTGGAAAGTTTGCAGGACCTACCCACAGATGCAGATAAGGGAGGAGTAAGGATCGTGACGAGTGGCGAGTGGCGAGTGGCCAGAAAGCGAACAGCGCTTTGGCTTGCTGTCATTGTAGGCGTTATTCTTCTTTCATGCATTCCGTCATCCGGCGCCGAGTGGAAACAGGCTGTAGAGCCGTGGACATGGAGCTTCCCCAGAGATCACGGATCTCATCCCGATTTCCGGACCGAGTGGTGGTACTTCACGGGCAATCTTGAGGACACCGCAGGAAAACGCTACGGGTATCAGCTTACCTTCTTTCGTCAGGGCGTGAATCTGCAACCAAAGGATCCACAGAACCCCTGGTCCATACGTGACCTGTATCTTGCTCACTTCACACTCACCGACGTCACTCCCGGCCAGTTCTCTTTCGCCGAACATCTGTCCAGAAAAGGCCCCGGTTTCGCCCAAGCCGCCCAGGATGGCATGGACGTGCACCTCCTCAACTGGTCAGCAAAGATGGAGGGCAACACGGTACGTATCGAGGCGCGTGATCATGAGATGGAGCTCTCGCTTAAGCTTACACCGACAAAACCGGTTGTCTTGCATGGCGAGCACGGGCTGAGCAAAAAAGGCGCGAAACAGGGCCAGTCCAGCTACTATTACTCATTCACGGATCTGCAAACTGACGGTACCATCAAGATGCCCGGATCGCAGTTCCCCATCCGTGTGCGAGGAACAAGCTGGTTTGATCACGAATTCGGCTCCAACCAGCTGGCTCAAGACCAGACAGGTTGGGATTGGTTCAGCGTTCATCTGTCTGATGGCCAGGACCTTATGATCTATTTTCTGCGGCGCAGCGATGAGTCGGTTGAGCCAACATCCTCAGGGACCCTGGTGACCGCAACGGGAGGAGCCACACACCTCAGGCTCGCAGACATCAGCATTGAGGTACTTGACCGCTGGAAAAGCCAAAGGAGCGGAGGCACGTACCCGAGCAAATGGCGCATCTTCATTCGGCCAGCAAATATAAAAATCGTTTTAACCCCGCTCGTATCCAATCAAGAACTCGTCACGGGAGGATCGACAGGTGTCACCTACTGGGAGGGCGCCGTTGCAGGCACAGGCACATCGGGCGGGAAAAGGGTCACCTGCGAAGGCTACGTGGAAATGACGGGTTACGCCGGAAGCATCGGCGGAATCTTCTGAACTCCCGCGGGAGACCGCATTCCCCGACCCATGTTCGAGTATCACGTCCTTGCAAGTTAATAATCCAATCGTCTCTCTACAAACATTATCTTGACATAATGGATGCTGTGTACTATATATGTATAAGCATCTATATGCCTGCTGCTATATAGGAGGTTCTATGTCGCTACCCCACGCGCTCCTTGGCCTGATCAATTATCGTGCTGCAACCGGCTACGAGCTGAAGCAAACGTTCAGCAAGTCGATCCATTTCTTTTGGGATGCCACGCTCCCACAAATCTATCGCACTCTCAATGATATGGAAGCAAAGGCCTGGCTGAGTTCAACCTTCAAACACCAGGAGGGAAAGCCCAGCCGCAAGGTTTACCGAGTCACGCAAGCCGGTGTCAAAGAACTGAAGAGATGGTTGGCCGCACCGACCGAGCCCCCCGAGCCGCGCCTTGCCGTTCTTGTAAAGACCTTTTTTGGTAATCAGCTGGAGCCAAGGCTCTTAGCCGAGGTTCTCAAACAGTGGTGCGATTACCACCGGAAACTGCTTAAGACTTACGAGGAAAAGGTGGTTCCGGTTATAGCACGAAAAGCTGAGCTCATGGGAGCGGACAATGATGCCAGATACTGGGGGTTCACACTGGATTACGGGCGACGCTACGCGAAAATGAACATAGAATGGTGCGAGGCAACCATGGAGGCCTTGAGACGGAAAGTGTCATCCAGAGGTCAGCCGTCAAGAAAAACGGGCGCCAGAAGGTGACCGTGATGAAACTGAAGCCATCGGCACTTCTCATGATAACGTCTTTTGTACCTGTCATAGCGTTTAAGGTGATAGCGCGCGCCGGCGCGGCAACCTTGAGCCAGGCCAGGATTGCAGCCCTTGTGGGCGTGGTGCTCGCTATGGCTCAGTGCATCCTCTCCACAAGACTACTGAGGCAGACAACCTACCTTGAACGGGCCTTCCTCGCATTTCTCGCAGTCGCGGTGGTGTGGGTGTCTATTATGCCGATGGAGATAGCCATGCTTTTCGTCACTCACTCGACCACGTTGCTCTATATTGTTCTCTTCCTAACAACGCTTCTGCCGCAGGCGTTCGGCTATGATCCGTTTACGTATGCTATCGCAAGGCAAAGGTATCCGGAGACAGTCTGGAATATGCCCCAGTTCAGGACGATCAACCTCCATATTACGTACGTATGGAGCGGCCTTTTTCTGGCCGCCGCATGCTCCAGCTTCCTGGGTGGTGGCACACCCGTATTCTCGATACTCGTACCGCTCGTTTTTGTGCTTGGCGTGGGTTTGCCGTTCTCCACGAAATATCCGCACTATTATTTGAAACACGCGTTCCCGACCAAACCAATTGCTGCGTCGCTCTTCCCGGACACGGCGATAGATTCCCACGGGCAAGACCGTGGTACTAACGATAACCGGGCAGAGAGGCTGCCATACCAGGAAATCTCAGGCACAAAAGGAGAAAAAAAGATCATGAAGATAGTAGCCATCCAGGGAAGTCCTCGGCCAAAGGCGAGCAATACAGAGAAGCTCCTTCAGGAATTCCTCAAGGGCACCCGAAGCGAGGGCGCAGATGCGGAAACAATCTATCTTAAAGAGAAGAACATCCACCACTGCGTGGGCTGTTACACCTGCTGGACAAAAACCCCAGGGGTGTGCGTGTTCAAGGATGACATGCCCGAGCTTCTTGAGAAGGTGCGAGCGGCGGACCTTCTCGTTTACGCCACGCCACTTTATATTTTCAACGTGACGGCTCTCATGAAAATCTTCCAGGACAGAATGCTCCCGCTCGCTGATCCCCATCTGATCAAAGACGGTGAGACGTACCGTCATCCTCGAAGACATAGCTGGAGTCCCAAGATGGTGCTCGTCTCCACCTGCGGCTTTCCCGAAATTTCCCATTTTGACGGGCTCAGGCAGGTTTTCCGTCATGTGGAGAAGTCAGGCCACGTCCCGCTCGTCGGCGAACTGCTCGTGCCCGGTGCAGAGCTTGTACTGAGGCAGGAATTCATTAGGGAACGGGCTGCATATATATTCCAGGCAGCCTTTCAGGCAGGGGTCGAGGTAGTTCGCAACGGGGTCGTCTCAAAAGAGACGGAAGCCCGTGTCCAGCAGCTTGTCGTTTCTCCGGAAGAAGTGGCAGGGATGGCAAACATCTGGTGGGACAGCCATGATCAGGGAATAACAAGCGCAGCGGCCCAGGATGTGACCAAGGTGGAGGACATGCGCCTCCTTCTTCGGGGCATGGCCATGACCTTCAATGCGTCTGCTGCGCCTGACCTGAGGGCCACGATCCAGTTTGACGTGACAGGCAAACAGCCAGGAGAATGGTTCCTGTCAATCCAGGACGGAGCCTGCACGTACAACGAAGGCCATGCCTCATCGCCCGCCCTCACCATCAAAACCCCTTCCGAGGTCTGGACTGCAATTGCGAGCAAGCAGAAAGACGGCCAAGAGGCCCTTATGGCAGGTGAATACAAGGTTGAAGGGGACTTCAGCCTCTTGATGCGCCTGAATAGCCTGTTCGGAACACAAGTATAGCTTAACCCCGTCCCAAGCTCTGTACCAAGATCCTCGATACGCAGAACCCTCGGTTCACCGCCTCTTCCTGGCTTTGGTGATACCTTGCTCAGGGAGTCCGTGGTTGCGTCATGCCGCTAAGAATGATTTGGCCGCTATTCAAATCGGCTATGCGAAACTGTTGCGGCCCAGGCGTCCCGCTGCCCGTGTAAGTGAATGTCACTGTAAAACCATTTAGAATGTTACCGGGAAGGAGCGGCGTCTCAAGAACATTCGGTACTCCGCTGGAGTTGTAGGTTGTAGTGGCATCTGAGGAGCAACCGTACATACCTCGCGGCTCATAGCTCCTTGACGGATCAAGCGAGGGCTGCATGATCTGTGCGCGCCAGTTGTAGGGCAAAGAGCCTGCACCCGCAAGGTTCGAGTAAAGCAAATTACCGGAGGCGTCAGTATCAGCCGGGAAAAAAGTGGTAAACCACGAGAGACCGCCGAAGGAATCTACCACCTTATTGTTTTGGATCGTGTATGTGTATTGCCACATACCACTTCCCAGATTAACGAGATCGTAAAAGATCTGGGCATCAGGAACTACAACGACACTCTGTATCTCGAAACTTACCTCATTGCTTTTCAGAGCTGTCGTGCTGTCTACGGCCCACCAGGTATAGATTCCCGCTGGTTGATCCGCAGGGAGGGTGTAGGTGGTCCCGAAATTGCCAGCACCGTCAGCCGTGACGCTGAGGACGGGAAGCTCTGTTCCGTCCGGCTTCTTGTAATGCAGTATAACAACACCACTCGGGGTACAGCCTGTTCCCGATTCGGTCATGATCGTCCCAGGAACTCCGGAGTTCGGGCTCATGGCAACAACCGGCGGAGTGACAGCGGGGGGTGGAGTATAAGGATCATACGACTTAATGAACGGCGAAGGATTATAGTAATTCTTCTGTATGAAGTCCGAATCATACCCGGGCCAGTACCATCCGTCCTCTCTTACGGCCTCTCTTCCCTGCTTTAGTACCCGGACGGGAACTTTGATTTCCCCTGTACCAGGATCGATCCTGAAGAGATACTCAACGGCCTTTTGGTTATCGGTTTTTGGTTGGTAACCCTTTGCCAGCTCGAAATGAAGATGGTCACTCGTGCATGATGGCGCATCATCATCAATCAGCCCTATTACGTCACCTTCCTTCACAGATGAGCCTAGCGCGCAGGGTGAGACAGCTTTCAAATGCCCGTAGACGCTTGCAACTATGTCGCCACTGGCCAGCTCATGCGCAATGATGGTGATATTCCCAAATCCGACCGATTTATCGCTATTTTTGCTCGATTCAGCCCACTGTCTCTGGTTAAAGACCACTATGCCATCCGCGATTGCATGAACAGGGCTTCCCATCGCATCCTTTCCCAACATATACCAGTCTTCACCTGGATTGTATGCGCTGGATGAGGCGAGGGTGCCTTTTGTGTAATCGGTCAGATACTCTTTGCGATCGAACGCAGTACCGACGATCCATCGGTTATTCCCTGCAGCGCTGTTGAAGGTGATTTTCGGATAGCCATTCGAATAGGCGCCTATGCGGAGCAATGAAAGGTCTGCACCTAAATCCTGAGTTGAGGCTCTCGCGCCACAGCTCCCAAGTGTCTTCAAAGTTCTGCCATCGCCAATGGGCATTCTCAACGCAGCGGCCGGCGAGAGCTGATTGATTGTGACACCCGTTCCTTGATAGGCCCCAATGGCAAGAGTACTAAACTGGGTGGTCTTAAGAGTAATTGTGTGGTGCTTCAGATCGATGCTATCCGGTTTCAGCAGGTTTGCGGCTGTGTACCCGGTATAGAATGTCAAGTCCCGCTCCTCTATATTGCTGGGCAATGTGAATGGGGCGTAGCTGAGTGCCACAGCGACAGGCTTTAGAAAAGGCTGGACGGTTGAGTAAAAATCGTAGACATGCCCGGTCACCCCGTCTTCGCCAGTTGCTTTGATCGTGATGATCGCAAGGTCGGACAGGGCCCCTTGCGGAATAACAACTTCTGCACCGGGCCTTGAAGCTGTCGTCACTCTCCCTCCCGATGGACCGACGACGGCAGCGGCGTCCGCATCGATCTGCTGCACAATCTGAATCCGCACCTGGCTTCCGGGTTTACCCTTCATGGTTACCGTCAACTCGTTTGGGCCAGAGAGAACAGTGAGGATCTTTTTCATGGTCCACACATGCTGATCGAAGTCGCCTGAATCGAAGAGTGCGAACCCGTCGACCATGATCGTTGAAATGCTTGACTGGTCCAACTCGGTGTGCGTCGAGCTTCCGGTCGTGAGGTAAACAGTCATTTGCCCCTTAACCGAGGGAAACGTTTTCGAAACAGTGACCGGAGTCCCGGTAGACCTGACAAATACTGCATCGAGAAGGGTCAATTCCAGACTAGAAGAGTCACAAGCGGGCGAGACGGATGCACCCAAAACCAAAACAAGAAACCACATCGTGGCAAACAGAAAAACCTTCCTCATCATACCCTCCTATTCGGGAAAATAGGCAGAAAGAAGAATACAGCGCTACCAGGATTCATCAAGACAACACCGAATATATGTGATTGGTTTTTCTTGCAAATGAACACCTCCCTGTTTACAGCCGGGAAGTGCTCAGGCGTCTCAGGCTACCGAGTGCCTGCGCGTGCGCGCAGACCGCCTAGAACTCCCGGCAGCCCTGCGACCATGCCCGGATAAAAAAAGCGAAGGCCAGAAGCTTTGCGTCCCACTCTTTCGAGTGGTTTGCCTTTATCGAGATCGTTCCCTTATCGGATAAAGAGAAGAAAAACTTAACGGCTGAAATGAGGGCAATATCCGGGTTTAGATCTGGCGGCAATAAAGATGTCGGAAAGGAGCTTTCGATGATGCTATTCTGATGTCGTTACCGAAACCAGCGTTAGAGCCTGGTGAGATTTGCGCATGAGGTTGACCTCTAGCCTTGACGAATAGACTAGCCTTGGTCCTGCTGGCTTAAGAGATGCCTCACCTCCTCCAGGCCCTTTTGCGCCTCCGTCCCGGTCGCAATAAACTCCAGTTCTTCCCCTTTTACCGCATCAAGCTGCAGAAGAGATAGAACCGATTTCACGTTCAGGTATTCTTTTCCATTTAACACAAAATTGTAATATTCCATTCCTTTTCTGTGGACATACATGTCACAATCACAACTCCGGGCGATTTCTGCGAGCTTCGATGCAGGCTTTATGTGAAGCCCCTCTTCATTTTCAACAACCAACTTGATCTGCAGGAAGCCGTGAGCCTGAAGTGATTCCTTCTCTTCCCTCCATATGTGTGCATACTTTCCAATCCATTCTTCCGATGCCTTTCTCCTGCCTATGTCTCGACCTTCTTCGAGTGACCGAAAGTATTTGTGTTTCTCTATCTCGTTGATCTGCTCCTGGCTGTCTCTTTGCTGTTTTTCGTGGAGCCAGTCCCTTCTGTATTTTTCAACAAAGTCCCTAATGGCCTCTTCGATGGAAACCTCTCTGCCCTCATTCAGGGACATAAAGTATTTGTGGGTCTGTATTGCGGCCAGTTCCGACGGTATCAGATCTATCTTCTTTGCATCCACCATTCAGTCACAAACCTGTTCAGGATTCTAGCACGAGTATACTGTTTCTTAAAATAATTTAATAAAAATGATTTAGCTTCGCTTTCCAGGCGCGTATGCAAAATCACTCATACCAAACAGACACCCACTGAGGTGCGACCCAGAAGGTATACACGTGAAGGCGAATTGGTATTAGGGAACAGTTGAATCCGTTGCCCACCAGATATAGATTATGAAACGTGGATCAGCCGCCTGTCATGGAGCCCGCCTATTGTCCCCCTGAGTCTACCGGTCATCAAAACAGGTTTAGACAAGCTATAGAGCAGGCTATGGGACATCCCGGTGGTTTCGTTTACACGCTGGAGCTGGTGCCAGGTCGAGGATCGAGAGGCAAAACCCAGGACGAAATCCTTCGCACCGCGGAACAAGCGGCCAGAGGAGGTCTCATTAACGCCGTCTCCCTTACCGATAACCCGGGCGGCCACCCAACGCTGTTCCCTGACGTCATCGGCCTTGAGATTTGCCGCCTCGGTATTGACCCTATCGTCCACTTCACCTGCAAAGACAAGAACAGAAACCAAATCGAATCGATCCTATATGAGCTCGACCGCATCGGCATCCATAACTTGCTCGTCATGACCGGCGACTATCCCCGGTATGGTTTTGAGGGTCAGGCCAAACCTGTCTGCGACCTCGACTCAGTTCAGGCGATCCGGCTCATCAGCCAGATGAACCAGGGACTCGAGTTGGACGGAAGGGCTCCTGGAGGGGGTTTAAGACTTCCGCCAACACACACCTTCAAAGGTGCGGCAATCAGTTCTTTTAAGCAGCTTGAGTCCGAAGTCATGGCCCAGTATTTCAAGATGTCGAAAAAGGTTCGGATGGGAGCTGACTTCCTCATCACGCAGGTCGGGTTCGATGCGCGCAAGTTCGACGAACTGCTGAGGTATATGCGTCTCCAGGGGCTTGGCGTGCCTGTTCTCGGCAACGTCTATGTCCTCAATCTGCCTGTCGCCCGGGCCATGCATCAAAAACTTGTACCCGGATGTGTTGTCACGGACGAACTCTTTAAACAAATAGAGAAAGAAGCTGTTACTCCTGATCACGGGAAAGAAGCAGGCCTCACGAGGGCGGCAAAGATGATCGCCGTCCTTAAAGGAATCGGATACACGGGAGTCCACATTGGCGGCCCACATCTGGAGTACGAGGATGTGGAAAGAATCATCAAGCAGTCTAAGGAGTTCTCCAATGGCTGGCAGGAATTTGTGGTGGAGTTTTCACTTCCCCAAAAGGATGGATTCTATCTCTTTGAAAAAAACAATGAGACCGGACTCAACACGGATGTGCTTGCAGCGCGAAAGCCGCGCCCCCGAAAGCGACTCGGCCACGGGATCATGCGAACTTTTCACCGTCTGGTATTCGCACCCGAAGCCCCGCTCTACGGACTTTGCTGTTCCTTTTTCCGCAAGATCGACGGAACGAGACTGGAAGGACCCACGACGGAGATCGAATACTGGATTAAGTTCATCTCTTCCCGCTGCCGCCGTTGCGGCGACTGCACACTGGCAGAGGTTGCATTTCTTTGCCCGCAGTCGCAATGCCCGAAGTTCCTGTTCAACGGGCAGTGCGGCGGCTCGAGCGAGGGGTGGTGCGAGGTTTTTCCGGGAAAACGGAGGTGCATTTACGTGCGGGCTTACGAGCGGCTCAGAACGTGTGACCAAGAGGAATCGCTCAGGGGAGAATATATTCGCCCGCGCGACTGGGCGCTGGATCAGACCTCGTCATGGACAAATTACTTTCTGGGAAGGGACCATCGACGTGAAGCCTGTGAAGACCCCGATGGCGGCAAGTCAAGGTCGCTGGAGGGGCTCCCGGGTACTACCCGCGTGCGCGTGTTCCGTTAAATGAAGGAAGCAACTCGGTATCAACGAAGAAACGGGAGTCTAAAAATCATCAAAAAACCGTTTGCGGAGAGGCAGATTCCCAATATAGCACTCATCAGCGAAAAGTAGAAAACAGGGCGCGACCCCGAAAGGATCGCAATGGAGGCCATGACAATCGCAATCTGAAGCAGAACTTCGGCGTATTCGAAGTACGGGTCTTTAGCGCGATACGTGTCCCGATTATGCTCAAGTTTTCTCGCTTCCTCCTCAACACCATTCTTCTCCGTGGCAAACCGCGTTGCCTCGTCGCCGGCCTTCTTCATCAGTGACTCAATCCGCTCCTTCGCCTCCGGTTTCATAGCACTTCCGCGTTCCAGCAGCTGTGCTTCCAGCAACAAACTCTGCGACCGGTACAGATGTTCACGAATGACCTTTGCCTGATAATAGGCCCATTGATTCGACGCCTCCTGTTGAGAGAGAAGCATCTCCTTCATCGCCCTGTTTCCGCCGAGTGACGTGATCGCCAGGCACACAGCAAATAGGGCCGTGACTAATGCCACGCGCCTGGTAAAGCTCTTTTCCTTTGCCTCCTCCAGTTCTTCTGTATTGGGGAGCTCGATCTCTGCCATTCTCGTTATCCTCCCTCGATTATGATCGCAACATCAAAATTTCCGCCCTTTTTTTCCCGGGACATGGTTATACCTTCGAAAAAGTCCTCTGTCAACGGTCTCGCGACCGAGATTACCTGATCAGAAGGAAGGTCCAGAAAAGCAGCGCTATGACGATACGGTAAATGCCAAAGGAGATGAAGGTGTGGTGTTTGATGAAAGTGAGCAGGAATTTCACACCCAGCAAGGCCGCAATGAAGGATACGACAAATCCCACCAACAAGAAGCCCATCTGTCCCGCGGAAAAACTGGTCGCGTTCTTGTACAGATCCAGACAGGTCGCCGCCAGCATCGTGGGTACTGCAAGCAAGAAGGAAAACTCCACGATGGTCCTTCGCTTGAGCCCCAGGATGAGACCGCCGACAATGGTCGCCGCTGCCCTCGAAACACCAGGTACCATTGCCACGGACTGAAAAAGGCCGATCAAGAGAGCGGTCGGGTACGGTATAGAGGCGAGATCATCGATATGTTCTTCGCTGCGCCGGTGAATAATTTCAAAAACTATCAAGAACAGACCCCCCAGGAACAGCGACCAGAGGACGACCTGCGTACTCGCGAGGAGATATCGCTTAATAATCTTGTAGAACAGGAGTCCGAGCACCGCAGTGGGCAGAAAGGCCGTTATCACTCGCTTTGCGATTTCCATGTCCAAGAGCAGGGACCGCCAGTAAAGGAGTACCACCGAGAGAATCGCTCCCAGTTGTATGGAGATCTCGAACGTCTTGAGGAATTCTGTCTGTCCCAGCCCCATCACCTGGGCCGTTAATATCAGGTGACCGGTCGATGATATGGGCAGAAATTCCGTAATGCCTTCGACTATTCCAAAGATTATCGCGTGGAGAAAATCCATCGCCAATATTTGTCCATTTCACGCCGTCATTGTCAACCTTTTTCCGATCACCTCCTACCGGCAGACCGGCGCGCCCCGTTCCGACACGCGCACGCGTTCACAGGCACGCCGCATCATTGACATAAGTAGAAAGCTTGTGTTCTCATATCTGACAATCGGCAGAGTTGAGGGAGCTGAACTATGAGGCTTGCTAAGATGTGCCTCCTAGTGATTGGGATGGCATTCACGATTTACTCCTGCGCAATCTCATGCGGCCCTGGCCCAGGGCAGAGTACCGGCCCCGTTACCTATCCGACCGGCTATACACTGGAGAAACAAAACGAAACGGGGTCTTCAAAGTGAAATTGAGACCACCCCTTTGTAAAACATCTGCACAATCAGCAGCATGACAACGAAATAGAAGAGCAGGCGCAGGACCCGATCGTTCAGTCTATTCAACACCCTGCCCCCGGCGATCGCTCCTAATGCGGTGCCTACAGCCACCGGTGCCATTAAGGTCACATTGAGAAAACCACTGAAAAAGTAAACGCTGACCCCGGCCAATGCAGTCATACCCACTATAAAATTGCTCGTGGTGCTCGCCACTTTTGACGGCAGTCTCAGGATGTTCTCCTGGACGGTCACCTTGAAAGCGCCTGCCCCGATGCCCAACATACCTGCCGCGATTCCGGCGATCATCATCCCCAGCCCGCCAAGTACCGGGCGTTCGGCGGTGTACTTGACGCTCTCATTCCTCGCCTCGTCAAAGTAGCTCCCCTCCAGTTCAAGCCATAGCGAACGCCTGATATTCGCTCGTCCCAAGCGGCTCGGACTCGACCCTGGCTTCAGTTTCAGAAACGACGTCATGAGGAATAATGCAAAGAAGAAATAGAGGTAGATGGGAGCGATCAGCGTGGTGATCGTGGCGCCGATAATGGCGCCGACGCTCGTGAACATTTCCAGGTACATGGCAATCTTTATATTAGCGAGCCTGTCTCTCACATACGCAGACGCTGACCCGCTCGACGTGGCATGACACTTATGAGACCCGATGCGATCGCCTCTTTTATGGGCAGTCCGAAGAAAACCAGAATGGGCACGAGAATGCTCGCCCCGCCCAAGCCGGTGAGCGACCCGACGAAGCCCACCGGAATACAGACCATAAGAAGCGAAACCATACCCAGAGTCAAGATTCATCCTTCATGGAAGCAATGCGCTGACATCTAAACACCGTCTCCCGTGAAATCTATCCAACGAGCACGGCGAGCCCGGTACCCGCTTGCGGGTGGGCATTGCTGGTGGAGGGGGCAACCGGGTACCCGCGTGCGGGTGTCCCACTAAAATGGACATGGGGAGGCGTTGGACTCCTCCCCATATTTCAACCGTTACCAGGTACCCTTCCCCATCATGCAGCCGCCCATCATGCCATGGCCCATCATCGGGCCATCCATCATGCCAAAGCCCATGCCGCCACCCGGTCCCGTTCCCATCCGGTCAAGCTTCTGGAGCTGCTCGGGAGTCAGAATCTTCCTCCCTTCAATCATCATCTGCGCCATCTTGTCCTGCAGCTTCTGCCGCAACCCGCTCATCTCTTTCTGCTTCGCAAAAAGCGTCGCGTCACCTGTCTTGGGATCCATGAAGAGCTTCCGCATTTCAAGTCGCTTCTGCGCCATGTCGTACCTCAGGTCCCGCGTCTCATTGTAAAAGCGGTCCCTCAGCTCCCGCATCTTGTCAATCTGCTCTTTCGAGAGGCCCAGATACGCTCCGCTGCCAAATCCCCCGTGGAAGCAGGGGCCATGCCCGTGCTCAAACCCTTCTGGCCCTGATTGGCCGCCCATCATGCTACCGGGACCGCGAAAGCCTCCCGGGCCACCTGCAGGCGGAGGACCCCCGGCCGAAGAGCCAGGTCCTTGAGCATAGACGACCGTTGCGAGACCGACGAACAACAATGCCATGCTCACCACGTAACACTTTTTCATACTGCCTCCTTGTGCAAACGATTTTGTTACATACCTGCTTATCTGCTTCGAATTATTGAAACCTTTTTAAACCACGCCCGTCTCCTATGTCAAGTCCGAAAGATAGGCGACAATATGGGGCCTGGCGAGCCGCATCTGCGCTTTTGCTTTCGGGATCGCGCTGATTTTGCTATTGACAAGTTATGAGCATATGCTTATAATCCATTCACATGTCAAGACCGAAGAAGTGCAGATGCATCAATTGCACCCCAAACACGTCCTATTTTGAGCCGCGCGGGATTCCGATCTTCCAACTGGACGAGGTGTCCCTGAGCCTCGATGAACTCGAGGCCATACGACTTGCCGACTACGAGGGATGTTACCACGAAGACGCGGCGACCAGAATGAAAGTGTCGCGGGCAACCTTCGGGAGGATCTTGAACGAAGCCCGCAAGAAGGTTGCTGAAGCGATCGTCGACGGTAAGGCCTTGCGCATAGAGACAAACAAAGACCAAGGAGGTAACAAATGAAAGTATGTTTTGCGGTCCAAAGGGATGACGGCGTTGAAAGTCTGGTTTACGGTCATTTCGGTTCTGCTCCTGCATTTATCGTTGTAGATACGGAGGCTGCTGATGCAGCCGTGACCGTCAACAATCGCGACCTGAATCACGCGCATGCGGCATGCAATCCCATTCAGGCCATTGGCGGACTCAAGCCGGATGCAGTGGTAGTCGGAGGAATCGGCGCCGGAGCCATCAACAGGCTCAACGCGGAAGGGGTCAGGGTGTACCGCGCTGCGGCGGAGACCGTGCAGCAGAACCTTGACCTGCTCAAAGAGAATAAGTTACCAGAACTCTCCGTGCAGAACGCGTGCGCAGGACATGCTCACGGTCAGGGCGGCTGTGGACACTAGCGCAGGAAATACATGTTACGAGTTCCGTGTTGCGGGATACGGGTTATGGGTTGCGGGTCCGTTGATTCTTTGCTAAATCTCTCCCTCGGTGATTTGTTTTCTATTCATATGACTCGAAACTCGGAACCCATAACTCGGAACATTTTTTAAAAGGAGGCACGATGCCTATATTTGAATATCGATGTAACGCCTGTAACGAAGTGAGTGAATTTCTTGTATTGGGGAAAGAGGAGCCACCGAGCTGCGGCAAGTGTGGCAGCCAGAACCTTGTAAAGTTGATGTCCGCACACAACGCGCCAGCCTCTGGCCATGGCCCTGTGAAGCGCGCTTCAGGCGGGTACTGCGGTGCGCCCGGCTCTTGCGGATCTCCGGGGAGCTGCTGCTCAGAGTAGCAACACAAAATACACGGAGAGAAGAGCCACGTGGGCAACGAAGAGACCATACCGGCAGCCGTCGGAGGGCAGCCCGATAGGCCAAGGCTAAAGGACCTTTTCTTATCCTTCCTAAGATTGGGGCTGACCGCCTTCGGCGGCCCTGTAATGGTCGCCTATATCGGTGAGCTTTCGGTTAAGCGCAAGAAATGGCTAGACCAGGAAACCTTCAAGCAGGGTGTGGCCCTCTGCCAGTCGATTCCCGGGGCGACAGCCATGCAGACTGCAGCCTACGTAGGCCTCAGGACAAACGGGATACCGGGCGCCCTGGCTTCGTATGTCGGTTTCGGCCTGCCTGCCTTTGTGCTGATGGTGATTCTCTCATCGCTGTACGTGGCTGCGCACGGCCTCTCGTGGACAGTCGCCCTGTTCAGCGGCCTCCAGGTAATAGTCGTTGCGATCGTGGCAAATGCGACCTACGCCTTTGGCCGGGGAGCACTCAAAACCTATACTGACGTCTTTTTGGCTGCGGCTTCTGCCTGCGCCTTTGGGTTGGGCGTTAGTCCCTTCTACGTGATTGTCGGGGCCGCAGTCGCCGGCATTGCTTTCGCGCAAACGAAAGGGGTGCTCGCCGGGTCCGGAGAAACGAAGGGCCGGCCGCCAGTAATCTTATCGCACCTGCTCATCCTCCTCCTGATAATTCTTGCGGGTATCTTTTTTGTCTACGTCTTCCAGAGAAAGATTTTTACCTTGGTGCTGCTCATGCTTAAAATAGACCTCTTCGCCTTCGGCGGCGGTTTTTCCTCGGTGCCGCTTATGATGCATGAGATTGTGGATGTTCGCGGCTGGCTGGATTCAAAAACGTTCATGGACGGGATAGCCCTGGGTCAGGTGACACCGGGCCCAATCGTCATCACTGCCACCTTTGTGGGTTATCTGCTGCATGGCCTTATCGGTGCTGTAGCCGGGACCCTGGCGATATTCGCGCCATCTTTTACCCTGCTTGTAATTGGCTCGCTCTTCTTTGATCGGTTGAAGCAATCGCGCTTCTTTGCGAGTGCAACGGCGGGGGCCCTGGCCTCCTTTGTCGGCCTTCTTCTCTACGTCACCTTCAAGTTCGCCTTCGCGGTCCCCTGGGACGTTATACGGATTGCCATGCTTGTGGCAGCGTTCGCCGCTCTCCTCCGAAAAATCGACATGCTTTATGTTGTACTGATAGGAGCGGCGATCTCCCTTCTCCTTTTGCGATAGATTTCCACGGGCAAGCCGGGTACCCGTGGCGACTTTCCACGGGTGTTCCTCCAAGTACCACGCGTCCCGCGGACAGAAGACGCCTTCACCCATGCACAAGTGCGTGGTCCTCGGCCGCTCGCGTCGCCCGCGGAAATATACCTAACATCACTTTTTAGCAGGCACGCTCACTTTTTTCATACCGACCTTCAAGTACTTCCTCGCCAGATTGGCGTAGAGATCGATGCTATAATCCTGGCGATCCGTGTCATCCTTCGTAATCTCCCGCACCTTTCGCGAGGGATTGCCCGCCATGACCACGGAAGCGGGCACCTTCTGCCCCTGTTTTACTACAGCACCTTCCGCCACAATCGACTGCCTGCCTATTGCGGACCTGATGCTCAAGATCGCACCCATCCCAATCATGGCCGAATCACCGATTGACTGTGCATGGACAATCGCTCCGTGACCCACAACCACCCTGTTGCCTATCGTGCATTGCTCGTCGGGCGGCGCATGAATCACGACGCCTTCCTCTATCACAGATTCATTGCCAATGTCGATAGTGCCATAGTCGCCCCGGAGGATCGCCCCGTGGCCGACGTAACAGTTGTTACCTATTCTGACGTCCCCGATCACCTGGGCCGTTTCACTCACGTAAGTGTCGTTGCCGATAGACGGCGTTCTTCCGTCAAAACTGTAAAACATGACTGCCTCCATTATAGAAGAGGACGCGATGATGCAAAGAAACCTCATCTTTCGTGAAGCTTGTGAACCCAGCCTGGAACCCTCGCACTCGTAACCGCATCCTGCTCCGGAATATACGGTTTGATATCAATGAGAGGAGTACCGTCCACAGCATCGAGGCCTTGTACCAGGAGCTCTTTCTCCCGTTTCTCCAGCAACTGCACCAGGTGGAGACCGAGCCGATTCGGCCTCATTTGAGATCGCGTTGCGAATATGCCTACCACAGGGAGACCCTTTCGGTCCCTCGGATGTCGCTTTAGAAGGAGCTTTCCCGGCAGGTGCAGCCGAGAGATTACGAACAGATGAGAAAATTCTTCGAGGCCATCCAGCGCTTCAACGTACGTGTCGTCAACCACGACGCGTGAAACAAGGTTCTTCCAGCCCCTGAATCTCACATCGTGCACGTCGTTCTTCACATACCCTATGGGATTAAGATTGAAGCCGATTTTCATTTTTGCGCCTTCCAAGAAAAATTCACGATCAGTTGTCTGTTTTAAGACAAGAAGGCGTACCTATTTCAGATTGTACACGACTCCTATGGCTTGGTGAGTCCTACACCAAGTGCAGCGAGGTTGGGATTAAACGACGATACAATCTTGACGGAGGCCGCTTTAGCCTTATCCTCGGTCAGCTTTTCGATCGGCCCGAACCCTAATGCTTTGGTCGGGCAGGTACGCGCACACGCAGGCTCGAGACCCTGCGTAACCCTGGCCACGCAGAAATCGCACTTCCGCATGAAGCTCCCTTCAGGAAACTGGGGCGCACCGAATGGACAGGCAGTAGCACAGGCATGGCATCCTATGCAGAGGTCCTTGTTTACTTCTACGATGCCGTTGTCCGGTCTTTTCGAAAGCGCCCGGTTCGGACAGACCGCAACGCAGGGCGCATCCCCGCAGTGCATGCAGGCCAGGGACACATATCTGATACTGACAGAAGGATAGGTCCCGGTCTCTATCCTGCTTACATGCCTGAAAGTAGAGCCGTTGCCTGGCATATCGTTCTGATCAAAGCAGGCGGACATGCAGGCCATACAGCCGCTGCAGCGGGAGAGATCGAATGAAAATCCGAGCTGTGGTGTGTTCATACGTTTCCTTCCATAAGTTTTTTCACTTCACACAGAAGCGACTTAAATCCCGGGAACCCGGAGATGGGATCACGGTAATCCGGCTCCACGAGCAGGTTGACGCTCGCCTCAGGATAATCATGGTACATGCTGACCACGCCCGGAGGGACGATCTCCGTGAGATTCGCCTTCACCTTTATGGAGTTTCGCGGTGTCGAGAGCCTGACCCAGTCTTCTTGGGCGATACCTCTCTCGTGCGCATCTTTGGGGTTCATGTCTAACAGCGGATCCGGTCGAAGGCTCCGCGTCCAATCGAGGCGGAAGGTTCTCGAGTGAATAAACATCGGAAGCCGTGAGCCTGTGGTGAGAATCAGAGGGAACTCTTTTGCCACTTCAGGGGCCGATCGCGGGCTCAGCTTCGGCTCTTTGTAAATGGGAAGGGGATCGTATCCTGTTTCTGCCAGGATTGTGGATGTGAACTCCATCTTTTTTGAAGGCGTGGCGAAACCATTCTTCTTGTACTTCTGAAAGGGAGGCGCCTTCGCGCCCGTGACCGTATATCCGGCCGGATGCTTCTTTAACTCCTCGAGGGTCAGTTTCGTGGGCTCAAGCATCCAGTCGATGCAGGCTTCATAGCCCTTCTGCATGAGTCCATCGTCCGGCACCAGTCGACGCGCCAGGTCGAAGATAATCTCCGCGTCAGAGCGCGATTCCCACAGAGGCCTGATCACCGGCTTCGTCCATATGACGTACTGCTGGGGATAGAACTTCAGCTCGCTCCTCTCAAAAGACGTACACGCCGGAAGCACGACATCGGCGAGCTTTGCCGTATCTGTCATGAAAATATCGACATCCACGAGGAAGTCGAGCTTCTTAAGGCTAGCCTCCATGAAATCCTGCCCTGGCCACATCCGATAGTTGAGGCCGAAGCCGAGCATGGCACGGATCGGGTAAGGCTTGCCGCTCTGGATATCAAAGGGGAGCTGCATGGCCTGGGCTTCAGGCACCAGCCTGCACCACGCCGGATGTTGAGCCTGTCCGATACGGGGCGCCATCTGCTCCCACTTCCGGGATTGCTCAAACTCGGGCTCCCTAGTCACGAGTCCCGGACTTTGCTGGTAAAGATAGGCCGGAGGCACAACCAGGTTTCCCCCAGCCACGTCGTAGTTGCCGGTGAGCCCGACGAGCGCAACAATGGCGCGGTGGTTCTGAAGGCCGTTGGTATGGTGGGTCGTGGGACTCGCGCTCGTCATCATGCAGGCAGGCTTTGTTGTCGCGTAGAGGCGCGCGGCCTCAATGATCTTGGCCGCGGGAACCCCAGTGATCTCCTCTGCCACGCCGGGCGTAAACTGAGCCACATACTCGCGGTACTCCTCAAAGCCGAGCGTATAGTTCTGGACGAAGTCGTGATCATACAGGCCTTCCTCGATGATCACATTGGCTATACTCAACGCGAGCGCGCCTGAGGTGCCTGGTCGGATGCGCAGATGTATGTCTGCGTGGGCCGTGAGAGGTGTGATTAGGGGCCCCACGTCGATGATTTTGAGCCCTCTCTCGCGGGCATCGAGGATGCCCCTTGCAAGGTTCGTATTCGAATAGAACGGGTTCGAACTCCAGACAAGAAGACATTTGGACCGCGCAACATCGCCCGGGCCCATGGCTCCGTAATTCAGGGCAGCCCCCATGAAGCTGGCCCTGAAGCAGGTGCTCGACTCCGTGCAATAGTTAGGCGAGCCGAAGCTGTGGGCAAGACGCTTCAGAAAGGGTCTCATCCATTTAGGGAAGCCCGCGTAAAAGACAACTGATTCAGGGCCAGATTCTTCCTTGATCTTGAGAAAGCGCTTCGCGATGAGGTCAAGCGCATCGTTCCATGATATAGGTATGAAGTGGCCGGATTCTCTATCACCTTTTCTGACCAGTGGCGTGCGTATCCGGTCCTTGTGGTAGATATACTGCCTGTTGGCATTGCCTTTGGAGCACAGCGTGCCACCGCTGTGGGGGTTCTCCTTGCTCCCTTCAACTTTAACCACCACTCCATCCTTCACGTACGCATCGACTCCGCAGTGTGAAAGAGGGTTGCAGATCGAACAGATGGTTTTCCGAATTTCGATGCCAGTCTGTGCACCCGGCACTTTGCCTTGGTGCCCATCATAGCGGTATTCGTACTCAGGATGCATGGTGACGTCTCCTTGATGCAAGCTCTTTCGTGTAGCGCGGTCCATGCATATTACCACGTTGGTGATGTCAAGAACAAGCCTCCTCGCCCCTCATGACAAACGCTCCGAAGCGCAATCACCATACACACGTGCCTCACTGCCTCCTTGGGACAAGGTACGCGTTCGTGCTAATATTATCGCATGCTCGTCGTCGTGCTGCTCGTGCTCGGATTGGGCGGCATCGTTGCCCAGACATTGCTTCTGCGCGAGATGCTCATTCTTTTCTCGGGTAATGAACTCTCCCTCTGCCTCGTTATCAGTGCGTGGGTAGTCTCAGAAGCCCTGGGAGCTTTCATTGCAGGTGTGTGGGCCGAAAGAAGAATTGTCGACGCGAAACTATACACATGGGCCACGCTCCTTTTCTCAGCGGCGTTTCCTGTGACTATATACGCTACCCGCGTCTTTAAGCCTCTCGTCGGCATACCCGCAGAGATTGCAGTTGGCATCACTACCGTCCTCTATGCTTCTTTCAGTCTCCTCTTGCCCACGGGCTTTCTGCACGGCTTTCTCTTTTCGCTGGCATGTGCATTATACGCCCGCAAAGAGCCCAAAGCCCACTCGCCCGCCGGCAAAGTCTATTTTTATGAAACCCTCGGCACCATTGCAGGTGGCATTGTTGTCAGCTATCTGTGCATACCGCACCTTCACGCCTTTCAGATAGGGTTCGGGCTCTGCCTTCTAAACGGCATCTGTTGCATCCTGCTGCTCGCGCGCTCTCACGCAGGCAAAGCGACTCCTACTTACGTATTGACAGTCGCGCTTTTCGTGATCTTGCCAGCCCTTGCCCTCATAAGAGGTGCAGATGCTCTGCACACCGTCTCAGTCGAGAAAGTCTTCGCCGGGCGCAACCTCGTCTACTACGAGAATTCTTTCTACCAGAACATAGCGGTCATTAAAACCGAGGATCAGTACACCTTTTTTACCAACGGACTGCCTGCGGTCACGACCCCTGTTCCCGACATTGTATCGGTCGAAGAGTTTGTGCATTTTTCTTTGGCTGTACTCCCTTATCCCGAGAAAATTCTCTTCCTTGGAGGGGGAGCCGGCGGAGCCATCCATGAAGCCCTCAAGTACCCGTCGGTCAAACAGATAGATTACGTGGAATTAGACCCGGCAATGCTAGAGGCAATCAGGCGCTTCCAGACTCCACTGACTCAAAGTGAATTGACCGATTCCAGGGTGCACCCGCACTACCTGGATGGAAGACAATTCATACGTGCGACAGATTCCCGGTACGATGCTGTGCTGCTCAGCGTGGCCTCGCCTTCGAACCTGCAGCAAAACCGTTTCTTCACGCAAGAGTCTTTTGCGCTTGTGCGGCGTATCCTCATGAACGGAGGTATTTTCGTACTGACGTTGCCCGGATCCCTCGCCTACTACAGCCCCGAATTGAAGGCCATCAATGAGTCGGTGCTCCGTTCGCTGAGAGCGGTGTTTCCTTACCAGCACGTGGTGCCGGGCGACACCAACATCTTTCTGGCCTCATCATCTGCGGAACTATCTAAAGTCACACCGGAGATGATCCATGAAAGGCTGAAAGCGGCTCACGTCACCACGAATCTCATTACCTATGCGCATCTTGTGGACCGTTTCCAACAGAGAAAACGGGACTGGTTTTTCAGTACACTGGATAACGTGGCAGCCCTGAGTAACCTTGATTTTCGCCCCTCGGGAGTCTTCTACGAGATAGCTTACGAGAACCTGATGCTCGCACCATCACTTAAGCCCCTGTTTGTCTGGGCACAAAAGGTCACGTTCCCGAAGGCTGTGTCTTTCGTCTTCCTTCTCTTCTTTGTGATTCTGCTGCTTGGAAAACGATGGGGGAGGGTTTCGCTACCGTTCGCCATAGCCACGACAGGGTTAGCCGGCATGGCCATTGAGTTGACGCTCATCTTTGGCTTCCAAGTGGTATATGGCTACGTGTTTTACGAGATAGCCCTGCTCATCACTGCCTTCATGGCCGGCATAGCGGCAGGCAGCATATTCGTAGCGGGGCGTCTAAGGGAGTGGCGATCGGCGTATTCTCTGTTTCTATCCACCGAGGTCAGCCTTATACTTTTTACCCTGGTGTTGACAGCCGTTTTTTCTCTTCTCGACTCACTTGTCCTTTCACGACCGCTCACACTGCACTTCCTTTTTCTTCTGCTCTTATTCGCTTCGGGAATTTTCATCGGCATGGAGTTCCCTCTGGCCACAGGCCTCTATCAATCCGCCTCTCTCGAAAGGAGAGTGGGTATACTCTATGCCGCAGACCTCACGGGAGGCTGTGTTGGCGGTCTTCTTACGGGTTTTCTGCTCTTCCCGCTTCTCGGGCTTTTCAGCACGCTTCTCCTCGTTGCTTTCCTTAAGACATGCAGTTTGACTTTTTTGCTCCTGCAAGGGAAGCGAGGTATAATAATTTAGTTTAAGCATGATCAACCGGCGCCATTTCCTCAAGACCATCTGTCTCGCCCCTCTCGCCCTCAAGCTGGAAGCCAAGGATTTGCCGCAGCAGGGGGGCTTTACCAAGGAAGCCAGGTTTTACCGAAAACTGGGCGCGCCGAAGAACGGCGTGAGTTGTTCCCTCTGCCCGAGGGAATGCACGATACCTGACGGCGAGTTGGGCTTCTGCAGGGCACGGAAAAACAGCAAGGGAACGCTCTTTGCGCTTGGCTACGCTTTGCCCTGCGCGGTCCATATCGATCCAATCGAGAAAAAGCCTTTTTACCACGTGCGGCCGATGAGCAGTTCATTCTCTATTGCAAGCGCCGGCTGCAATCTGCGCTGCAAGTTCTGTCAGAACTGGCAGATTTCTCAGGTCTCTCCGCTTGACACCGCGAACGAGCAGCTCCCGCCACAAGCAGTTGTCGAGGCAGCGCTGAATTCTCGCTGCGAGAGCATCGCCCACACCTATACTGAGCCAACGAATTTCTACGAGTACATGCTGGACGTGGCCATGCTTGCTAAGAAGAAAGGTATCCTTACCGCGTACCACTCCAATGGCTTTATCAATCAGGAGCCGCTAAAGCAGCTGTGCAACTACCTCGACGCAGCGGACATTGATTTGAAGGGATTCAGTCAGGCCTTTTACAGCAAGCTCTGTGAAGCGGATCTGAAACCCGTGCTTGAAACCATCAAGACGTTGAAGGAGCGAGGGGTATGGCTTGAGATCACGAATCTGATCATCCCGGGGCAGAACGACGACCCGGTCATGATTGCAGAGATGTGCACGTGGATAAAGACGAACCTCGGACCCGACGTGCCCGTCCATTTTTCACGCTTCTTTCCCATGTACAAGATGACAAATATTGCGCCGACACCTGTGTCGACCATTGAGCGGGCGAGAGATATTGCCTTGAAGACGGGACTGCATTATGCGTATACTGGAAATGTACCAGGCAGTCCTGGTGAAAGCACGTATTGTCCAGGTTGTAAAAAGCTGATCATCAAACGGGTCGGCTACAGCGTTTTGTCGAATGAGGTGAAGAACGGCAAATGCAGATTCTGCGGGGCGGGCATAAAAGGTCTATGGTCCACCTGAGATTCTTTTTCATACTCGCGCTCGTCTTTTCCTACGTGCCGGGCGCCTGGTCTCAGGCTAAACCTCCGGCTGTTCTCAAGGCGGTTGTCGCCGGTACGTTCTACCCGTCTGACAAGAAGCTGCTCGAACAGAAAGTCGACGCCTTGCTGAAGGAAACAGAAGGCAGGGTGCAGAAGGGCAGCACAGCGCTCTTCGGCCTGATCGCGCCACACGCCGGGTACGATTACTCGGGCAAGGTAGCGGCAGCGGCCTATCGCCAAATCGCAGGCAAACCATACAAGACAGTATTTCTGCTTGGACCGAGCCACTACGTGTCGTATCCGGTGATTTCTATTTACCCGTACGGCGCCTGGGAGACACCACTGGGCAAAATTCCAATTGACGAACAGATAGCAGCCGCAATTATGGAACAGTGCAGTTTCATCAGATACCAAGCCCCCGCGTTTGAGCGCGAACATTCTCTCGAAGTACAGTTGCCCTTCCTGCAGAGGGTTCTGGAAAACTTCAAGATCGTTCCCCTGGTCATAGGCAGATTGAGCGGGCCTGAACTACGCACACTCGCCGACTATCTGACCACGCGTGTTGAGCAAAATCCAGGGAGAGTCCTCATCATTGCATCGTCGGACATGTCCCACTACCACCCGTATCACGAAGCTACAGCCATGGACAGGACAACTCTCAAGCAGATTGAGGCTGTGGATATCAAAACCCTCAGGAGAAGCATGGAATTGGGCACCAGCGAACTGTGCGGCGCTCAGGCGGTCACAACGCTTATGAGGGTAGCAGAGAATGTCGGCGCAAGGGTAAAGGTCCTGGAGTATGCCAACTCCGGTGACGTAACCGGAGACAAGGCCCGCGTGGTTGGGTATGGAGCTGTGGGATTTTATGCTGCAGACCAGCAGTTTACTTTGAGTGATAAAGAACAGAAGATTCTTCTCCAGATTGCGCGACGCACCCTGGAAGGACAGGCCATGGGCAACGGGGGTTCCCGCGTGGACGTCGCGGCCGAAAAACTGATGGAGAAGCGGGGCGTCTTCGTCACCCTACAGAAAAAGGGCATGCTGAGGGGATGCATCGGTTACGTCAAACCTGTGCAACCTTTGGCTATGGCAGTGTCCGAGATGACCATAGCCGCGAGTAGTCATGATCCACGATTCCCGGCAGTTGACCTCTCAGAACTCAAGGACATCCATATCGAGATATCGGTCCTCAGTCCGATGAAAAGGGTTCGAGACCCGGCCGAGGTCAAGGTAGGGCAGCATGGCCTCTATATAATGAAAGGCGAAAATGCAGGCCTTCTCCTCCCTCAGGTAGCAACGTCGAACAGCTGGGGCCGGGAGGAGTTTCTCAATCAGACATGTGTCAAGGCCGGCCTCCCTTCCACCGCCTGGAAGGAAAGAGATACGCAGATCTACCTCTTTTCGGCCCAGATTTTTTCGGAATAAATCTATCAGAAACTCGAACAACAAAAGAGCAGATTGAGCCAAAAAGCGAAGCCGAGATACAAGGGCACCTGGTTATACCGATTTGCATTCAAGGTGGAGACCGAGGCGGCAGCGAGGAGCCGACGCAGGCGTACTCAAAGTACGTCGAGGAGAGTGGCGCAGCGACAACGAAGGTATACACTTGAAGGCGAATCGGTATTACAGCATGTTCTTGACTCTCAGCTCCAGCTCACGCAGCGCTGATTTTGAGAGCTTGAGAGAACCGTTTCGCCTGACCTTGTCGGGCTTCACCTTCTTCATCGCTTCGATCACCGCGTCCGACACCGTAAGATTTCTTGTCATGAAATAGCTGAAGGCCCAGCTTGTGATTTCATATTTTTCTTTCTCTGTGAGGCCGAAGAGCCCGAACATGCATGCTCCAAAAATGAAGTGCCCTAATATAGTGGGTCCCGGGCAAGAAAGTCAACCAATAAAGCAGGGCACCGTCAAGCCTCCGTTTCTGGTTCACGGTTTACGGTTCAACTGATAGCTGGCAACCGGAAACTGCAACCGTGGTTCATAAAGCATTGACCGGGAAGAACAGATGCCTTACGCTAGTGACAACGCAGGAACCGAGAGGAGCAAAGACAGCATGACTACAAAATACGGTGTTATCGTAACTGATATCCAGGGCTGCTTCACAACATGGAAGAATGGATCTCTGGCAGTACCCGGATCCGACGAAGCCTACGTGAAGTCCGTAGAGGTTGCCACACGACTCCTCAAAGAGAATGGCTTTTTTATGGTGGCAACGCAGGACTGGCACCCGCCTGACCATATCTCCTTCGCGTCTAATCATCTCGGAAAGAAACCTTTGGACACGGTAGAGATATCCGGCAGGGTCCAGATGCTTTGGCCTGTGCATTGTGTTCAGGGAACGGCCGATGCCGAGTTGCTGGTAGACAGCAGTCTATTCGATGCAATTATCAGGAAAGCGCAAAATCCCCGGTTCGACAGTTACTCTGCTCTAGAGGATGACAGTGGCACCAAAACAGGCTTGGATGGCGTCCTCCATGAACATGGTGTTACATCGATTGTTATCTTTGGACTCGCTACCGACTATTGTGTCAAGGCAACAGCCATCGACCTCGTTCGAGCCGGGTTCAAGGTCGTTGCTGTGGAGCAGCTTTCGCGGGGTGTCGCGCCTGATACTTCTGCGCAAGCCTTCAAACAGATGCAAGAGGAAGGGGTCAGGATTATGAAGGATCTCGCCATTGAAAAGATCAAGTCGGTTATGTGAAAGGCTAAACTCCTGCCTCGGCTTTTCGTGACCAGTTAGATTTTCATTGGCAAAGACAAAGCAAAGCACAGAGGGGGGCCCTTGGCTGCGCGCCACATATCTCCCGTCGTATCGTCACGGGTGAGTTACCGGGGTCGGGGACTCTTCCCCCTCTTGCTTCTCCGTCTCTGTTTCTGCCCCTGTCTCCGGAATGCTTAGCCCTTGTTCGGTTTGGATGCCGAACCGCCGCTTCCTTTTTTCTTCCTGCTTTTGCAGCCGATTCAGCTCCTTCCTCCGCTTTTCACCTCTGAACTGCCCACGACGTTTTGGCAAGTCAACCTCCTATGCTTTGCGCGTTATTCAAAATCCCCGATCCGCCAGGACTCTATTCTTAAGCGCTGTGCATACCCCTCATCTTTTTATTCTACCATTAATTTCTTCTGCGCGTCTTTCAAAAGCTCAACAACTGCATTTAAACTTTCTGGCACTAAGGAAATACCTTCAGGCGTCGGCGACAATTCACCGTCATTGATGATCTGATAGACGCGCAAGTCTACCATCTTCGTTCCCTTATGATCCTCTATCGTGACCAGAATTCTGTGCTTAGAGTTCTTTGCAATTTTTCCCACTAACACTTGGACCTCCTTTTACCTTTGTCTTCTGTCGAAGATGAGTATACTTCACCAATGTACTCACGGCCAAACCCCAGCATGACTTTGTGGTGCTTGGTGCAGCTAACGTAAGCCATTTCTCATTCTGGTGTAGCTGTCACCGAGGAAGGAACATTAAGTACCTTGGAGTTATTCTATATTATCATACCTTCTGCCAGAATGCCAGTGACCAACAGATAAGAGAAAATGCAGGAAAGCGATCCTGTTCCCTTCTTTTCGTTGCTCAGTCACTATTCTGCGATGGGGGCAATAGTCGAAGGGTCCCGAGTGGCCTGCCAGCGGCTCACGGCGCGGCCACTCCTTCCTTGCATAATTCTGCCCTCAATGGTGTTGCCGGATATGGATCCTTGAAAAGAAATTATTTCTTGTGCATCCGACCGGTTTCTTTCCATAGAGAAGAGAAGATTGTTGCCACGAAGGCTGCAGTTGGTGATGGGATATGTCTCGCCCCCGATGGTAATCGAACCTTGCACTTTCTGAAACTTCTGGGTAAGCTGGAGGAAGCTGAGCGCCTTCTCAGGTCCCATCCACTGCCACTTACCGGACGCGTTGGCCGGCACCACAAAGAAATGAAGGGTATGTCCTTCGACCTCACGCGTGGCGTCGTCCGACCACTCTCCCATGGTGTGGCTATGAGAGACGATACGCGTGCCCGGTTTCAATTCCTTGATAAGTTTCGGCCGCAACTTCAGATTGACTTCCGGCCAGAGATAGAGCATTACTACCGTAGCATTGCTGATGTTGGTCTCAAAAATGTTCTGCTCGTAGAAACGGACGAGGTTTGTAACGCCGGCCCGCTCAGCGTTTTCTCTGCTTTCTCTGATACGGTCCGGATCCATGTCCACGCCCACGCCCTTGGCTCCTCGCTCCTTCGCCGCCATTATCACGATCCTTCCGTCTCCACAGCCCAGATCATAGACGAGGTCCCTGGAGGTCACATCGGCAATCTTCAACATCTCTTCGGCGATCCCCTGGCTCGTCGGCTCGTACGGGACATCGAGTTCTGGCTTCTCTTTGGCACTTACTTCATGTTCCTTGTACGTTATGCCTCCGTACAACAACGCAGTCAGAACGAGCATCACGAGAGGGATCGTACCCTTTCTTGTCATACATTTTTCTCCTTTGAATCACGTTTGCTCCGGGTAGAATCGTCAAGGGTCCCTGAAGCAGCCATACAGTTTAGCATCGGATGCTTCTCCTGCCAAATCAATTATTGCTAAACGTAGTTCCATTGGTTCAATTGGTTGTATTGGTTTTATTACTTGAGAACAGACGCGTAAAAGCGAGATGATTGATTCACCGTTGCCAGAGGATTTGAGAAGCTTCGAGCGGGACGAGAGCGCCCTGGTAGTGCGGCACGATTCGGGCCGTGTAGTCCGCAGCCGGGCGTGTGGAGGGCAGCTCTGCTCTGTACACGTACCCGTTTGCACCCACCAGTTGCTCGCCGCGCGTCATTTCCCGGCATATCGGCTCGCCCCCGTCTTTCCCCTCGGCGTAAAGTTCCACCTGTATGCTATTCGGGTCAAGATCGCCGAGGTAGACCTGCACCTCGAATTCGTGCCTCCCCTGGTCGCTCACCACCTTCAACTCGCCGAAACGCAGTTTTCCCCAATGGCGCTGCAAAGCACGCTGCCAATTGACCAGGTGCACGCCCATAGCGCCTTTGTCAGCAGCGCGCTGCCGGTAGGCTTCAGCAGCAGGTATGTAGTAGTTCTCCGTGTACTCGCGCACCGCCCGGTTAGCAGAAAAACGGGGCGTCAGCCGGCCCATGCTTTCCCGCATGCGTGCGACCCACGCGACAGGGATGCCTCTCGGGTCGCGGGTGTAGAACTCCGGGATCACTTGCTGTTCGAGCAACGCGTAAAGTGCCTCAGCTTCAGCGGCATCCCAGGCGGGGTCATCATCATGCTCCTTGCCGTCACCCAAGGCCCATCCTACCTCAGGTGTGTACGCTTCCGCCCACCAACCATCAAGCTCCGAGATATTGATGCCTCCGTTGACGAGCACCTTCATGCCGCTCGTGCCGCAAGCTTCCCAGGGTCGCCTGGGAGTGTTGATCCAGACGTCAACCCCTTGCACCAATTGCCCGGTGAGAAGCATGTCGTAGTCGCTCAGGAAGACCACGTGTTTGCGGGCTTCAGAGCGTCGGATGAAGTGCGTCCACTCCTCAATCAGGGCCCGGCCCGCCTGGTCCGCCGGATGGGCCTTGCCGGCAATAATGAGTTGCACAGGACGATGAGGGTCGGTAAGAATGCCAAGCAGTCTCTCAGGATCGTGCAGCAGCAAGTTTGGTCTCTTGTAGGTGGCAAAACGGCGTGCAAAGCCCATCGTCAGCCTGTTAACGTCAAAGATGTGCGTCGCATCCGCAACCTCTTCGGGCGATGCGCCTGAGGCTTCGAGTTGCCGGGAAAGCCGCGTGCGCACGTATTCTACCAGCGTCTCGCGCGTGGAAGCACGGCACTCCCAGAGCCTGGAGTCAGGAAGAGCGCCTATCTCCTCTGCAAGAGTTTCCAGCGTTCCCAGCCAGCGCTCCTTACCGCACGCTCCTGTCCACAGGGCGTCGGTCTCTTCCGAATCCCAGCTCGACATGTGAACACCGTTGGTAACGTGCCCGATGGGCACTTCGTGCTCCGGCCAGTGTGGAAAGAGCGGGGCAAAAATACGACGGCTTACCTGCCCGTGCAATCGGCTCACGCCGTTAACTGCTCCGCTTCCTCTGACGGCCAGGTAAGCCATGTTGAAGGGCTCAGAAGGATCATCAGGGTTCTGACGGCCGAGCTCAAGGAGGTCGTGGAGGGCGATGCCGAGTTTGTTCTGCGCGTACCTGCTGAGGTATGGCTCGACGAGGGCAGGAGCGAAGCGGTCAAAGCCCGCCTCCACCGGCGTGTGTGTGGTGAAGAGGTTGCCTGCTCGCGTGACTGCCAGCGCCACTTCGAATGGCTGTCCTGTCTCCTCCATGAATGTTCGAGCCCGTTCCAGCACAGCGAGGGCGGCGTGCCCTTCGTTCAGGTGGCAGACTTCCGGCCTGATGCCAAGCGCGGTGAGCAAGCGCCATCCGCCAATCCCCAGCACAATCTCCTGGTTGAGACGCAACTCTGGCCCGCCTCCATAAAGCTCGCTTGTAATCCCCCGCCGCGTCGGGAAGTTAGCCGGGTCATTGCTGTCAAGCAGGTAGAGCTTCACCCGGCCGATCTGGACCTGCCAGGCGCGCAGCCACACTGAGTAACCCGGCAAGGCGAGCTCTATTCGCAGCCACTCCCCGTCCGGTGCGCGTAAGGGCGTGATGGGCAATTGTCCGGGATCGTTATATGGGAACAGGGCTTGCTGTGCTCCGTGTTTGTCTATCACCTGGCGGAAATAGCCTTGCTGGTAGAGCAGACCCACTCCCACAACGGGCACACCCATATCCTTTGCGGTCTTGAGTTGATCACCGGCCACATTCCCAAGTCCGCCCGAGTAAATGGGAAGCGCCTCGCTCAACATGAACTCCATGCTGAAATAAGCGACAGAGGTCAGGGGAGCCTGGGCATGCGTTTCCTGAAACCATGCGGGTGACTCTGCCTCTTGCCGCCTGGTCTGCAAGAGATCATCTACCCTTCTGCGGAAAGCAGGATCAGCTAATGCACGTTCCAGATGGTCCCTCGAGACCGTCTGCAGCACGATCCAGGGATTATAGGTAAGTTCCCACAGTACCGGGTCGAGCTGCTTCCAGACTTCGTCAGCAGAATGATTCCAATACCAGTGCATATCGAGCGCCAGTTCAGCGAGTGAATGGAATCCATCAACCTCAATCGGGAAAAAGGTATATACCGGGCTGGTTGATCTTGTTGACACGTCCATGCTCCGTTGCCTCCGATTCTCTTCGGGCACTCCAGGTGCCGCCTTCTGATGAAGTCTAAGCCCTGCGCAATACTAAATCAAGAAGTTCACCGAGGGACCGTTTACCTTTTGTCTTTTGCTTCAGTTTTTCGGACATGGGTCGATAAATTGAGTTAGGTACTCCGGTAATGGGTTACTACCCTTTTGTAAAAAGATCCGACGTAACGATGAGACCCCGGTCCGGAAGAATGGGCTTGATCAGGTGGAAACGATTCCTCGCCGGCGAACGGGTTACTGCATTCACGCTCCTCGAACTGATCATCATTGTTGCGATAATCGGTATCCTGGCTGGTATTGCAGCTCCTATCTATGCTGACTTCAGATACAAGGCTCAGGTGGCAACCGCAAAGGCGATAATCAGGGAGATAGAAGCAGGGATAAACGTCTACTATTACAGGTACGGTATGTACCCCGCTACCCTCAACGATGCGATGATAGCCGTGCCGCTCGATCCGTGGGGCAATCCCTATCAATATCTGTCCTCGCAAGACCCGAACTGGCCCAGCAGCTTTCGGTACGACCGCAACATGATGCCTTTGAACTCCGACTTCGACCTGTATAGCATCGGAGAAGATGGACTCACCGCCCCCGGCCTCCAGGCCCCTGTGAGTAAGGACGACGTGGTCCGGGCAGGTAATGGGGCCTTCGCCGACCTGGGTGCGCTGTATTAATATGAAGATGAGGTCTGACGGACTATTTACTCTGTTACAAAGCAAGGTGGCGAGGCGCATGCTTGCGATCTTCGTGCTCTGCGCCCTCATGCCCGTGTGCGTGCTTGGGGGTCTTTCCCTGTTGCAGGTCTCCCGCAAGCTGCAGAGTGAGACATATCAGGCCTTGCGCCACTTGAGCAAAAACGCCGGCATGTCGCTGCTCGAAGCCCTTTCGATAGTCAGCTCTGAGATGGAAAGTATTGCGGACACGCAGGCTCTGCATGAGAAGGGGCAGTGGCCTCATAGCCCCAGCCGGGAGAGGTACGATCAGGTTCGGTTCAGGGGGCTTACTTTATACGACGAAGAGGGCAGGTACAGCGTTTTATTCGGTGACTCGTGCCCGCGGCCGCTCTTGAGTGATCAGCAGCGTAATCACCTGGCATCCGGCAAGGCTTTTATCTTTCTCGACAAAGACAGGCCGATCCCACGCATATTTATGGCCATACGTGCCACGGTTAAGGGATCTGGCACCGGCCTGTTGGTAGGCGAGGTGAATCAGGCCTACCTCTGGAAAACAATATCGCGCGCCCTTCCTGCCGGTACGGAGGTGAGCGTGTTCCTTAGGTCAGCGCATATCCTCTTCAGCTCGTTAGCCGTCTCTCAGGAGATGCTCACAAGAGAAGATGAAACCCTCTTCCTTAAACACTCTGGGCAGTTCCAATGGAACGGACATAAGGAGACCTATCTGTCAGCCTACTGGACAATCAATCTCGGGGTCGTTTATCTCGCCGAAGACTTGATCATCATGACGAGCCAGCCCCAGTCAGTGGCATTATCTTCCCTGCAACGGTTCACAAGGCTCTTTCTCATGGTCCTCCTCCTGATGCTCATGATCGTGCTTCTTCTCAGCCTCGTTCAAATCAGGAAGAACCTTGTGCCTCTGGCCAGGTTGAAGGAGGGCACGGAGAGGGTGGCGCGCGGGGACCTTGAAAGCCTCGTCAAGGTACAAAGCGGAGACGAGTTTGAGGAGCTGGCTCACGCTTTCAACAGCATGTCGGGCCATCTGAAGAAGCAGTTCGATAACCTGAACCAAATGGGGCGCATGGTGCGCACTATACTCACATCCCACGACCGTGTAAGGATCATTGAATCGGTCCTCAATGATCTGTTGGCTGTTGTACCGTGTGATTGTGTAGCGCTTGTACTTCTGAAGGACGAGGGACACGGAGAGGCCGACGCTTACTCCATCGACAATACCGAGAGAGGAGCCACCCGGAGATTTCACCTTAGCTGCATGCTTTCAAACCAGCAAACCATGCTCCTCGAAAAAACCGCGGATAACATTACGGAGGGCCCGGACGGGAGCTTCTCCTCAATCACCGCGCCTCTCTCCGAAAGAGGCGGCCGGTTCTTCATCGTCATCCCCATCCGGAGCAGCCACAGGGTCATCGGCGCATTGACCCTTGGATACAAGGAGCAGTCAGGGGGCTTCGGTGAAGATCTGGTGCGGAGCCGACAGCTCGCCGACCACATCGCCGCAGCCATTTCCAACGCGGACCTGCTTAACGACCTTGCCGCGCTCAACGTGGGCACCCTTACGGCCCTGGCCCGCGCTGTCGACGCAAATTCCCACTGGACGGCCGGCCACTCGGAACGGGTCACAGCCTTGTCCCTGAATATGGGACGCGCCATGGGCCTCCCGAAGAAAGAACTCGACATACTTCACCGGGCAGGACTCCTCCATGACCTGGGTAAGATCGGGGTACCCGGCTTCATACTCGACAAACCGGACAAGCTCACCGACGAGGAATGGGTCATCATCAGGGAGCATCCCGGAAAGGGGGCACTCATCCTGGAGCCGATCCTCGCCTTCAGGGAAGCGGTGCCGCTGGTCGCCCAGCACCACGAGCGTTTCAATGGAAGCGGTTACCCCTTGGGTCTGGCCCGTTCTCACATATCGCTCGGAGCAAGAATACTGGCAGTCGCCGACGTTTATGACGCCCTCATCTCGGACCGGCCTTACCGGCCCGGCTGGCGCCTGCCTGACGTGATTCAGTTCCTCAACACGAAGGCTGGTCTCGACTTTGATCCCGAGGTAGTGCGGGCCTTCCGCACTCTGAGGCTGGAGGAAACTAGGCCAGACATCCTTGAACTGGAAACATATTCCGAGAACATCTTGCGTCTGGACCGCCGCTAGGGCAGAGCCCGGATCGAATGCTCCAGCAAGGCTCTCAGCGCTTCTTTCTCACAAAGGCCAAGGCAACGAGGCTAGCGCCCAGCATGTACACGCTGGGAGGAAGTGGAACCGGATCAGGTTCGGTGGTCCCCGGGTAGAGGACTTCGGGAAAATGGGTAACGGGGTCCGTTGCACTAAGGTCGATTACCTGAAAGGCTTGGGATCCGGGTGTCCCGCTCCCCGAATAGGTGAATGTCACATAAAAAACCCCGAGAGACTGGCCCGGACCAATCGGTGCATAACTACCATTGGCGTCTCCGGTGGGGCCGTAAATGCCAAAATAACCCGAAAAAGAGGGTGTGCCGGGTTGATTGATACCTCCTGTGCCTATTTGCCAACCGGCTGGCATCGGGCCTACGGCCTGAAGATTAGAATAATTCGATCCGACGTACTGTCCAGCAGCATTCGTTATGACAGGAAAATAAACGTTAAACCACAATACACCCTCGTACATCTTGCCATTGGCCATGGTTGTGTTATTCAAGGTATTGTTGTACACCGTGTAGTCATACTCATACTGGTTGCCCCCGAGGGGCTCAAGGCTGTAGAGGATATCCACAGGATCAGTCTGGGCCACAGCCTGGCCGGCAAGCCCTGTAAGCATAAGAGTCGCAAAAAGTACCGCATAGAGTCCTTTCATGATCCATCCCTCCTTGGAAAAAGCATACAGCGTTTGATGCTGCAAAGGGCACATCCCTGTCAGGACGGCCGCTGCGTGCGACCCATCCTGTAGCCCCGGTCTAGGCGAACAGTAACAAAACGCTCTGCAAGCTGTCAAGAAAAAAAACGACTTAAGAAATTAGATTATCATGAGTGTTAAGCCTCGGCATTAATGCCAAAGTACGCACAAACTGGACTCGCAGGGAGCCAGGGGCCCGGCCTTGACTTCTCACAACCGGGGTGGCGGAAATCCCAGACCTCAGATCCAAAAAACGTCATGCGTTGAGCCGACCCAAATACATCTTGACAAAGCCTCTTTGCCTATATGACGATAGGAACATCTGAAAGAACCTGACCGCCCACAGGGATCGCAGAATACCGGCGGTTCTCGGGTACCCTTGGTGGTCGGCCCTCAGAAGAGCCCTGCAGTGAGCTATATCGGGAGCCTTATTTTTTTAAGAGCTGAAATACGGGAGGAAAAACGATGCATACCGTAGAGAAGCTGACCAACGGAACAACGGGCGGGCCGGTCTTTGTTTACGTGCAAGATGGCCGCATCGTGCGCATAACACCCATGGAGTTTGATGCTGACGATGCAGCATCCTGGAGCATCGAAGCCAGAGGAAAAAAGTTCTCCCCACCGAGGCAAACATCACTCGCGCCTTACTCCTTTGCGTGGAAATCGATGATCTACTCTCCCAAGCGGAACCTCTACCCGATGAAGAGGGTCGATTTCAATTCGCATGGGAGGCGAAATTGCGCCAAGCGTGGCATATCGGGATACGAGCGGATCAGCTGGGATGAGGCTGCGGACATCGTCACCAATGAGATCAAGCGGATCAAGCGGGAACATGGACCAGGAGCCATCCTGAGCACTGCCAGCTCCCATCACCTGTGGGGAAATATAGGTTACAGGCACAGCGCTTATTTCCGCTTCGCCAACCTAATGGGCTTTACCTACGCGGACCACAATCCCGACAGCTGGGAGGGGTGGCATTGGGGCGGGATGCATCACTGGGGTTTCAGCCACCGTCTCGGCATCCCTGAGCAGTACGACCTCCTGGAAGATGCGCTCAAGCACACAGAGATGATCGTATTCTGGTCATCCGATCCGGAAGCCACGCACGGTATCTATTCAGCCTTTGAATCGACTTCCCGGCGCCAGTGGCTGAAAGACCTGGGTGTCAAAATGATTTTTATCGATCCCTTCTTTAATCACACGGCCGGGATGTACGCGGACAAATGGTTCGCCCCAAGGCCCGAAGCGGGTAATGCCATGGCCTGTGCCATCGCTTATGTATGGATCACCGAAGGCCTTTACGACAAGGAATACATTGCGGAGCGAACAACTGGCTTCGACATATGGAAGGAGTATATCCTCGGCAAAGAGGACGGCGTGCCCAAGTCTCCGGAGTGGGCGGAAAAGGAATGCATGATCCCCGCACGGGAGATCCGCGTGCTGGCCAGGGAATGGGCCTCCAAAAAGACCATGCTGGCAGCAGGCGGCCTCGGCGGCTGGGGCGGCGCGTGCCGATCCGCAAGCGGCAACGAATGGGCGCGCCTGATGATCAGCCTGGCAGCCATGCAGGGCATGGGCAAACAGGGAAGTAACATTTGGTCAACAACCCAGGGCGCGCCTACTGACACGCGCTTCATGTTCCCTGGTTACGCCGAGGGCGGCATATCGGGCGACGTGGACAACTCAGCCGCCGGTTTCCGGTGGGTCTACCGCATGTTCAGCGTTGATCAGCCAACACGCTCATCCATCAATGCCCCTATGGGGCAGCACATCCCCAGGCTCAAGATTCCCGACTGCATCCTCAACGGTCGGTACGAGTGGAGAGGTAAAGGCTTCTGCGGCCCGTCTATCGAGTCGCAGTTCCACAAGTACAAATATCCTGCGGACGGCTATCCAGAGATTCAGATGTACTGGCGCTACGGCGGCTCTTTTATCGGCACCATGTGCGAGACAAACCGCTACGTCAAGGCCTACCAGACTGACAGGCTTCCCTTTGTGGTCAATCAATCCATCTGGTTCGAAGGCGAGGCCAAGTTCGCAGACATAATATTACCGGCCTGTACCAACTTCGAGCGATGGGATATCAGTGAGTTTGCCAACTGCTCGGGCTACATCCCTGATACATACATCCAGTGCAGCCACCGCGTTATCAGCCTTCAGAAAAAATGTATCGAACCCCCGGGAGAGTCAAAATCTGACTATGATATTTTCGCATTCCTTTCTAAGAGACTGGGGTTTTACGATGTCTACACAGCCGGCGGCATGACCGACCTGGATTGGGTAAAGAAATATTTCCAGGCAACCGATCTGCCCAAATACATTTCCTGGGAAGACTTCTTCAGGAAAGGCTATTTCGTAGTGCCCTTCCCCCACGACTACAAGCCTACACCTGCGCTGAGGTGGTTTGCCGAAGATCGCCCGAAGGATACACCCGACTGGGGTCCTCATCCCGAGTCCCAGGCGGAGTTCGGCAAGGGGCTTCAGACAACCTCCGGAAAGATAGAATTTGTATCATCAAGCCTCAGGAAGTTTGACCCGGATGATGAGGAGCGACCCCTGATGCCCACCTATATGCCTTCCTGGGAGGGACATCACACCACGGAACTCTATGACAAGTACCCTCTGCACTTGATTTCCCCGCATCCGCGCTTCAGCTTCCACACCATGGGAGATGCGAAAGACAGCTGGATCAACGATGTTAAAGATCACCGCGTACTCAAGGAAGATGGCCATTATTACTGGATCATCCGTATCAATACCAAAGACGCAGAGGCCCGGGGCGTCAAAGAGCATGACCTGGTCAAGGCATTCAACGATCGAGGTGAAGTAATTCTCGCGGCGCAGGTGACCGAGCGCGTGCCTCCTGGAACAGTCCACTCCTACGAATCATCGGCAGATTACGATCCCGTAGGCGAACCGGGCGCATCAGCGGATCGGGCTGGCTGCATAAACATCCTCACACCGAGTCGATACATCACGAAGGACTCGGCCGGCATGGCGCCCAATTCCTGCCTCGTGCAGGTGGAGAAATATCTTGGGGTGGCACTATGAAAAAATGGAACATGATCATCGACGTGGCCAAATGCCACGATTGCAATAACTGTTTCCTTGCCTGCAAAGACGAGCACGTGGATAATGAATGGCCCCCTTACGCCGCGGCCCAGCCATGGCACGGCCACCGGTGGATGAATATCATGCGCAAGGAACGGGGTCAGTACCCCCTGGTTGATGTGGCCTATCGCCCGACACCGTGCATGCAGTGCGACGATGCGCCGTGTATCAAAGCGGGTAAGGATGGAGCGGTCTACAAGCGGGAAGACGGCATTATCATCATTGATCCGCAAAAGGCCAGGGACCAAGAAGCGCTTGTCGATTCCTGCCCATATGGTGCGATCTGGTGGAATGCTGATAAGTCCGTTCCCCAGAAATGCACCTTCTGCGCGCACTTGCTGGAAGATGGATGGGAGAAGCCGCGGTGCGTGCAGGCCTGCCCCACGGGCGCGCTTCGCATGGTCCATGCTGAGGATGCTGAGATGACAAAAATCTGTGATGCGGAGAAACTGGACGTGCTGCAGCCTGAACTCAAGACCAAGCCGAGGGTCTACTACAAGAATCTCTTTCGGTACGCAAGATGTTTTGTCGCGGGCAACGTGGTCCTGCGGGATAAGGATGAGTGTGCGGAAGGAGCAAGGGTCAGCCTCGCCAAGCTTTCGGGAAACAATACCACCACGGTGGCAACCAACAACTACGGAGATTTCAAGATCGACGGCCTTGCGGAGAACAGCGGCAGATACACGCTCCGGATAGACTACACCGGTTACGGTGTGAAGACCATGGAACTCGATCTCGCAACGAGCCTTAGTATTGGGATGATATTCCTGCAGCCCGCCAAGAGTTAAGGCTCAAGGCCCTGTACTACCTCAAGGAGCTCCGAAAACCTGTCGATGACAAAATCACACCCTTCTGAGAAGCCAGGCGTGCCGTATCCGTACGTCACTGCCACCGTCCCGAGGCCTGCTGCTCGGCCGGCGGCCATGTCGTAGACGCTATCCCCGACTATAAGCGCCTCTTGGGGTGGCACGTCAAGAAGGGAAAGGACGCGAAGAACCGGCACAGGGGAAGGCTTCCGTTCAGGACAACTATCACTTCCGGCAACGACCTCGAAGTATTTCCGCAGATCGAGTGCTTCAAGTATTCTCTCAGCCAAACCGGTCAACTTGTTGGAAATCACCGCTTTCCTGCAGGCGCCCAGATGTTCCAGTGTTTCACGCACCTCCGGATAGGGAGCTGTTTTGGCCACGAGGTGAGAAGAATAGTATTCCAGGACGCGCTTTGTGAGTGCTTCTGTGTCCAAGAAGGTTGCCTTTTTCAGGGTAAGAACCTTTTCTATCAGGCTCGGTACCCCTTCCCCGACCGACGCCCGGGTCTCTTCCAGGGTAACGGGCGCAAGGCCATGCGGCTCTATAGCGTAATTCACGGCTCCGCAGATATCTTCCACAGAGTCAATGAGGGTACCATCAAGATCAAAAATGATGAGTCTGACCGCCATGCACTAGCCTCTTCTCTGTTTTTCCACGAACCAGTCTATCAGCTGCCGGGCTATGCTGATCTTGCCTGGCAGCGAAGGCAGACTGTCCGCCTCGAACCAACCAGCCTCGACAATCTCTGCCTCATCGATAGAGATTTCACCGCCTGCGTACTGGGCGGTAAATCCTATCATAAGTGAGTCAGGAAACGGCCAGGGTTGGCTTCCGAAGTATCTGATATCCCTCACCTCTATACCCACTTCTTCCTTTACCTCCCGCGCCACCGCCTCTTCCAGTGTTTCACCAGGCTCCACAAAGCCTGCGAGAACGCTGTAAAAATGGGTCGGAAAACGGTTAGCTCTGGCCAGGAGGAGCTTTCTGCCCCGCTCAACAGCAACTATCACAGCAGGAGAAAGGCGTGGAAAGCTAATCAAACCGCAGCGCCGACATTCCTTGGCCCTCACGCCCTCTTTATAAACAGTCTTTTCTCCACAGCGGCCACAGAACTGGTGCAACCTGTCCCAGTCTACCACCTGGACTGCAACCACGGCCAGACGATAGAGCGCATCATCCAAGGAATCAAAAAGATTGCGCAGGCCGTTGAAAAGCATCCCCGCGGGAGGATCGATGCCCTCCGCTACTTCCGCCGCATAACACGGCTGTCCATCAAGGCTGCCAAGGAAATGGAGGCGTACCGTCTCCAGACCGAGGTCTTGCGGCCCGTCCTGAAGTACGGGTATATCCGGCTTGCTGTTTTCCACACTCACGAGCAGCTTGTGGCCGCTGAAGAAAAACCACCGTGCGGGCCCACCCTGACGGGGCGATGGCGAGACTCCAGGCGTAAACTTCCCTGACATGCGCAAGAATCTAACGCGGATAAATTACGAAGTCAAAATAAGATCAGAGGTCGGTACCCGTGCGCTGCTTTCCCGTGACCAGGCCTTCTGCCTGGGCGATTGGACGAGCGATGGTGAAGAGAAATTCTTTACTCATGAACCGCACATAGCAAGCCCGGACGTCGACGGGAAGGGGTCCATGATCCTTGGTCCAGTAAGAGGTTTCGTACGTAAGGACACGCTCTCGCCTTCCCCGCTCCCAGAGCCGTCCCCACTGAGTTTCGCTTGAGTATATCTCCACCTCGTAGATGTTCCTGCTCAAGATTTCATCCCTCGTATAGCCGAGCATGTTGCATACCGCCTCATTCACCTCCAGAATGAGGCCATCTGGCGCGATCTGAAATACAAGGTCGGGAGCCTGGTTGATGGAGAAATGCATTGTGCGGGCCGCTTCCGTCTGTCTACTCGGGGCCGTGACGTCACGGAAGGCAAAGATGGCCCCTTGTGCGACCCCGCTTTCATCAACTATGCGGTTTGTCGTACCATCGATCGGGACGACCTTGCCACTCTTCGTGATTAACAGGGAGGCGTAGTGTGCCGTCGTCATCTCTTTCCTGGCTTCGACGGTCTTGGTCGCGCGGCCTCCAACTCCCATCCGTGCGCCCTCGTCGACGATGTTAAGTACCGTTGTAATGTGCCGCTCCATAACCTCCGTCTCCGTCAAACCAGTGAGCGCTGTGGCTGCCTGATTGATCAGCGTCACAAGCCCCTCTGCGTCAGTGGCAATTACAGCGTCCCCGATGCTGTCAAGCATCGCAGAAAGCCTCTGTCTTTGCTGCTTCAGTTGTCTTTCCATGCCATGTTTATAGATCGCCATTTCGATAGCAATCTGCAATTCCCTTTCACTGAAAGGTTTCAGAACATATCCCAGAGGCCCGGTCACTTTTGCTCGGCGTAGGGTCTCCTGATCTGCGTGGGCGGTGACGTAGATAATGGGGATATCCCAGCTGGCCGTGATTCTGCCGGCAGTTTCTATCCCATCCATTTCTCCCTTAATTCTAATATCCATGAGAATGAGGTCGGGATGCGTTTCCTCCGTCTTGGCAATGGCCTCTAAACCTGTAGACGCAGCAGCCACGGTCCGGTAGCCCAAGGCTGCAAGAATCTCTCTTAACTCAGTAGCTACGATCTGTTCGTCTTCGACAACGAGTACGTTTCTCTGTTCCATCCTATCCTCTCGGAGGGATCACGCTAAGCAAAGATAACCGTAAAAACGGTTCCCTTCTTGAGCGTGAGCTCTACTGTTGCACCCAGCTGATTTACAAGCGTATTTACGAGCTGGAGACCCAGTGACGAGGTGTGACGAAAATCGACGTGTGGTGGCAAACCTATGCCATCGTCACCAACGATCAGGGATGTTGTCCCATCGTCGTTCTGACGAAGCTCTACATGAATTGTGCCCTTACCATGACCCACGAATGCGTGTCGCAAAGCATTTGAAACGAGCTCGTTAACAATGAGGCCGCACGGTATCGCCTTATCCGGAGTGAGCGATACTCGCTCATTTATCTCCAGCTTTAGCTTCACTGCTTCACCTTGGATACCGTACGTTTGAAAAAGATTTGTGGTGAGACTATTCAAATAGTCTCTAAAGTTTACGTGGGCGAGATCTGCCGATTTATAGAGTTGCTCATGGATGAGAGCTATGGTGCGCACACGTTCCAAGCTTTCTAACAGAATCTCGAGCGTCCTGGGGTCGTTGACATTTTTTGATTGCAAATAGAGTAGGCTCGAGACAACCTGGAGGTTATTCTTCACCCGGTGATGGATCTCCCTGAGGTAGACTTCCTTTTCCTGTAAGGAAGCCTTGATCTTTTCCTCTGCCTCTTTTCTGTGCGAAATATCGGCAACAGAGAACATTGAACCGTGGAACGTGCCCGTATCGTCGATCATGGGAGCACTCGAAACTCTCGTGTTGATAGGCTGGCCATCCTTGCACATGAATTCAGCCTCGTACTCTTCCTTTATGCCCTGCCTGCACCGCTCCCATCGCTGACCAGCCTTCTCCGCATTTTTGACACCGATAAAGAGAAAAAAGCGTTTCCCCATCATCTCCTCAGGGCCGTACTTGAGCATCTGGGCCATGCGATCGCTCACAAACGTGGTGCTGCCGTCTGCGTCGAGCACCCAGATACCTTCCAACACCGTGTCTACAACGTGGCGATACTTCTTTTCGCTCTCCAGCCAAGCCTGTTCCGCCCACTTACGCTCCCTCATGTCAACCAGACAGAAGACGATTTTGTCCGAACCGGGGATTGGGGTGGCCGTCAGACGCATCTCTTTAATTGCGCCATCACTGCTCAACACCTTGAAGTCGTGGCGTCGCGCGGCCTGGTCGGGATCGCTGAGCAACATCCTCAAATACTCCTCAACAGCAGGCAAGTCTTCCTTTACGATAAATTCGTGCCAGCTTTTTTTACCTTCAAGCTCCTGTCTCGAACAAGCGCAGAGTTTCTCGAACTCTTCATTCGCCAGGGAAACGATTGAATCCTGGCCGGCAACAAATGCGGGGGTACCAATCTTTTCAAAAATAGCAGAGTATCCATTGTCACCTTTCTGCAACACCTCTCCCTGTGATGTTTGCGCCCTCTCCATGAGCGCCATTATGCGTCCGCCTTTGTTGAGCATGGGCGAGACTCCGATGTATATATTCTTTACCACACCATCTTTGCGGATAAGGCGATGCCCGGGAAGAGGGCCTGCAGACCCGTTTTCCACCTCACTCACCTCGCGTCTGACAGTTTCCGCATCCTCCGCAGCGAGAAATTCTGTCAGGTTTTTCTTATCTTTCACCTCATCCTTGCGAATGTCTAACAAATTTTCGGACGCCCTGTTGAGATCGAGAATGTTCATAGCCTCGTCAAGCAACAACAACGGAACCGTGGCCATCTCAAAAGCCCACTGGAACTGGGCCTCCGTTTTCTTCTGTTCGTCGGCTTCCCGTTTCCCCGCAGAAATGTCCGCAAACCTGACCCATGTTCTTTCTGAGCCTTCGTAGCGGATCATCTTCACAAACGCTTCGCCGTGTAATGAACTGCCATCCCTCCGAATTCCCTTAAATTCAAGTCTGCTCACGGGTGCTGATGGTTGCTGTTCGCCAATCAAGCGCTCAGCATCTTCCGCATGCAGATTCAGTTTCACTGATTTGCCCAGCAATTCTTCAGGGTTGTCATAGCCAAAAAGCTGGCCGCACCTCTGATTCAGGTATAAGTATGTGTCCCCTTGCAGGACCGCGACAGCATCGGGCTGTTCATCTACAAGCTTTCGCCACTCTTCCGCCATGGCCCATGCTTTTCTCTCCCGATCTCTACGTTCACTTATGTCACGCGCCACTGCGATTACCTTGCCCTTCCCCAGCAGGCCTGCCATTCTCATTGCGAGCTCCGTATTCAACGGAGACCCGTCCAGTGCACGCATGCCGACATCGGTAAACGGAAGTGGGGCCACTTGGTGAGCATCCTCTTGAAGATATGGCTGCAACAGTTTTCTATAGTCTCCGTCTATCAGCTCGAGCAAGGGCTTGCCAACAACCTCTTCCCGGCTCCCCGCCTTGACCAGCGTTATAGCTGCCTGGTTCGCTGCTCTGATCATTCCGTCCGAGCACTCAAAAACCGCTTCGGGCCACGCACCAAAAAATTCACGCAATGCTTCCTCGCTGCCTGTCCCGCCGCTGGAAGACTCTCTAGAACAAAGAAATAAGGCAAGATGATTGGCAACGGCGATCGCGTAGTGCTGAAGTTGATCAGACACATCGGCGGCTTCGGTGTGTCCCAGAGTCAGAGCACCGAAAACTCGTTGATTGACCGTGATCGGGACGCATATGTACGTGCTGATCCCGAGCTTTTTTAGAAATCCGTTGGCGTATTCCGGCCTCTTCGCAGCTGCCCTTTCCACAAGGAGGTGCCCTGTACGCACAGCCACGCCTGAGAGTGTCTCACTGAGAGGAACCTCCATGTTTGGCGGCACGGGAATGAGGCTCTTGACCCCTTTCAAGATCATTCTTTGCATCTCATCGTCGTATTGCTCTATTGCCACGAACGGATAGTTGATTGCGGAGGCTACTTCCTCCGACACTGTTTGAAAAACATCCTCCACAGACACAGCAGGTTTCATCAAGATCTCTGAAACGCGCCTGAGCGAGAGGAGTTCCTCGTTGCGAAGAGCGAGGTGTTGCTCCATCTGTTTGCTATCAGTAACATCAACTCCGACCAGTACCAGACCGCTAATGGCTTGTTCATCCTTCGTCTCGTTGATACACCAGGAGATGAGACGTTTTGTCCCCGATTTCGTAACAAGAGCAGTCTCAAACGTCACGGGGAGCTGGAGCCTGCTTGCCTGCCAGTCAAGAAAGCTGCGCCAAATAGAGACATTTTTTGATATGGGAAGTATTACCTCGAAAAGATTCTTCCCCTGCAGAGCGCTTTTTGCGTATCCCGTTATAATCTCTACTTCTTTGTTGAAGGTGTGGATGGCGCCCTCACGATCAAGCCCGATGATCATGACATTAGCGCTGTCAATAAGCCCTCGTGCGTAAACGCCTTCTTTCAGCCTGCTTTCGAGCCGAGCCTTCTCCTGGGCAATATCACGAAGGAGCGCTACAACAAACTCACCGTGATCATGGAGAAAATAATGGGCCCTTACCTCTACCGTCACAGGGCCATCCTTCTTAGGCTGAAGGCTCGTCTCGTAAGTCAGAGTTACCTTTTCCTTCAACCGCTCCATGTGGAGATCCCAGCGCGATCCTTTGAGGCTCGGATCCAGATCTTGCATGTTCATCCAGGTAAGATCGTCCCACGAGTAGCCGAGCATCCGACTCGCAGCCTCATTGGCATAAAAAATCCGGCCGTCCGAGCCGAAACGCACAACAGCTTCTAACAGGAGATCAACGGAGTGCTGGGTGATACGGAGCGATTCATCGGCCTTCCGGTATCCTCCGACGTCCCTGAAGACAAGTACCGCGCCATGTACCGCGCCTGTGTCGTCCACTATCGGTGTAGCTGTGCCGTCCACGCCAATCTCTCTACCGCCTTTGCTCGTCAGCACGTGGTTTCGAGCAGTTGTAATGATACTCTCGGAGAGGGCACGCATGACAGGATGCTGGGCGAGTGTATGGGTCGTCTCGCTCACCACTGAGAAGACCTGAGTCACAGGCGTTCCTGACGCCTCTTTCAGCTTCCACCGCGTCAGGAGCTCAGCAGCAGGATTCATGAAGGTAACAGCGCCCGTGAGGTCCGTGACTATCACGGCATCGCCTATACTCTTCAGGGTAGTGGCCAGTAACTGCTCCCTGTCCTTGACTATCTTTTCGGTAGTGTGCTTGTAAATGGCGATCTCTATGGCAGCGTGGAGCTCGCGCTCGTTAAAAGGCTTCAAAAGATAGCCCATCGGTTCCGTGCGCTTCGCACGCTGCACTGTGGTCTCGTCTGCGTGCGCAGTTACGTAAACCACGGGAACGCTTAATGTGGAATGAATCTGCTCGGCAGCATCGACCCCGTCCATCTCTCCTTTCAGCATAATGTCCATAAGTACCACATCCGGACGCGCCTTCTCTGCCTTTTTTATCGCCTCCGCTCCGGAGGCTGCAACTCCGCAAACCGTGTAACCCAAATCCTTTAAGCGGTACTCGGTCTCTCTGGCTACAATGCCCTCATCCTCAACAATGAGTATCTTTTCGCCGGCCATGCTCTATCTCCCGCCCCTCATGAAAGGATCATCCTGAATTCCGTGCCACCCTTTCTACCCACCTCAATAGTGCCATCAAGCTGCCTTACCAGCGTGTTTACCAGCTGCAAACCGAGAGACGGCGCATCAGCAATTTCCAGATCCTCCGGCAACCCGACACCGTCATCTTTCACCATCAGAATCAATTTCCCATCCCCGTCACGGAGAAGGTTCACAAAAATTTCTCCTTTTCTTCCTTGTGGAAAAGCATACTTGAGAGCATTTGACACGAGCTCGTTAATGATCAATCCGCAGGGGATAGCCCGATCAAGCCCAAGAGGGGCGCTCTCTACGTTAATCTTCAGTCCGACCATATTGGACGCAACGCCATATGAATTCAGAAGATAGCTGGTAAGGCTCCGTATATAATCTCCAAGGTTGATGTTCGCAAGGTCATCGCACTGGTACAGTTTCTCGTGGATGAGCGCCATGGACCTCACGCGGGTTTGGCTTTCTCTGAGCACAGAAAGCACCTGGTCGTCCGAAGTCTTCCTGGATTGCAGGTAAAGCAGGCTTGAAACGATCTGAAGGTTGTTCTTGACCCGGTGGTGAATCTCCTTAAGCAAGACCTCCTTCTCTTTGAGAGAAGCTTTGATCTGCTCCTCTGCTTGTTTTCGGTCGGTAATATCTCTTGCCAGGGTTAAAACGGCGGATTTGCCATAGAATGAGAATTTGACCGTAGAAGCTTCTATGTCAATGACTCGCCCATCGAGGCGAATATACTTTTCCTCAACGAACGGCAGGTCCGCCCCTCCCTCCAGAAGATTCTCACGCTCCTTAACCAGTGTGACCGAATCCGGGTGCACAAAGTCCAGGAGAGGCTTGCCGACAACCTCTTCTTCGGAGTATGCACCGAGAAGCTTCATCCCTGCAGCATTGACAAAGATAAGATTCCGGTCCGCCTGGACCATGATTGCATCGGGAGAGTGTTCCACGAGCTTACGGTAGCGCTCCTCGCTCTCCTTCAGTGCCTCGTTGATCTGGATGCGGTGCGTAAAGACTGCCAGCTCGTTCGCAAGGCTAAGGCCCAAGGAGAGAAGATTCCCTCCTACCTCTACAGTTGAAGGATGTGCCAGCACAAGGGCACCGATGAAACGATCCTTAACGACCATCGGAAGACAGACGAACGTTTGAATGCCCAGCTCTTTAACCAAACCATCCGCGTATTCCGGCTTTGAAAGCGCTGCCGTTTCTATGACAGGCTTACGGGTTCTTAGTGCAAGTGAGGAGAGGGTCTCATCGAGAAGCCCCCTGGCATCGCTACCTGGCCCGGAAGACATACCAGTCATTCCCTTGACAATCATCACCTGTCGAGCCTCATCATAGATCTCGATCGATCCCACCGGGAACCCGGTAGCAAGACAGATCTCCTCTATGATGGCCTGATACGCTTCATCTATGGACTCCGTGCCAAGGATGATTTCCGAGATACGGTGAAGGGCGAACAACTCCTGGTTTCTTGACGCAACTTCCCGCTCGGCCCTGACCCGTTCTGAGATGTCTATGCCGAAACATATGGCCCCCACCGGCTTATCCTGATCCCGGATTTCGTTGACCTGCCAGGAAATGAAACGCTCAGTCGCTGACTTGGTAAATATTACACTTTCAAAGGAGATAGGGAGTAGCAGCTTCCCATCCTGCCACTCCTTAAACTTCTCCCTCACATAGTTGTATTCGCCGGGAGGCAGAACCTGAGTGAGTAGATTCTTTCCCACGAGGTCATTCTTGGAATAACCGGTGATCTGCTCCGCACCCTCGTTAAAGATATTGATGGTCCCATCCAGACCAAGCTCGATGATCATCACATTGGCAGTTTCAATGAGATTTTCAGCGTATTCCTTGGCTCTCTCTACCGCATTTTCCAATCTTTTCCGCGACGTAACATCGAGGGCAATACCGATAGACCCTATCACCCGCCCTGTACCATCGCGAAGCGGCTCAACTCTCACGTCGAACTGGTGGCCTCGAAGTCCTATCTCGTAGCGACCGGACCTTCCCTCCACCACCATGAGATGCGTTGAGAGCCTTTCACTACCCTGTTTCCCCTCTCGGAAGATCCTGTGAAGTTTTTTTCCAATAAATCTTGCCGTATCGATTCTGAGCCCGGAATAGCCCGCACCAGCAATCTCCGTAAGGCGCAGATCCTTGTCGGTGGTCCAGACCATGCCGGGCATCTGGTCCGTTATCAACTGCAGCTTGGCCCTACTTGCCAGAAGCTCCGCTTCTGCCTTCCTTCGCTCCGATATCTCCCGTTGCAGTTCAGTGTTTGTTCTCGCGAGCTGAACGGTTCGTTCGGCAACCTGTTTCTCCAGCATCGCAGGTACCTGCCGGAGCGCCTCTTCGGCCCGTTTCCGTTCGGCAATCTCTTCCTGGGTCTTTTTGTAGAGATTCTCATAGCGCCCCAGGAGGTAGTACACGATGAGCCAGGCAACGATCATGAAGAAAGCGATTCCTATGAAATGATTTGTACGACCGGTCACAACAACTTCTCCCCACAAGGCCGCGAGGACCTCGTACAAACACCCCGCCGCGGTCATCAGGGCCATTGCGAGAAGCAAACCCGGAATCAATCGTATACGACTGATCGGCCTTCCGTCTTTCTTCTTGGCCATACTCTATTCCTCGGGAGAAGTTATCCTGTCTATGAGCCCAAGCTTCTGTAACTCATTGACCAGGGAAAATCTGCTGATCGGCTTAACCAGGTACGCGGTGGCACCCCCTTTGTAAATGGCGTCTGCAACACTTTCAGGGTCTGTGAGCGAGCTGGTCATGATTACCTTTACCTCGTGCGCAAAATGTATCGATCTTTCCCGTTCCAACTCGCGTATCGTCCTGAGAGCTTGCTGGCCGTCGATGTTAGGCATTACAATGTCCATACAGATCAGGTCATAGGGTTTACCTTCATTCCAGGCCAGCTCAAAAGCTTTTATGGCCTCAACTCCGTCAACCGCGATGTCGCAGTCTCCGTGCACTGAAAGGATCTTCTGCAGAAGTCTGCGGCTTATGAAGTCATCGTCTACAATCAGTACGCGCATGTCGCCTTCTCGTCAGCGTCTCACTTCCGCAAGGACGCACCAAGCTCGTGCAAATCAATTGACGACCTTTCCGAGAAACTGTTGACGCCTATGATCCGAAACTAATGCAAACGGGATGCCAGACTCGCCTGGCAGGTGTGGAGAGGGCAGACCGAAGGATAATTAAGAGGGCAAAGTAGATTCGCCCACAATTTGCCAGCCCTTCTGGACTCTCTTAAGATAGAGTGATTTTATGCTTACACCATTGAAGTTGCTCGATCTGTAAACCTGACGAAAACGTACGACTGCCATATCGCCCTGGTCCTTCTGAGAAAGCAAGACGGCCTTCCGGTCAAGCCGTATCTGGATGAACTTTTTCCCTTTGCTGACCTGCTCTTTGCGCCTGGCAAACGTGTCAAGGTCCATTCCCTCAGCCGTCTTAAAGTCGTGTGAGTAAAATCGGAAAAATTTCTTCATATCGACCGTTTCCCAAGCTTTTTGCCAGGCCGCCATAAACGAAATGATATCCTGAGCCATTTTTTTTTGATTATCGGCACTCCTGTAAGCAAGGCGATCAACAATGACGATAGGGGTCGTGCCCAGCTTAATCGCAGCCGAGAGTTCACGCAGAGCGTCGTTATCCATCACCACGCACCCTTTGGTGGACTCCACCTCATCCAATCGTTTCTTCGGGTCATGACCATGCAGCCAAACCCCATCTCCGGTTTTTCCCTCTTTTTTGTCCAAGAAATCCGGGTAATTCAGGACGAAGGCTCCCATCCCATAATTTTTGGGAAGTTTGCTACCCGGAATAAATTCAACAAAAAAATAGATACCTTCCGGCGTTGCCATATCGCCTACTTTCGCCTTATCCTTTATGTTCTTCCCCACTATGCAGGGATACGCCTTTGCGAGAGTCAGCTTTCCTTCCACGGAACGTAAATGAAAAAGGGTCCTACTGTTCTTCTCAACGAGCACCAACTGTTCTCCCGAGTCGACGAAAACAAAAGGAAAAGGCAACTGCCCAGCGGGCACGGAAAGATCGGCCACCCGTTTCTCAGGTTTGTCAGGAGAAACCGGAACAGGGGGCCCGGGCGTGGTAGCAGCTGTCGCTGACTTTTCTGCAGCAGGCGCCGTCTGAGCTTTTTCTGGCGCAGGTGAGGAAGATTCCTGGGGAGGCCTTTCCTCTCCAGGCGTAGCTGCGGGTGTAATCGACTTTTTCTCAGGCACCATCTCAGTCGTCGGCCCGGTTATCTTCGTCTCTCCCAGGGCCAGCCGCAATTTCTTCTGCGTTTCAATGAGGGAGCTTTGAGTGTTCCTTATAGTCTGACGAGGCACCTCCTCGCTGATCGATGTGAGTTCCTTTTCCGTATGAGAAACGACGGAAGCGAGTTCTGCAGTCTTGCTTCGTTCTTTCAACAGGAAAACCAGAGTTAGACCATTCAACAGAAAAAGAAGGAGCATCCCAGCGATCAAAACTCCGCCCAAGGAAAACCAGCTCTTCTCTTTCGCCGTTCTTTCAGCAAAGGTAAGAGGAATAGGACTCCGGTAATCCCGTTCTTCCTGCTTCTGTGACCTGGAAACCTCTTTTCGTTTTTTCTTCAGGAATTCGAGAAACGCGTCCTGGCTTTTCTTCGGCATGTAATCCTTCTCCACAACCGCACCGTTCTAGCCTTCTCTGCATCACGGCCTTGCGGAGCTTTGAAATTATGGGATAAGCGGCTGGAGTTGTCAAGTCAAAAAGGCTCGGGATGCAACCCATCAGCCCCACATGCAGTTCTATCGGTTCCATTGGTCTTATTGGTTTGACTGGTTCGATTGACTACCGCCAAACATAGATTCCATACGCAGGGGCAGGCCATCCGGCATCGAAACTGAAAGGTAAGCGGACAGTCTTGGAGTGCGCGCTGCGCAGTAGATGCTGTATAATGTGTCCTGAGGCATACAGATGGGAACTGAGCGGCACACGACTCGAACCCTTATTTTGATTTTCTGCCTGGCCCTGTTGGCCTCTTGCACCACGCCGCTTCAGAGGAGCATCGAGAACCTCACAGAGAGCCCGGTCCTTCGCGGAGCTCACACAGGTATCGCCATAAAATCACTTACGAATGGGAGTTATCTCTTCCGATCGAATGACGAAAAGTTTTTCATCCCCGCCTCTAACATGAAGCTCTTCACCACTGCCGCGGCCCTGGTTCTGCTCGGTCCCGAATTTCGCTATACTACGAACCTTTACGCGGATGGCGAAATCCGGGACGGACTGCTCAACGGGAACCTGATCATCAGGGGTGTCGGCGATCCGACACTTTCGGGACGGTTTCATGCTGGGGGTGCAGATGAAATATTCAACGGCTGGGCTGAGGCGCTTCTGAAATTGGGCGTTAAGGAGATCAGAGGCAGCGTCGTGGGAGATGGGAGCCTCTTTGGCGAAGAATATCTGGGCACAGGCTGGGCCTGGGATGATGACAAGCATTGTTATTCTGCAGAGATAAGTTCCCTATCGATTAACGACAACTGCATTGCGGTTTCTGTCCGGCCCGGTGCTGCTGCCGGAGACACACCTTTGATCTCTGTCGAAGATGTGTCAGCCTATGTGACAATTCGGAGTCGGGCCGTGACTACTCTTCCCGAAGAAGAGTTAAGCCTCAGGCTCGCAAGGGAACCTGCAAGTAACCTCCTGACCGTTTCGGGAGGGATACCGGCCAACACCGAAGCAGACCGATTTTTCGTGACTATTCACAACCCCGCGCTCTTTGCGGCAGCTCATCTGACACAAATTTTGAGATCAAAGGGGATAGCAATTGTCGGAACAATCACCGACCAACGGTTCCTGCCCGAACCCGTCTCGTACGAATCGATGAAGATCCTGGCCTCGTACACGTCTCCACCTCTTCGAGAGATTATCACTCAAATCAACAAGGCAAGCAGGAACCTAGACACAGAGCTGCTCTTCAGAACCCTGGGAAAAAGTTTTCGCAATGATGGTTCAGCAAAGGCAGCCGCTGAAGTTGTGAATGCGACCGTCACGAAGATGACTATTCCACCTGGTTCAGCGGTCATATACGATGGATCGGGCCTTTCGCGTATGAACTTGGTCATGCCGTCGGCTCTTGTGACGCTGCTGGAGCACATGTATCGGCACGAAGATTTTTCTTACTTCCTCGCATCCCTGCCTGTTGCCGGTATTGACGGAACACTCAGAGATCGGATGAAGAACTCCCCGGCAGAGGGTAAGGTAAAGGCCAAGACAGGGAGCATGACCCACGTCCTGAACCTTTCCGGTTACATAAAGGGTCGGGAAGGCGGGGTCTATGCGTTCTCTATCCTGATAAACAATTATGCGGGGCCGGCCGAAGCCGTCAAGAGCCTTCAGGACTCTTTCCTCGTGCACCTCGTCAACCTTCTTGACTGATAGTTGAATTCAACTTTTTTCACGTTATAAAAACACCGAAAAAACCCTTGACTTTCACTGACCGGGGTGCTTATATGTACCGGCCGGTATAGGTTGCTAGAGTAAGCGACTTACCTTTTTAAATCCTTAATATGAGGTATATACCATGACAACTTTCTATCGGCGATTAACGCGATTCGACTACCTGCAGCCAGCATCCCTCGACGAGGCGCTCTCCATGCTCGGCAGCTACAAAGGAGATGCGAAGCCTCTTGCGGGCGGAACGGATCTTATCCCGCAAATCAAGGGCAGAGAAATGGCCGCGCTTCGCGTTGTCGTTGACCTGAAAGCCATCCCCGGACTCGATGCGATCACCTACGACGCGACAAAGGGGCTGAGCATCGGTGCTACAGCGACCGTCACCGCCGTAGAGCGCTCTCCCCTCGTTCGACAGTATTACCCTATGCTGGCAAATGCGCTCACAACGATGGCTTCCCCGCAGGTACGTAATCGCGCCACCATAACAGGCAATATCTGCAGTGCAGTTCCATCCGCAGACTCCGCTCCAACGCTCCTGGCTATGGAAGCCATATTGAGGCTGCAGAATCAAAAAGGGGAACGGCTTGTTCCTATCACGCAGTTCTTTACGGGGCCACGCCAGACGGTGCTTGCGAATGACGAACTTATCACAGAAATCCGCATTCCTGTGCCGCCTCCCAAGTCTCACGGGGTTTACCTGAAGCTCTCCCCACGGAAGTCGATGGATCTTGCCGTGGTCGGCGTGGCCGCCTTCGTTGTGCGAGAGGGTGAAACCTGCAAGGACGTCCGCATCGCCCTCGGCGCAGTGGCGCCCACCCCGATCCGGGAGGCGAGGGCTGAATCAGCCTTGCTCGGGAAAAAACTGACAGACGAGTCGATTGCGGAGGCAGCCGGTGCAGCCTCAAGCGAATGTAGACCTATAGACGACCATAGGGCAGCCAGGGAGTATCGTTGCGACATGGTCTATGTACTTACCAAAAGGGCACTGACCCAGATTAAAGAAGAGGCCTTATGAAAGAGATACGGATCACGGTTAATGGAAAGCCTTACGAGCTTTCCGTCAGGCCTCACGCCACGCTCCTTGAAGTCATTAGGGAGGGTCTGGGGCTCACCGGTACAAAAGAAGGCTGCGGGGTGGGCGAATGCGGTGCCTGCACCGTTATCATGAATGGAAAGAGTGTCAACGCTTGTCTGGTGCTTGCCCCCGAAGCTGACGGCAAGGAGATTACCACCATAGAGGGGCTTGCGAACGGTGACAAGCTTGATCCGATCCAACAGGCCTTTTACGAAATCGGTGGACTTCAGTGCGGCTTCTGCACGCCGGGTATGATTATGTCCACCAAGGCCCTCCTCGCAGATAATCCCGAACCCTCGGATCAGGAGATACGCAAGGGGCTGGAAGGAAACTTCTGCCGTTGTACAGGCTATACCAAGATATTTGAGTCAGTCAGGGAAGCTTCCCGGAAATCGAGGGGGTAAGCATGGATTACGCAGTCATTGGGCAGAGGGTACCCAGGGTCGACGCACGAGAGAAAGTTACAGGAGCTGCCAAGTACGCCGCCGATTATTCATTACCCGACATGCTCTGGTGCAAAGTGCTGCGCAGTCCTGTTGTACACGCAAAGATTCTAAATATCGACACGAGTAAGGCCGAAAGACTGCCAGGCGTCAGAGCTGTCATCACTGCGAGAGACTTCGGTGGATGGACGTGGGGATTCATGGCCACAACGCGGGATGAGCCGCCGCTCGCCATGGGCAAGGTAAGGTATCTGCACGAGGCTGTTGCCGGCGTTGCGGCGATTGACGAGGAGATCGCGGAAGAGGCAACGGAGCTCATCAAGGTCGATTACGAAGAGCTTCCCGGTGTCTTCGATCCCGAAGAAGCGATGAAGGTTGGGGCGCCTGTGATTCATGATTACAGGCCTAACAACGTGAGCGTTGAATACCACTGGAATTATGGTGACGTGGGAAAAGCCTTCGCTGAATCGTACATCGTGCGCGAGGACCGGTTTAAGACCGGACGCGTGACAAAGGGCTACCTTGAACCGCCTGCGTCACTCGCTTATTACGATCCAAGCGGCTCCATTACCGTCTGGCCTGCCAAGCAGAGCCCCTATTTCCACTACCGTCATCTCGCTGCCTGCTTCCGCCTGCCACTCTCGAAGGTACGGGTGGTCCAGCCTTTTATCGGCGGCGCGTTTGGCGGCACGAAGAACGACTCTGTCGCCGGCGATTTCTGCGCGGTAATGGCCTCCAAGAAGACCGGCAAGCCCGTAAAGTTCGTCTATTCGCAGGAGGAGGAGCTTTCCACATCCAAGCGGCGCCACTCCATGATCACATACAGCAAGATGGGGGCCACGAAAGATGGCCTCCTCACCGCGGTCCAGGCCAAGGTGATTGCCGAAGGCGGCGCATACACCGCGATCGGCCCCCTGTCCATGTATCTGGCCGGTTCTTCCATACCGATCCCGTATAAGCTTGAAAACTTCAAGTACGACGGTTATAGGGTGTTTACGAATAACCCTGTGTGCGCCGCAATGCGGGGCCACGGTATCACCCATACCAGGTTTGCGCATGATCTCCAGATGGAGATGATCGCCGAGGAATTGGGTATAGACTTCATTGAGATGAGACTGCGCAACGCCATCGATAACCCGAAGCCGGGAACGGTGTACAGGACGGTCAATGACGTTACGCTGAAAACCTGCGGCATGAAGGAGGCGCTCACCGCCATAAAGGAGGATCCCATCTGGGCCCAGAGAGAACATACACCGAAGAAGGTCGGCTCCACGTCCTTCGGGGTGGGCATATCGGGTACCGCTTATTCGGGCGGGGCGCGCCAGCTCGGGCACCAAGCCTGCGGGGCGGTCATAAGGCTGTGCGAAGATGGCAGTGTAAATCTTTTGACAGGGGCTACAGACTGCGGCCAGGGCTCCGACACGGTACTCTGTATGATAGCCGCGGAGGAGTTGGGTGTGAAGCTGGATGATGTCGTGATCAAACGGGTTGACACGGCGTACACGCCGTGCGATCCGGGCAGCTACGGCAGCCGTGTAACTCTTTTAGCTGGCCAGGCCACGCAGATAGCTGCGGCCGAAGTGAAAAAGCAGCTGCTCGAAGCTGCGGCAAAAACCTGGAGCATAAAACCGGAGGATATTCAGATACGGAACTCGGTGGTGTCTCTCAAGTCCAACCCGGACAAAACCATGACCTTTGAGAATCTCGCCAAGCTAGCCTGCTACTCGGGATCCGGCGCGGTGATCCTGGGAAAGGGATATTCAAGCTACGGGCTCGAGCCTCTTGATTTCAAGACCGGTTCTGGAAACAGTGGTACTTCCTACAGCTTCACTGCTCAGGCTACGAGGCTCGGGATAGATTTGGAGACGGGCCACACAACCGTGACCGACTTCCTGATCGCCCACGACTGCGGGAGGCCCTTAAACCCCATAGGCGCAGAGACGCAGAATGAGGGCGGGGCTGTCCAAGGGCTCGGACAGGCAATCTATGAAGAGTTCGTCATGAAGCGTGGTGAAACGCTCAACCCGACGTTCCTCGACTATAAGATGCCTCGTTCTATGGACGTACCGGACATACGAATCATCGACATCATCACCGATGACCCTGACGGACCGTATGGTGCAAAAGAGGCTTCCGAGGGCTCACACGTCAGCGCGCCGCCATCGGTCATCAGCGCCATTCACGATGCCACAGGCATCTGGTTCAAGGAGCAGCCTGTTACGCCGGAGAAGATCGTGAAGGCCCTCAAAGAAGCGGGAAAGTGGATGAAGAAATAATAGGGTCAAGGGGCATGGGTCACGGGTAAGCCGACCCGAACCGTCTCAGTTCCATCTTGCGCTTGTTTGTGTTACGACTATAGACGAGTCACCAGCAAATAAATCTGACGGGCTTCTTCTGGTTATTTCGTGATCCGTGACCCATGACCCATGCCCCTTGACCCTTAGATACGGGAGGAAGACATGAGACTCGAAGACAAGGTAGCGATTGTGACCGGTGGTGGACAAGGGATAGGCAAGGCCATAGCTCTCGCCTTCGCTGCGGATGGTGCCGGCGTGGTTGTGGCGGCACGTAATCTGGGGAATCTTGAGAAAACTGTCGCAGAGATCGCCTCTAAGGGTGGTAAGGCGAAGGCGATCCAGACAGACGTCACGATTGAGTCGCAGATAGAACGGATGGTAGCCGGTACTGTCAAGGAATTCGGAAAAGTTGACATACTGGTCAACAACAGCGGCATCGGCGGTGTCACGTGTCCGGTCGTAGACCTCAAGCTGGAGGACTGGATGGAGGTTCTCCAGATTGATCTGACCGGAAGTATGCTCTGCACCAAGCATGTCCTCAAATACATGATACAGCGCAAGAGCGGTGCCATCATCAATATCGCGGCGGAAGGCGGTCGCGCCGGAGACGGCAGGTCAGGATACCCCATGAGGACTCCATATTGCTGCTCCAAGATGGGCATTATCGGCCTCACCGAAAGCGTATCCGTTGAAGTCGGAAAATACGGGATCCGGGTGAATGCTATCAGTCCTGCAGCGGTCAAGGGTGAACGGATCATCAGCGTCATCAAAGGCAGGGCTCAAGCAATGGGCATACCTTTTGAAGAGCTTATGAGCAAAATCACTGAGAACTCTTCCCTTGGACGGATAACTGAAGAGACCGACGTGGCCGCGATGGCCGTGTTTCTGGCATCCGACGAGGCACGCTCTGTCACAGGGCAGACCATCCCTATTCATTGCGGCTTGCACATAATTTTTTAAGGGGGCACTATGGCAGCGATCGAGTACACGCAAGAGGGCAGGATTGCCATTTTCACTATCAACCGGCCGGAAAAGATGAACGTGCTCAACCTTGAGGCTATGCGGCAGTTCACGGAGTTCCTCAAGGAGTTTCGCGACGACGACAACCTGTGGGTGGGCATCCTGACCGGGACAGGGGAGAAGGTCTTCAGCGCCGGTGTCGATATAAAGGATTTTCTTCCCATGATCAGGAGGACTCCCGACAAGAAATGGCAGAGACCTACTGCCATCATGCGCGGCATGGATCTGTGGAAGCCGATGATCGCCGCGTGTAACGGTCTCACTATAGGTGGCGGTCTCGAAATGTCGCTCGCGTGCGATATTATGATCGCTGCAGAAAACGCGAGCTTCGGCCTGCCCGAGGTCAGGGTCGGCATCTGTCCGGGAGGTGGTGCCACTGCGAGGCTGCCGCGCACCATTCCACGGCGGTTGGCCGCGGAGATGCTCTTCACCGGAAAAACCATAAGCGCCCAGGAAGCCCACCGGATAGGCCTCGTCAACAGAGTGGTCCCCTTGGGAGAACTCATGGTCGAAGCCAAAAAGATGGCCGAGACGATCTGTGAAGCAGCCCCACTCGCTGTCAGGTGCGCCAAAGAGCTCCTGCAGAGAGGCATGGATGTGAGCCTGGACGAGGCGCTCAAGATCGAGGATGATATCCAGACGTACATCCTAGGGACGAAAGATTGCGAAGAAGGCTTCGCAGCGTTTGCGGAGAAAAGAAAACCCCAGTGGAAAGGAAAATAGCGCACTACTGTTGCGAGTTACGTGTTTCGAGTTCCAAGTTAATACAGCCCGGATTCCTTTAACCCGTAACAACGCCGCAGGCGTCGCAACTCGTAACCCGTAACTGGAGCCCACCAGTATAGGAGGCATCATGTCGAAACGATTAGTCCTTAAGGAACTCTCACGGTACGATACCGGAACATACGCTGACGTTATTTACAGGAATGCGGTCCTGTACTCCGATGAAATGGCCATGAAGTGCGGCTCCGAGTCGATCACGTTTGGGCAGGTTAATGAACGGGTAAACAGCCTGATCCACGCTCTTTCATCAATGGGTGTGAAGAAGGGCGATGTCCTCGGCATGCTTTCATGGAACTGCCTCGATTATGCGGACGTATACGGAGCCGCGATGAAGTTCGGTTATATCTCATCTCCATTCAATCCAAGACTGCAATTGGACGAGCTGGACTATCTGATAAACTACTCCGAAACAAATACCCTTTTTGTCGGTCCGCAGCTCGTCGATCTCGTGCATGAGCTTAAGCCCCGCATACCGAAGGTGAAGCATTTTATCTCCTTTGAGAGGCCTGTTCCCGGTATGATCTCTCACCGCGAGCTCCTCGCCACCTTTCCGAAGGATGAGCCGAATATCGATTTGCAGGAGGATGATCCCGTATTTCTTTTCTACACCAGCGGCACAACAGGCGTGCCACGCGCTGCGCTCTACACGCAAAAACGCTCTATCGACAACACGCGAAGATTCGCCGTAGCCCTCAGCCTCGAGCAAGGCGATAAGCACATCCAGATCATGCCTCTTTTTCACGTAGGGGGCACATCGAACTTTTGGGGCTATTTCTTTGTAGGCGGCAGCAACGTGATCATGCCACAGATTTCATTCGATCCGGCGGCCTCATTACAGGCGGTCCAAGATGAAAAGGCGACCGACATCCATATCGTTGCAACGCACCTTGCGTCATTCCTTGCAATGCCTGACGTAGATAAATACGATCTCAGCTCGCTCAAGCGCATGTTCTACGCTGCGTCGCCCATGCCCTTGGAGCTCCTGAAGCGGGGCCTGGAAAAATGGGGCCCGATATTCCTGGAGTTTTACGGTGGAACAGAGGACGGGCCGAACGTCACCATGCTTTCCGTCAAGCAACACCGGATGGGAATCGAGCATCCGGAGAAACAGCACATACTCACCTCAGCCGGGTTCCCGCACATAGGCGTACACGTGCGCATCGTTAATGACAACATGGAAGATCTTGAGCCCGGAGAGGTGGGCGAGATAGTCGTATACAGCAAGGCCGTGCTTCAAGAGTGGTGGCACAAACCTGAGGAGACAAAGGAAACGATCACGAATGGGTGGGTCCATACGGGTGACATGGGGCGCTACGATGAGCAAGGTTACATTTACATCGTCGACAGGAAACGGGACATGATCTGCTCGGGCGGAGAGAATGTCTACCCGCGCGAAGTCGAGGAGATCCTCTACCAGCACCCTGCAGTGCATGAAGCAGCCGTATTCGGCATACCTGATGACTACTGGGTTGAAAGGGTGCACGCCTCGATCGTATTAAAAGCCGGGGCAAAGGTAACGGACAAGGAGATCATAGAGTATTGCAAAGAGCGGTTGGCCCGGTACAAGGCACCAAAGTCAGTTGAGTTCCTGGAAGCCCTTCCCAAAAACCCGGGGGGCAAGATACTGAAGCGCGAATTGCGGGAGAAGTACTGGGTGGGAAGAGATAGGAAGGTCTAGCTCACCGAAAGTTACGGGTTGCGAGTTCCGTGTTAAGGAATTTGTAGCCCAAAGCAGTACCAGAAGAGAATGATATTTCTAACGCGCAACTCGTAACTCGCAACGCGCAACAGGTTCTTCCCCGCAACTCGTAACCCGTAACAAATCATCGTCGTTCTATGGCGTAATCATAACCAGCCTTTATTTGCTCCAGGCCGGCCTTGGATAGACTAACTTTGCCGTTGCCACACTTTTCGGCCAGATGGGCTCCACCTGCCCATTCGTCGTCTGGACCGCAAATGCAAAGGGCGGTGGCAGACCTCTCTTATCGAATGTAATCCCTTTACCATACGGGAGATCGAATTTATTTGCCCGGAGATAATCGCGTATCTTTGTGCTGTCCAGGGTCCCCGCACCAGCCACGGCCAGCTCCAGCGTCTTCATCCATGAGAAACCAAGGCCGAAGTACGTAGGCGCAGCCGGAAGATTAAATTTTGCCTTGGCCCCTGCATTGATCAAACCATTATACGCGAAAGGAAGGCGGGCATTCCACCACATCTCCGCGATCACGCTGTTGCCATCCGGACCCATCTCCTTCATCCATGCAGGTATCGTGGAGGCAAGTAATTGCCAGATCATCTTCGGGTTATAGTTCATAGCCTTGGCAGCGCGGGCAAGCATCACCCCGTCGTCGAACATGCTCAGACATATCAGTACCTCAGCTCCTCTGCCCTTGGCCTTGCTCACCAGAGGTGTCGCGTCACTCAAGGGAAGATTATATGTCTCTTCAGTGACAATCTTGATGTTGTTCTTCTCAAGCCATTTTACAAGGCTCGGTTTCGTTGAAAGGCCGATCACATTGTTCATGCTGAGGATGGCAACCGATTTTGGCCACTCCGCTTTTGGGACAAGCTCTTCGTACACGCCTGCAAAGGCGATGTATGTCCAATCGCTGATGAGCGGCGGGCTTGCAAAGCTGTATGTATACCCCTGTTCAAAGGAGGGCAATTGGCCTCCCATACCGACAAAGACCCTGTTATACTTTTCCATCATGGGCATGAGCGCCACGTTAGATGTCGCGGGATAGCCGCCGAAGACTAGATCCACTTTATCTACCGTGATGGCCCTTTCAAAATACGTGACAGCCTTTTCAGCCGTACTTTCATCATCATAGATGGTCAGCTTGACAGGGCGGCCAAGGAGACCCCCTCTTTTGTTAACATCCTCTGCCCAGAATTCGTAGCCCTCTTTGATCCACTTGGCGGTCTCAGAGTAAATGCCTGTCAGCGGCAAAGAACCGCCCATTCTCAAGGGATTGCCTGCTGGAACGGACGGCTTTGGCGCCTGGCTGAAAACAGACGTCGCCACAAGCAGTGTCGCCAACAATACGAAAGAGCAGATTTTCAGACGTCTTTGCACGTTCATGTTTCCTCCCCCTTCTGTTTTCGCATTCTCTCAAACAATAGCCACGGCCCTTACCCACGCCCCGCCCGCCCGCTCAATCTTGATCGGAAAGACAGCAACTTTGAATCCGTATGGCCGACCTATCTTCTCCAGGTTGGCCAGGTTTTCAATGTGACAGTACTCTTTCTCCTTACCCACATAATGCGCGGCCCACACCCTTCCCTTTATACCCCGCTTCACCTCGTCGACCATCACGTTGAAGGGTCTGTCCCAGCCCCACGCATCGATGCCCATCACCTTGATACCCTGCCCTATCAGCCAGAGCGTCGACTCGCGCGTTGCACCGGGGTGCGCGTTCATGTAATTAGGTTTGCCATAGTGCTTCGATGCGCCGGTCATCAAGAGCACTATATCAAAAGGCTTGAGCGTGTACTTTATTTTCTTGAGCGCCTTCTTTACGTCTTCCACACCGATCTCGTCGCCCGCTTTTTTGTAGCGGAAATCGAGCACAACGCCATCGCCGTAACACCACTGCAAAGGGATTTTATCAATAGTCTTGGCGGGCTTTCCTCCCGATTTTGGGCCGTAATGCCAAGGCGCATCAAGATGCGTCCCGCTGTGCGTGGTAAGCGTTACGTTCTCGACGGCCGCAAACTTGCCCTCTGGGAGGTCATCAGGGGTGAGGCCAAAGAACGTACCGTGCAGTCTTGTTCCATCTTCGTGGGAAAGATACTGGATATCCACCTTCAACATCGATTCTGGAGGGGTCTGACTGATGGGCTGACTCAAATCGATGAAACGCTCAGCAGGCTGCTTTGTTTTTTTGGTTTCTCTGGTTTGTCTAGTTTTCGCCGGTGTTGCCATATTATGCCTCCTGCTTTGTGAATCCGCAATAAGTGTCAACCATTGAAACTGTACCGACCGGTATATAAGCTGGTATCAAACTATACACAAGTCTGGGGGGCCTCTGTCAATCCTTTTTTGGTCTTCTGGTTGAAGGTAATGCTTTTTTTAGTCTTCCAGCCTGCCCGCTCTGAAAGCCTTAAGGTAAGTCCTGCAAAAGGGATCCTGCCCGAGGAGAACCATGGTCGCCCGTAAAGATGCCATCAGTTTCTTGTCAAGGGGATCAATAAGCGCTCCCTGAAGCCCTGCCCTCATGGCAAGCGCAAGGAATGTCCGGTTCACCAACGGTCTCTTCGGAAGGGAAAAGGAGACGTTCGAGAGCCCGCAGACCGTCCTCACACCCGGAAGTTCCCTGTTGATCCTTTCGATGGCCTCAAGAAAAACAAGAGCGGCCTTATTGTCAACGCTGACCGCCTGAACCAGTGGATCGAGGTGTATCCTCTCTCTTTTCACACCGAGGGCTTCAAGATCGCCTACCAGCTTCTTGGCGTTGTCGAGAACTTGATCTGCAGTTTTGGGAATACCGCGCTCGCCTATGCAGAGCGCCACCACATCACACTCCCGCTCTTTGATGACAAGAGCCATTTTTTCAAAGCGCGCCTTTTCCGCAGTGGTCGAATTGAGCATCGGCATATCACGTACCTTATTGACAACAGCGGCAAGGACCTCCGGGTTTGAGCTGTCGAGGGAAAGTCTCGCAGGTACGGCTTCCTCTACCACGTCGATGAGCCACCGAAGGTCATCAAGCTCTGAAGCTGATCGCGAACCAGCATTGACGTCCACGATGTCAGCACCCGCCTCTATCTGCGCCCTGACATCAGCCTGAATGTATGCCACATCCCGCTTTTCCACTGCTTCATTGACAGCCTTTCGGCTCGTATTGATCCGTTCTCCAACGATGAGCATGCTTTCCTCCTCTAGGCCACCGGCCACTCGACACTTGTCACTCTTTCACTCGACACTCGACACTTTCTCACTTTATTGGCCATTCCCCTCTCTCTTTCAACACCTCGCGGAAGACTTTCAATGCCTCGTTCACCGTCGGCATACCTGCGTAAGTCGCGAGTTGAAAAAAGACTTCAGTGAGCTTTTTCGGGTCGCACCCCACATTGAGAGCAGCATTGACGTGGAGTCTCAGCTCTTCAGTCGCCTTCAGGGCAGCAAGCATGGCGCATGCAACCATCTGCCGCTCCGCCAGGGTCAATACCGTCCTGGAATAGAGATTTCCAGTGATAAACCCTGAGAAATCGTTTGCCAGGTCCCGGTCAAATTCCTTCCACATTAAATAGGGCGGGTCCATTTTTATTCCCTTACCAAAGAGCTTGGCCGCGGTGGCCTGGGTTCTCTTCTTTAACTCTTCGTCCATCCCTCAACCTCCTTCATCCGTCTACTGATGAAACTTTTATCACGGTGGCCAATGTCAGTCAACACCTCCCCACTATTTTGCATCGAGCCCCTTACATAAAATCCGCATTTGACGATAATACATATGGCGCGTGAGTGTTGGACTATCTATCTGCACTCCCGAAAGGAGACTGAACCGTTAAAACCGCAGCTGAAAACCAACCTCCAGGTCAGCCTCAAACGGAAAGACGGTCCCACAAGGGTCTAAAACCTCCAAAAACCCTTGGCCAGATCCTGCAGGCTACCGATTCACTTTCCGTGTGGCTTGCTGCCCATAAAGGACGGAAGACTGACGTTGTGATAACCTTCGTTGACGAGCTTCCCGAGCCTGACAGGGACGCCTTGCTCGCCCGGGCGCACTTAGTCATGGTCCCTGATGATGACCTGCTCGATAAGATTGTCCAGCTAAAAAAAGAAAATAACCATCTCCGCTCTTTAACTCTAACAGATGCCCTCACAGGTCTTTACAATACGAGATTCTTCACCATGCAGCTCGAGATAGAAATAGCGCGAACCCGGCGCACAGGCCAACCCAGTTCAATGATGATGATTGATCTCGACAACTTCAAACTATTAAACGACACCATGGGCCACGTCCATGGCAACCGCTTTCTATTAAAGACGGCCAGCACTTTACGCGAACAGTTAAGGCCCACCGATATCGTCTGTCGATACGGCGGAGATGAATTTGCGGTTATCATGCCGGCCACGGACCTCTTTGATGCGGCCCGCATTGCCACGAGGCTGCAGCAGGCGATAGCCGAAATCCCCCTGAAAAAATTGCTTCCAATATCAGCAAGCATTGGGGTCGCAGAGTATTCGGCAGAATCAAAGGGAGGTAGTGATGAGTTCGTCCACCAGGCGGATATGGCGCTCTATAAGGCGAAAAAGAATGGCAAGAACCAAGTCTTTTATGCGGGCAAACCGGAAAAAACGGTAGAGCTCGACTCGGTTACACAGGAAGAGAAGTGGAGTCTGGCCCGCAGCTCCAAATGGCGGTTGGAGCAGGTTTTCAGCGCGGCACAGCCGCACAATGGAACAGATAGCTCAGGACGAGCGGGCCTCAAGAAAAGGAGCTAGTCATGGATGAGCAGATCCCCATAATCGCATCAGTAGCCAGCGGAAAGGGTGGCGTTGGCAAGACTTTTGTAACAGTCAACCTGGCTGCCTTATTGGCGAAAAAAAAGAAAAGGGTCTTGGCCGTGGACTGTGACCTGGGCCTTGCAAACATGGATATCATGCTGGGACTGGACCCGCCTTTGACTTTGAAGGATGTGGTTTTTGGAGGTGCCACGATACGCGACGCCATCATCCCGACAAAAGCGGGTTTCGACCTGATTGCCGGTAGCTCCGGGGTCAAGGAGATGGCCCAGCCCCTGTATGAAAAGATCCAGCTCATCAAGGACGCTCTCAGACCCATTTTCCCTTCATACGATTACGTGCTCCTCGACACAGGGGCAGGAATTTCAGAAATGGTCCTTCAGTTCAACCTCCTCGCGTACAGGAATATCATCGTTCTCAACCGCGAACTGACGAGCTTAACCGATGCCTATGCCATGATCAAGGTGATGTACCAGATTTTTGCGAGGGACTGCTTCAGTGTCATTGTGAACTCCACGGCAACCGAAAAGGAAGGCAGGAAGATCTTTTCCCAGATAGACACCACGTGCAGGAAGTTCCTTGGCTTTCCCTTAGAATACCTCGGTTCCATCACCAGTGATCAGGCTGTTCCGAGGTCTATCATAAGGCAGGAAGTGCTTGCAATCTCAACCCCGCAATCGCTGGCCTCAAAGGATTGCGACTGCATCACTCAAGGCGTCTGCTCCTGGGAAACAAGCTATTAATAACAGTTGAACCGAGGAAGCGAAGAAGCGGATATGCGGAAGAACAAAGAAAAGAATTTGTATTCCCGCTTCCACGTTTCATCGTCTTAACCCTTCTCCAGTAACACGAGCGTCTCCAGGTGCGCCCCATGCGGAAAAAAATCAAACGGCAGGATCTTCCTCGTCCTATACTTTGCTTCGGCCAGCCTCTTCAGGTCCCGTGCCAATGTCGACGGGTTGCAGGATACATATACGACTCGAGGTGCAGCGATACTCTTTATGGACTCTAATGCTTCCTGAGTCAGTCCAGCCCTTGGAGGATCGACAATAACGAGATCGAAGATGCCCGGCGAGCCATGCGGATCATGCGGGCCATAAATGTCTAGGGCTGATGCCCTTTCAGCCTGCTGCTTGTAGAATCGGCAGTTCCGGACCTTGTTAATTCTGCAGTTCTCGATAGCAGCTGCAATGTTTTCCCGGTCGGAATCAATGGCCACAATCTCTCGTACAAGAGGTGAAAGGAAAATCTCGATAGGTCCGGTCCCGCAGTAAAGTCCCATGATCCGCTCGCTTCCAGTTGCGTGGCATAACGCCGCGATGGCCTCGTAGAGCCTCTCGGCAGTTTTCGTATTCGGCTGAAAAAAGGTTTGTGGATAGACCATGAACCTCAAGCGACCAAGCATTTCCTCGATATAAGGGGACCCGAGCAAAAGTTCTTTCTTTCGATCCGTTATGATCCAGAGACTCGCGACTTCAGGAACTGCTTTCGGCAATTCCTGCAGAAGCCACGGGGCCTCTGCAACATCATTTCCCGCAACAACCAGGCTGACCATGAGCTTCTTATTCCACTTGGCCTCTCTGATGATGAGCCTTTTCAAGGTTCCCCGGCCTGCCTGTTTTCCGTGTACGCCTGCACTGACTCTTTCCGCATACTCCGAAAATACCGGCAACAGCCGCTCCAGGCTTCTGCTGAATATAGGGCATTGCTGGATGGGAACCAGTCTCCCTCGGTAGGGCTCAAATGGAGATACTCTCTCCCGAAAGCCGATGTTCGTTGATCCATGTTCCCCGAAGAACAACTCGACCTTGCTCCTGTAATAGTATTGCTCAACGGATCGTACAATGGGCTGCACCTCGACCTGCTCAAGTGGTACATTTCCGATCCTCTGCAAGACCTGCAACAGATAATTCTGCTTCAACTCCAGTTGCTTTTCGTAAAGCAGGCCCTGGAGCACACATCCCCCGCAACAGTGAGCGTGTGGACAGACAGGAGTAACCCTGAACGGGGATTCCTGCTCAATCGCTGTGATTTGAGCAAAGCCGAAGCGCCTGCCTTGCTTTGCCATCTTGACCCGAACGATGTCTCCGGGCAGCGCTCCGGGCACAAAGCAAACAAAATCATTCCTCTTACCGACACCAAAGCCCTGCGGAAAGGCAATGTCAATAATCTCAAGAGAAAGATTCTCATCCGAGAGGTGTTTCATCGGTTGTCCTTCCACGACCCATGCCCCTTGACCCATGACCCTTGCCCCGTGACCCGTGACCCAATCTTTCGTGCGCTATCCGTCATATCTGCTCCACGCTCTCTGGTACTCCGCCCAGACATCCTCTCTCTCCAGTATCATTAGAGCCTCCCGGATGAGATGGCGGGTCTTTGGATTGCGCCACTGCATCAGAGCCCTGTGCATCCTCCTTTCGCGCAAGCTGCTTGCAACAGAAACCTCTTTCCCCGTGAAGGGGTCTTTACCCGTGTAGAACATAGAGCCGGAGGCCGTGAGCGGGAGCGGCATGAAATCCTGGATCTGTTCAGGGCTGATGTTGCGCCGCAAGAGATAGAGCGAGAGATCCAGTGCATCACCAAGCGACGCTCCAGGGTGGGCACTGATAAAGTAATTGACAAGATACTGCCTCTTCTTCAAGCGTTGGTTCGTCTCTTTGAATCTCTTTGCAAACTGCTCGTACACGGCAAGACCTGGTTTATTCATGAGACGAAGTACCCTGTCCTGCGTGTGCTCCGGGGCCACTTTTAGCTGGCCGCTCACATGCTTCACGCAAAGCTGTTCAAGAAATATCGCCTCTTCTCCCTGTCCTAGTAAAAGATCGTAACGCATCCCGCTTTCGATAAAAACGTGTTTTACCCCCGGCAGGTCGAGGATCTGCCGGTAGAGCTTCATGCTCTCCCTGTATCCTAACTCAAGGCTGCCGCACTTGCCCGGCATTAAACATTGCTTCTGTCTACAAGCTCCTTCTTTAGCCCAGCGGCTACAGCGCGCCAGATAAAGGTTCGCTGTCGGGCCGCCCACATCCGTGATCGTTCCTTTGAAATCGGCACTCTCCGAGAGTAGCCTCGCCTCCCTGAGCACCGATGCGGGACTTCGCGACTGGATGATTCTCCCCTGATGCATTCCGAGGGAACAGAAAGCACATGAACCGCAGCAGCCGCGGTGAGACGTGATCGAAAACTTGACGGTTTCGAAACCGGTGACCCGGCCTGTTTTCGCGTACCGTGGGTGACACGCGCGCTCAAAGGGCATCTCATAGATTTTGTCCAGACTCTTCTGCGGTAGCGGAACAGCTGGAGGAAACTGTATGACGTAGCGGGTATCATGCTTCTGTAGAATAGCGCTTCCTTTTACCGGGTCTTGATGCTCCGAAAGCATGACGAAGGCTTGATTAAATTTCTCCTTGTCTTGCGCGACCTCCTCATACGAAGGGATTTCGACCTTCTCGCAGTCAACATTCACCTCTCTTGCAACGACAGCCGTGCCCCGGATGCCTACGAGATCCTTACCCGCTTGCAACCGGCGCGAGATTTCCACAACCTGCTGCTCTCCCATGCCGAACACCAGAAGATCAGCCCTCGAATCAATGAGAATGGAACGCCTTACACGATCTTCCCACCAGTCATAGTGGGCAAACCGCCGGAGGCTTGCCTCAATGCCACCCAGCACGATGCGCACATCGCCGAAAGCCTCCCTGACCCGATTCGCATAAACAGTGGTGGCCCTGTCAGGGCGAAGCCCTGCCCTGCCTCCGGGAGAATAGTCATCACCGGAGCGTGGTCTCTTATTGGCCGTATAGTTGGCAACCATGGAGTCAAGGTTCCCGGAAGTAACCCCGAAGAAGAGACGTGGTCTGCCGAGCCGCTTGAAGTCCTCAGTGGAGCGCCAATCGGGCTGAGCGATGATGGCCGTCCTGAAACCCGCAGCTTCAAGCGTTCTCCCGATGAGGGCTGCACCGTAGGATGGGTGATCCACGTATGCATCGCCTGTCACCAGGATTACGTCGACATAGTCCCAGCCGCGGATCAACAAGTCTTCTTTGGAAACGGGAAGAAAGGCCATAAAAGCGAGTGACCGGTGGTCAGTGATCGGTGATCGGTAAGAACAAAAACATCAACCCTGTATTGTAACAGATATGGCGTGGGATCGGCAACGGGCCTGGATTACAGCAGCAGTTCGCGTAACGCCTTTTGGATGGTCTCCAGGTCTTCATCCGTATTCAGACGGAACACTCTGAAAAAGGGAAGCTCCAAGGGCTCTTTCTTCACTGCAAGTTGCTTCTCCAGAATCGCCGGATGCCCATCAGAGACGTCTGCGCCTTCCGCTGTTCGCTGTTCTATCCGCTCTCTCAGCACAGGTTCTGGAGCAAAACAGTTTATAAAGAACGGATTCAAACCGGCTGCGCAGCAAGCACCAAAAAAGGCCAGCCGCTGCTCCTCCTTTAAATAGGTGGCGTCTACAATGACTCTTTTTCCGGAGCGGGCCTCTTCGACTGCACGTTCCCCCAGGGCGCGATAGGTCCCCTCAGTGATATCGTCCGCGTATCCGCCGGTACCATACTCCACGTACTGGTGCTGATCGGGCCTCTGTCCGAGTAACTGTTTCCGCACCACATCTGAGCGAAGGACCACAGCATTGGGAAGCAGCCCATTGGCTATTGCCGACTTTCCTGATCCGGAAACGCCCATGAAGACAACGGGATTAAAGTGCGCACCTTCACTCTTCAGGTAATGGTCAGCAAGCGCGTAATAGGCCCTCGCCATGCCTATAGCCCTCTGCTGTTCCCCTTCATCCGGCAAGCTCCGGGCTGTAATTCCCTCAATCTTAGCCCGTACCACGGCTCGATAGACCTTGTAAAACCGGAGGAGCTGGCTGACCAAGGCATCCCGCTGGACCGAGAAGTACGTTTTGAAAAGAGCTCTCGAAAGATCAAACCGGCCCCTGAATTCAAGATCCATCAGGAGAAATGCTATGTCTTCCAGGATATCAATGATTCTTAAGCGTTTGCTGAACTCAATACAGTCAAAGATGACTGGCGGCTGCACCAAGCATATGTGATTGGAATGAAGGTCACCATGGCCCTCACGAACAAGACCATCTTTCGTGCGCTTCCCAAAAAGGTCCTTCCACTGTCGGATGAATCCTCTCGTGTAGTCGACGAGGTCATCATATAACCTTTGATCCAGCGTCAACCCGACAAAGGGTCTGATCTCGTCAAGGTTTTCTTCGGTAGTAGCAATAACCGAACCCAAACCTCCGTATTGGCCGCTGGTATAGGCCTGCACCTCATCGTGGAAGCGAGCCAGCCTTAGCGCAACCGGCTCAAGCTCTTTGTAGAGCAGTCGTCCCTCGTCAATAAGCTGGTAAAGCAGCCTATCCTCTGGCACCCTTCTCATCTTCACTGCGTATTCCGCCACGTCCGAGAGCGCCCCTTTCAAGAAAGAGTATGCGTTCCCCTCGTGGTAGATAGGGCTTACGCCCAAGTAAAAATCAGCTGCAAGCCTGGCGTTAAGCCTTACCTCTTCACGGCAGAAAAGGCGCCTCTTTTCCAGAGAAGTGAAGTTCAGGAATCCGAGGTTCACAGGTTTTTTGATCTTGTAAACATGACTGTCGCCCACGAACACGTGGGAAATGTGGGTTTCGTGATGTGTAATCGCACGCGGTTTTTCAGGATAGTTGTCCGGATTCAGAAGAAACTCGATGAGCTTTGGGTCGACTTCCATATACAATCCCCCACTTAAGCGGTGAAAAGAACCCGTTAGCCACGCTACAGATGACCAAAACACTATACAACAAAACACCGCCGCGTTACACCAGGAAAAACAGCAGACAGCAAGTTCGGTTTTATTGGTTTGATTGGTTTCATTGGTTCAATTGGTTGTAACCAGTCAAACCAATAGAACCAATTGAACGGTATCTTGAAACTGCCCTACTGCCCAGGGGGCGCAGTTGACGCTCAGCCTTCAATCATGGTATTACTGAGCTATGTTTCGGACAAGAGTCTATTACCAGGACACTGACGCCGGAGGCGTCGTCTATTTCGCGAACTACCTCAAGCTTTTCGAGAAGTCGTGGTTCGAGTTTTTAGCGTCCATCGGTATACTGCTCCCGGAGTGGGAAAAACAGGGTACTTTTGTTCTCGTAAAAAAGGTGCTTCTCGATTTGCTGGACAAATCTCAGTACGGGGATGAGCTCGAGGCGCACACCTCGGTCTCTGATGTTAAGAACGCACAGTTCACCTTTACCCACACGATTCTGAAGAACGATAAAGCGGTGACGCGCGGCGAAACATTGATGGTCTGCGTTGACGCGACAGGCAAACCCAAGCGGATACCAGACGATTTCAAGAAAAGGCTCCTTGTGCATGTCAAAAGCATTCAGTGACGAAGAAATAAGAGAAGCGATGCTCAAGACGCATAGGGAAAGTTACGAACTCTGGTGGCGTCTCGTTAACTCCACGCGGGACAAGGAGCAGGTAAAATCCTTATACCGGTACAGGGAAGGATTTGACCACGCCCTCATAAATCTAGCCAGGAAACTTGGCGTAGACCTTTCCAGCTCACGCACCAAGAAAGCACAGCAGCAGACCAAGACAACAGAGGAGGAGCCAGCCATTCCGGATGGTCAACCACCGGTCTGTTCACAATGCAACGAACTTCTCTTTAAGGTAAGCAAAAAGGTGTGGAACTGCCCACACTGTAAGATGAACTACCTCCTCGGCGAAGACTGATACCCATCTGGCTTCAAGTGTGTACACTCCGGTAAATACTGTACCTGCAAAAAGGCGGCATTCGCACCGTAGTCTCTCGGCGGAATTCGCGGCCTACAAAATAATGTAGAAACTGGATTCCGGCTTTCGCCGGAATGACGGTAGGTCCGGCTTGCAATGGTAACGATTTGGATTCGTGTCGGAGACCGAGGCGGCAGCGAGGAGCCGACGCAGGCGTACTATTAGTACGTCGAGGAGAGCGACGCAGCGACAACGAAGGTATACGCGCGAAGCCGAATCGTTACTATTTGCCGCGCAGGGTGTCCCAGCTCTTCAGTATCTGCACCGCCATGTAAAGCTGAAAATCCTCGTCCTCCAGGCTCTTCTTTTCGGCGTCTGAAGGCGCAGCTTGATTCGGGACAGCCGGGGCAACTTGATTATTCGGTTTCTTCTGGGTATCGCCCTCAAGATGCTTCTCCAGGTCTCTTTCCTTGATGGGCGCGATTATTCTGTCCCGTTTCCTCGTCAGATCGTTCTCGACAACGATGTCTGGCGCTATGCCTTCCGCCTGGATGGAGCGTCCCTTGGGAGTATAATACTTGGCCGTTGTCAACCGCACGGCCGACCCATCTCCAAGAGGAATGATGGTCTGTACCGAGCCCTTGCCGAAGGTCTTCGTGCCCACAATGACGGCCCTCTTAGAATCCTGAAGCGCACCGGCCACGATCTCGGACCCGCTTGCACTCCCCTCATTCACAAGGACCACGAGCGGACCCATAAAGTCATCATCCTTCTTTTTTGCGTAATACTTCATTTTGGAATCTGCTTTTCTTCCCTCAATGTATGTGATCAAGCCATCGCTCATGAACTTATCAGACACATCAACCGCCTGGTCGAGAAGTCCACCCGGGTCATTCCTAAGATCCAGGACGATCCCTTTAAGCTGCTTTCCACCCTCAGATTTCCGTAGCTCCTTGATGGCATTGTCGAGATCTTTAGCTGTTTTTTCCTGAAACTGCGTTATCCTGACGTATCCGTAGTCATTGTCGAGCATTTTGTATTTGACGCTCTTCACAACGATAACGTCCCGCACAACCTGATAATCCTTGGGTGCCGTAAAGCCTTCTCTCATGATCGTTAAGGAGACCGGCTTCCCTTTCTGGCCGCGAATAAGCTTCACCACATCAACGAGCCCCATGCCCTTGGAAGGCTTGCCGTCAATCCGAATAATCTGGTCGCCCGGCTTCAGACCGGCCTTAAAGGCCGGGGTATCTTCTATTGCCGTGATGACCGTAGGAAACCCGTCTTTGATCGTGATCTCTATGCCAATGCCGCCGAATTCACCTTTGGTCTCGGTCTGCATCTCTTTATACATGTCGGGTGTCAAAAAAGAGGAGTGCGGGTCGAGTGACTCCAGCACACCCTTTATGGCAGCATAAACCAGGTCCCGATCCTGTGTCGTATCAACGTAGTTCTTCTTGACGAGGTCGATGACGTCAGAGAAGGTTTTCAAGTATTCGTATATCTCTTTATTCTCGGCTCCCCTGGCAGGTCTCTTATCCTGAGCGCCAACGACGAACCCCAGGAAGAATACCCCAGCTAAAAGCACTACGAGTGAAAGCTTTAGTTTCATACGCATGCACAGCCTCCTTGTGTCCCGTGATAATACTACAATCTCTTGCAACTTTCAATCCAAACCGACACGTGGTACCATTACCGGGTGCAAACCGTCTTTGTGGCCATGAGCGGCGGGCTTGACAGCTCTTTTTCCGCTTACCTCCTGAAAAAGCAGGGATTCAAGGTTATTGGGGTAACCTTTGCCCTCCTTCCAAAAGCCATTATCAACACGCGGAATCCGAAGGCATGCTGCTCCCTGGACAGCACAACGAGGGCGCGAAAAGTCGCGGACAGCCTGTCGATTGCCCACTACGTCATCAACTTGCGGCCTCAGTTTGAAGAACAGGTGATCGAGAGGTTTGTTGCCGAATACCGCTGTGGCAGAACCCCTAACCCATGCATACTCTGCAATCAGCATATTAAATTTTCGGCCTTTTTACAGATGGCCTTAACACTGGGAGCCGATGCGGTGGCAACGGGTCACTATGCGGCCATCGAGAAATCGGAATCAGGATCTTTTCTCAAAAAAGGAAAAGACAGGTCCAAAGACCAATCTTATTTTCTTTATCCCATCGAGCAACACCGCCTTTCATCGCTCCTCTTCCCCCTGTCCGGCCATACTAAGGAAGCCGTCCGCCTTACTATGACCGGATTGGCGTGGGACTCTTCAAGGGTAAGGGAGAGTCAGGACATTTGCTTTATACCGGAGAGTGACTACAGAGGGTTCCTAAGCCGGTACATTCCTCTGAAAAAAGGTGACATATATCTTCGTGACGGCAAGCATTTGGGGATTCACGAAGGCATTCATCTTTACACTGTGGGCCAGCGCAGAGGGCTCAATATCCCTTACGCCGAACCTCTTTACGTGACAGAAATCAGAGCCGAGGAGAACGTACTGATCGTGGGGCCAAAAGAACATTTGCGCGGCCGCTTTCTCATAGCGGATCAGGTGAATATGCTCGGCGCCCAACCCTCCGGCAGGGCCCTCGGCAAAGTTCGATATCGACAGAGAGAGGAGCCCTGTACGTACACCCTGCGCAATGGCCAGCTCGAGGTTACCTTTGACGATTTCGTTTCGGCTATCACCCCGGGCCAGTCTGTGGTATTATACGAAGGAGATAGGGTGCTTGGAGGAGGCACGATTCGAAAGGCCTCTTAGAATCTATTTGACTCCATAGAAAATTATACTAGAATGAAAATAAGGAGGTACGAACATGGGACTCTATATCATGATAAGCAACTTGACAGACGAAGGCCGAAAAACGATCAAGAAGAACCCTGAACGGATTCTCGAGGTAAATAAAGAAATAGAGCGCATGGGGGCCAAAGTACATGCCCAATACGCGGTTCTGGGACCCTATGATTTTGTGAACGTGATCGAGGCACCCAGCAACGAGGTCATAGCGCGGGTTTCAATGGAGCTGGGCGCTCGGGGAACGATCCAGATTGTGACACTCGCAGCCATACCAGTGCCCGAGTTCATCGAAAAGCTGAAAAAGGAACACTGATACTCTGTCCGATGTTTGGCCTGCTCGACGGTTCCTTCCCCGTTGAGAAGGCTCTACTATTACATGCCTGAATCTAATCGACATGTTCGGGGGCACCAAACACAATTATATGAACGCACGCCAGAACCTGGGATACCTGCTCGCCCTGATACCGGGTGGTTCCGCAAACCATTTCGCACTGGAAAGATGTCGTTGGTTGCTAACGTGCAAAGGCTCCGACCGAGATAAGGATCCCGGGTCAGCACCCAAGGTCGCCGGCCGAACGAGAAAAGGAGAAGACGGGTGAGACCATCGAACTCTTTTGTGGGACCCATGCTTACTGACCTGTACGAAATCACCATGGCTTACGGGTACTGGAAAAAAGGCAAGCACAAGGATAACGCCGTATTCGATCTCTTTTTCAGGAAGAACCCGTTCGGAGGCGAATTTACCATCTTCGCCGGCCTCGAAGAAGTTGTCCGCTCTGTGCATGCGTTCAGCTTTAGCGATGCAGATATAAGCTTCCTCCGGGATGGCGTTGTGCGCCAAAAGGAAGAATTACGGCGCGACTTTGAATTCGGCTTGAAAAACGGCTTTATCAGGGAGACTTCCAGCGGCTATGAGGAGCTGCGTTATGACCCTTGGGGCACGGAACACTGGGAACCGAAAGAATACCCAAAAAATGATCTGCGGGTGCCCGGGCCTGTGCGTCATTGCGAGCCTGATTTCTTCGGATGGCTTAAAAGTCTTGACTGTTCCGAACTCAAGATTTATGCGGTGCCGGAGGGCACGATCGTTTTCCCACGCATTCCGCTTATCCGGGTGGAGGGGCCGCTGGCCATTGCTCAAATGCAAGAAACCACGTTCTTGAACCTGACAAGTTTTCCCAGTCTGATCGCAACCAATGCCGCCAGGTTCAGACTGGCCGCCGGTCAAAATAAAGGACTGGTCGAATTCGGTCTTCGCCGGGCCCAAGGGCCTGATGGCGCTGTTTCCGCCTCTCGGTACAGCTACATCGGCGGGTTTAATGCAACGAGCAATGTTCGGGCCGGGCAGCTCTTCGGACTTCCGACAAAAGGGACCATGGCACATTCTTACGTCAGCGCCTTTTTCGGCCTGGACGAGATTACCAATCCTCAACTGGCCGGACCGGATGGAAAGGTCCATGATTTTCTCGGGCTCGTGCTTCGGTATCGCTATAAACTCGGCTACGACCACACCAACGATGGCGAGCTTGCCGCGTTCATCTCTTATGCGCAAGCCTTCCCGGATGGTCTTCTAGCGCTTGTGGACACGTATAACACGCTGGAATCCGGCGTACCGAACTTTATCTGCGTTGCCCTCGCGCTTATAGAAACCGGACACAAACCTATCGGGATCAGGCTCGACTCGGGCGATCTCGCTTACTTCTCAAAAGAGACGAGGAAGCTGCTCCGAAAAGCAGCCGAGGTTTTTTCGATAGAATCCTTCGGCGCTCTTTCCATCCTGGCAAGCAATGATATCGACGAAGCGATCCTTTACTCTCTCGCACAGCAGGGACACGAGATTGATATCTTCGGCATAGGCACACACCTGGTCACCTGCAGAGCGCAGCCGGCTCTCGGCTGCGTGTATAAGCTCGTTGCCGTAAATGGCCAGCCAAGGATTAAGCTTTCCGACGAGCCGGACAAAATGACGATCCCCGGCCGGAAAGAGATTTACAGGCTTATAGGCGATGATCGGCATCCGGTAATAGATTTGATGATCGAAGCAGGAAAAGAGCCTCCAGCAATCGGTGAACGGATTCTGTGCCGTCATCCCTTAAGAGAAGCGAAGCGCGCCTACGTGGTACCGAAGAATGTCATTCCTCTCCACAAGTGCGTCTGGAACGGCCGCCAGACCTTCGCTTTCCCTCCGCTCGATGTTATCCGCGACTACGTCATTGATCAGATTTCCGTAGTACGCCCTGATCACCTGAGAGCTGTTAATCCCACACCCTACAAGGTCTCGGTGAGTGAGGACCTGTACCGGTCCATGCATGAAATCTGGATGCAGGAGGCCCCTATTTCCGAGATCACCTGATACCGATTTGCCTTCAAGCGCCTACCTTCGTTGCCCTTCGGCCTGTCCTTACTCGATGTACCCCAAGGTACGTCTCCGTAGTCCAGTCCTCGGAGCGCCTCGGTATGCATCTTGAATCCAAACCGGTACACGTAATGCGGAGAATGATAGAGCTGATCATTCTTTGAGAAACAGTTGGTGATATTCCGGCTCGGTCAGATACTTTCTCAACATTTTACCTATAATCTCGAACACCTCAGTTAAATCTTCATCGGTCATCCGTTTCAGGATGATTTTCATCAGACGATCGTCCGAAAATTTCTGTAGGTAGACTTGTACTGTATTCTCGTCGGTCTGCCTGTCAAGACCATAGCCCAAAATACCGTCAAACGTTTCTGCAAAATCATGGGAGTGCTTCGCCATATCGACACCCTGTTTCCTCTTCAGTTCTTTTAATATATCATAGGTCTTCAGGGGCAAGGCCAGGTCGATCGGCCAGGACCCGCAAGGCTAATGCCTGTGTCTTTGAGATTGCTTGGCTACGAGTGTCGCCGTATCCGCTGCATGGCGTGGTTACGCAATTATCTCGTTTAGACCTTCGACTACCCGAATCATTTCTTCTTGAGTAGCCTTGCCCATAAGCTTTCCGATTCTCTCTACAGAGAGAGTCCGAATTTGACTGATCTTAACCCAAGACTGTTTTGGCAGTTTGCCGGTTTTCAGCTCAAGTGTTAAAGGGAATCCCGCTCTTTGTGGCTGGCTTGTAATTGCGACAGCTATGACCGTCCCCGACCGCTCATTAAAAATGTCGTGACTCAGAATCAAAACGGGACGAAGCCCAGCTTGCTCCCTTCCCCGCGTGGGGTTCAAATCCGCCCACCGAATCTCCCCTCTCAGTACTCGGGCCATTGGCTCACGTCCTCGCTCAGTCCCTCCTCGGCCATAGCTTTCTCAGCTACACGGTCGAGCTTGGCACATTCGATCGCCAGCCTGCTTCGTTTCAGGCGTAGTAGCTTTTCACTTACCGCTTCTTGGATGACCTGACTACGGTTTTGATAAACATGCCTTCTGACTAGCCCATCTAATTCACCAATGAATTCCTTATCCAGTGTAATTGCTATCTTTTCCTTAGCCATCTTCTCGCCCTCCTGACGATAGTATGACATTATATCATACCATGTCTATACAAGCAACCTCCGGATTTCATGGCCGAACGGAAAGCTCAGCGGGAGGTGGGTGCCTTTTCCCACCGATCCGCTGCAGCGCCTTGTTACCCACCTTGGTGGTATGGTCCGGGTACATGGGTTACACGTTATTCCAGGGACATAGGTAACACTTTTCTTCTCGTTTTGGGGTTGCCGCATTCAACGAGGGTCTGTCGTACCGGCACCCGTTCAATCACGTCCTC
>DATFYE010000103.1:0-54196 GCA_035315185.1 Syntrophorhabdales bacterium | reverse complement strand
GCCGCTTTCGAGAAGTATCTTGTCAATTATAAAGTGACGGCGCAGGCATTCTTCAAGGAGCAGGGACTGGTGAAGTGAAGACGGTAATCGGTGATCGGTTACCGGTGATCAGTGACGAGTATCGAGGGTCGAGTGACAGACGCCTGCGGCTTCGTTGCGGGTTCCGCGTTACGAGTTGCGTGTTGAGTTTCCCAGCCGGACACACTTAACACTCAACACTGTCTCTTGGATGGAAGGAGAATAGGATGAAACTGACTGACGATGAAAAGGCCATGCTCGATGGCAAAGAGGGACCCGCCAGACAAAGGGCGATGGATCTCCTTGTGCGCTATGGAGAGGCGTTGGGAGCGGAGCGGTTCATCGACACTGACAATGTTTGTGTCGCCATAGGGGCGTCAGGCCCCTTTATACGGGACCTTGCGGACAAGACGGGGAGCTTCGATGCCGTATTCTCCGAATTCGCTCTTGATTCAAGCGATGTAGTACAAATCCCTGAGGTGAAGGCCTGCACGTACCATCTGATTCAAGGCCTGGACCCGGACCACTGGGAGATCGAAGGAGTCGATCGCAGCGTCTACGAGCTCCACATGAAGAGCATCGCTTTTGCAAAGCGCATCGGCGTACAGCTCATGAATACATGCACTCCCTACCTCGTGGGGAATGTGCCGGTCAGAGGTGAGCACTGCGCGTGGATGGAGTCTTCCGCGGTCATCTACGCCAATTCAGTGCTGGGTGCGCGTATGAACTGTGAAGGGCGGGAAAGTGGTGCTGCTGCAAGCCTGACCGGCAAGATTCCTTACTGGGGATACCACCTCGACCAAAATCGTCTTGGTACGCATCTCGTGGAGGTTGAATACGACGTCGAGAGCATTATGGACTGGAATCTCCTGGGCTACTATGTCGGAGAGATGGTTCAGGAGCGGGTTCCCGTACTTCATGGCATCCGCCGCACTCCGACCCTTTCGAGGCTGAAGCATTGCGGCGCAGCGGCTGCATCGTCGGGCGGAGTAGAGATGTACCATATCGTGGGGATTACGCCTGAAGCCCGTTCGCTGGATGAGGCTTTCGGAGGCAAGAAGCCGCAAGCGACCTTGAAGTTCGGAAAGAAAGAGAGACAGATGGCGTATGAGAACCTGAATTCCTCGGCAAGAGAGAGGGCTGTAGACTTTGTCATGCTGGGCTGCCCGCACTATTCAATTGAGCAGGTGTGGGATGTCTGCAAGATGCTGAAAGGCAGGCGTGTGAACAGCAACACGAGCCTCTGGATTTTCACACCGCGAGCGCTCAAGGAGATCGCCGACCAGAATGGGTATACAGAGATCATCACCAATGCAGGCGGTATCCTGATGACCGATACCTGCCCGGTGCTTGCCCATGTGATGCCCAAGGGCACGAGGGTAGCTGCAACCGACTCCGGGAAGCAGGCGCACTATATGCCTTCGATTCTCGGTCTCCAGACATGGTTCGGAACCACGCAGAACTGTATTGAGGCCGCGGTCAGCGGGCAGTGGAAAGGTGAACTCAAATGAAGAAGATCATCCTGCATGGCAGAAAAGTAGTGGGAGGCTGCGTTGAAGGTGAGGCGCTTGTCACAAAGCAGACGATAACGGGCTGGGGAGGCATAAACCCGATGGAAGGTGTGATCATCGAAAGGCGACACGAGCTTAGAGGGCAGAGCTTCAAAGGGAAGGTGCTCGTCTTCCCCGGGGCCAAGGGTGCATCGGGTTGGTCAACGAGATTCCACGTGGCGCGGCTTGCGGGCGCTGCGCCCAAAGCGTTGATTTTCAACGAGATGACCACAAAGGTTGCGCTCGGCGCTGTCGTGATGCATGTCCCCGCGATCACCGATTTCGATCAGGATCCTCTTGCAGTGATTACGACGGGCGATTGGGTCAAGGTCGATGCGGATAACGGCATCGTCGAGATAACCAGGAAGGAGTGAGGAGTAAAACTCGCTATTGAATGCCGGAGAAACAAAGGTAAGCAAGGCAATGGTGGAAAAAGAAACAGGAACAGGAACAGAAACAGGGACAGTTGAAGGCATTGTCTGGATCGGCATAGGGTTCATCATATGCCTGCTCGCGCTCCGGTTTGATCTCGGTTCCTTCCATCAGCCGGGACCCGGATTTGTTGCGCTGCTCTCCGGCCTTTTCATTGCGGCCATGGGATTGGCGATGATCATTGCGAGGACCATGTCGAAGCGGCGCCGGCAGATGGCGCCGGGAACAGATCACGCCTTCCGGATCGGCGCCTGGCCGCGACTCATCTACACAGTGGCGCTTCTTCTCGCTTATGTCATTCTGATCGAACCGGTCGGCTTCATTCTGACCACATCCCTGCTTATGTTTGCTCTCTTTTTCGACCTCGAAAAAAGAAACTATTTCTGGAGCCTTTTCTTCGCGATTGCGACAGCTCTGGTAAGCTATCTGGTGTTCGAAGTCTGGCTTCATTGCCAGCTTCCGCGGGGTCTGTTCCCATGGTGGTAGGCAGTCTGTGAGTATACTTCACGACCTGTTTTACGGCTTCGGCATAGCGCTCCACCCTTGGAATCTGCTCTCCTGCTTTTTCGGCGTTTTTATCGGGACCTTGGTCGGCGTACTGCCGGGCATAGGTCCGGTAGGGGCCATGTCCATCCTTCTCCCCATTACTTTCGGCATTTCGCCTGTTACGAGCATCATCATGCTCGCCGGCATCTATTACGGCGCGATGTACGGCGGTTCAACAACATCGATCCTTGTCAACATTCCCGGTGAAGCCGCGTCCGTAGTTACCTGCCTCGACGGTCACCAGATGGCACTGAAGGGACGTGCTGGGCCTGCCCTCGGCATTGCGGCCTTCGGCTCCTTCATCGCAGGGACGCTCGGCCTTTTCGGGCTCATGTTCATGACAAACACGCTGGCGGGGATCGCGCTCATGTTCGGGCCTTCGGAATACTTCTCCCTCATGTGTCTCGGCCTTTCCCTCGTCACCTATCTTACGCAGGGCTCAGTACTGAGAGGTCTTGTCATGGCAGGGCTCGGGCTCTTTTTGAGTCTCATCGGACAGGACGTGATAACGGGCCAGGCCCGCTTTTCCTTCGGGTTGATGGGACTCATCGACGGTGTCGGGCTCGTGCCGCTCGTTATGGGACTCTTTGGCATCTCAGAGGTGCTTCTCAATCTCGAAAAACTGAGTGAGAAGCGAGAGGTGCTTAAAACGCGTTTCCGAGAACTCTTTCCAACAAAGAAGGACTGGGGCAAATCGGCGCGTCCGATTGGCAGGGGCACGTTGATAGGATTTCTGCTCGGTATCCTTCCGGGTGGCGGAGCCGTCATATCTTCCTTTGTCTCGTACGCAACAGAGAAGAGGTTCGCAAAACACCCGGAGGAGTTCGGCAACGGGGCCATAGAAGGTGTCGCCGGTCCGGAGTCTGCGAATAATGCAGCGTCGAGCAGCGGCTTTATCCCGCTCTTCTCTCTCGGCATCCCTGCGAACGTCATCATGGCGTTGCTCCTTGGCGCGCTCATGATCCATGGTGTCAAACCCGGTCCCCTGCTCATCACCGAGCATCCTGAGATCTTCTGGGGAACCGTGGCGAGCATGTACGTGGGCAATGTCATGCTGCTCGTTTTGAACCTCCCGCTGATCAGCGTGTGGGTCCAGATCTTGAAGGTGCCTTATCGGACATTGTTTCCGTTGATACTGCTTTTCTGTTTTATCGGTGCCTACAGTATCAGCGCGAATGTCTTTGATCTCTACGTGATGCTCGTCTTTGGCGTTTTGGGTTACGTGCTACGGAAATTGAGCTATGAGCCTGCCCCTATGGTTCTTGCCTTTGTCCTGGGCCCCTTGCTCGAGAAGAACCTGCGTCAGGCTTTGATACTTTCGGACGGGAGCATCAGCGTATTCTTGACCAGGCCGTTGTCTGCCGTGTCTCTCCTGATAGCTGCGACACTTCTGCTTTCCGCTATCCTGCCTTTCGTGCAAAAAAGGAGAAGCGAAGTGATTGCGGAGGAGGACTAACATAAGACAGTGTTTAGTGAATGGTGTTTGGTGTGAAGTGAAAAAACTCGATGCGCAAAGTTCACGGAATTTTTTCTCCTCTTGCGGGAGAGGGCAGTGTGAGGGCGAATATCATGTCGGCCTATTCCGCTGATTGCTCGCAGCTTCGCTACGGAGAGGTTCGTTGGGAAGGAGAGCTCAGTTGAAGAAGATCATTCTGCATGGCAGAAAAGTAGTCGGAGGATGCGCAGAAGGTGAGGCCCTCGTCACCGGGCAAACGATATCGGGTTGGGGAGGGATCGACCCGATGAAGGGGATTATTATTGAACGGAGGCACGAGCTTTCGGGTCAGAGCTTTAAGGGCAAGGTCCTTGTCTTTCCGGGAGCAAAGGGCTCATCGGGATGGTCCACGAGGTTCCACGCGGCGCGGATGGCGGGCACGGCACCTGCTGCGTTGATTTTCAACGAGATGACGACAAAGGTTGCGCTTGGCGCAGTGGTGATGCACTCACCCTCGGTCACCGAACTCGATCAGGACCCTCTGGAAGTCATAGCGACCGGTGACTGGGTTAAGGTGGACGCGGACAAAGGGATTGTTGAGATAACAAAAAAAGAAGGGCAGTAATAGAAGAGGAGCCATCATGGCGAAAAAAACGATCGTTGAAGATGCCCGGGAAATAGAGGTGATGGGAGAATACGATGTGCTGGTTGTAGGCGGCGGTGGGGCAGGGATAGCGGCCGCCATAGCCGCAGAGAGGTCCGGAGCGCGGACGCTTCTGGTCGAGCGCTACGGTTTCCTGGGAGGCATGGCTACCGCCGGTATGGTGGGATCGTTCTGCGGGTTTTTCACCACTGGTGCTGAGAAGAAACTGATCGTGGGAGGAGTTGCGGGAAGCCTGCGGGATCGGCTGAAGGAACGCGGCTCGGTAACAGAAAGAGGGATCTCAAAGGTCGATCCCAGGATTGCCTCCCTGCGCTTTCACCCCGAAATTTTCAAGTTTGTGGCGGAAGAATTTGCAACAAAAAGTGGCGTCGAATTGCTCTACCATAGCTTTGTAACTGACGTGACATGGGAGCAAAAGGGGAGCAGGCTTTCAGGCGTGATTGTTGAGAACAAGTCGGGACGTTGTGCCCTGCTGGCAAAGGTGATTATCGACGCAAGCGGAGACGGTGATGTGGCCTTCAGGGCTGGTGTTCCGTGCGAGGTAGGCGACGAGAAGGGAAGGTTGCAAACCTTAACGACCATGTTTCGCATGATACACGTGGATGTGGAGAAGATGCACGACCTTACCACGCCAAAGGTCAAGGAGAAGCTGGAGGAGGCCGTCAAAACGGGAGAATACGGTTTTAAGAGGCCGGACGGGATCTTAAATCCGGCGCTTCCTTCGGGGCTGGTGAGCGCAAACATCGTAAGCGTTCCCGACCTTATCGCCACGGACGCACGTGACCTGACGGCTGCGGAGATGGAGGGCAGGCGGCAGGTGCTCGAATACATCAGGGCCTTCAGACGTTATCTGCCGGGGTTCGAACAGGCCGAACTCTCTTCGTTTGCCCCGCAGATAGGTATACGGGAGACGAGGCGGATCAAGGGCTCATACGTGCTTCAAGAGGATGATGTGCTCAAGGGAAGGAAATTTGATGATGGGATAGCGCTTGGCGCGTGGCCCATGGAGATGCATGACCCTGAGACGCGCAGGATCATATGGAAGTTTCTCGAAAAGGAAGACGATTACTACACCATACCTATACGATGCCTCATTCCCAGCGGGGTTGAGAACCTGCTGGTCGCCGGGCGCTGCCTCTCTGCCAGCCATCAGGCGCACGCCTCTGCACGCGTGATCGGACCGGCCTTCGCGATGGGAGAAGCGGCAGGCATTCTTGCCGCGCAATCCGTGGGCTCGAATGCACTCCCGAAAGAAATTTCGCCGGAAGACGTTCGAAGGGAATTGCGGCAATACGGGGCTATCTTAGAGGCTTAAGATGGCCATGAAAAGGTGCTGACGCCAACCTGCTTGACGTATGAAAACGGTTGACACTTCGCGCCCTTCATGGTTTGATGTGTACGCGTGACCTCTCAGAACGGGTGTATAGGACTAAAGTCCTATGGACGGAGGTTCGGCGGATCGGTTATGTGTTATAGTAGAAAGCAGACTGAAAGTGTCAAAAGCAAAATGAAAACCATTCAGAGGAGGTACTGTATGAGGCATGTTGTGAAAGTTACACTTTTATTCGTAATCGCGGTATTGGCCCTGACTCCTGGTGCTGTGCGTGCCCAACAGGCTGCAATCGAGGTTGACAACGCTCCGACCGTTATCGGGATCCTCGTGGGAGCCGCGCCCGATTATTTGGGTTCCAAAGAGTACAAGGGTATTGCCGCTCCATTCCTCAAGTACACGCTGCCCGGGACTTACCAGTACCTGCTGTTGCGGGGCACCGAGCTTTCCGTCAACCTCATCAACGATTCTTCGTTCCGCTTTGGACCGGTCCTCAATTATCGCCCTGGACGGGATGACGTGGACAATGACCAGGTTAACAGGATGCAGAAGATCGATGCCGCGCTTGAAGGTGGTGCTTTTGTAGGCTTCGAGTGCATCGACCAGAACAACCCGCGGCGGCGCTTCCTCGCCACGGTGACGTGGACCGCCGACATGAGCGGTGTGTATAACGGCTGGCTCGTCACGGGACTCGTCAGGGGATGGCAGCCCATCGCCCAGCGATGGGACGTCGGGTTGACCCTCAGCGGTACCTATGGTGACAGTGCGTACACGGAAAAATACTTCGGCGTAGACACCGTCGATCATATCCTCTCCCGTCTCCCACGCTATAATGCCAGCGCTGGGTTCAGGGATGTTTCCCTCACGCCGGCAATCGTCTATCACGTGAACCAGAACTGGCACATCGCAGGGGGTGTCCGCTGCATGCGCTTGGTGGGGGGTGCGGAGGACAGCCCCATAGTTGCCAACGTAGGTGAAAAAAACCAGTTCATATTCGGCGCAGGCGTTCTCTATAGCTGGGGGAAGTAGAAGGTCTATTCAAAGGAGACGATTGAAGAAATAAACTCCATGACATCAACGTCGGGGGCAGGGTCAGCAATGGCTCTGTCCTTTTTTATTTGACCATTTCTCTGAGCAATCGCCACTCCCAGGAGTTATTGGAAGGTAAGGACTTGTAGATAGGTGAACTAACGGTGTGACCCCTTCCCTAAATCGCTACACTGTCCTCACCCAGAATAGTAGTGCATTTCACAGGTGGAAAAGAACGCGAGCGGTGTGATTGAGGTGATACCGATACCGTGTGGTGTCAGTCAACGCTGACAGTCTCTGTTACCAGACTGGAAAGCTCAGGTCACCACGTACTCGTACTTTGGACAGCTTTCCTTTGGCGTGGCTAACCATGTTGCTTTCTTCCATCACCCTAATGCCATGCCCGAACCTCCTAACCTTATAGACTGACAAAAAGTAACCAAAAGGCTGCTTGACAGTGTAGCTAGTCCTGCTACAATAGAAGAGAGCTGAAACGTTGCTCACTTTCCATAAGGTTTTATGCAGTATGAATTCTCAATGGGGAGTATAGGAAATTGGATGTTGTTGGAAAGGAGGAAGGCATGAAAAAGGTAATCGTATGCTGGTTGTCCTTGTTCCTTGTGGTAGGGCTTGGCGTGAGTGCTTATGGCCAGAACAGTTCCGAGCCCCCGCCCCAGTATGATGATAGTGCGCAGCAACAGGCGTCACCTCCGGCAGGTGCGATATTCGGGGACTTGCTAATTGTCCGCCCGCTCGGCATTGTCTTCACGGCGCTTGGCGTTGTGGGAACCGTGGCTGCTCTTCCTTTTTCGATTCCGACGGGCACCGTGGGCGCGGTCGCTCAGAAACTGGTGGCGGGACCCTTCTCCTTTACCTTTAACCGACCCCTCGGTGTCTTCTCTCCTGATCTCGATGTACCGTGGAACTGACCGCCATCAAGCGGTTTTGTGCAGATAACGGGAGGGATGCCCTGGGCACCAAACAGAAAGCTTGACCACCCGTGAAAGAGCTTCACGGGTACCCGGACGCTCAGGCACTCTCTTCCCGGGTCGCCGCAACGAAGGTAGGCGCAAAAGACGACTTGGTCTAGGAGACTAGCGGGCGCAGTCGGCTGTGCTACCCTTGAGTTTCTCCAATGCATGCGGTAGCGCGGCTTTGATGAAGCCCAGGCATTCTGTTGCTGCCTTTGGACTTCCCGGCAGGTTTATGATGATGCTTTCTTTTCTGATCCCGCAGACTGCCCTCGATATGACTGCAGTCGGCGTGATTTTGTAGCTCTCCGCCCGCATCACTTCAGCAAAGCCGGGCAAGTCTTTCTCTATGACCATCCGTGTCGCTTCGGGGGTCACGTCCCTCTTACTGAGACCCGTGCCACCGTTGGTTACAATGAGGTCCACCCCAAAATCATCGACATGTCGTTTGATCGTGTCGGCGATAATATCCACTTCATCAGGGATGATAACGATCTCACTCACATCGAATTCATCATTCAGCATATCCCGCAGGGCGGGTCCGCTCGTATCGACCCGTTCACCGCATGATCCCTTGTCGCTGATCGTGATGATTGCAGCTCTGTACCTCACGTCACAACCTCTATCTCGTCTCCAACCTTGATCTCTCCGCCGGTAAGAACTTCTGCGAATATGCCTTCCCGTGGCATGACGCAGTCTCCCACCTGATAGAAGATGTTGCACCGCGCGTGACACTCCTTGCCGATCTGGGTCACTTTCATAATAATTCCATCTCCCACTTTCAGTTCAGTGCCGATAGGCAGGCTAGGCAGGTCAATACCCTCGGTGGTGAGATTTTCGGCAAAATCACCTGCGTGCACGTCGAGACCTTTGTCCTTAATTTTCTTAATACTCTCTGCTGCGAGGAGGCTTACCTGTCGGTGCCATGGGCCCGCATGGGCATCATCTGTCAAGCCATGGCCCTCTTGGAGCATGCACGTATCGATGTTGTGCTTCTTTTCGCCTTTGTCAGCGCTGATGTTGACGGAGATAATTTTTCCCTTCATCGTGTCTCCTTGCGTCGGTTAAGAACAAAGACCGTTACAAGTTACAAACAAGAACTGTTACAAGTTACGCACGAGACTCATGCGTGTAACAAGCTTCTGCTCTTAACTGTTTTTGGTTGTAACCTGTAACAATTCTTTATCCTGTAACGCGGCCTTTTTTTGGCCGCTTATACCTTCCGCTCTTTCCCCCGGTTTTCTCCATCAGGTAAAAAGGGCCAAGCTCTATAGCCTTGTCGATCGCTTTGCACATGTCGTAGATGGTGAGAGCCGTTATCATGACCGCTGTGATAGCCTCCATCTCGACGCCGGTGGGACCCTTTGTTTTTACAGTTGATGTGATACCGATGGTCTGCTTGCTGTCTGCAAACTCGTAAACTACATCCACGAAATTGATGGGCAGCGGGTGGCAGAGCGGCACCAGTTCGGCAGTTTTCTTTGCGCCCATGATACCCGCAATCTTGGCCACGGCAAAGACATCACCCTTTGGACCGTGCCCCTTGCGTACCGTATCGTAGGCCTCGCGAGACATCTTCACGTGGCCGCGGGCTATAGCCTGCCTATCCGTGTCCGGCTTATGCCCGACATCCACCATCTTAGCCTTGCCTTCCTTATCTACATGCGATAATTTCATCCGAGCCCCAGTTCTTTTCTCACTGATCACTGGCTACTGGTCACCGATCACTGGCTTTTCATCCCCCGGTGCCCCTCATGCTGCGCTGGCATTTCCTTATTACACCCGATTCAAACTTCTTCTCGGGCTTTGCTTTGACAATTTCTACAACCGCTTCAGCTATCTCTTCGTCACTCTTATTGCCTCTGAGCAAGCCCTTCACATCATACTCGGCATCCGAGAAGAGACACGGCTTTATCTTTCCGTCAGACGTGAGCCGCAGCCTGTTGCAGTCGCTGCATATGTGAGACGACATGGGGCTGATGAAGCCGATTTTCCCGTGCTGCCCGGGTATCTTGAACATGCGGGCAGGTCCTTTGTGAGAGTTCACGGACGGCACCAGGTCATGTGTCTTTTTTATGAAGGCTTCCAGTTCTGCAGACGTGACGACTTTACTGCTGTCCCAGAGGCCTGTATCACCGAAGGGCATAAATTCGATGAATCTCACTTCTACGTTCTCATGCTTCGCGAACTGCACAAAATCCAGGACTTCGTCGTCGTTGAAGTCTTTGATGATCACCGTGTTTATTTTGACCGGACATAAGCCTGCTGCCTTGGCTTTTTGTATGCTGTCAAGCACCTTATCATACGCGTCCACGCCGGTGATGAAACTGAATTTGTCCCGTTTTAACGTGTCCAGGCTTATGTTTACCCTGCGCAGGCCTGCTGCTTTCAACTCCAGGACTTTGTCGCCCAGGCTCACGCCGTTCGTGGTCAGGCTGATGTCGTTAATGCCGCTGATGGTTGCGATCTCACGGAGGAGAAAGGGAAGATCCTTTCTGCGCAGGGGTTCACCCCCGGTGAGACGGACCTTTGTCACTCCGAGGCTGGCCATTATCCTTACAAACCTGATGATTTCTTCATACCTGAGTATCTCATCGTGCGGGATGAAGGGGAAATCTTTTTCAACGCAGTACTTGCAGTGCAGATCGCACCTGTCGGTGATCGATATCCTCAGGTAGTTGATGACGCGATTGAACCTATCCGTTAACATATTTCGTTTTCCCTGTCTGGTCTGTTTTGTAGCCGCCGAGCTCCTGGAGCCTGCGGGCAAACTCTGCCGATTTTATAGCATCCATAAGCACTGAAAATCTTTTATCCTCAGAAAACTCTCTGGTCACGAGAAGATCATACTCCTCCTCAATCAGGGGTATGAAATCAAGACCGAATAAGCGAGCTATGGGATGGATAGCCAATCCCACGTCAGCTATGCCATTCTTGACGAGTACACCCACCGCAGCATGGGTAAACTCCTCGCGGTCATACCCGCGCACTGAGTCTCTGCTGATACCCTGTTCAGCAAGCATTGTATCAAGGAGTATCCTCGTACCGGAGCCCGCCTGCCTGTTGATAAAGCGGATATCACTGCGGGCCAGGTCGGAAACGCCCTTAACACCTTTCGGGTTTCCTTTTGTTACCACGAGGCCCTGGATGCGTTTTGCCACGTTGATAAGAAGGGCAGGCCTCGTGCCCAAATATTTTTTCACCACCGGTATATTATAGACCTTTTCTTTCTCGTCGAGAATATGTGTTGTGCAGAGGTCGACTACGCCCTTCTGCAGCGCTATGATACCGCTCAACGAGCCGATGTGCGTCGACAGGAGGTCCATCTCGGGGTTACTTTTCTTAATAATGTCGCGCATGACATCGAGAGAGAAGTCATGGCTGCCGAGGATGTGGAGTCTTCCCTGCAACTCCCTTTTTTCTCTCAGTAGTTCGCATATTACCTGTTCTCCTTCAAGATAGCCCTCCACGTTTTGAGGGATCCTGATAAGCGCGTCTGCCTGTGCCATGGACGTGAAAAGGCTTGCACCGCGCGCAAGCGGGTAAGCGTAAAAGAGTCCGTGCTTCTCGATCAAGCTCACGCGGACGACTTCCTCCACTCCTATCGCCGAGGGGAGCTTATAGGGCGTCACGCAGGCGATACTCCTCTTCGGGACAGCGACGCAGGTCAATTTCTCGTAGGCGGGTTCGACGAATGTCTTGAAGGCGATGACCGTCGACACAGGGTAGCCCGGTATCCCGAAGACCGGCTTACCTTTTACCAGGCCGAAGAGTGTGGGTTTGCCCGGCATCATGGCTACGCCGTGGAACAGAACCGTACCCAAGTCGCTGATCACGCCCTCCGTGAAGTCTTCAGTGCCAGCACTTGACCCAGCATTTATAAGAATTACATCATACTCCTGACATGATCTATCAAGAATGGCACGTAAGTTATCTTTATTTTTAGCTATTGCTGTCTTAGATGCCTCAAAACCAAGCTCTTCGGCCAGTGCTTTCAACGTGTATGAGTTGAAATCGATGAGCTGGCCCCTTTTCAGGGATTCGATCGGTTCTGTCACGATATCGACCAATTCGTGGCCTGTGGGGACGATAAGGAGCTTCGGTTTTTTTCTAACGTATACCTCCCGCATGCCGGCGCCGATGAGGAGCCCCACATCCATGACCCTGATCCGGTATCCGGTGGGGAAAAGAGCATCCCCCTCGATAATATCCTCTCCGATCATGCGCACGTGCTGCCACAGAGAGGCCGGTTTTCGGATCAAGATGGTTTGGCCCTTATCTTCAACATCCTCAATCATGATCACTGCGTTGGCGGTCGAAGGAACGGGATCTCCCGTATTGACCCGGATAACATCCCGGTCCTTCGTCAAAGCAACTGGCTTGTAGAGGTCTGCGGAGAGTGTCTTTTCGAAATCGACTGCGTAGCCGTCCATGGCCGAGCACGTGAAGGGAGGATTTGAAACTCGGGCCAGGACCTGCCGCGACGTAATCCGCCCGATCGCAGCCACTGCAGGAATCTCTTCTTCGGCGGTCAGGGGGGTGATCGCGTCAAGCACCTTTAACAGGGCATCTTCTTTGCGGACGGTATTTAGATAACGTTTAGACAAAGGTGTGGACCTCCACCTCTTCCCCCGGCTCAAGGCCTTCCCGGCCTTCGGGCACAGTAATGTAACCATCCGCCTTGGCGAGCATCGATATCACGGACGATTTCGCGTAAAGCGGCGCCACCATGGAGCCTTCCTCAGCAGATGTAAGCCTCACCCGAACATACTCTTCGATGCCGTAAGAAGAAGGCACGTTGGTTCCAAGCCTTCCCCTTACTACCCGTTCCCTTGTCTCTGCTTCTCCCCGCAAAGCGTTCACTATCGGGAGTACAAAGCGGAGCAGAATAAGAGAACAGGAAACGGGATGACCCGGGAGCCCGAAGACCGGCTTACCCCATAGCGAGCCAAAAATTGTAGGTTTGCCCGGTCTCACGTTGATACCATGGAAGAGTATTTTTCCTCCGAGCCTTTCCACTGCCGCTGTGACAAAGTCGCTTTGACCCTTGGAGCTTCCGCCCGAAAGGATTATCAGGTCAAGCCCCTTGGCCTCTTGAAGTTTGGCGCTTACGTCGTCGAGCGTGTCCCTGGCAATGCCGATGAAACAGACAGAACAGCCTGCCGGATTCAGGAGGTTGGATATGGTATGTCGATTGATATCGCGCACCTTTCCCGGCGGAGGAAGTACGTCAACGGGAACGATCTCGTCTCCCGAAGAAATGAGCGCCACCTCCGGGAGAGCGTAGACAACAACTTCGTCGATTCCGAGAGCCGCAAGCACCCCGATGTCGAAGGCCGAGAGCCGCTTTCCTGGTGTCAGAACCGTGCTGCCTTTCCTGATGTCCTCTCCCTGGAAGCAGATATTTTCGCCCTGATGGACCCCCTTTGTTACCTCGATGTCGTGGGTTGTCTGCCGCGTCTGTTCCTGCATGATAACGCCATCAGTACCTTGCGGGAGCATGGCGCCGGTTGCCACATAGACTGTCTCTCCGGGGCCAATGCTCAAGGTCGTCTCCTCTCCAACCTTGACTTCTCCCCTGGCAACAAGAAGGGCAGGGGTAGTTTCTTTGGCTCCGTAAACATCCTTGACCCTGACGGCGAACCCATCTACAAGAGAGCGCGCAAAGGAAGGTATATCTTCAGAGGCGACCACTTCCTGTGCCACGACTCTTCCCAGCGCTTCGTCTAATCTGACACGCACGCTCCTCCTTGCCGGGAGGGGAAACGATTTGATAATCCCGAGCGCTTCACCGGGCGTCACTGCAGTCAAGAATTCCATGTGGTAATAACACCGATATGGGGCGGGTTAATCTATATGTAATTATAACGATTTGCCCGCGAATTGTCAATCCTCGTGGGCATTCCAGACTATCTCGATCCTAATGACCTGCTTTGAAGTTCGCGTAGGTAGTTTCATTGGTTTAATTGGTTTTATTAGTTCCATTGGTACCAAGACAAATCCCGCATGTGAACCACTACGTCAACCACTAATCAAACCAATCGAACGAATAAAACTAATCAAACAAATCTGTTTTTACTACCCCCCATCCGTCTGGGGGAAGGCTGCGTTGGTATATAGGTACTCTACCTTTTCCTTGTGCTTCAGTTCCTCGTTAGCCATCCGATCGAGCATTTGTTTTATGGTTCCCTCAGGGTGTATGGCAGCGAGGGCCTTATAAAAATTGTAGGCTCTCAATTCGCGATGCGCGGCCAGGAGATAAGCATCTTTCCCTTCTAGTGTTGCCTTTAACTCGGGTGGTTCCAGGTGCTCCGCTATCCGGTAATCCACCACATGGCTCAGGCGCAACGTGTCCGGCCCCAGATTGCCCTGCCGGTATCGAACGAGAAACTCTTTGTGCTTCACTTCCTCTTTAGCAAGGAATCCAAGCGTATCCCGTGCTCCCTGGTCATTTACCTTTGTCTGGAGTCCGGTGTAAAAATTGAAGGACTCTTCCTCTTTGGTTATTGCCAGGTCGATGACTGCCTCGAGATTCTTTTCACTCATGCGTTCCTCCTATACCAAACAGCTTTCATCCCTGTCTTATAGTCTTATGCAGCAGAGGGCCGTTTTCAATGGCGCTGACCGGTTGTCGTCAACCCGCTTGAATTCAAAAGGTTTTTGTTCTACATTTAGGGTAGCGAAACGCTTGCGGAATCGTTCATCACTCCGTCAGCCATCCTCGATCTGAAAAAGTGGAGATTGACTCGTGCCAAAGAGGCGCCAGCATATTCTGATTGGCCTGATGCTTCTCTCGTTCCTTCTCCTTGGCCTCGGTCTCTACGTCTTTCTCGTCACCGAGGTTCCTTCGGTCGTTGCCTTAAAGAACCTTACCAATAAACCCACGAGTTCGATTTACGGTGTGAACGACGAGCTTGTGTACGTGGTTGTTCCGGACAACAGAATTTTTGTCTCATATGAAAAGATCCCAAAGTATGTCAAAGAGGCTTTTCTGGCAGCAGAGGACGCGGAGTTTTTCTCACATGGCGCGTTGAGCCCGGTCAGTATCGGCAGGGCTCTGGTGAAAAATATAACCCATGGCAGGGTTGTGCAGGGAGGAAGCACTATAACGCAGCAGGTTGTCAAATCGCTTATCCTTGGGCCTGAGCGGAGCATGTTGAGAAAGATACGCGAGGGCATACTCGCCTATCGACTCGAAAGATATCTGACCAAGCAGGAGATCCTGAATCTCTACCTCAATAACATTTATATGGGACAAGGGGTCTATGGGGTGGAGGCAGCATCCCAGGTCTACTTTGGCAAGCACATCTGGCAGATATCCAGGGCAGAGGCGGCACTGTTGGCGGGCCTGGTGCAGGGTCCCGCGCGTTACACACCCAAGAACCATCCCGGACTTGCGCGGCAGCGGCAGGAGTATGTCATAGACCAGATGGCAAAGAAAGGATTTATTAATAAGAGAACCGCTGCGACTCTTCTTAAAGAAAAGATCTATATACGGGAGGATGACGGGATTTTTGCTGACAGCTATTTCAAGAACACGGTTGTACGCTACGTGGAGGAGAAGTACGGAAAAGGTATTTTTAACAGAAGGCAGCTGAAAGTCTATGCCACAGTGGACGCGTCGCTGCAAAAACAGGCTGAAGAGTCAGTCAAGAAGGGCCTTGCGAACTATGACGAACGAAAGGGCGCTCCGGTCATTGTTGCATGGCTCGACCGAAAACGTTGGGAGAACTTTGGCGCTGACCAGGAAAAGGACATACATTTCGCCGGGCTGAAAACGGGTAAGGTTTATAACGTGCTTGTCACTGAGAAGATGGCGGACGGCTTTGCAGTCTCCCTGGGCAAGCAGAAGGGCCTTCTTAAAGTATCGGGTGCTGTTTTTCGGCCTGGTGACATCGTGAGGGGAACATACCGGGGTATTGATAAAAAGAAGCTACTCCAGTTTGTGCCGTACAAGGCGTCGGGTGTGGAGGCAGCTCTGCTCTGCATGGATGTGAATACCGGCTACGTTTCGGCAGTGGTGGGAGGAAGAAGCGCTGAAAAAAGCCCTTACAACAGGGCCCTTCAGGCGAAGATCCAGCCGGGCAGTGCCTTTAAGCCTTTCATCTATCTTGCAGCCCTTGAAAAGGGCTATACTCCTGACTCGACGATTCTCGACGAGCCTAAGGCGTATGTTGGCGCGGGAGGCAGGACATGGACCCCAAGGAACTATGATGGCACGTACCTGGGTCCCATCAGTTTGAAGGACGCCATCGCGTACTCGAAGAATGCTGCAACAGTCAGGCTTCTCGAAGATGTGGGCATCGACTCATTGCGACGAGCCATGGAGAGTCTCGGCATTTCTGCGGACATAGAGAATGATCTTTCCATAGCGCTTGGAACATCCAATCTCACCTTGCTGGACCTGGTGAAAGGCTTTGCCGTGTTCGCCAATGGTGGTTACCGTATTCAGCCTCTTTTCATCCGCAGGATTGAAGATGAGAAAGGGGAGGTCCTGGAGAGCAACGAGGCGCAAAAGAGCCGGGCCATTCCGGCTGAGATAGCCTATGAAATGAATACGCTCTTGAGAGGCGTTACGACCTACGGTACGGCGAAGGAGGCGAGCCGCCTCGGGTATGTTGTCGCGGGCAAGACCGGCACCACGAGCAGCTTCTACGATGCCTTGTTTGTGGGGTATTCGCCCCATATATGCACCGGGGTCTGGGTTGGGTTTGACTCGCGCACCTCTCTTGGAAGGGCGGAAAGTGGCGGCAGAGTCTCTCTGCCTATCTGGATGAACTTCATGGCGGGGGCACTCACCCGCTATCCTCCTGAAGATTTCGCGGCTCCCGCGCCACCAACGCCGCCAGCGCCTCCCGAGCCTGAAAACCCGATGCAGCCGGGGAGCCGCTGGTTTTAAGGCGGCCAAACCCGCGATGCAGCCGGGGAGCCGCTGGTTTTGAAGCCCCCTTGACCGCCTGAAGAAAGGAGATTACGTTAATATGTGAGAATTTTTCTCGTGATCTATAATGCTGATCGGAATGACGAAGTTCTGCAGGCTTTCGACAAAGTACAGATTGAGCTCTACCCGCTGCCCGAGAAAGGGAGGGGGCGGACCAAAAATACGCGCGCACAGCACGAAAGGCCAGTCTGGACCGGCACAAAAGCGATGGTGGTCCTGGCTGTGACTCGTGAAAAGGAGAGTAACCTTTTTAAGGCTCTGCAGGAGATAAACTCGAGCTTCAAGGACGCACAGGTCCGCGCCTTTGCTTTTGAGGCGGAAGAGCTCTTGTGATTTTATTCTTTAAAGAGCGGGAATTGCATTTTGTTCTTGACATAGATTCTCGTTGCTTGTATACACTTTGTTCTGCCTGTTTCGATTTCGTTACAAAACGAAGGCGTGATCCATGTTTGAGTACGTATCAATACTGATCATGATGCTGTTCGCCGGTGGGATCGCGGCATTTATGGTGGGCGCCTCTTATATCATCGGTCCCAGGCGCCCCAAGAAAGTTAAGGCAGCCCCGTACGAGTGCGGCATGACAACCTCCGGTCCCACGCGCCGGCGAATGACTATCAGGTATTACATCGTGGCAATGCTTTTTCTTGTGTTCGATCTCGAGATCTTGTTTCTTTATCCGTGGGCGGTCATCACGAGAAGAATGGGCCTCTTCGGCTTCATTGAGATGCTCGTTTTCGTGATTATCCTTTTTATAGGTTATCTCTACGTTTGGAAAAGAGGGGCGCTGGAATGGGAGTGACAGAGGCTGACAAGAATGTGCTTGTCACGTCCGTTGACTTTGTTGTGAACTGGGCTCGGAAGAACTCTGTATGGCCGGTCACGTTCGGTCTTGCGTGCTGCGCCTTAGAGATGATGGTAGCCAGCTCAGCGACGTATGACATCGCCAGGTTCGGCGCGGAAGTGTTCAGGCCGTCCCCGCGTCAGTCAGACCTCATGATCGTGGCAGGGACTGTGACCAAGAAAATGGCGCCAATCCTCAAACGGATATACGAGCAGATGCCTGAACCAAAGTGGGTCATTGCCATGGGTGCCTGCGCATGCAGCGGGGGAATCTTCAGGACGTACAACACCGTGCAGGGCGTGGACCAGATTGTTCCCGTGGACGTTTATGTGCCGGGGTGCCCGCCAAGGCCTGAAAGCCTTCTTGCAGGGTTGATCAAGCTTCAGGAAAAGATTCAAAAAGAAACGATACTGGAAAGAGAACTGATTTCGCTGCCCAAAATGAAAGGTTGATTAAAGGTTGATTAAGGGTTGGCGAAGTGATGATGAAGGGTAGATCAAAGAATGACAGGCGAGACTAAAGATATCCAGAAGGTGACCGGAAAGCTAATCCGACAGTTCGGTGAGAAAGTCATCACCATTGAGGATAGAGGCGGCAGCGCGATACCGAGCGTCGTCGTTGACAAAGCCAAAATCTTAGAAGTGCTCTTTTTCCTGAAGGCTGATCCTGACAGTGCTTTCGACATGCTGACCGATCTTTTTGGTGTTGACAACAACAAAGAGAGACCACGCTTCGAACTCATCTATTTTCTCAATTCTTTCAAGAACAAGATGCGGTTCGCGGTGAAGGTGGGGCTCGAAGATGGCGAAAGCGTCCCCACTGCGTCTGGCATCTGGAAAGCAGCCGAGTGGTTCGAGAGGGAGATTTATGACATGTTCGGTATTCGGTTTGAGGGCCATCCGGATCTGCGACGGATTCTCCTTGATGAAGAGTTCGAGGGGCATCCCCTGAGAAAGGATTTCCCGGTGGAAGGTCCTGACTTCGACAAACCTTTCGTTGTTGAGTTGGGTGAGGAAAAATAAAGGACAAGCGACAGTGGCCGAAACCAGATTCATGACCATCAACATGGGACCACAGCACCCTGCAACCCATGGGGTGCTGAGGATGGTACTTGAGCTGGACGGCGAAATCATAAAGAAATCTGTGCCCTTCATCGGGTATCTGCACCGGGGAGTGGAGAAGCTTGCTGAAGCCAGGACTTACCATCAGGCCCTGACCCTCACCGACAGGCTCGACTACACGAATGGTCTGTCAAACAACCTGGCCTATTGCCTTGCCTGTGAAAAGCTCGTGGGCCTGGAGATACCCAAGCGGGCCCAATACCTGAGAGTGATTCTCTGTGAGCTGCAGCGTCTGGCTGCGCACCTGCTCTGGCTTGCGACCCATGCCCTCGATATAGGTGCCATGACCGTACTCTTCTATGCCTTCCGGGAGAGGGAGACGATCCTGACCATCGTCGAGAACGTCACCGGAGCGCGCCTCACCCCGAGCTACATCAGGATCGGTGGGCTGGCCAAAGACGTCCCTCCAGAATTTGAGACCATGGTAGAAGCCTTCATCAAGGAGTTTCCCAAGAGAATCGATGAATACGAGACACTCCTCACGGAGAACATCATCTGGAAGAAGCGGACCCAGAATATTGCCTTTCTCTCGGCCGAAGATGCCATAAACTATGGTGTCACCGGTCCCGTGCTCCGGGCAAGCGGCGTGAACTACGACGTACGCAAGGCCTATCCCTATTCGTCATACGACGAGTTTGATTTTATGATACCTCTCGGCTCCAAGGGGGATGTGTACGACCGGTACGTTGTACGATTGCAGGAAATGAGACAGTCAATAAGGATCATTTCGCAGGGCATCGAAAGGCTTCCTGACGGCCCGGTGAATGCGCACGCGCTCGGTGTCGTACCCCCTGAGAAGGAAGAGGTGCAACATGACATGGCAGCCCTCATCCGCCATTTTAAGATCATGGAAGAAGGATTCAAGCCTCCTGCAGGTGAGGCATACGGCGCTGTCGAGTCGCCGAAAGGTGAGCTCGGGTTCTACCTCGTGAGCGACGGTTCCAACAAGCCATTTCGCATGAGGATCAGGCCGCCATCTTTTCTCAACCTCGGAGCGGTACCTAAGATGATAGAAGGACAGATGATAGCGGACGTGGTTGCGGCCATCGGAAGCGTTGACATAGTCCTGGGCGAGATCGACAGGTGATGGATGCCAGCCTTACTCTTTAGCTCCTGGCAGGGAGAACTGATTGACAACAGGGGAAAGAGCAAGGAAGAGTCTGTCGTCCCCAAGCGGCTGAAGCTCCCCGAAGAGTTCGCGGCCGGCGAGCCGATAAAGGCCTTCATTGGCTGGGACGGTATCACGCTCTTCGATGACAACGTGGATATCGTCGACATGTGCGCCAGGTATGTCGAGGCCGTGCAGAAAGAATCCTGCGGTCGCTGCGTGCCGTGCAGGATCGGCACCAAGGTGATCCTCGACAGGCTCATGGCGATCTCTGCCGGAGAGGGCAACAAAGAGGACCTCACCCTCATTAGGTCTCTCGCGTCAGAGATTAAAGAGGGTTCCAAGTGCCAGATCGGCCAGACGGGGCTTGTGCCTGTGCTTCACGCGATCGAGCATTTCCGCGATGCGTTTGACCAATGCATTGCAGGGCAGAAGGCGAGGGCAGGTACGTACCGCTCATCCGTAACAGCGCCCTGCTTCAGTGTCTGTCCCACAAAGCTGAAGATACCGAAATATATCGAAGAGATCGCAGAGGGGCGGTTCACGGGCTCGCTTGCCACGATCCGTGAGGATACCTGCCTTGCCGGGATCCTCGGCCGCGTCTGCGTGAGGCCTTGCGAGTCGAACTGCAGAAGGGCCAACATCGATGAACCGATCTCGATCAAGTATCTGAAACGTTTTGTCGCGGATTACGAGTTAGACAAAGAGAAGCAGCCCAACATCAAAAAAACACCGGTTGACGGTAACAAAAAAATAGCAGTCATCGGCGCAGGTCCCGCGGGACTCTCCGTTGCGTACTATCTCGGCCAGATGGGATATAAGGTCACGATCCTGGAGCGCCTCGGCGAGCCGGGTGGTATGGCCGCGGTCGGCATACCCGACTACCGTCTGCCGCGTCCTATCGTTGGAGGCGAGTCCGACCTGCTCTCCGGCCTCGGTGTGGAGATCAAGTATGGGGTCAACGTGGGCAAGGATATCACCGTGGCCCAACTGCAGAAGGAGTACGATGCGATCTTCATCGGGGTTGGTGCGCATGGAAGCTCTCCCATGGGGGTCGACGGCGAGGACAAGGGTTACAGGGGTTTCATAGCCGGTGTCAAGTACCTGCTCGACGTAAATAATGGCAAGGATCCGTATCCCGAAGGAAAGAAAGTGGTTGTGGTCGGGGGCGGCAACGTTGCCATGGACTGCGTGCGCTCATCCTTCCGCGTGGGCAAGCCTGACGTGAACCTCGTTTATCGCAGGACCAAGAAGGAGATGCCGGCCGATCCCGTCGAGATCCATGATGCGGAAGAGGAAGGCGTCAAGTTCCATTATCTCTGCAACCCCACGCGCATCATTGAGAAGAATGGGAAGGTAGTCGCGGTGGAACTGATCCGCATGGAGCTGGGTGAACCCGATGCAAGCGGTCGGCGGAGACCCGTTCCCGTGCCCAACTCCGAATTTATCATAGAGACCGATATCCTGATCCCTGCCATCGGCCAGGTGGTCGACTTCGGCTTCCTCGAAGGGATTGAAGGCCTGCAGTTAACCAAGTGGAAAACGGTGCAGGTCAACCAGGAGACTTTTGAGACTACAGTAAAAGGCTTATTCTCGGCCGGCGACTGCGAGACCGGACCGGACGTGCTGGTCCGTGCGTGCGGTAACGGGAAGCGCGCTGCCTGGAAGATCGATCAGTACTTGCGCGGCCTGGAGGTAGCGCCGCGCGTCGAGGAGAGGTTCAACAATTTTTTCTCCACGGTGAAGGTCTACCAGAAGGATGAAAACCTCGGCATCGTGGGTGGAGATAAGAGGCTTCACCTCAGAATGCTCGAGCCCGAGACAAGGAAGTGGACTTTCGACGAGGCAGAAGAAGGATTCAAGGTTAACGAAGCTATGAAGGAAGCCAGCCGGTGCCTGCGCTGCTTCCGCATCGGCATGGTTGCTCTATAGCATGGACCGAACATGCAACGGATAAAACTGACTATCAACGGCCGCGCTATAGAAACTGCAGCAGGAAAGACGATCCTGCAGGTTGCGCGGGAGAACAATATCCATATACCCACGCTCTGCTTTCACGAGAACCTTTTTCCCATCGGCTCCTGCCGGCTCTGCATCGTGGAGGTGGATGGGTATGCCAACCCCGTTGCCTCATGCGTGACGACCGCGGTCGACGGTCTTTCCATTACCACTCATTCTGAAATGCTCTTCAGGATGAGGCAGGATTACCTGAAATTCCTGCTGATCCATCACCCCCTGGAATGCCCGATCTGTGATGCCGGTGGTGAGTGCCGGCTCCAGGATCTCGTATTCGAGCATAGGCTTGAAAAGGTCGATATCCGCGCGACGCGGGGGCCGAAGAAGCAGCTCTTTTTTTCCACACCGCTGATCCGCTACTTTCAGGACAGATGCGTGCTCTGCCTGCGCTGCGTACACGCCTGCAGAGAGGTCTCCGGAAGGGGCGTGCTCGACCTCGCGGACAACGGCATCGAAGCAAAGATGACGGTTACCCATCCCGAAGACTGTACATCGTGCGGCGAGTGCCTCAGCGTCTGCCCTGTGGGCTCTCTCACCGAGAATCTTAGCCCGGTTAAGTCGCGGTTCTGGCAGGTCGAGCGGACACGCACCACGTGCCCGCACTGCGGTTTCGGCTGCTCTTTTGATCTAGATGTCTTTGAGAACCGGTACGTCACCAACGTCGTAACCGATACGCAGCACGTGCCCAACCATGGTTCCCTCTGCATCATGGGCCGCTTCGGCTACGATTTCGTAAACCATGAAGCCCGGGTAAGAACAGCGTCGGTCCGGACAAACGGGACCTCAAGGGCCTGTGCATTTGATGAATCGGTCGAGCTGGTGGCCGACAGTCTGAGAAGGCTTGACGACGCTCAAAAGGGCGTCGGTTTTCTCGTGTCCAGCCGGGCGACCAATGAGGAGATCTATCTCATCAAGGAGATAGCCGGGCTTCTCAAAAAAGGCTTCGTTGCATCACCCGCTTACTACCACACAGCTAAGGTCTTTAAGCTCTATAAAGATACGGGCATTGCGTACCCATACGTGTATGATGACCTGAGAAAGTGTGACCTCATCATCATTGCAGGTGCGAACCTTCTGTCGAATAATCATGTACTGGCGAACAAGGTGCGCGAGGCGTTCAAGCTGAATGGGGCGCGCATCATTGTGGTCGACCCGAGTCCGACGGCCCTGACGAGGATAGCCGACGCACACCTGGCATTGCTGCCCGGCATGGACAGCGCGCTCTTCAACGCTCTTTCAGTCCGTCTTCTCGAAGAACAGAAGTATGCTTCCGAAGCCGGGCTTTTCGAGGGGTTTGCAGGACTTACCGCGATGCTCGAACGCTGGAAGCTGGAATCTCGAGGGACGGACAGTGGGGTCTCTGAGAAGGCGTTCGAGAAAGCATATCGTCTCATCCGGGATGCGGCGACTACCGCGGTCATATTCGGCTCCGGAGTTACTGCGTCAGCGGACGGACTACCTGCGCTTCTCAACTTCAGCCTGCTCAAGGGGATACCGGTGAGGGGACCCATAATGGCAATAGCGCGCGAGTCGAATGCGGTAGGCGCCAGCGCAATTCTTGACGGAGCTCTTCTCGCCCCTGAGGAACTTCTCAAGAACGAAGACATCAAGGGACTCTTTGTCTATCAGGACGATCCCTTTCATTACCTGAACCACGCGCTCGTGAAGGAGAAGCTTCCGAGCAAGGAGTTCCTGCTTGCTGCCGACGCGATGACGACCTCTGTCATGGATAGTGCCCACCTGACGGTGCCCATAGGCACCTTCGCGGAAAAGTCAGGGACCTTCGTTGCCCAGGATGGATACGCGCGGACTCTCACGAAAGCCATGGAGACAGGGCCTGGAGGATTTGAATTTCTGCGGGCGCTGCTTGAGAAACTGGGAGGGACCGTCTACAAAGAGATTCAGGATGTGACGAAAAGCATGAGAGGAAAAAAGCTTTTCGAATTCGCGGATGAAGGTAGTGAGCGCCTCTCAACCGACGGATCGCGCCCGAGATTCAACACGCACGAATTCAAGAAGGCGCACGCCCCTGAGCGCGGCTTCAAGCTGATCCTGAGAGATATCTTCTGCAATCATCATCTGCTCGGTAAAGATGTCTACTCCAAAGGGCTCGGCATGGTTTACTCCGCCCCTGGTTATCCTGTATCCGAGGACAAGCTCTACATCGCGCCTGGGGATGCACAAAGGCTTGGTGTTGAAGAGCAGGGCCAGGTCTTGATCGAGTCCGCCGAGGGCTCAATCAAGAAGGCGGTCTCTGTGAGGAAAGGCTTGAGAGAGGGTGTCCTGGAATACGTCGTGTTCAAGGAAAGAACTGAGGCCCTCGGACTCTCGAAACATATGCAAAAAGTTCTGGATGTGACAGTGAAAAAAGGTTAAGGCATGGAAACGCTCTTTTACATAATCGTGGCCGCTGTCAAGAACATCCTCGTGATATCTCTCCTCCTGCTTTTTGTCGCTTACATGACGCTTGTGGAGAGGAAGGTGCTGGGCCGCGTGCAGGTTCGGTTCGGACCCAACAGGGTAGGGCCATTCGGCCTTTTACAGCCGATTGCCGACGGCATCAAGTCTTTCACCAAAGAAGACCTTGTGCCGGCTGAGGCGGACAAACCTGTCTTCATCATTGCACCGGCGATCTGCATATTTACGGCCCTCTGTATGTTCGCCGTGGTGCCTTTCGGCCCGTCGATTACCTTCTTGGGCCGGCAGATAAAGCTCGTAGTGGCTGACATCGATATCGGCCTGCTTTACGTGTTTGCCATGGCAACGGTAGGGGAATATGGCATTGTGCTCGGGGGTTGGTCGTCAGGGAACAAGTACGGCGTGCTCGGGTCCCTGCGCGCTGCGGCCCAGATGATCAGCTACGAAGTATCGCTGGGGCTCATTGTGATCGGTACCCTGATCCTGGCGGGTTCCTTGCGCCTGACGGACATAGTCGAGGCCCAGCGGAACGTATGGTATATCTGCTACCAGCCTTTCGCATTCATCCTTTACCTGATCGCAGGCCTGGCAGAGATCAACAGGACACCTTTCGACATGCCCGAGGCTGAGAGCGAACTGGCATGCGGTTTCAACATTGAATACTCGAGCATTAAGTTTGCGCTCTTCTTCATGGCGGAATACGCTCACATGATTACGGTGGCGGGCGTGGCAACAACGCTCTTCCTCGGGGGTTGGCTAGGCCCGGGTCCTTCCTTTCTTGGGCCAATCTGGTTTCTCATTAAGGTATTCGCTATCCTTTTCTTTTTCGTCTGGGAGCGGGGCACATTTCCGCGCATGCGTTATGACCACATCATGAAATTCGGTTGGAAGATACTCTTTCCACTGGCGCTGGCGAACGTTGTCGTAACCGCGTTTGTCGTTGCGCTGTGGAGGTGACGGGGATGGCCTATATTCTTCCTCTGCTTAAAGGTCTCAGGCTGACGCTCCGGCGGTTTTTTTCAAGACCGATCACCATTCAGTATCCCGAGCAGAAGAAACCGATGCCGCCCCGATGGAGGGGCATGCACTATTTTGACAAGGATGAGAAAGGGGAAACGACCTGCGTGGCGTGCGGCCTTTGCGTGGCTATCTGTCCTTCCCGATGTATCAGCCTGGAGATCGGTGAGAGAAAGGATGGAACGAGGTATCCTCTGCGGTATGAGATTGATTCTTTGCGCTGCATATTCTGCGGCTATTGCCAGGAAGCCTGCCCGGTGAACGCAATCAGGCTGGGCGAAGGTTATGAATATGTCCACTTCCACAGGGAGGATTTCATTCTGGATAAGGCGGGACTCCTCGCCATGTACGCCCCCAAACAGCGCAACACCTCCGAGGCAAAGAAATGATTGCTACCGCATTCAGCTGGCTCGTCTTCATCGGCGCCGGGCTCGTGGCGATTGTGGCATCCATCCTCATGGTGACGCGCCGAAATCCCGTGCACAGTGCCCTCTGGCTCATCGTCGCCTTTTTTTCGATCGCCATTATCTATATCAGCCTTAATGCGCAGTTTATAGCGGTTGCCCAGGTGATTGTGTACGCAGGGGCTATCATGATGCTGATCCTGTTCGTGATCATGCTGATTCATCTGGAAAGTGAGCAGGAGCTTACCGGCAAGATAACGGGCGCGAAGATCATAGCTTCTTTCATCACGATCATCCTTTTTCTTGAAATCGTTGCTGCCGTTCTCTCGTTCAGGGTGACGGGAATAAAGGGTCCATTCACGCCTGAACTGGTCAATGGATTCGGAAACGTGAGAGCGGTAGGCATGGTTTTATACGGAAAGTATATGTTCCCGTTTGAGATTGCATCTATCCTGCTTCTGATAGGCATAGTCGGTGCCGTAGTCTTGTCAAAACGGAGGAAAGAATAGGATGCCCACCCTGCCGCAAGTACCGCTGAGCCTCTATTTTGGGCTCAGTGCAATCCTGTTTACGATCGGGGCGGTTGGCGTTATCACGAGAAGGAACGCCATCATTATCTTTATGTGCCTTGAGTTGATGCTGAACGGTGTCAACCTTGCCTTTATCGCGGCGGGTAATGCGCTCAACTCACTCGACGGCGTGATCTTTGTCTTTTTCGTGATGACGGTTGCTGCGGCTGAAGCTGCGGTGGGTCTCGCCATATTTGTGATGATTTTCCGTCTTAAGGGCAGCGTCAACGTCGATCAGATAAATCTGATGAAAGGATAGAAGGACAGGGTCATGGGTCACGGGTCATGGGTCACGGATAGAATTGTACAGCACCTCCAGCATTTCTGCCTTTCCTTGACCCTTGACCCATGCCCCGTGACCCTAGCACTTGGAGCTAGACATGGTTGATTACATCTGGCTGATACCTGCATTCCCGGCGGTCGGGTTTCTCATCAATGGTTTCCTCGGCAAGAAGCTGCCGAAGGCGGTTGTCTCCTGGGTCGCCTGCCTTGCCCTTTTTGCGTCGTTCGTTGTTTCGGTAACGATCCTTTTTCAGTTCTTCCAATTGCCTCCCGAAGAGCGCATCTTTGAGCGGGACATCTTCAACTGGATTACGGCCGGAGAGTTCAACGCCACGGTAGGTTTCAGAATAGACCCGCTTTCCATCATCATGTGCCTGGTTGTGACAGGCGTGGGCTTCCTCATCCACGTCTATTCAGTAGGATACATGCACGACGACGAAGGCTACCCGCGTTATTTCACGTACCTTAACCTTTTTGTTTTCATGATGCTGATTCTCGTCACCGCCAACAATATCCTTCTCATGTTCGTGGGTTGGGAGGGGGTCGGCCTCTGTTCATATCTGCTCATCGGTTTCTGGTTCCGGAAAGATTCCGCGTCGAACGCGGGCAAAAAGGCCTTTATCGTCAACAGGATCGGCGATTACGGCTTCCTCCTCGGCATCTTTACGCTCTTTGTGACGCTGGGGGCCCAGGGTGTCTGGACGCTCAATTACGGAGAGATACAGAAGAATGCCCACCTGCTCGGTGCCTCGGCTGCCACGCTGATCACGCTGCTTTTCTTTATTGGCGCCACGGGCAAGTCTGCTCAATTGCCTCTCTATGTCTGGTTGCCCGATGCGATGGAAGGCCCGACGCCGGTCAGCTCTCTCATCCATGCCGCCACCATGGTCACGGCAGGCGTGTATATGGTAGCGCGCTTGAACTTCCTTTACAGCATGGCGCCCCAGATCATGTTCATCGTCGCGCTGGTCGGTGTGCTGACCGCGATCTTTTCCGCCTCCATCGGCTTTGCGCAGAACGACATAAAGAGGGTGCTCGCCTATTCAACCGTGAGCCAGCTCGGCTACATGTTCGTGGGTGTGGGCGTGGGAGCCTATGCCGCAGGCATCTTTCACCTGATGACCCATGCATTCTTTAAGGGGCTCCTCTTTCTCGGCGCAGGAAGCGTGATACACGCGATGAGCGGCGAGCAGGACATGCGTAAGATGGGAGGGCTCAGGAAGAAGATTCCCATAACGTACTGGACCTTTGTTTTCGCCTGCATTGCCATTGCCGGCGTGCCGGGATTTTCAGGCTTCTTCAGCAAAGATGAGATACTCTGGAGGGCATTCAGCGCAGGCGGACCATACCGGATTGTCTGGGTGATTGCGGCAGTAGCCGCAGGCATGACGGCATTCTACATGTTCAGGCTTCTCTTCGGCACCTTTCACGGCGAGTGCAGGGCGTCCGAAGAGGTGAAGCACCACATTCACGAATCTCCGAAGGTGATGACCATACCGCTTATGATTCTGGCCGTGCTTTCCGTCATAGGCGGGTACGTGGGTGTGCCCCACATCCTGGGCGGCGCGAACCGAATAGAGCAGTTTCTCGAGCCTGTTTTTGGCGGAGCAGGGGAGCATGCAGTGGAAGCAGCGCACACGGGCGGCTGGAATATCATCAGTAAGGCGTTTGCTTCCGCAGGGGGCACTGAGGAGGCATCGGTTGAGATGACGCTGATGGTCCTCTCCGTGGTCATCGCGTTCATCGGCATATATATCGCGTACAGGCTCTACATCAAGAACCCGGAATTACCAAAGCGCTTTGTGACCAGGTTCTCGGGTCTCCACCGCGCTGTCTACAACAAGTATTTCGTGGATGAGATCTACGGGGTAGTCTTCGTGCGTGGCCTTCTTGGACTGGGCACAGTGATGAAGAATTTCTTTGATGAGATAGTCATAGATGGCTCGATCAACAGTGTGGCAGCCATACTCCGCTGGTGTGGAAGCTTGTTACGGCTGCTGCAGGCAGGCTATGTGCAGGGTTATGCCTTCGCGATGATCGTAGGCGCCATCATTGTGATCGGTTACCTCGTTGTGCGAATGATGTAAGGGAGTGTCTATGGGTGCGTTTTGCTTTCCCATTCTGAGCGTTCTGATCTATGTTCCCTTGCTGGGCGCAGTCACCCTGCTTTTCGTGCGCAGAGAGCATGGTACTTATATAAAGGGTTTCGCTCTCGTAATCTCCTTGATTGAGTTTGCCCTCTCCATACCTCTTTACTTCTATTTCAACGAAAAGACTGTCGGCATGCAGTTTGTCGAAAGAGCCGCTTGGTTCCCGGAATGGGGCATTACTTATTTTCTCGGGATTGACGGCATCAGCCTTCTTTTGATCCTGCTCACCACCTTCCTTACCGTGCTCTGTGTGCTCTGCTCCTGGCGGGCAATAGAGACCAAGGTCAAGGAGTATTACATCACCTTCCTCTTTCTTGAAACAGCGATGATCGGGACCCTTTGTTCCCTGGACCTCGTGCTCTTCTACATTTTCTGGGAACTGATGCTCATTCCCATGTACCTCTTGATCGGCGTGTGGGGAGGCCCGAAGCGGGTCTATGCAGCGATAAAGTTCTTCCTCTTTACTATGGCCGGCAGTGTGCTCATGCTGCTTGCCATATTCATCCTCTACTATCAGTTTTACAATGCAACGGGCACCTACACCTTTGATGTGCTCCAGCTCTACAATGCCCACATCCCCGTGGCGAAGCAGTACTGGCTCTTTGCTGCGTTTGCCCTATCCTTTGCCATAAAGGTCCCCATGTTTCCTGTCCACACGTGGCTTCCCGATGCGCACACAGAGGCTCCTACGGCAGGCAGTGTGATCCTGGCCGGAGTGCTCCTGAAGATGGGAACATACGGTTTCTTGAGGTTCGCCATCCCTCTCTTTCCGGCGGCAGCGCACGCGGCAATACCGATTATCTCGATTCTCGCTCTGGTGGGTATCATTTACGGTGCCATCGTGAGCATGATGCAGCCGGACCTTAAACGACTCATCGCCTTTTCCAGCGTCAGCCACCTGGGCTACGTGATGCTCGGTATGTTCGCGTTCAACATGCAGGGCCTGGAGGGGAGCATCTATCAGATGCTCAACCATGGGGTCAGTACGGGCGGCCTGTTCCTCATTGTCGGGATGCTCTACGAGAGAAGGCATACGAGGATGATCGCCGATTTCGGTGGTCTGTCCACACCCATGCCAATCCTCGCAATATTCTTCATGATCGTCACGCTCTCCTCTGTAGCGTTGCCCGGTACGAACGGGTTCGTGGGCGAATTTCTTATTCTTCTGGGCGCGTTCAGGGCGAACATGCTCTTCGGCATACTCGGGACAACCGGTGTGGTTCTGGGTGCTGTCTACATGTTCTGGATGTTCCAGAGAGTGATGTTCGGAGAGGTAAAGAAAGAGGAGAACAGGAAGCTGATCGACCTGGGAAAGAGAGAGGTACTGATCCTCTGCTCAGTGGTCTTCTTCATAGTTCTCATGGGCGTATACCCCAAGATATTCTTTAAGAAGATGGACACGTCAGTGGAGGGTTTTCTGAAATTTGTAAAGGAGAGAAACGCATACTACGTGGCTTCCGAGGGCGCCCCCGTGAAGGTTGTCCTCGATACATTGAAGAAGCCTGCAGAGTAAGGGCCTTACTTATGGACTTCACGCAGCTAACCTCAAACTTCCGGTGGATCATCCCGGAAACGGTCATTACCGGCTGCGCCCTTCTGGTGCTGATGGTCGAGGCCTTTCGGCGGAGCAAGGGGGCAAGCCTGGCCTCCGGAATCATCTGTCTCGCGGGTTCGCTTGTGGCCCTTTATTACGCACGTTGCCTCTGGAACAACAACGTCACTACATTTTACGGACTCTACGTTATAGATAATTTTGGCACGTTCTTTAAATTCGTATTCCTCATCATTCTTATACTCATCTCGATTGTCTCGATGCGTTACGCGGCCCGGGAGGAGATCGGCTTTGGTGAGTACTACGCGCTGCTCTTGCTCGGCGTGCTCGGCATGATGGTGATGGTCTCCTCGAACAGCTTCATCACGATCTTCATCGGGCTTGAGGTGATGTCCCTGGCAATCTACATCCTGTGCGGGCTCCTCAGCGGAAACCTGAAATCGGCAGAGGCTTCCCTCAAGTACTTCTTGCTCGGTGCTTTTGCAACCGCCTTCCTGCTTTACGGCATCGCATTGACCTATGCGTCTTCGGGCACTGTTGACGTCAAAGAACTCGCCTGGCTTATCAAGGAACAATGCTTCGATTTCACGTACGTCTTCTTCTGTGGAATGGCCCTGCTCATAGTGGGGTTCGGCTTCAAGATCGCCGCGGTCCCGTTCCACATGTGGACCCCGGACGTGTACGAGGGGGCGCCCACATCGATCACCGCGTACATGGCCACGGGTGTCAAGGCGGCAGCGTTCGGGGCTTTCCTGCGGGTCTTTTATACAGGCTTTTTCCCTTTCATAGAGGACTGGTCTGCCATTCTCTGGTTCATAGCGGTATTGACCATGATCGTGGGGAACATCATTGCGCTTGTCCAGAACAACATAAAGAGATTGCTCGCGTACTCCAGTATCGCTCACGCAGGATACATCCTCGTGGCCTTTGTCACCGGAGACAAGGTCCTCTTATCGAGCATACTCTTTTATCTGATGGTCTATGCGTTCATGAACATAGGTGCCTTCACGATCGTGATGCTCCTGGGACGAAAAGGAGAGCCGAACGAGGAGATCGAGAGTTACGCCGGCCTCGCCGGGCGCCATCCTTTTATTGCCCTCTCGATGAGCATATTCCTGCTCTCGCTGACAGGCATACCGCCGCTTGCCGGGTTCATGGGCAAGTTCTACATTTTCAGCGCTGCGATCAAGGCCCGGTATTACTGGCTTGCCGTGATCGGGGTTCTCAACAGTGCGGTGGCGGCCTATTACTACCTGAGGGTCCTGATGTACATGTATTTCAAGGAGCCGGAGCGGGAGCTCGGCGCCATCGACCTTTCGCCCGCCTACGTGATCGTGATACTCATTAGTATAGCAGCGCTATTATACATGGGGATCCTCCCGAGAGACGTACTGTTGTTGGCGCAGAAATCAGTTTCTATCTTTTAACGTCTGCCGGCCAGCCTTTCGCGCCTAACTTTGTCGACTGCGGGGATCGCACGGTCCTCAACGTACCCCAAGGTACGCCTCCGGGCGGCGACCCCTTGTCTTCGCGTTATCCATCGAAATTCAGTCCGGCATAGAGCACCATATCGTCGTTAAATTTCTCCATCCTCCCTACAACCTCCCGCGACTTCACTCAGTGTAAGCCGCGAAAAACCTGGTAAGGCCGGGTCTCATGCCATTCCGGCGGAAGCCGGAATGCAGGAAGCACAGCTATGCTGCCGAGTAAATAAGTCCCCTCTTCCCTTGCGGGAGAGGGCCGGGTGAGGGGCTAACCATTCCCAGCAGTCTTCCCCCGTCTGGACATAATAATTGACAGCACAACGGCTGCTGCTATAATGGTGGAAGAGGGTTTTGTACGTCGCCGCATGCAGAACACGGCGCCGGCCAGGCCATGATGTCGTCTCCACGACGATGATTTACACTCATGTGTTAGATAAAGCGGGGGTCAGCGTGGGAAGCCCTCTGGACGGATAGATGAACCATCGTGCGCGGCGTATATCCCGGCTGTATCGGGGGATATACGGCTCCACGAGGGAAATATTGGGATATACATCATTAGAGGCGTATACTTAATTGTTAGGGTACCGCATGATGGAAGGGAGGCTCGATCAAGATGGCTGATTTAAGTTTTTCGCAACAAATCATAGTTGCAGTAGTGGACAAGGGTGGTCTCGGTGTCGTTCTAGTTTTGGCTGGATTACTGGCAAACCGTTTGTTGGAGCGCTATAAGGCCAGTCAGGCTATAAGAGAGGAGGTCGCAAAAGAGAGACTCAAGCAGATCGCACCGATCTGGGAAGAACTTAATCAGACGCGCAAAGAATTCAATCTTGTGTTTATCAAGGCGATCTCAGCCGTGGTGTCTAAATCGGAGCTTAAAGAAGCCTCAGGCGGATTTAAGGAACTCAAAGAGAGAATAGACAAGATATCAAAAGAAGTCGTTCTCAACCGTTTTTGGCTTGGCAAGCGGCTTTGGGAGCTACATCAAGCTCATCTGAAAGACCTCAATTCTCTGGTTGTTAAAGCAGAGAAGCAACTCCCCGACTTCGGTAAGGGAGATTTCGATCTTAAACGGTTTGAAGATTTCAAGAACCTCGTAGACAGGGAGGTTCAAAGTCGATTGGACATAGACGATGTCATGAGACTATTATGAAATTGCACCCTAACAAGGCGCTGGAGCCAATCGCGTACTTCCCCCATTAAAGTGGACACTCTCGACTAACTAAGGAGGGAGTGCTACCATGCCAAGCGCGAAAATGAGAAAAGTTCACCGCTACAGTAATGAATTCAAGATCACGGCAGTAAAGCTTACCGACCTACCAGGAACCCTTATCCAGGATGTAGCCAAGGCGCTCGATATCCATCCCTTCATGCTCTCCCGATGGAGGAAGGAATACCGCGAGGGCATCCTGAAAGGCAAACCCCATCCCGACTTACACAAGCTTACCGAAATGGAGCACAAGGTGTCCGACCAGGAACGCATCCGGAACTTGGAAAAAGCCTTGCGGAAGGCCCGCCTCGAGAATGACCTTTTAAAAAAAACTATGCACTTCGCTATGGAAAGAAGGCGGATGCCTTCGCCTTTATTGAGAGGTATCATCAAGAATACGGCCTCTCCTTCCTCTGCCGGCACTTCGGCGTCTCCCGAAGCGGCTACTACGCGTGGAAAGAAAGACCGATGAGCAAGCGGATGAAGGCCAATAGGGCTCTTCTGCAACAGATCGTCACTATCCATGAGAAAAGCCACCAGACCTATGGCAGCCCACGGGTCTTCAAAGCCCTCAAGAAAGACGATATAGTCTGCAGTGAAAAGCGGGTAGCTCGGCTCATGCGGAACGCTCATCTTCAGGGCCGTGTGGTGAAAGTAACTCGCCGCGCACCGGGCGTGCAGCGCTTCTATGAACGCCATGCCAATCTCCGTCTCACGCACCCCAGCCCCTCAACCATTAATCAACAGTGGGTCGGTGATGTGACGTTCTTACGGGTGCAAGGGCAGCAATGCTTCCTTTCCGCAGTCATGGATCTCTATTCCCGCAAGATACTGGGCTGGTCTTTAGGAAGAGATCGCACCATGCGGCTCACCACCAGAGCCTTCATACAGGCGCTGAAGTATCGTACCCCCGCTCCCGGCTGTATCTTTCATTCGGACCGAGGTGTGGAATACGGGGGCGCTGCGTATGTCGATCGACTGAAGCGTCATGGCTTCCTGGTCAGTATGAACCGGTCCTACCACAGCCAGGACAATGCCCATATGGAATCGTTCTTCCATACCCTGAAAGCCGAATGGATACGAGGTCGATCCTTCGAAGACTTTGATCATCTGCAGGCTGGTCTCAGAACCTACATGCGATTCTATAATCGCCATAGACTGCATTCCGGCATTGACTACCATACTCCTTTGGAGTATGAAAGAATAAGGGACTGAAGCAGTGTCCACTTTTTCGGGGGAAGATCAGTGGACAGGAACCAAATATGACTACAAGTGCAGTTATGAAGAAGAACCGGGTGCTTGTATTGCAAAGGGCGTTAAGAAAGTGTGTAAATAGCCCCCAACAAGTGCATGAACCGGATCGTGTCCCTGGCGGGCCACCCCCGCTTATGCCGGCGTTAGACCACATTGACTCCTACGTTCTTAATGAAGCTGGTATAGCATTTATGCTATAATGCATTTATGGGCTGGACGATCACATATTACAGCGAGTCGGTTCAGGCGGAGATTCTGGCATTGCCTGCTGGCCTCCTCGCCCGCTACCTTCGATATTCAGACCGCATGGAAGTGTACGGGCCGGATTTGGGAATGCCTCACACGCGGGCAATGGGCGAGGGACTGTTTGGACTGCGGTTAAAAGCCGCGGAGGGTATTGGCCGTGTACTTTACTGTATGATGATTGGAAAGAAAATCATGATTCTGCACCAATTTATCAAAAAGTCTGATAAGACGCCACCGAAGGAGCTTGCCTTAGCCCGACGGCGGATGAAGGAGGTCAAAAATGCTAACACACAAAGAAGTTAGGTCTCGGGCTTTGGAACGTCCCGACGTAAAAGCCGAATATGATCGGCTCGATGAAGAGTTTGCTTTCCTGGATGAGTTTTTGAAAGCTCGGGCGGCAGCCGGTGTTAGTCAGGCGGAAATTGCCGAGCGCATGGGTACGACCCAGTCAGCGGTTGCACGTTTGGAGTCGGGTCGCGGTAAACACTCACCTTCTCTGGCTACATTGCGCAAGTATGCCCGTGCCCTTGGCTGCCGTATCGATTTGCGACTGGTAAGAGAAGCAAAGGCTACAAGAACACAGGGTCGAACAAAGCACTCCACCTGACACGGAAGGACATCGGTCTGATTTCGTTGAGGCTTTATCGTGCCCCTCTTCCTATCCGCCGCGCAGGTGAGCACAGCGTTACACCGCTGCAGCCTTTCGTATTCAGATCACAGGAGGCGGAGATGCGTAAGATCGGATACCTCGGAACAATCCTTTGCGTTGTCGTTGCTATAGCGCTGATCTCAGCTAGTAGCGCCAGTGGGCAGGTTGGCACCTCGAGCGACACGGCGAAGCGCTTCATCGGGACGTGGCGACTCGTCTCGATCACCTCAAACGGCCAGACCGATCCCAGCCGCGGCCCGCACCCCACTGGGATGATATACTATGACGACACTGGGCACATGGCCGTGCAGATCATACCCGATCGAGCGCGCCCGAAGTACGCCGGCTCGGAACTAACGCCTGATGAGGCGAAGGCCGCTATCTCTGGATACACCGCGTATTTCGGGACCTACACGATTGACGAGCGAGCGCGCACGGTGACGCACCACCGCATGGGCAACATCAGCCCGGGCGCAGCCGTCGACGTCGTGCGGCGGTACGAGTTTGCCCCCGGCGACCGGCTGGTCCTGAGGCCCGTCGAGGGCAGGAACGAATTGACGTGGGAACGTATCAAGTAGGCACTGCGCAATTTGTATGTACCACAGTCGGTGAGCTTTGTTCATGGTGACTGGAAAGATCGGGGCTGTGCATTGGTCAGGGGTTATAACCTATCGGGGAGATGTTGTAAGGATAACCCGTCGTTCCACCCGGATCGCGTACCGCTCCCGGCGAACTCTCCGTGTTGACCCCAAAGAATGATGAATAAATTGACATGCGAGCTGACTACACGTATAGTATACGTATAGGAGGTGCGCAATGCAGAAGAAACTGACTATAACGGTAGATGAAGAGGTCTATGAAGGGCTGCACAAGACAATTGGCCCTCGCAAGATAAGCAGGTTCGTACAGGAATTAGTTCGTCCGCATGTCGTTCGTCCCAATTTGGAATCCGCCTACGCCGATATGGCGAAAGACAAAAAAAGAGAGAAGGAGGCCGTTGAGTGGGCCGAGGCCACCTTTAAGGACATATCATGAAACGGCGTGAGGTGTGGTGGGTTAACTTTGATCCTTCGATAGGCGGAGAAGTGAGAAAGAAGCGACCCGCTGTGATTGTAAGCAATGATGCCTCCAACCGATTCCTTAACCGAGTCCAGGTTGTTCCTCTCACCAGCAACATTGACAAGCTCTACCCGAGTGAGGCGGCAGTCGTTTTTGAAGGCAAAAAAAGTAAAGCCATGGCAGACCAACTGGCCACGGTCAGCAAAGAGCGGCTCTTTAAACGCGCCGGCATCCTGGCACAAGGGGATATGCACAAGGTAGAGGAAGCCATCAAGACCCAATTGGACATCCATTAGAAACCGGTCTAACAAGCGGGTGCTCTCCGCCGCGCAGGTGGGCTTTCCGTCGGAAGCAAATTGAGGAGAGGAAATGACGAATTATAAAATAAAATGTGTAGCTGTCGATGTTCGAAGCGAGTCTGGAATCTGCCCCGGTTCAGCGAAATGTCAAAGAGATGAGACCTATATACTCACAGCCAGAACTCCAGAACCAACAGGGATGTGTGGTCGGGCGTTCGCGGCAGTGCACCCTATGGCATTTGCTATGCGATGGACAAAAAATATGGCGTGGGAGAAAACAGATCATGTTGACGTAACATGTCCAGATGGGTTTGTGACCTTCAGGCTTACGAGAATTGAAGAATAGGAGACCCTCGGACAACTTCATCCACCGGACGCGGAAGGAGTGCGGTTAGTTCACCGGCACGGCCTCGGTCGCGCCGGTGATGACGACGTTAGCACCAAGGAACAGCGAATGTCTTGACATCCGGTCTTATTGTGGTACCATATAAAGACTGGAGGTGAAAATATGACTATATCGAAAGACATAAAACCGATTACCTACCTGAAATCAAAAGCTCCTGACTTGCTGAAGCAGATAAACGAAACCCATCGGCCCGTCATCATTACCCAGAACGGAGAACCCAAGGCTGTGTTGCAGGACCCTGCAAGTTATGAGAACATGCGAAATGCCATTGGCATTTTGAAACTCATTTCCCAAGGCGAGCAAGACGTGAAGGACGGGAAGTCAAAGCCCCAGGAGGAGGTTTTCGCGAACGTCGAGAGAATCCTGAAAGCAAGAATGAAATGAAAAAAAGCTACGACGTCAGATGGTCCGAAACGGCGGAAAGGGATCTCATAGCTATCGTAGAGTACATTGCCGATGACAGTCCGTCGCGCGCTTACGAGGTATTTAAGGAGGTGAGAAGAAAGGCGTCGGGCCTTCGCACCTTTCCGGATAGAGGTCGTATTGTTCCTGAGCTTCAAGAGCAGGGCATTACTCAATACCATGAGTTGGTCGTCAGCCCATGGAGAATCATATATAGGACTTCGGAGAGAACGGTTTACGTGCTAGCGGTTCTCGATTCGCGGCGGAGCATGGAAGACATTCTCCTGCGAAGGCTTACTGGGCTCAAACTGTAAGGCCGCTCACCAGACGTTCGAGCCAATCTGCGGGAAAGGACGCCCGCTCCGTGTTCGGCATGCCCTGTATGTAAGAAGAATTGATCCTATGGTGCAACTTATTCAAAGAATTCTGAGTCTCATGATTGCTATAGGCTATGTTGTATCCCTGGCTATTGCCTTCCATGGATTTGGTGACGTTGCTCTCAAAATATGCGTTTTGTTATTATTTCCACTGGCTCTCATTTGGTTTCCCGATGCAGTTGACTTCAAAGGTTGGGGTGGTCCTCACGGGGGGACGGTGCCAACTCCTGCGATTCTGCTTTCTATTGCGGGTTGGCTCATTCTGATTGGTGGGCCTGTGCTGCTTTATTGTTTATGGAAATATGCGAGATGATGACAGGTGCCGAACAAGTAGCTTCACCTGACGCGAACCGGCAGGAAACGGCGCCTGCCTATGGCTGATCTTTTACGATCGGAGACACGATGACCTATCATTTCAAATGTACGTTGTGTGAAGAAGAGTACGAAGCCGGCCAGGTCCGCTACGTTTGCCCCAAGCACGGCGACGAAGGGATCCTGGATACGATCCTTGATTACAAACAGATCGCAGCGACGACTTCTCCAAGGACGATTTGTGATTCGCGCGATTATTCCATCTGGCGTTACTCCGATCTGCTTCCGCTCGTTAACCCCAGCGGATCCGCACCGCCTCTTCACGTTGGCTGGACGCCGCTGTATCACGCAGCCGAGGCAGGCAGGCAGCTCGGCTTGGACAATTTGTACATCAAGGACGATGGGCGGAATCCGACTGCGTCGTTCAAAGACCGCGCCAGCGCGCTGGTCGTGGCCACAGCGCGGGAACTTCGGGTGGATGTGATCACGACCGCAAGCACGGGTAACGCGGGCGCAGCGCTTGCCGGCCTTGCCGCCGCGGCGCACATGTCGACCGTAATTTTCGTTCCCGAGACCGCGCCGCAGGCAAAAATCGCGCAGTTGCTGATTTTTGGTTCGCGTGTTCTGCTCGTGAAGGGGAATTACGACCAGGCATTTGACCTCTGCCTCGCGGCGTCGAAGGAGTTCGGATGGTACTGCCGCAATACGGCGTATAATCCATTCACCGTCGAGGGCAAGAAAACCGCGTCATTTGAAATGTGCGAGCAGCTCTCCCATGCCCAGCCGATCGGGGGAAAGGGTAGGGATAGGTGTTTTCGCGCCCCGGATCGCATTTTTGTTTCCGTCGGCGATGGCAACATCATCAGCGGCTTGTGGAAAGGGCTGCGCGATCTGGCCGCACTCGGGTGGATTGATAAAATGCCCATGTTGATGGGAATTCAAGCGGAAGGCTCCGCAGCGTGCTACAATGCCTGGAAAGCAGGGACGGAAAAAATAACGCCTGTCAGCGCCACAACTATCGCGGATTCGATCAGCGCGGATATGCCGCGTGATGGCGTGCGCGCGGTGCGCGCGGCGCGCGAGACGAACGGTGCCTACCTCACCGTCGGAGACGACGAGATCCTCGCGGCAATCCGTGATCTGGCTCGTAGTGAAGCCGTGTTTGCCGAACCTGCCGCAGCCGCGGCGTACGCAGGATTGGTCAAAGCGGTCCGGCAAGGTTTCGTAAAATCGGATGAGACGGTTGTCTGTTTGATTACGGGTAGCGGCTTGAAAGATATCAAGAGCGCGATGCAAGTGGCGGGCGAAGGCACGCGCATCGAACCGACACTTGAGGCAGTTCGAAAATTGAAATTCAAATAAGAGGTTAATGTCAGGGGCGACCGGGTACCCGCGTGCGGGTGTCGCAATAACGTGAAGGGAGTCTATCAATGGCAATCATAGGTCCCACCTTTGAAGAAATGCTTCATCCCGAAAAAATGGCGCCTGACGTTCGTAGGCGTGCGTTAGAGATGAAGACAAAGGATCCGAACGATCCGATCAATCTTTTTAATATTACGTGGCGCGATGGCAGCAACGGCATCTATTATTTCGTGATGCCCAAAGAGTTGACCAATGTCGATGCAAACATCGTCGTGCTGTACGGAAAGGATTTCCCGACCGGATCGCACAAGGTTGGCGCAGCGTACTCGGTGCTCATCGAAAAAGAATTATTCGGTGAAGTCGATCCTGCGAAGCATACGCTCGTATGGCCCAGCACCGGCAATTATGGAATCGGTGGCGCGTACGTGGGCTGCCGGATGGGATTCGACAGCATCGTCGTCCTGCCCGAAGGCATGAGTAAAGAACGCTTTCAGCAAATCGAATCGTACGGCGCTCGTATCATCAAGACGCCCGGTTCGGAATCGAACGTCAAAGAGATTTACGACGAGACGCATCGTTTGCGCCAGGACCCGAAGGTGCGTATTCTCAACCAATTCGAAGTCATGGGCAACTATCGCTTTCACTATCATGTTACTGGCAACACGATTGTCGAACTTGCGGATGTGTTGAAGAAGCAGGGCATCGGCAATGGGAAAATAGCGGCATATTGTTCTGCAATGGGCAGCGCAGGCACGATTGCCGCGGGCGATCGCTTGAAGCAAGTGTGGCACGATCACAAAATCGTCGGACTGGAGCCTGTTCAATGCCCCACGCTTTACAACAACGGCTACGGCACGCACGACATTCAGGGCATCGGCGACAAGCATGTGACGTGGATCCACAACGTGATGAACCAGGACGCGATCATGTGTCTCGATGATATCGAATGCAAAAAAGGTTTGCAGGTTCTCACCAATCCGGTCGGGAAGGAGACGCTCGTCAAACGATTCAACATAGCGCAGGAAACCGTCGAAAAAATGTCCACGCTCTTTGGCATCAGCGGGGTGTGCAATGTCCTGGGCGCGATAAAGACCGCGCGCTTTTACGGATTCGGGCCGAACGATACGATCGTGACAATCTGCACTGACAATATTGATCGTTATCACTCGGTAATGGAAGAGATGAGCAGGGCATACGGCAAGGTGGATGAAGCCAGAGCGACCGCTTACACGCACATCTTCCACGATCAGAAAACGGATTGGATTCACGAAGGTACGACCGAGATGCGTAAGCAGTGGCACAATCTGAAATACTACACCTGGGTCGAACAGCAAGGCAGGACGCTCGAAGAGCTGAATGCGCAACTCGATCCGACGTGGTGGGCGAAGCATCAGGAGACGGTCTCAGAGATCGACACCAGGTTGAAGGCCGCGCGCGGAAAATCGCTGTGATCCTGAGAAAGTAGATTCCTAAACCTGTGATACAACCCTGTAATTGTGTTGACAATCGCTGATCCTGGGTGATAATTTTCTGTGCCGGAAATCCCCAAAAAGCAGTCTCTCGTGAGCGAATCGATGTCGTCCCATAAGATTGGCGGCACCTCTGAGGTGCGTCACAGGCTCACGTTCGACTGGAAGGACGTTGGCTTGCGAGTGGCACTGCCGCTAATGGCGATGCTGGCCGCGATGCTGATCGGAGCCGCGATGCTGCTGCTCTTGAAAGCTAACGCCCTGCATGCTTATGCTGCCCTGCTCGCCGGAGCGTTTGGCAGCGTCTACGGTTTTACGCAATCCCTTGTCAAAGCCACCCCTTTGCTACTCGTGGGGCTCGGCATCTGTATCTCTTTTCGAGCCAGCGTCATCAACATCGGCGGCGAAGGGCAGATCATCGCCGGCGCCTTGATGGCAACGTGGTTCTCGTTGGCCTTCCGCACGTGGCCGGGCTGGATGCTGCTCCCCGCAACGATGACAATGGGCTTTCTTGCTGGAGCCGCGTGGGGCTTTATCCCCGGCATTCTCAAGGCCCGATTGAGCGTCAACGAAATCCTGAGCACCGTGATGATGAACGCCATTGGGATTCAGTTGATGAATTTCCTGCTGCGAGGCCCGCTGATCGATCCGGCCGGTGTCAGGGCAGGAACGTTTCTGCATCAGTCGGAGCGCCTTCCAGAACAGGTGTGGCTGCCTCGTCTCGTCCCTCAAACTCTGCTGCACGCCGGCGCGATCATCGCGGTGCTGCTGGCCATCGCCGTGTATATCTTCTTGTGGCGCACGACGATCGGGTACCGCATCCGAGCGGTCGGCTTGAATCGTGATGCATCGCGTTATTCAGGCATCAACGTGCCACTCTATCAGACGCTTTCGCTGACGCTGGCCGGCGGCTTTGCCGGGTTGGCCGGGGTCGTTGAGGTGATCGGGGTCCAGCACCGCCTGCTGGAAGGCATTACAAGCGGCTACGGCTTTTCCGGCATCGTAGCGGCGTTGTTCGGTGGTCTGCATCCTCTCGGAACGATTCCCGCGTCGTGGCTGTTCGGCAGCCTGCTCGTCGGCGCGGACAAGATGCAGCGCGCGGTGCAGGTACCATCGGCGTTAATCGACACGGTGCTGGGGCTGGTCGTAATGTTTGTCGTCGGCTCCGCCCTCTTGTCGCGCCGCTGGGCCGCCCGGCGCGCGCTTACTGCATCGGGGAGCTAGGGAGATCAGCCATGGCGGATCCGACGATCTTCACGGTCCCGGCTACCATCGGGATTCTTTCTTCGGCTGTCCGTCTGGCCACGCCGTATCTTTTTGCGGCTGTCGGTGAGGCTATCTGCCAGAGCTCGGGCGTGCTCAACCTCGGTGTGGACGGCATCATGCTGCTCGGCGCGTACGCCGGCTTTTTCGTCACGCTCTCGACCGGCAGCCTATGGCTGGGCGTGCTTGCGGCTATGGTCGTGGGATTGCTGATGGGACTTCTGATGTCGGTGATCAGCGTTAGTCTCAAGGCCGAGCAAGGCATCAGCGGCATCGGTTTGTATATGTTCGGGCTGGGGCTCTCATCGCTGCTGTTCAAGGTCACGGTTGGCACGGTCAAGACCGTGGTCGGGTTTCAGCCGGTCAAGATACCGATCCTCGGAGACATTCCCATCCTGGGCGAGATCCTGTTTCAACACAGTCTTGCGGTCTACGCCGCGTTTCTCGTCGTACCTCTGGCCTGGTGGTTTCTGGACAAAACCACGTGGGGCCTCAAGATAAAAGCCGTGGGGCACACTCCAGCCGCAGCAGATTCGCTTGGGGTGAGCGTCCTCCGCGTCCGGTACGCCAGTGTTTGCTTGGGTGCAGTGCTGGCCGGACTCGCGGGCGCCTCGCTGTCGCTTGCAATGGTTAATCTCTTTCAGGAGAACCTCACGGCAGGCATGGGCTTTATTGCCGTAGCCCTCGTCTACTTCGGCGGCTGGCGCCCGGTGGCAATCATGGGCGGAGCGCTTTTGTTCAGCTTCATGAATGCTCTGCAGCTTTGGATGCAGGTTCTTGCGGTGAAGATCCCTTCCGATATTGCCGTGATGCTGCCCTATGTGCTGACCATTGCCGTGCTGGCCGTGGCTCATAACCATGAGCGCGAACCGATTTCGCTGAACAAGCCCTTCGAAAGAGGCGAGCATTAGTATAAATAAACCACACAAGGAGGAGAAAAGATGAAAACGCGTAACCTGTTGATCGTTGCATTGGTGATTGGCATGCTGGCCGTCGCCTTCGGCGGACCTGCCGTTGCCGCCCCGGCGTTTCGGATCGCAATTGTGATGCCGAGCGCCAAAACGGACATGGCATTTAGTCAGTCCATGTATGATGCGCTCAAAGCTTTGCAGAAGGAGATGGGAGGGGAATCTGCGCTGCAAATCGCCTATTCGGAAGACATGTTCAAAGTGCCCGACGCCGCGGCCGCTATTCGCGACTATGCCGGGCAGGGTTTCAACATCGTGCTCGCACATGGCTCCCAGTACGGCTCATCCGTACAGGAGATCGCCAAGGACTTTCCCAAGACAGCGTTTGCCTGGGGGACGCACGTCGACACTTTCGGGCTGCCGAACGTGCTTGCATACACTGCAGCGGCTGAACAGGGCGGCTATGTCAACGGCGTGCTTGCGGCCAAGCTGACCAAGACGAAGGTGATCGGCGTAACCGGGCCTGTCGAGATCGGAGATGCCAAGACGTACATCTCCGGCTTCACACAGGGTGTCGCTTCGGTGGATCCGAGCATACGGGTTTCGAAGACCTGGACGGGCTCGTTCTCGGATGTCGCATTGATGGCGGAAGCCGCCAAGACCCAGATCGCCGCGGGCGCAGACGCGCTTACGGGTTCGTCTCAGTCTGTAGTGGGATCCATCGGCGCTGCCAAGGCAGCAAAAGGGAAGGTGCTCTGGTTCGGCACGCAGCAGAACCAGGCGCCTCTGGCGCCCGAGCTCGTCGTTGCCAGTCAGCAGTATGACTGGATGGGTGTTCTCAGGGCGATGATCAAAAACTACAAGGCGGGAAAGCTTGGCGGAGAGACTTACGTCGCAGAGCTGAAGAACGGGGGATTGAAGATCGTCTACAATCCGAGCTTCAAGCTGCCGGACGCTGTCAAGAAAGCCGGTGACAAGGTGATTGCAGACATCACGAGCGGCACTTTGAAGATTAAGCCTTAAATGCTGCGGCCACACGTGGGCTCCTGGCTGGTGCAGGAGCCCACGTGGCCTTCTCTTTGGAGCTGAGTCAGACGAGGCGTTGTAGTATGATCGCGGCCACACCATCATCTTCTCCGCAAAAGCGTATTCGCCGGGTTGAAATGCGCGGCATCACCAAGCGCTTCCCCGGCGTGGTCGCAAATGTCGACGTCTCCTTTGATGTATCGGCGGGAGAAGTGCACGCACTTCTTGGCGAGAACGGCGCGGGGAAGAGCACGTTGATGCGGATGCTTTACGGTCTGTATCGGCCCGACGAGGGCCAAATCTACATCGACGGAACGCAGCACATATTTCGTTCGCCTGCCGAGGCTATTCGAGCCGGCATCGGCATGATCCATCAGCATTTCATGCTCGTGCCGAAGCTGACTGTGGCGGAAAACGTGGCGCTGGGGTTGAAGTCGTCCCGCGAGCCCCGGCTCGACCTCGACGTAGTATCTGACCGACTCCTTAAGCTATCGCAAGCCTACGGCCTGAAGGTTGACCCGTGGGCAACCATCTCGCATCTGTCGGTAGGTGAGCAGCAGCGCGTGGAAATCCTCAAGGCGCTTTATCGCGGCGCGAGCCTTATCATTCTTGACGAGCCGACGGCCGTGCTCACGCCCCAGGAGGTCAATGATCTCTTCGCGACTTTCAAGAGAATGGTGAGCGAAGGCCATGGTCTGGTTTTTATCTCCCACAAGCTGCATGAGGTGATGGCGATAAGTGACCGTGTATCGGCACTTCGCGACGGGCGTATGATCGGCACAAGGCCTACCGACAGCGTCACGCGTGACGAGCTGGTCCGCATGATGGTTGGACGCGAGGTCAAACCTCTGGAACCGCAGCCGCTCCAGGCAGGTCCTGTGCGCCTCAGGATTAAGGGGCTTCACGCTCTCGGCGACCGGCGTACCGAGGTGCTTCGAGGGGTGGATTTGGAGGTCCGTGGCGGTGAGATCGTGGGAATTGCCGGTGTTTCCGGTAATGGTCAGCGTGAGTTTGCGGAGTGTGTGGCCGGCCTGCGCAAAGTGATGGCAGGGACGATCATCATCGATGAGCAGGACATGACGCACGCCCCGCCGCTCAAACGCATGGAAACAGCCGTGGCCTACATCCCCGAAGAACGGATGCGCGACGGCGTGATTGCAGACTTTTCCGTGGAGGAGAATCTGTTCCTGCGGGATCACGCTTCTTCGCAGTACACCAACGGGATCTTTCTGAGAATGTCCAAGATGTGGGCTCGCGCCCGCGAACTGGTGGACGAGTTCAGCGTCAAGACGCCTAACCTGGACACGCCGGTTAAGAATCTTTCGGGAGGCAACATTCAGAAACTGATCATGGCGCGCGAGCTCTCGCGTGAGCCGAAGCTATTGATAGCGGCTCAGCCGACGCGCGGAGTTGATATCGGCGCGACCGAGTTTATCCATCAGCGCCTGCTCGAGCAGCGTGCAGCGGGAAAGGCCATCCTGATGATCTCCGAAGACCTCGACGAGATCCGCAGCCTCTCGGACCGGATCGCGGTGATGTATGAAGGTCGCCTCATCGGCGTCGTCGAGCGCGATCAGGCGACGGTCGAGGAAATCGGCTTGATAATGGCCGGCATCCCGATGGAGGAGGCGATGCAGCACGCGGCCGACCGACTGCCTCTTTTTCACCCGGCAGCGGACACGGACCAACCCGTTCCGTATTGAGGCTTTTACTAGCGCTCCGTCGCATCCATCCCTTTCCGGGCTTTCTTCAAGCCCTGATTTCCACTGTTTCGCAAGAACTGCCTCCATCCCATCAACTTTCGAGAGCTAATAGGCGTTAGAAATACTCTTGGAACCCCGATGAGTGCTTCCTGGAATTTTCATACTGGCAACGGGCCAATATGGCGAAGCTTTGAACTGGTAATCGTGAGGTATAGCTGTCTCGTTACCCTTACGGACCTCTTCGATGAAGACCCGGGGTCCGAGTAGTGCGGGGAACTAAAGAAGACGCTCCCCACTGCTTGACTGCTCTTGTGAGAATGACTATCCATGGATTAGTAGCTTGGGCTTAAGGAGGAAGGAGAAGTCTATGAAGCCGATGAGGAATGTGAAAAATCTGCAGGGCGAGATCGTGGCACCATGGCCGTTCAGCTGTTGCTATAATTGACCCAGCATTATCGAAAAGAAGGGTAAGTGATTCTTATCCATCAACGTATTTTTGTACCCCTCCAATAGGGCTTTGTCAACATCTTCGGCGAGCACCCGTAAACGCGCTCTCTCGCCGGTGATGGAGTAAAGGAGTCGGCTCGACTTTCGCAAATGATAGGCTCCTTACCTCTCCGATTTCAGCGGAATCGGCTGCTTGACGACTTGGTAAATCCAGTCTCACAAAGATTGTTGAACTTTTCCTGTAGACAGCTTGAAAACACAGTGGTAGAATCCTTCTACGTTAAAAGGCGAGTTCTTATCAGGATCGATTATTGAGATTGAAGCCGAAGGTGGAGGGAATCGAACCCACATCATGCGATCCAATCCGATCAAAGGCGTTCCAGGGAAATTGACATTACAGTCTGTTCTTGAATCGCTTAGAAGAGTGAATCAACCCGGCTCTGGGCCTCAGATTCTCTAGCCAATCCATATGAAATATTGGCTCAGGATAAAGAAGGGGCTGCATTTGGTGATGAGCGTCTTATCGTGAGGTCGTAGAGGATGGTTCAACGATATATCTTCCCTGAAACAACCGAAGCCTGCGTAAAGGAATTGGGGAGATACTCTGGAGAGGCGCGAATCCTGGCAGGAGGAACAGATCTCATTCTTGCCATTCAGAGGGGAGAGTGCAATCCCATCGCGCTTCTCGACATAACACGAATCTCGGAATTGGAAGGGATCGTGGAAGAGGGTGAAGAAATTCGCATAGGTGCTCGAGTCACCCATGCCGCCTGTGCCTCTTCCCCCCTCATTCAGAAATCAGGGACCTGCTTGGCAGAGGCCTGTGCAACCATTGGTTCGCCTCAAATACGGCATATCGCTACTCTGGTTGGAAATGTGGTGAATGCTCAACCTGCGGCTGACGGGGCCATAGCGCTCATCGCGCTCAGAGCAAGGGCAAGGATCATTTCGGCCCAAGAGGGATTGGCAGACCTTGTCGAAAATTTATATGCGGGAATAGGTCATTCCCGTGTTGACAGTTCGAGAGAAGTATTAGCTTATCTCTCTTTCCCATCTGCAAAGGACGGGGAAGGATCGGCCTTTCTGCGTATTGCACCTCGCAACGCCATGGGTCTGCCTGTCCTCAATGGAGCAGCCTGGGTGTCCTTACGTGAACAGAGCATTGCAGACATCAGGATCGTCTTAGGTCCGGTTTCGGACCGCCCTTTCCGGGCTCAGAGGACTGAGGCAGTTGTGAAGGGAGCTCGATGTGATACTGCAGAGCTTCTGGAGGAAGCCGCATCCGTGGCAAGTGAGGAGGCGAACCCAAGGGACAGCCTGTTGCGAGGTTCAGCGGAATACCGCCGGGATCTGATCAGAACACTGATAAAGCGATTACTCAAGACGGCGATCGCGAGAGCTCAAGGCGACTCTATCCATCTGGCTGGCTCCATCAGCTTGTAATTGATCTTTTAAGGAGGATAGCTACCCTGGAAAAACTGTTTTTTTCTGTTAATGGAAAGCCCACGGAACTTGAGGTAGAGGCTTCTGAGACGCTGCTCGACGTATTGCGTCGGCGTCTCCACCTCAAAGGGGTTAAAAATGGATGCGGAGAGGGCGAATGTGGAGCCTGCACGGTCTTGTTGGATGGCGTGCCCATTCACTCTTGCATTGTGCCAGCCTTGAAGGCGAGTGGTCGGGCGGTTACCACGATCGAGGGCTTGGCAAGAGACGATGCGCTTCATCCCCTCCAGGCGGCCTTCATCCGTCACGGTGCCATCCAGTGCGGCTTTTGCACACCAGGAATGATCCTAACAGCGAAGGGACTTCTTGATATAACTCCTGATCCTACCGAAGAGGATATTAAGAAATATTTAAAAGGCAACCTCTGTCGGTGCACAGGTTATTATCCCATCATCACCGCTATCCAGGAAGCAGCAAAAATTTTACGGGGCCATGAAGAGGCTTCTTTTGGGACATTCGCTGGTCCATCTTCTGGAGAGGGTCCCTTAGGAAAGTCCCCCCTGGAGAAGGAGGTGGTCGATAAGGCCACGGGCCAGTTGGTATTTTCTGATGACCTTTACCGAGAAGAAATGCTTTTTGGAAAGCTTCTCTTGTCTCCTCTACCCCATGCAGAAATTTTGGAAGTCGACACGTCTTTGGCGGAAGAGGTAACAGGGGTTCACAAGATCCTGACGAGTAAAGATGTCCCCGGACCAAACCGGTATGGGGGGAATCGACCGGTGTTCGCAGATCGTAAGGTGCGGTTCATTGGGGATGTCATTGCCGCAGTTTTCGCTGAAACTAAAGAGGCAGCGGAAGAGGCGGTCCACAAAATTAAAGTCAATTTCAAATCGTTGCCTGTTGTTTTAACACCCACGGACGCCCTCCGGCCGGATGCCCCAAAGATTCATGAGGAGGGAAACATCTGTGGACAGACGGAGCTCAGCTTAGGAGATGTTGAAAAGGGGTTCGAAGAAGCAAGTGTCGTTGTCGAGGACGAATACACAACCCCTTTTCTGGAACACGGTTATCTGGAACCTGAAGCGGGATTAGGGGTTGCCGAACCGGATGGAGGAGTGACTATCTGGATCGGTACTCAAGTTCCATTCATAGTGCGCGACGAAATTGCCACCAACCTCTGTCTCCCGCAAGAGAGGGTGAGGGTGATCGGATTGCCCATGGGAGGAGCTTTCGGCAGTAGATTCGATCTCACTATTGAAATCGTACTCGCCTTAGGAGCGTTCTTGACCAAGAGGCCGGTCAAAATCACTCTCACCAGGCAAGAATCGTTTCGAATGAGTACCAAAAGACACCCCTACTATATGAAATACAAAATAGGGGCGACGAAAGAAGGAATATTCACGGCTCTTCAGGCCTGCTTGACTTCTGACGCAGGAGCCTATGTGGGATGCAGTGCGTCAGTCATGGAGAAGTCCGTGATGTTTGGAGGAGGGCCTTATTACTGGCCGACCTACCATCTCGAAGGCCGTGCGGTTTATACAAACAATGTTCTTGGAGGGGCCTTCAGGGGGTATGGGGTCAACCAGGTCCATTTCGCCATTGAGTCTCTCATCGATACCTTAGCCCGTGAGTTGAAGATTGACCCCTTTGAAATCCGTTTGAAAAACGCTCTCGAAGAAGGGAAGATGACGATCGCAGGCGAAGTAATGGGAAGCGCTGTTGCCGTAAAGGAGACGCTCATAGAAGCCAAAAAGCTTGTCGATCTTATGCCTCCCTATGAGCGCAGACCCGGCAAGAGGATCGGGATGGGGGTTGCCTCAGGATGGAAAAACATCGGGATTACCGGGTTAACGGATGACCGGGGGGGTGCGATTTTTAAATTGATGAAAGATGGAAGGGTTCAGGTGACAGTCTCCGCGGTCGACATGGGCCAGGGAGCAAGAACCGTGATGGCCCAGATCGCCTCCGAAGTAACGGGGATTGATTATGATCGAATTGACATTCTCACCGGAGATACCCTACATATGATGGAGTGGTGCCAGGGGACCTCTCAACGACAGACAATTGTGGTCGGGAACGCTGTGATGAAGGCAGGGGAGAAATTTAAAAGCAGGGTCTTCTCCCTGGCCTCTGAATTTTCGGAGACCCCCCAAGGTTTCCTCGGTCTGAAAGGCGATCTGTTTTTCAACAAAAAGAACGGTAAGAGGGCCATCTCACTAAGAGAGCTTCATCAATCAGCCGAAAGTCTAGGAATAGAGGTTCGGGAAGTGTTCGATTACCATTCTCCAAGAAGCTTTCGGCTCAAGGAAAGCCCGGTGTACGTGAGTCAAGACCCTAAAGAGATAGAGAGGATGGGAAAAGAGAGCCTTTACAGAAATTATATCAGCTATAGCTATGGAGCTCAGGTGGCCGTGGTGGAGGTTGACGATAATGATGGCACCGTAAAGGTTCTTAAGATGATCCTGTCCCATGATGCTGGCAAGGCCTTCAATCCCAAGGTCATAAAAGGCCAATTGGAGGGGAGTGCGGTCATGGGATTGGGTTATGTGTTCAGTGAAGAGTTTGTCATGAAAGACGGCTTCATCATCACGAATAGTCTCGGGAAGTGTGGCATTCCGAGGATTCAGTCCATCCCGGACCAGATCGATTATGTCCTCGTGGAGAAGCCTGAACCCCATGGCCCTTTCGGTGCAAAAGGAATCTCGGAGGCGGCCCTTGTTCAAACGGCTCCTGCCATCACCAACGCCATTTACGATGCCATTGGAATCCGGGTCCGTTCGCTTCCGGTAAAGGAGCATTTATTTGCTGAACTAAAGAAACGCAAAGCATAGGGCAGAGTAGAGGCTATGGGGCGTTTAGATATTTACAGTTCTGGTTTTTGGCTATTGGTTTCCATCTATATTGCTATTGAGTCATATCGCCTTGACTTGGGGAATTGGCATACGCCTGGGCCTGGCTACTTTTCATTTGGTGCTGCCCTGCTTTTGGGAGTGATGTCCTTATCGGTTTTGGTAAAGGCGCTGCTAAAACCCCCAAAAGGGGAAACTCTCGCCGTTGCTCCGGAAGAGGTGCGCTGGCAGAACGTTGTCCTTGTCCTTGGGAGCATGTTTTTCTATGTTCTTCTTTTAAATTCGGTCGGCTTTGTTTTATGTACCTTTTTACTTTTGGTATTTTTTCTTTTGGGGGTTTCAAGACAGCGCTGTTTGACTGCAATCCTGATCGCCTCCTTAGTAACCATTGGGTCATATATAGTTTTTGACATCTTGCTGAATGCCCAGCTCCCCAAAGGCATTCTGGGCGTTTAAGGAGGATTAGATTGGAGAGTTTTCAGAATCTGGTGATGGGCCTTGGTACGGCACTGCATCCAGTTAATCTTTTTTATTGCTTCATCGGCGTTTTGATTGGCACGTTGACCGGAGTACTCCCAGGCATTGGTCCGGTCGGAGCCATCTCCCTCCTGCTGCCTGTTACCTTTCACGTTCCGCCCGTTTCTGCTTTCATTATGTTTGCAGGGATAATGTATGGAGCACAGTACGGTGGCTCCACCACGTCCATTCTGGTCAATATTCCCGGAGAAGCATCTTCGGTCATAACCTGTATGGATGGCTACGCAATGGCAAGGAAAGGAAGGGCGGGACCAGCCCTGGGGATGGCTGCTTTCGCTTCTTTTATTGCAGGAACGGGGACTCTTTTTGGACTGGTATTGATAGCTCCACCCCTGGCAGAGTTTGGCTTACGTTTCGGCCCCCCTGAGTATTTTTCCCTGATGGTATGCGGTTTAACCATCGTGGTTTATTTAGCCCGCGGCTCTATAGCCAAGGCTTTGATGATGATGTCCTTCGGGCTTATCCTGGCAGCTGTCGGACTCGACCCAATCTCGAGTCACCCCCGTTTCACCTATGGGGTCTTGGCTTTGAGGGACGGAGTAGGCTTAGCCCAAGTGGTGATCGGTCTTTTCGGAGTTTCTGAAGTCCTGATCACAGTGGAGAGGTCCTTCAGTCGAGTGGTTTTTGAAACTAAAATCAAGGAGCTTTTACCAACCTTGCAAGACTGGAAAGATTCTATTCTCCCTGTGCTCCGTGCCTCCATCCTCGGTTTTTTTATGGGGATTATCCCGGGGATTAGTGTGGTGATTCCTACCTTTGTCTCTTATTCTCTGGAGAAAAAACTTTCTAAATATCCGGAGAAATTTGGAACCGGAGTGATTGAGGGGGTAGCCGGACCAGAGGCAGCCAATAATGCTGCCGCATCAGGGACATTGGTACCTCTGCTGAGCCTCGGCATCCCTGCCGGAGCTTCCAGTGCAATTGTTTTGGGAGCCCTGATGATCTATGGATTAAATCCTGGTCCGTTGCTGATCAAAGAATCCCCACAAGTTTTCTGGGGGGTCATCGGAAGCATGTATATCGGCAATGTGATGTTGCTGCTGTTGAATCTCCCCTTAATAGGCATCTGGGTGAAAATTCTCAAAATACCTTATGGTATCCTCTTCTCACTGATCATCCTTTTCTGCCTCATTGGGTCATATACCATTAATAACAGCCTTACAGACATGTACATCATGACCATCTTTGGTGTGATGGGTTACCTGATGAAAAAATTCGACTATGAAGCAACCCCTCTAATTCTGGCCTTGGTGTTAGGCCCAATGATGGAAAATGCGCTCCATCGTTCCATGATTATATCGAGAGGAGGTTTTTTGGTCTTCTTCCAGCGTCCAATTTCTGCAATCTTTTTCGGGATGGCCTTGTTGATACTCCTCTCATCATTTCTTAGCAAAAAGAAACTGGGGGAAGATATTTTAAACATGGAGGAGTAGGAGGGAAAAGTAATTTATAAAAGGCAAAATAAGATTATTAGGGGGTAGCGAAATGAAGGTGAAGATATTATGGATCGTTCTCATTGCGACGGTATTAGGGATTAGGTTTAACACGGTCGGTTACGGACAGGAAAAGTATCCGAGCAAGCCAATTCAGATAGTAGTTCCCTTTGGGGCTGGTGGTTCAAGCGACCTTTTCTTCCGCTCCCTTACGGATGAACTGTCAAAGATGATGAAGGTGCCGGTCACTGTTGTAGACCGGACGGGTGCAAGTGGATTAGTGGGGGCCGATTTTGTTGCTAATTCCAAGAATGACGGCTATACCTTACTGGGAACCAGTTCAGCTCCCATCACCATAGCGCCTGCAATCGATCCTAAGGATGCACGGGAGCTCGACCCACTTGCTTTGTTAGCCTACCAAGCGAATCTTATTGCGACCAGAAATGAATCAGAATTTAGGACACTTGATGATTTGGTTGAGTATGCAAAGAAAAAGCCTGGGGCTCTGACGTGCGGCACCTCAGGGATTCAGTCAGAGCCTTACTTTGCCCTTGAGCTATTTAAGGCTGCTGCCAAAATTGACCTCCGACACGTACCCATCAGCAGCAGTAGAGAAGGCATCACCAATACCTTAGGTGGACATATCGATTTCTGGTTTGGCTCCTTATCCACCTCTCAATCTTTAATGAAGGCTGGGAGGATTCGAGGTCTTGCGGTTTGTACAGAAAGGCGTCTGGAGAGCTTTCCCAGTATTCCCACTTTTGCTGAAAAGAATTATCCGCAGGTTAATGTCAATTTGATCATCACTTTATTGGGGCCGAGAGGCTTGCCACAGGCAGTCATTAAGACCTGGGAAGATGTTTTAAAGGCGGTTCTGGCAAATCCTGAGGTGGCAGCTTCTAGCAAAAGATTAAACTATGACATCGATTTGCAGGTGGGAACAGAAAAGTTGAGGGCATATTTCAAAGGAGAGGTTGAGAGATTTTCTAAAATCGCCAAACAAACAGGGTTAAGGAAGTGAAAAATAAAAACCCTTCTGAGGTCAGAAACCCTTGTGTAACAGTTTAGGTCGGTCTGCGCGCTGGTCTAATACCAATTCGCCTTCACGTGTATACCTTCCGGGTAGCCACGCAGCGGGTGTGTGTCCTGTGTTTTAAATTCCGGGTACCCGCTAGCGGGTGATCGAATATCTAAATCCTAAACAAGTTCGAATATCAAAGGTTCCACGCTGAAGACCTGGTTCTGGCGTCGCTTTGGATTTTGGTGATTCGATATTGTTTAGATTCTAACATGACCTATTCTGAGAATTTATCTCTCACAAGTATTCTCATGCGGCAAGAAGATCAACAATGTGCTGAATCGACGCATCGGCCTTGTGGTAAGCCTTCTCCAGTTTATGTATCGAGCATGGCGCCGTCGTTGGTTTGTGATGAAAGAGACTGTTGGCAAGAGGACCGCAGACACGCTTATGGAAGAGAACGAACATGAGGCTGACCTTGGTGCCTTTGTCCGTGAGGCAATAGGTGTAGTGATGGCCATTGCGCATGATCAGTCCTCTCGCTTTCATTTTTCTGAGGTCGTACCGGAGTTGAGTAAGAGAATAGGCTCCTTCCGACAATCGGTAGGTCAGCAAGATTCTCTTATGAAGCGCAGCGGTGGAGAAGCCC
>DATFYE010000102.1:0-11518 GCA_035315185.1 Syntrophorhabdales bacterium | reverse complement strand
TTCACCATAAAGATGCATCGTCACCGACAAACACAAAACCAGGCACCATGGAGTCAGAAAAAAGTGCTTGAGGAAAACAGTATGTAACGCACGGCTACTACAAAGAAAAAGCAGGATTTGTTACGTATAGCTTCCTGTACTGGTTAAGGTTGGATTTTCTGAACCGATAGCAGATTATAAGTGGAAAGTGACCAAGGATAAGAGTGGAGGCAGAGCCATATTCGCACTCTGCCCTTATTCAGGTTGTCTGTTTGATAGGCTCAGTTCATCAAACTCGGTTCGCCGGGGTTCGATCCCGAGCGTATTCAGCACCTCGTCCCATTCGTCTGACGACATGCACTAGTCATCATCAGAATAATTAAAAATCGCTTCGAGCGTCGACTTATCCACTGCACCTTTAGCTCCGATTGCAACCACCCGGGTACGTGGAGCCCGGTTGCCCCAAGGATCTTCTATAGCAATGTCGACACGTTTGCCGACGGCCTGGAGAATCACTCGCCTATCCGGCGCCTCGGTACTCAGCACCACACCCTTCATTCGGTATATGGACCCGGGGGTCTTTTTTACGGCCTTTTTCAAAAGCTCAAGAGACACAGGTGCATCTGTTTCGAAGGATGTGGAGCTGAAAGCAGCCGCTGAGTGGTGATACGTGGTATCACGGATGTGATCCGTGTCACTTCCATCATGGGCACAATCGCACCCCGTTGCATGGCCGCAGGACCGGAGCGGCTTGGCGGACTCCATGGCGTCGAATCGTCCCACTGACAGAAGGATATCGAGGGGCACGTCTGCATTTACCGCCTCAACAAGTCTATACCTGGTAAATCTTGAGCTGAGCCAGTCATGGACCTTCTGGATCTGGTTGTGGTCCACCAGATCAACCTTGTTGAGTATGATCATGTCTGAGAAGGCCATCTGACGGAGCTTGAGCTCCATATGCTCAGGAGCGGCGAATACCTGCTCGGCGTCCACCAGGCACATTATGCTGTCCAGCCGTATCCGGTCACGAAACTTTGCGTCGGTGAATGTCATCGCAATACTGGATGGGTCCGCGATCCCGCTTGCCTCCAGAAGGATATATTCAGGGGACTCGGGTCGGGCCAGGACCATGTCGATGGTTTCTATGAGGTCGTCTCGAATTGAGCAACAGACACAACCGTTTGCAAGGCTTACTACATCATCCTCGACGCCAACCACCAGGTCCGCATCTATATTGATCGCGCCGAAATCATTGACCAGCACTGCTACGCGGAGGCCATGGTCGCCATTGAGCATACGGTTCAGCAGCGTCGTCTTCCCTGCGCCCAGGAATCCTGTGAGTATGGTAACCGGCGTCGCGCCGGGAGTTCCAAATTCAATCATGGTATCTCCGAAACATCGTTAATGATACGTTATAGCTGGGGCGCCGGAGCCCGGCGCCCCATGTGAACTACTTCTTGTCTTCTTCTGTTGTCCTGATAAAATCCGCTGTCTTAACCGTGTAATCCTTGGGCCATTTTGTCAAAGGCTCACGGTATACCTCTTTCGGATAGTATACATGTGGATCAACCTCGAGGTCTCTCCAGCGTTTATCCTGCTGCTCTTCACGGGTCATTCTGGGATTCGGGAACGTGAAATTCTCGGGGAGCTTCTCGCCAAACTTCTTGGCCCTCTCAGCCATTTCACGGAAAGGTGGAACTGAACCCGACTTATCAGGCAGCACGGCTTTACGATACCAGACCGCGTCTTTGGTCACGTTTACCACGGCCACATCGGTACCATACTCAAACAACCCGTCATAGTGAGCCCGAACGCCAGCAACCATTTCGGCGTTAGTGTCTTCATCGAAAATGAAGTGCGTGACCATGCCGATTCGGGGTTTGACGGTGGCCATGAGGTCGCCCACTGCGTAATGGCTGGTGTGATGGGTGTCGATCGTGTAATTGAATATCTGCGTAGGGAGGCCGTATTTGTAGGACATCAATTGGCCGATATCCTGGCCTGACATCTCTGTCACGAACACATCCACTCCTTTGGCGAACTTCTTGGTCAGCTCGTCAGGGCGGCCATCGCCGGTCCACACGAACGACAATCCGTTCCAGTCAAGCCTGTAGGCCACTGCGCCATCTTTGGCGTGGGAACGGGGCCAGCTTCTGACCGTCACGCCATTCTTGTCGTACACAATGCCATTCTCCTGACGGAAGTCAAACTCATTGACTTCAATCTCGTAACCACCTCCGATGGGGAATATGTCAAAGGCCTCTATGTGCCACTTGAGCATCTGTTTCATTCCTTTGGCCATAGCTTTCGTTCCCAAATCCGGTGTGCGACCTGATGGGCCATGGATTCGAAGCGGCATATAGCCGCCTGACCATGCCCTGAAGGGAAACAGATAGGGAATGTCGGCATAGTGGTCGATGTGGAGGTGAGAGATAAAGATATCGTTGACCAGCTGGGCAGGTACCTGCATCCCTATGAGGTTGCGCGTGCAGCCGCTGCCATAGTCGAAAAAGAACCGGTCTCCATTGCCCAGTTCCACCATCATGCACGTTCCTGCCTGGTCACGCCGAGGGGGATACGGTGTGGAGCCCAGGAACGAGACCCGCATTTCGTCGGGACCTAATTCCTCGGTCAGCGGGAAATAGTTCGCCCGGCTTCCTGTCATATATTTGGTAGGACGGAAATAGGTAGGCAGCGATATGCCGCCACCCGGTCTGCCACCATAGGGGTTCTTCAATGCCTCGCCCTGGGGACCGCCCGGGACTGGTGCCTGTGCTTCAGCCTTGTCCCCGCCAACAAGTACGCCACCAGCGGTGGCCCCAGCCAAGGCAGCCCCGGCAACAAGTGATTTCAGTAACGCGCGACGACCGGGGTCTGCCGGAAGACCCTCAACGTCTGCAGAGGACCCATCAATGGTTTTGGGTTCGCTCGATTGATCAATCAGCTTTTTTTCTTTGTCGTCCATGATTCCCGCCTCCTCAGAATTTTAAAGTCGACAGCCATTTTATCCTATGTTCGCTTTTGCGGGTTGTCAACGCATGTTTCTTCTTATTTCCGTTTACTACATCTGAGGAGAATAGGGAGGAAGTCTATCGAGCCGACTAAACGGCTCATCGGCCGGATTTCAGGCGGTAATCTGCATTTCGAGACATCCAGGGCCACGCTCGACTTGTAGGTGAAAGGAAAGACTGGCGAGTCTTTAAAAAAAGTGTTACTCACCTCGGTGGCTAACGGTGGGCATAGTCAAGAAATAGCCAAGGGAGCCCCTCAGTTATTTTCTGATGTCGTGTTCCTCACGCAGGTTGCTACCAAAAAACCCTGGGAGTGCCGATTCGGAGTGCTGATTCTCGTTTGACAAGAAAGGGAGGGTCAGCATACCATTGAACAGAAGCCATGGAAGCTTCATTGCCTCCATGGCGAAGGAGGCCATACGTGAGCCAACCCGCAGACATTGCCGCTCGGCTGTTACAGGCCACACACTTCGCTGCCGACAGGCACCGATCTCAGCGACGAAAAGGCAGGGACGCCTCACCCTACATCAACCACCCTATCGAGGTTGCCGATCTCGTGGCCGACGTGGGGGGCGTCACCGACCTATCCACTCTTGTCGCTGCCGTGCTCCATGACACCGTCGAAGATACCGGGACCACCCCGGAGGAGGTGGAAGCCCTGTTCGGCGTCACGGTACGGGCCCTCGTCGCGGAGGTAACCGACGACAAGAGCCTGGCTGACGTTGAGCGCAAACGACTCCAAATCGAGCACGCCCCGAACCTCTCTCACCACGCGAAGGAGATTAAGATTGCGGACAAGATCAGCAACATCCTGGAGATCACCCACAACCCTCCGGCAGACTGGCCTCTGGAGAGGAAACGGGAGTACCTTGAGTGGGCAGACAGGGTTGTAGCGGGCTGCCGCGGCGCGAACCAGGGACTTGAGCGCCGGTTTGATGAAGTCCTGAAGGACGCACTGCTCTCGATCGAACAGAAACAGGGATAGGTGGCAGCTACGGCCGGTGCCTGAGCCGCAAACGATTGCGCGCAAGACCCCCTATCGTAAGTTCCATCGAAAAAAAGAGTACTCAAAAAAACTCGCAAAAAAAGTTCTTGACAACCTAAAATAAAGTGTTATCATAAGATAACATGTCAAGGCCTCTGAGCGTCAGTTTGGTTTATGATTCTCGGACAGCGCTTTTTCTCACGCAGCTCAAGGAGGCCATTGCCCGCCGCCATTACATCGTTACCCAGCGGGAGAAGAACAATGAGTTCCTGGCACGACACGGGATGTCGCCGAAGGAAAGGGAAGAGGTACTCTGGGGCCTTCAAGCTTACGACTACTGTTCAGGCCCTGAGATGGACCCCGAGTATCCCGGCGAAGTAGGCGTGTGGGAATTCACCACGAACTACCGGGGCATTGACATGTGTATCAAGCTACGGCTGCTGCGATCTGAGGACGGGTTTTATGTCAAATGTTTATCGTTTCACGAGTAAAGACGAACCGGGTGGCGAATTGTGCCCCCGGTGCGAGAAAGTAACGCAGGTCAAGCTTCTCTCAAAAAAGGAAAACCTACCGGTCCTCGGCGAGCCGGTCGAGTACGCGGCGAGAGTCTACAAGTGCAAAAAATGCGGAGAGGAATTTGCCACCCCTGCCCTCGAAGAGCAGAATTTCAGGCGTGCCTACGATCTTTACCGGAAAAAGCATAACCTGATTACCCCCCGGGTCATCAAAGCGATACGGGAAACTTACGGAATGAGCCAGCGATGTTTCGGCCGGTTCCTGGGATGGGGCGAGATCACCGTCCACAGGTACGAGGCCGGAGCGATACAGGACATCGTCCATAATGAGACCCTCGTCCTCCTGAAAGACAGCCCCGAGAATGTGCGAAAGATTTTCGAGCTGAACCGCAATAACCTCTCCAAGAGGGAAAGGCAAAGGGTCGAGGAGCGCATCAAAGGATTAACTGGAGGAAACAAGAGGAAGTTTCTGGAGGCGTGGATTTCCAAAGAGCCGACGATCGATTCGGGGTACAAGGTTCTTGATCCCGACAAGCTCGAAAACCTCATCCTGTACCTGCTCAAGAACCTTAAAGGAGTTTTTAAGACCAAGCTCAATAAATTGCTCTGGTACTGTGATTTTTACCATTTCAAAGAGCACGGGGTGGGCATCACGGGAACGCGGTACCAGCACCTGCCGTATGGCCCGGTCCCCGACAACTACGATCTTTATCTCTGGATCCTCTCAACGGAAAAAAAGATAGAGGGCGAAGAAATCATCTTCGATGACAAATCGGGTGAATTTTTCCGCGCACTAGCCCAGGAGGATCTTTCCTCCTTCACCGACAAGGAGATCGGGACCATTAAATACGTGGTACGGAAGCTCGGCAAGCTGAACGCCCAGGAGATTTCCGCACGATCGCACGAAGAGGCCGCCTACAAGGGGACCAGGCAATCGGAAACCATCCCGTACAGTTTCGCCGAGGAACTATCCATCTGAAAGGATAGCAACAAGATGCAGAAGTATGAACGTCACTAACCGGGAGGCACCTATGAGCGTTCGTTGGAAGAGCTGTATCGTGATGGTCGGCCTGGTACTCATCCCAGCTTTCGCGTATGCGTCAGGTTCCGGCATGCCCTGGGAATCTCCTATGAACCAGATCCTGACGTCGATCACCGGGCCGTGGTTACGCTTCGGCTCGGTCGTCGCGATCATCATCACCGGACTTGCCCTCGCGTTCGGTGAGATGGGAGGCATCCTGAGAAAGGGCGTGCAACTCGTCCTCGGCCTCTCCATCGCCTGCGCCGCGTCCGGCTGGGGCCTCTCCTTTTTCGGGTTCGCGGGAGGCTTGACGTTTTGAAACTGGCAATCAACAAGGGCCTTACCGACCGGGTGATGATGGGCGGCTTGCCCCGCAATATCATGATCCTCGGAGGAACGGTCGCGGCCGCTTTGATTCTCGGCCTGCAAAACCTGTGGCTGAGCCTCGTTGCCGTGCCGGTTTACATCGCGCTCCAGCTTCTCTACAGGAAGGACCCCTACTTCCTTGAGATCCTGTTGCGCCACATTAACGACGATGATTTTCTGGAGGGTTGACCTAGAGCTGTACTAACGCACAACGGGTGCATTTTGTATCATCTGCATGAGTATCAAAAACACCCAACCAGACTCGCGCACAGGCTGCCGTGGGCCCTGCTTGCGGCACCCGGCGTCGTCCTCAATAAAGCAGGCTCCTTCCAATCCACGATGCAGTTCTTTGGCCCGGACTTGCGCTCGGCAACGGAGGAAGAGCTCGACGCCGTCTCCGCGCAGGTGAACAACGCGTTGATGCGTCTCGGGTCCGGCTGGGCCTACTTTATCGAGGCGCAGCGGCGCAGGTACAACTACTACCCGAACTCCACCTGGCCGACGAGGGCAAGCAGCATCGTCGATAGCGAGAGAGCGCGCATCTTTCTCTCCGGTGACAATTTCTTAAGCTCCTACTTCCTGACCTTCTCGTATATGCCGCCCTCCGAGAGAACGCAAAAGCTCGCCGCGAGGTTTCTTAACGAGAAGACGGTCAACTACATGAAGCACCTCGACTACTTCCGGGACGAATACGGAAAGATCACCGATACCGAAAAGTCTGATCGCGAGCGCCGTCGATGTGGTGGTCTCTATAAGGAGAAAGGGTACGGGAAGGATTGTGGAATCGATTGCGGTCGTCGAAGGTCTCGAAAACGACGAGTACAGGTTCAGCTATGTCCAGTAGAACGATCCTCATAGCCCTGCCCATCGTTATGATGCTCCTCCCGCGCATCCTCTTCGCCTTCTGCTTCGAGGAAGCGGCAAGAGAATACAGCGTGCCCGTGGAACTCCTCAGGTCCATCGCGAAGGTCGAAAGCAACGGCAACCCCCTGGCCGTCGGTTACAACAAGAACGGCACGATCGATTACGGCCTCATGCAGATCAACTCCCGGTGGTATGAGACGATGGGCCATCAGAAATGGACAGCCCTGACAGTGGATGTCTGCTCGAACGTCAAGGCCGGCGCCTGGATCCTCTCGCAATGCATAAAGACGCACGGCAATACCCCGGAAGCGATCGGGTGCTACAATGCCGTCTCACCCGAGAAGCGCATCAGGTACGCAAAGAAAGTACTAGGAACGCTGAAGCAGGCGAGCTATCGATCATCTCGCGCAGCTTCCTTTACGCGACCGAAAGCCGCGAAGGCCATCACTGTGGATAACGGCCTCTTCTTTCCGAAGAGCAGCTCATTATTTTTCAAATCCGAGGAGGGACCATCATGCCAGAGAGAACCATAGCCACAATAGAGAAGATCAAAGAACAAAGAAAGCAGCTCGACAAGCGTCTAGTCGTCATGAAGGAGGAGCTGAAAAAGCAGGAGCGACTGGAAGACACGCGAAAGAAGATACTCATCGGCGCTTACTTCATGGAGAAATACAAGGACAGCATGAACGACCTTCTCCCGCAACTCGACCGTTTCCTTGTCAGGGACCTGGACAGAAAACTCTTCGGCCTCTCACCCTTGAATGGCACCAGACCCGAAGCACCTCATTCCTTAACGAGCTAGCACGTTAGGTGTGGTTGTGGCACTACCGAGCAGAGCGAGGAGGTACCGAACGAAGGTGAGGGCGCATTTATACGTTGCCCGGCAACGGGTAAGAGGATAACCCCATGGCGAGTTACCACCTCTCAGCAAAGATCATCGCGAGATCGAGCGGCAGAAGTGTGGTCGCTGCAGCCGCCTACCGTTCACGTTCGAGCATCAAGGACAAGAGTCAAGGCCTCACCTTCGACTACACCCGCAAGAAGGACCTTGCCCATTCCGAGATCCTCCTTCCCGAGAACGCACCTGACCGTTTCAAAGATCGGCCTACCCTCTGGAACGAAGTGGAACAGACGGAGAGGCGCCACGATGCCCAGCTCGCACGGGAGATAGAACTTGCCCTCCCCGCCGAGCTCACCCTCGAACAGAACATCGATTTGGTCCGCGAATTCGTTAAGACGAACTTCGTCGACCAGGGGATGATTGCGGACGTTAACATCCACACGAAGAAGGATAACCCGCACGCTCACATCCTCCTGACGACACGGGAGGCAAACGAGAACGGCTTCGGCAAAAAGGTCAGGGCCTGGAACGCCAGTTCAAAACTGCTCCACTGGCGTGAGGAGTGGGCAAAAATCCAGAACCAGAAGCTGCTCATCTGTGGCCATGACATCCAGGTGGACCATAGAAGCTTTGCGGACCGGGGCATCGAGCTTATCCCCCAGATGCACCTCGGTTTCTCGTATAAGTTCCTCCCCTCAGATTACCTTCCCCTCAAGGCACACGAGTACGACCGATTGTCCGAGTACCTGAATATACGGCGGGTAAATGGTCGTCTGATCCTCATGGATCCCGATAGGGCCTTGAAGTATCTCTCCCACCACGATGTTGTCTTCAGGGAGAGTGACATCGATAACTTCGCGAGCATGCACACGGTCGATAGGAAACAGTTCAAGGAGGTGAAGAAAGCCCTCATGGGATCATCCGAGCTCGTGGAGCTCGGCCTCGACGAGGGCGGGCAGAAGCTCTACACGACCGCAACGATGCTCCAGAGCGAGAAGGAGATGCTCTCCCGTGCGGATAAGCTCGACACCTCAAACCATCACGACGTGGATCCCGCCATCATGAATCAGACCATCACAAACCACGCCATGACTAGGGAGCAGGAAGAGGGCTTCAGACACCTGACGCAGGGGGGAGATATCGCCATTCTTATCGGGAGGGCGGGAACCGGCAAGAGCTACACCCTGGCAGCGGTGAGGGATGCATACGAAGCCCAGGGCTTCAACGTGAGAGGCATTGCCCTCTCGGGCATCGCCGCCGAATCCCTCCAGCAGCAGAGCGGGATCGAGAGCTCGACCATTTACAGCCAGCTCAAAAAATGGGAGCAGGGAAGAGACCTCCTCACCGAAAGCGACATCCTGGTTGTCGATGAGGCAGGGATCGTCGGGACACGGCAGATGCACGAGGTAATAGAACACGTCAGCGACGCCGGCGCCAAGGTGATCCTCGTGGGGGACAACGAGCAGCTCCCTCCCATCGAAGCAGGCGGGGCATTCAGGGGCATTGTCCAGCGTACGGGGTACTTCGAGCTCTCCACGATCCAGAGACAGAAGGAAGCGTGGCAGAAGGAAGCAACAGCATTATTGTCCGGTGACAGCGGTAAGGTCGCACAGGCCCTGGACACCTATAGGGAAAAGGGAAGGATCATCGCGGAACCGACCCTCGACGCGGCAAAAGCACGGCTCGTCTCCGCATGGGCACAGCACACGACGCGGAACCCTGACACCTCCACCCTGATCCTTGCCTACACCAACCAAGATGTGTTCGAGCTCAACGCCAAGGCACGGGACTATCTGAAAGCGACAGGTATGGTATCGGCCACGGAGCGCCCCATCCAGACCGAACGGGGACCACGACAATTCGCAGAAGGTGATAGGATCATCTTTCTCCGGAACGAGCGATCGATGGGTGTCAAGAACGGCTCGCTGGGCACGGTTGTTAAGATGGACGATTACGCCATGAGCGTGAGGCTCGATACGGGCCCTGCCGTCTCCTTCGACACCAACAGATACCGGGACCTCGATTACGGATACGCAGCGACTATCCACAAGACCCAGGGCACCACGGTTGACCGCTCCTTCGTGCTTATCACCCCCCACTTCGATAAACACACCACCTACGTCTCGATGTCCCGCCACCGGGACGACGTGATTCTCTGTTACAGCGAGGATACCTTTAAGGACTTCAGGGAGCTTAAGGATCTCTGCGGGAGGGAAAAACCCAAGCACCTGGTTGCCGACTTTGCCGTCTGCCGGGGTCTCGACTCTGAATCGCAGCTACCCCTTCCCGACAAGCCTCACGTCATTGAGGGCTTCTACACCCGCACCGTCGAGATCGACGGCAGAACGTACGCCGTCCTTGACGACTTCGAGAACAAGAAAAGGCACCTCATCCCCTTTAAGGAAGAATACGGACAGCTCAGAAGGTTCCGCATCATGCAGTACGACGGTGATACCCTGCAGTACGCGCCGCAAAGGAGCGCCATCGAGAAGACCGTTGGGAACAAAGGTAGGCAATTACCCGAAAAAGAGAAGTAAACAAAGCGCGCCCGAAAGTTTCTTCATCGTCCTTTTTTCCTGATCGTTCTCGCGCTCAGTGCCACGGCACTGCGTTTTCTGCGTTGCCGCACATCCTCACCGAACTCCTTCATCTGGTCTTCGATGAATTGCAGCATCTCCTCTTTCTTTGGCAGCTCCAGCTGATACTTCGACACAAACAGCTGATTGTCCATGCCGGCCAATGCATACTCAACCAGAGCATGGTCTCTTTTTGTGCAGAGCAGAATACCAACAGGTGGATTGTCACCCTCGGTCATCATATTTTTCTTATACCAGCTCACGTAGGTATTGAGCTGCCCGACGCTCTCATGCGTGAACGCTTCCATTTTAAGCTCCACCAGTACATGGCATTTCAGAACACGGTGGTAGAAAACAAGATCCACAAAGCCGTGTGTATCTCCGATCAGGATCCTCTTTTGCCGCGCCTCAAAGCAAAAGCCATGACCGAGCTCCAGTAGGAAATCCTGAAGCTTGTCGAGCAAAGCACCTTCCAAGTGTGATTCGCCCATCACTTCCTTCGGTTTGAGGCCCAAGAACTCGAAGACATACGGGTCGCGGACCGTAAGGCGCGGTTCGGCTTGCTCCGCACCGTTCTGTGCCATTTTCGCCAGTTTCGCCTTATTCTTCGAGAGCCCGGAGCGTTCATAGTAGAGACTGCCTATCTGACGCTTCAGTTCGCGAACCGACCAGTTTCCCCGGATGCATTCGATTTCATAGAAAGTTCGGCTGACCGGATCCTCGATGCCGATTAATTCCACGAAATGACTGAATGACAAAGAACCAATGAGGCGGTCGACCGGGACTTCTACTTTGGCAGGCGATGTTCTCATAGTTCCGCCGGGCTGTTCCGTGCTGGATTTGGCAGACAGAGATTGCCAAATTTCCTCTGATCCTAATTTTGCTATGGATTTGGCAGACGGTGTCTGCCAAATCTGAGGATAAGAGACGTAGAATTGGCGGTACAGCCGCAAAGACCGGGCAGCCATCCCATCAATTCCGGCGCGCGTCAATCGTTCGGAAAGGGCAGCGAGTAACGTCTCTCCATAGCGCGCTCGGTCTGTTCCGTTCTGCTCGTATTCTCGGATGTAACAGCCGATTAGCCAGTTTCTAATAGTAACGCTGATGTTGACCGCCTTACTCGCCTGGGCGGACAAGTGGTCGTGCATCTGCCGGATGGCATTAACTAATGCCCCGAAGTTTAACATCTGTCTCTTTCCCATTATATTCGCCTTCGCCACTTGTTGTCCCCCGGCCGCGCTATTCTCTTCTACCGCCGATAGGCATCTTTTGCAATCAAAAAGTAATAGCAACGTGTAGATGAAAGCATAAACGCCTCAGCAACATTGCGAGACGAGTCATCATACGTCTAAAGAGACGG
>DATFYE010000101.1:0-64197 GCA_035315185.1 Syntrophorhabdales bacterium | reverse complement strand
ACGTAGACCCTTTCTTCTCTTTGACATCGGTTTTAGCCACACCTAGCCGTCCTCTGGGGTCTCCGCTTTCCGTTTCACCTCAGAGACCCGGGCCTTCATTACCTATGATAGCACACTAATGAAGACGAGCATAGTCATTACGACAATGACTGGAAGCCCTCATGGCTTGACCGGGTTACTTCTCCTTCTTGAAAGGCTCCTTTACTATCACCTTTATTCCCCCGATTGTCCCGGTGATCTGTTCGAGCAGGACCGTAATCGTCACAGCCGCCAGAAAGCAGTCTGGTCTTTAGAAGCAGAGATCATTGTGCATAGACTAACGCGAGCCCAACCATTGTGTTGGGTACTAATAGTTATTCGGAAAGCAGTTCAAGGCAATGATAACGGTCATCACTGTCTTGCCTTCTCCTCTTTCTCTTTCCTGTGGTACTCATCCATTTCTTTTTTATAGTTCGCCAGGTCATACTTTTTAAAGCAATTGTCACAGTACTCTTTTAAGTAGTTTTCCTTATCGACGATCGCCCAGCACGCGGTTGGAGAACCGCATTTGACGCATGTCGGCATGTGTCCTCCTTTAATAACTTCGCTTCAAATCCAGCGATGAGAAGCTGTGAAACAATTCAATCTGTCCGGCGTGGATACCTCAGATCGCAGCCCAGTCGACGCTCGTTTTGTCAGATGGCAGCGGAATGATGAAAACCGGTCTTCGGGTCCTCTCCAGCACTGAACGGGCCACGCTGCCGAGAAAGGCCTGTTTCAACCACCCTTTTCCGTGGGTCCCGAGGACGATCACGTCACACCCCTTCGTATCTGCCGCGTTCAGGATTTCTTCCACGGGGTGGCCTTCCCTGACGATGACCTCGGATACGAGGCTGACGCAGGGCAGGCCAATCTGAGGTTCGACCTTCTGGCAGAATTCCTGTAAGTGCTTCTTGATGTCGGCAACATCGTCCTCCTTCTCCTGTGCTTTCGCCCTGTCAAGGATCCTGTCACCCTTCGAGCCTACTTCGAAGTACGCCTGGCTTGGAATCGATGCTATGCAGTGGAGGATCACGATCTGTGCATCATGCTTCTGCGCCAGATCCGCGGCGAAATAAAATGCGTACGACGAGTTCTTCGTAAGGTCGGTGGCGTAAAGAATCTTTTTAATTTGTGGGATCATCCTTCTCCTCCGTTTCTTCCGTCCTTCTCTGCCTTCCTCGTGTGAGGTTGCTGGCCGAACGAGGCGGTTTTGCTCCTATCGTATAAGATGGGCATAAAACGCTCAATGTCAATTGGGGTACCGATCCTAGTAACGCGGACCGCCAGAGACAAAAATGCTGCCATCGGTGAAACAGGAGCCGCTTGCTGTGCGGCGAGAGTCGACCGAGAATGCCGATATCGCAATCGGTGTCGTAGCCGGTAATATTGACATACCGGTCATGGATGACGGCGTGTTTCCAGAACCAGACGTAGGAGCTGACTCCAATTAGGTCCACCGTCATTGCCGCCAACTTGTTGGCCCAGATGGCCTTCGCATAGGCCCTATGTCCGCCGTCATGGGCAATGTTGAAGCCGATGCCCGCCACGGACAAGCCGAGCAGAATAACCAGAGGCAGGCCCTGCCACACGCTTCTGGCCACGAACACCAGCAGCACGTAGGAGGTCGCGAAGCAGGCAAGTATGATAGCCGTCTTCAGGTACATCGGCCAGGAACCCGTTGGCGACCGCCCGGTGCCCTGTTGGAAGTATGCATTGACCCGTTGCCGGACATCTATCTCGAAGCCCCTGTCTTCACCAAACTCCAGGTTTAGGATCGATCTCTTAGGCTGGCCAGACTGGCCGGCAGGTCTCCCGTGAATTTCCTGTTTCTGCGTCATGGGAACTTCCCCGACTGGGAGTCTTTTGACATCAGACCAGCAAGGCTTTCGCCGTCCATTAGGTGAGTATAGGGAAATGAAAAAGGCGATGTCAAGCTGTTAGTTGAACCTTTCCATTGCTATTTTCAACAGACCGGTCGGCTGTGCCGCACACGGCGTCGGAAAGTCCTATTGCTCTGCCGGCCGGACGTGTTTCAACTATGCAGTCAATTCTCCTATGCGAGGGTGTCTCGATTGACGTGGAAAATCTTCTCCCCTCGTGCAATAATGCAAGAGACAGCAACAATCTCCACGTAAAGTAAACTTAAGTTCTGGAAAAGGAATGTAAGCCGGTGAAATTTACTCCTCAAGAACAGAACGCATTCTGGCAACTGCCAACCCCTGTTCTCCTGGAACAGGTTGCCTCCGGCCCTTCCGGGCTGACAAGTGCAGAGGCGGCCGCACGCCTCACCCGTTTCGGGCCCAATCAAGTGCACGCAACAAAAAAAAGTGCGGTGCTTTTACAGTATCTGGCGAAATTCCGCAATCCTCTCGTCATCATTCTGCTGGTTGCCAGTTGCATATTAGCGCTTACCGGCGATCTTACCGGCTTCATTATCATCAGCACCATCATTCTCGTCAGCGTCACTCTCGATTTCATTCAGGAGCACCGGGCCGGGGAAGCGGCAGAACGCCTTCGCCAGTCGGTAGCCGTGCGCGTCCAGGTGCTACGGGACGGTAAACCTTCCGACCTTGCGCTGGAAGGATTGGTGCCCGGAGACGTTGTCCTGCTCGCGGCTGGGGACCTGATACCCGGTGATGGGCGAATTCTCGAAGCAAAGGATTTCTTTTTGAACCAGGCCCTCCTCACAGGAGAACCTTATCCCGTAGAAAAGATCCCGGGTGAATTGCCTGAGGAAAAGGAGCTTCTCTCGGCCGCTAATGCAGTGCTCATGGGCACCTCGGTCATCAGCGGCTCTGCGAAAATCCTGGTCTGCCGCACGGGATCACATACTGCGTTTGGCGAAATTGCGGATAGTCTCGTGGCAAAGGCGCCCCCCACGGCGTTTGAGCATGGCACCCACCGCTTCGGTCTCCTGATCATGCGGTTAACGATTCTCCTTGTTTTGTTCGTTCTGCTGGTCAACGCCCTTTCTCATCGGCCGTGGCTGGAATCTTTCCTTTTCGCCGTAGCCCTCGCTGTTGGCCTCACCCCGGAAATGTTGCCCATGGTGGTTTCGGTCACCCTCTCGAAGGGGGCCCTGCGCATGGCGGCAAAAAAGGTGATCGTGAAACGATTGTCAGCCATCCAGAACCTCGGCAGCATGGATGTGCTCTGTACGGACAAAACAGGTACCCTCACGGAGGCTCGCATTCATCTGGAGCGCCACGTGAATGGTCTTGGACAGGAGAGCTCCCGGGTCCTGGAACTGGCGTACTTGAATAGCTTCTTCGAGACCGGCCTGAAGAGTCCCCTCGATGACGCGATCCTCGAGCACCGAGAGATTGACGCGAGCGGCTGGCGAAAGATCGATGAGGTCCCTTTCGACTTCGAGCGGCGGCGCGTCTCGGTGCTTATCGAGAGGAGCCAGGCAAGGATCCTCGTAGTCAAGGGAGCGCCGGAAGATATTCTCAGGCTCTCGACCAGGTGTGAAGGGGAGGGCGAGAATGATCTGCGGCCTTTGGACGAAACGACGCGTAACACAATCAAGGGTCTTTATGAGAGCCTGGGGCGCGACGGTTTTCGGGTTCTGGGCATCGCATGGCATCCTGTGGCCGCCGATCACCCTCATGCCGTGGTAAGTGACGAGACAGAGCTGACCTTTGTCGGTTTTGCCGCGTTTCTCGACCCGCCCAAGGCGAGCGCCAAAGAAGCCCTCGCCCGGCTTACTTCGGCAGGAATTAAGGTGAAAGTCGTTACCGGTGACAATGACCTCGTGACACAGCATATCTGCCGGCAACTCGGTCTTCCCGAGGGGAGAGCGCTCACGGGTCCGGAAATCCAGCAGATGGATGACCAAGCGCTGCTGGCGCAGGTAGAGACTGTAGACTTGTTCTGCCGGGTTGCGCCGGCCCAGAAAAACAGGATCATTCTGGCGCTCAAGCGGCGCGGGCGAGTAGTCGGTTATCTAGGTGACGGCATAAACGATGCGCCTTCGCTCCATTCCGCAGACATCGGCTTTTCTGTTGATACTGCTGTCGACGTAGCGAAAGATGCCGCGGACATGATCATGCTGGAACGTGACCTGAATGTGATTGCCGAAGGGGTCTTCGAGGGACGGCGCACCTTCGGCAACATAATGAAATACATCATGATGGGGACCAGCTCCAATTTCGGCAACATGTTCAGCATGGCCGGCGCCTCGCTCTTCCTTCCCTTCCTTCCGATGTTGCCGGGACAGATCCTCCTCAACAACCTCCTCTACGACTTTTCCGAGATACCGATCCCTTTAGACAAGGTTGACGAGGAGTATCTGATCCGTCCGCGGCAGTGGGATATGAAGCTGATCCGCAATTTCATGCTTGCTATGGGACCGGTCAGTTCAGTCTTTGACTTCCTTACGTTTTACATTATGCTCAAGATTTTCCATGCGGGTGAAGCCCTCTTTCATACGGGCTGGTTCATCGAATCGATGGCCACGCAGGTGCTGGTCATTTTTATCATCCGTACCCAGAGAAACCCGCTGAAGAGCCGCCCGAACCGATGGCTGGCGATCGGCGCCCTGATTACCGTAGCCGTAGCCGTTGTGTTGCCCCTGTCACCATTAGGCGCGTACCTGGGTTTTGTGGCGCCCCCTCCCTTGTTCTTCCTGCTGCTTGCCGGTATGGTCGTGGTCTACCTCTCTGCAGCAGAGGGAGTCAAGCAACTCTTCTACCGGCGTTTTGTGGTAAACAAAGCTCGCGAGGTGTGATGGCGGGTATCCATTGAAAGCATTGTGGTGCGCGTGGTCATTTTTTCCTTGACCCTTGACCCATGCCCCTTGACCCTGTGTCCGGCTCACGTCCCCCAGGCCACTTCCAATCGGTGAACTCGGGCTTATCGATACCCTGCTCATACGCATAGTTGGTATTCTCGATAATCTGGTTCTTTAACCACTCCTTGACTTGAGCCCCTATAATTCGCAGCTTGGGGACCCGGTCGATGACATCAATCGCCAGATTGAAACGATCGATCTGGTTGCGAATGGCGAGCTCCAGCGGCGTATCAATATTGCCGTGTTCCTTGTAGCCGCGCACGTGCAGGTTCTTGTGGTTGGTGCGCCGGTAAGCGAGCTTGTGGATCAGCCAGGGGTAGCCATGAAAATCAAAAATGATCGGCTTGTCTGTGGTGAACAGGCTGTCAAACTCCTGGTCTGACAGGCCATGGCCGTGTTCGGTCTGCGGTTCCAGCTTGAACAGGTCGACGACGTTGATGAAACGGATCTTGAGATCGGGAAAGTGCTCACGGAGCAAAGCGTCTGCCGCCAGGGCTTCCGTGGTGGGGATGTCGCCCGCGCAGGCCAATACTACGTCGGGTTCGCCTCCCTGGTCGGTGCTGGCCCAATCCCAGATGCCGATGCCCTTGGAACAGTGCTGGATGGCTTCATCCATGGTCAGATATTGGAGGTGAAGCTGCTTATCCGAAACGATAACATTGACATAGTTTGTGCTGCGCAGGCAGTGGTCCGCCACCGACAGCAGACAGTTGGCATCGGGCGGCAGGTAGATACGCGTCACCTTCGCGCTCTTGTTGGTGACCAGGTCCAGAAAGCCGGGGTCCTGGTGGCTGAAGCCGTTGTGGTCCTGGCGCCAGACGACGGAAGTGATCAATATGTTCAGTGAAGAAACGGGAGTTCGCCAAGGGACATCCTGGCACTTCTCCAGCCACTTGGCATGCTGGTTGAACATCGAGTCGATCACATGGATGAAGGCTTCATACGAAGCGAAGAGACCGTGACGCCCGGTCAGCAGGTATCCTTCCAGCCAGCCCTCTAACGTGTGCTCGCTGAGCATCTCCATTACCCGACCGTGAGGGGAGAGTTCGCTGCCATCCGCATCCTCGGGCTTGATTTCCTCCATCCAGGTCTTCTTGGTGGCTTCGTAAATGGCCGTGAGTTGGTTGGAGGCAGTTTCATCCGGACCAAAGACCCGAAAACTGGTCATGTTGTTGCGCATCACGTCGCGCAGGAAGACGCCCAGAACTTGTGTGTTCCCGACCATGGCGCTGCCGGGCCTGGTCACTTCGACAGCGTAGTTACGAAACTCCGGCAGGCGAAGTGAAGTGCGCACCAAGCCTCCATTAGTAACGGGGTTGGCGCTCAAGCGTCGAGTGCCGGCGGGAGCCAATGCCTTCAGCTCCGGAATCAGCTTGCCCTTCTCGTCAAACAGTTCCTCGGGCCTGTAGCTGTGCATCCACTCCTCGAGCAGCTTCAGGTGAGCAGGATTTTCGTGAACCTGGAAGGGCACCTGGTGAGCACGCCAGAAATCTTCCACCTTGTGACCGTCCACTTCCTTGGGGCCCGTCCAGCCTTTGGGCGTGCGAAGCACGATCATCGGCCACTCGGGCAGCTGAGTAATGCCAGTGGTGCGGGCTTCGTGCTGGATCTTCTTGATCTCCGCGATCACCGTCTCCAGCGTTTGGGCCATCAACTGGTGCATCGCTTCAACGTTAGAACCTTCGACAAAGTAGGGTTTATACCCGTAGCCGATAAACAGACTCTCAAGCTGCTGGTGGCTAATTCTTGCCAACACCGTTGGATTGGCAATTTTGTAGCCGTTCAGGTGCAGGATGGGGAGTACCGCGCCGTCACGGATGGGATTGAGAAACTTGTTGGAGTGCCAGGCCGTGGCCAGAGGCCCGGTCTCGGCCTCACCGTCGCCCACCATGACTGCAACGATCAGATCAGGGTTATCGAAGGCCGCCCCAAAGGCGTGGGATATGCTATAGCCCAGTTCGCCACCCTCGTGAATCGAGCCGGGGGTCTCGGGAGTGCAGTGGCTGCCGATGCCTCCGGGGAAGGAGAACTCTTTGAGGAACTTTCGCATGCCCTCTAAGTCTTCGCTCTTATCCGGGTAGATCTCGGAATAGGCTCCTTCGAGGTAAGCGTTGGAAAGGGTGGCGGGCGCGCCGTGACCGGGCCCTGAGATATAGATCATGTTCAGGTCATACTTCTTGATCAACCGGTTCAGGTGCACCCAAGTCAACGTCTGACCGGGGTCCGATCCCCAATGGCCCAGGAGGCGCCGCTTAATGTGTTCCATCTTAAGGGGCTCTCTCAGGAGAGGATTGTCCTTTAGAAAAATCATGCCGACGCAGAGATAAAGAGTTGCACGCCAATAGGCGTCGATCTTCCGAAGTTCGTCGGCGCTCAGGGGGTTCCCTGACGCAGTGGTTTGAGCAACCGGTGATTTAGTCATCACGATCTTCTCCTTTCCCGCTTTGCAGGATGCCGCCTTCGCGCATCCGCAGCACGTCGTCCTGGTGCCACCCCAGCCGTGGCTTCATTCAATCCACGGAAGCCTGAAGAGGTTAACAGTTTTCCCTACAATGGGTGAGATGTCAAATGGACCACGTTCTGCGTTCCTTGCTTTACTCCAAGACCGGTACTATCCTTATTTGCAGGGACCATAATGCTTTCTCAGTGTTGGGGTCCCTTTTTTCTGCAGAAATGCCTGAGTGTCCTGTACAGAAATAAGATGGCGGCCGTGCAACGATGTTGAAAAGAATTATTCCAAGTTCCCGGTTAAGCTCCACGTTGGAGTCTGGTTTTTGTCACGGGCTCGGGGCTTGAGAAGAAGCGCATGACTTTCGAGTATCTGGTCTCGCACTATGGGTACATGGCGTTGGTTGTTGGCACATTTTTCGAAGGAGAAACCATCTTGATCGCCGCAGGCTTTGCAGCGCACGGCGGATACCTGAAGCTGCAATGGGTCATACTGGCCGCCTTTCTGGGGAGTCTGGCGGGAGATCAGTTCTATTTCTTTGTCGGACGGATGAAGGGTAAGACCTTCCTGCACAGGCGACCTGCCTGGGAGACCAAGGTTGCAAGGGTATTGCAGCTTTTTGACCAGTACCGGACCCTCGTCGTCCTCGGGTTTCGTTTCATGTACGGCCTTCGCACGGTGACACCGTTTGCCTTTGGCTTGAGCGGCATCAGTACCAGCCGTTTTGTTATCCTCAATCTGATCGGGGCGCTCGTCTGGTCCGTGGTAGTGGCGTTTGTCGGCTATCTTTTCGGGGCTGCAGCACGGGCAGTCATGGTCAATGTGAGACAGTACGAACATTGGATCATTCTCGGCATACTTTGGACCGGTGCCCTGGTCTATATCATCTATTTCTTGCACAAGAGGGAGACGGACCGGATGGAGGGCCGGCCTTGAAAGCAGGGAGCCTCAAGAGTAACGGGCACGGTAGCGTGCCAGCCCGGAAAAGTTCTCTTCGAAGGGATTGAGAGCGGCTCAAGCACATAGACCGTGATTCTCTCGGGATAAGGAAATGCACACCATACACCTGCTGTCGATCTTGGCTCTGGCAACTTCGAGTAACTTTGACAACGTAGGCGTAGGAATTGTCTATGGAGTCAGAGGAACCTGTATCTCCTTTACTTCCAATCTTATCATCGCCCTTATAAGCGGTACCGGAACTCTCCTCTCAATGCTTGCGGGGGCTTCACTATACCGTGTCTTAAAGCCTGAGCTGGCCACTGTCGTCGGAGGATTGATACTGATTGGGATAGGGGTCTGGGTCATCATACAGGGGACAAGGCGGGTGCGCAAAGCCGGGTCCTCCGTAGAGCAACTCCAGGACGCAAGAAAAGTCATTTCGCAACACGTTATGTTCAGCAATATACTGAAGTTTCTTGACGACCCGTTTTTTTTAGATAAGGTTTGCTCCACGCATATTCATATTCGAGAAACTGTTCTTTTGGGCGTCGCATTGACATTGAATAATCTAGTCAACGGCGTGGCAGCCGGCCTGCTGGGCTTAAGCCTCTCTCTGGTCACCTCTTTTGTCGTTATCTTTAGTATTATTGCCATTTGGGCTGGTAGAAGCGCGGGTCGCTCTATACGGTATCGATGGATCGGGACTGTGACCGGACCGGTCTCCGGGTTGCTTCTCGTATTGATTGGAATCTATGGGATCTTTTTTTAAGGACCAACTTTCCGATAAAAATGGGATTCTGGTGGAAACAGACTCATTTCTGTTGCCATATTTTTTATGCAATGTTCCAATACTGAGTAGTCGGTGATTTCTGAAATAAGAGGCAGGAGGCATGTCCCATGAATACGAACGATAAAGGGCACCGGGCCACTCTCCGGAGAATCGCCCGGAGGGCGATGCTTGAGAGAGGATTACTCCCTGACTTTTCTGCTGAAGCACTCACCGAACTTGCCGGGATTCCGGCTCCCTTACAGGATGCTTCGCTATCTGCCGTAACCGACGGTGAGCAGGTTCACGACCTCAGGAGCCTTCCGTGGGCTTCCATTGATAACGATGACTCCCTTGATCTGGATCAGCTTACCGTTGCCGAAGGGATGCCCGGAGATCAAGTAAGGATCCTTGTTGCCGTGGCCGACGTGGACTCGATCGTCAAGAATGGCTCGGCAATTGACGATCACGCCCGCTACAATACTACCTCGGTATATACGGCTGCCACGATGTTCCCCATGCTTCCCGAAGAACTTTCCACCAACCTCACATCGTTGAACTTCAATGAGGATCGACCGGCGATTGTGATTGAAATGGTGATCGGCCAAGACGGGTCGTTACAGACCTCGGATATCTACCGGGCCCGTGTCCGCAATCATGCAAAGCTCGCGTATAACAGCGTCGCGGCATGGCTGGAGGGGAAGGGGACGGTGCCCGAGGCTATTGCTGCGGTAAATGGACTCGATGAGAATCTGCGCATCCAGGACAGGGTAGCACAAAGCATGAAGAACCTTCGCCACCTGCACGGGGCCCTCAGTCTTGAAACCGTTGAAGCCAGACCGGTATTTGACGGTAATGAGATCCGTGGGCTGGAAGTGGAGATAAAGAACCGCGCTACCGAGCTTATTGAGGATTTCATGATAGCCGCAAACGGTGTGAGCGCCCGGTATCTCTCGTCAAAAACATTCCCTTCGCTCCGCCGCGTGGTGCGCACTCCAAAACGATGGGAACGGATTGTCGACCTTGCGGCGGAACATGGCTTCAAGCTTCCTTATGATCCAGATGCAGCGGCGCTGGAGGAGTTTCTAATGAAAGAGAAAGCAGCCGATCCGCTTAGATTCCCCGACCTCTCCCTCTCGGTGATCAAGCTCATGGGACCGGGTGAATACGTTGCAGAACTTCCCGGAGAGACTGCCCCCGGACACTTTGGTCTCGCTGTTGGGGACTATACTCATTCCACAGCCCCTAACCGCCGGTATCCGGACCTCATCACGCAGCGGCTGCTGAAGGCTGCGATGGGTCAACATCCCGTACCTTATGAAAGAGAAGACCTGGAGGCGTTGGGTAAACACTGCACAGAACAAGAAAATGCAGCCAAAAAGGTGGAACGGCAGGTCGGAAAATCGGCAGCCGCAATGCTGCTGGAGGCAAGAATCGGGGAACGCTTCGATGCCATCGTTACCGGCGCGGCCCCGAAAGGCACGTGGGCCCGTCTTCTTGATCCTCCTGTTGAAGGGAGACTGGTGCATGGTTTCGAAGGCATCGACGTGGGCCAGAAGATTCGGGTGCAACTGATTCACACAGATGTGGAACAGGGATTCATCGATTTCAAGAGAGTTGTGTGATCAAGCCTGACTGAGGCGAGTATTGTGAACTACTGCAATGAGAAGATGAAAGGAGAAGTCGTACAGCATCTACAAATTTGGTAGTCAAGAATCGCCTGGAGATTGCACATTACCAATGCGTAATCTTCAATCTCTCCGGAGCAGGCGGCGTTGCGCATTTCAGTAGGAAGAATTTCTCAGCTTGAAAAGTCTCAAGAACACCTGCAAAGATCGTACGCCGACGAGACGAGAATCTCGGCCATTACCACCTACTGTAATGAAGCACGAAATGATGCAATGAGAAAATATCTTGTAGGAAGGAGCCTGCGCCATGGTCCACTTACGAAGCGTGACAAATGGGCCGAGGGCCGCTGTTATACTTCCTTTCAGCCCTTCCGCGTCGATGCCGCATTTCTTTGCCAGCTCATCGAGGCTCTCCCCAGTTTTGATGAACACCTTCTGCTTCTGGGCCTCCTTCGCGACCATGCTGCTGGTCCACCCGATAACCCCGACATCTTCATGGAAAGATAGCCGCCCCTTCGATTGAAATTATGGCTTCTCGCCATTAGATTTATTTGATGAAGGCGCTCTGGACGATCGTCACCCTCCTGATTATGGCGGTAGGTCTTGTGGGAACGGTCCTGCCGGTCATTCCAGGCATTCTTCTCATCTACGCAGGTTATCTCCTTTACGGTTTTGCAACAGGCTGGCAAGCTTACGGTCTGGCAGCGATTGTCGGTTGGTCCGTGGTTACCGGTCTCGTTCTGCTTCTCGACTTTTACGCGGGAGCGATAGGCGCAAAAAGGTATGGTGCATCACGATTCGGGGCGTGCGGATCGCTCATTGGCGGTCTGATCGGCACGCTGGCAGCGGGGTTTCCTGGCCTCATCCTCGGACCCTTTGTCGGAGCGGCGGCGGGGGAACTGCTGAGAGGCAGAACCCATCGAGAGGCTCTTCGTTCCGGCTGGGGAACCTTCATAGGTTTTATGGTCGGCAGTGTCGTCAAGATCGCGCTTGGCGTGGTCATGGTCGGCACCTTTATTTGGTGGGTGCTTTTTTAGCGGATTGTTGTACGGGATCGATGTCACAAAGAGTGATGCAACCTAAAGCCTTGTTTGAAGATTGGACTGTTTCAGCGGCAAGTTGAGTGGGGCCCGATGGCGAGACGATCCGCGCCTGGTTTCGTTTCCAATGTACGAATACGAGTGATAGCTGAAGATAAAGCCGCCCACGAGTATTATATTTTGGTAGCGGTCCTGGTTGAGTTCTTTGGTTCTCGATGCCGCTCGCGCAGCGCTATCCGATGAAGTGAGCCCTTCGTTAATGGGGTATCCTTTGACGGCGCTTGCTCTTTTTTCGCTCAACTTTTGGTTGTAGGCGTCAGTCCCGGATGCAGACGTATATCCCGCAATACGGACGTCTCAGGCCCTTCTTCAGTCGCTACCTATCCTTCCTTACTAAGTACGAAGTCTAAGTTATGAGTGTCTTCTCTGCCTGAAGGCAAGATACAGACCGGGAATTACCAATACCGGCAGAGCAGAAAGTCTAGGCGCCTCATGTAGGCCGAGTGCATTCGCAACTACTGAGAGTGCCTGGTTAGCAATATCAAAGGCAAACTGCGTACTCATCAGCAGACAGAAGACAGCGGAAATAGTGGCTGCGATAACAAAGATAAGTCTCGTTTTATTCGTCATCTTATGCCTCCATTCGCGGGACAACCAGCGGGGCGCCCTGACTTACTATGAAAATGGAACCAAAGATTGATGTACAAGAGGCTTGTTAATGAAAGCGTTCAATCGTAAAGGCAATGTTATTACCTCTGTATTTATGATACAGCAGACACTCCCTCATGTCTGTCCCAGAACCAACAATTATTTTGTAGCGGTTTCGTGTACGAGCGTGTCGTCTTTTTTACAACGGGGATATGGACCAGAATTAGCCTTTTCTTCTCAGTCAACTATTGATTTTTGTGCTCGGGTTCCGCAATAACCTGCGTACCTAACAACAGGCTTAATGCGGCAGATCAGTCTTTCGCTATCGGAGTTTGCCGCGTCACCGATACCGTCAATCGCTTTCTCACTGCTTGCCAATTAACATAGTGATATATTTGGGGCTAAGCAGGCTTCTCTTCCCCTCGCTCTTTACCACGAAATGGGGTTTCTCCGTGGTAACCCAACAGACTATTTTTGGGCTCAGGATGAAGGTATGGATAAGGACCTCCATCCGGTAACAGGAGAATTCGCCCGCAGGCACGGTGATACGCTCAATGCCGGCCTGACGGGCAGTGGCGGTAATGGATTCTCCCGAGAAATCAATCATGAAAAGATCCCATCGGGTGGTACTGTCGTAAGGGAAAAACCTGAGGAGCACAAGGAGGGAGCCCTCAATAGCCAGAGTTCTGCCTTCGGGAATATCCAGCTGTATGGTCTTTTTATCCGTTCCGGAGGTTTGCTGGACGTATGCCGTTCTTCCGTCTCTCCATATCTTCTCCTCGGTGGGGCCTCCAGGGCTTTTGCGGAGACTCCTGGCCCCTGAAATCAAATTCCCTTCCTTGGTCATGTTGATGGTTATGCGCTCGTCTGACTTTGCAGAGACTATCGTTGAAGCATATGCAGCGCTGTTTTCCTCGAAAGAAAAAGCAAGCTCGATTTCTTCCTTGTCGTTCTCTTTACCTGCCGCCACAGCCTCGTAATGGTATGTCTCAACGTGGCTCCGGCCCGCCGGGCCACTCTCGATCGTGTCAGGGAAGGCCAGGCCTTGAGCCGGCACGAGGAGAAGGAGAAAGAGGGTGCTGAGATAACGTGCTTCTATCATTACGAAGAAAAGTAGTTCCTCAAAATAGAAGAGTCAAGGCGTTCTTTCCCACGATCACAGCCCAATTATTCTTTCAGCTTCAGCACGGCTTCGCTCGTGCCGCCCACAGCCCAATGAGTCGTGAACCCCAACCGCCTGAAGACGTTGAGCATGCTCTCATTCTCGGTAAGGACATCCGCCCGGACTTCCTCGAGGCCCCTTTCCCGGGCTATCCCGACGAGAACCTCTACGAATTTGGACCCAAGGTGTTTCCCTTGGAACCTATCCTGCACGAGAACAGCCAGTTCGCCGGACGTCAGGTCCTGGTTCATAATGAGTCGTGCAACCCCTACCATCTTTTTCGTTCCATTTTCCTCCATCTCCGCAACTATCGCCATGTGCCGGTCGTAGTCGATATTACAGAAAAGGATAAGCCACTCATGAGATATATCTTTGATAAGGGAGAAGAACCTGGTCCTCAATGTTTTTTGAGACAACGAAGCGAGCATCTCGTGCTCCGCGGGCTCGTCTTCAGGCCGTATGGGCCTCAGAAGCACTTCGGTGCCATCGGACAGTTTCCAGGGCGTAATGTACTTGGTCGGATAAGGAGTGATGATCAAGTGCGGGTAGGCCGATCGACCAATAGCGTCATAATCTTTGTTAATAACGATTCGTGCGTCAAGCGCTGAGGCTTTGCCATTCGCTATGGCAAGAGGATTTATGTCGATTTCAGCTATTTCGGGAAAGTCGACGATAAGGTTCGAAAAATTGACAAGGATTTCCTCGAGCCCTTCAAAATCAGCCGGCGGTTTGCCCCGAAAGCCCTGGAGCATTTTATATACATTGGTGTCCTGCATCAGCATCTTTGCCAATGTCTGGTTGAGCGGCGGGAGTCCAATTGAAAAATCTTTGATGAACTCCGCCATAGTCCCGCCCATCCCGAAGAGGATAACAGAACCGAAGTCCTTATCCTTCTTGGTCCCGAGAATGAGCTCATAATCAATATCGGTAAACATCTTCTCGACGGCTACGCCCGTTATGGCCGCCGCCGGGGCGCGTTGCTTCACCCTTTCCATCAGCTTCTCGTAGGCTTCTTTGAGGGCTGCGCTCGAATCGATCCCCATGATGACGCCGCCCACATCGCTTTTGTGGGAGATGTCAGGCGAGACGACCTTGATAACGACCGGATAGCCCACCTTTTCCGCGATGCGTACCGCCGCTTCGGAATCCCGGGCAAGCTGCGCCGGCGTCACCGGGATGCCGTAGGTCATCAAAAAATCCTTGGACTCTTCCTCGTTGAGAAGCGTTCGTCCTTCCTTGAGGACGATCTTGAGAAGCTCTTTCAGGTGATCTTTCGAGGGCGCTTTCTGCGCCGGCAACTCGTCAGGAGTCTCATAGAGCTGGTCGAGATGTCTCTTATACCTACACATATTCACATAAGTTCGGACACCCTCCTCCGGGGTGTCGTAGTGCGGGATGCTATTCTCAACAAAAATGCGTCTCCCCTCTTCCACGTCTTCTGCCCCCATCCACGTTGCAATGACAGGCTTCCAGGCATTTTTTGCACAATCGGCCACCGCTTGCGCAACCTGGGTTGAAGGGGCAGAGTCCATGGGCACGTAAATGACAAGCACCCCGTCTACTTTGGGATCACCGAGGCATATAGCGAGCGATTTCGTGAACCTGTCGACGGTTGCGTCTCCAAGCAGGTCGACAGGATTGGCCTTACTCCAGTAAGGCGGCAACAATGCATTGAGTTGCTTCATGCTCTCGCCAGAGAGTTCCGCCAGCTCCCCACCCAGGTGAATAAGCGCGTCGGTGGCCATCACACCAGGTCCGCCGGCGGATGTTACTATGGCGAGCCGCGGACCGGCCGGCAGCCTCTTCGAATCAAGAACCTCGGCAGCATCGAAGAGTTCCGCTATTTCGCCGACCCTCACGGCGCCGGCCCTCCTGAAGGCCGCTTCGTATACCGCGTCGTCCCCTGCCATAGCGCCGGTGTGGGAATGGGCTGCCCTTGCACTCTGTGCAAATCGCCCCGGCTTCAAAATAATGATAGGTTTGCGGCGGGCGAACGCCCTGGCCGCACTCATAAATTTTCTCGCGTTGCCCACACCCTCCATATAGATCAGGATGCTCCTGGTGGCCTCGTCATCTCCCAGAAAATCGATCATGTCGCCAAAGTCGACATCGATCATGGAGCCGAGTGATGCAAACATGCTAAAGCCTACCCCGGCGCTGACCGCCCAATCGAGTATCGCGCTGCCGAGGGCACCGCTCTGAGAGATGAAAGCGATATTTCCGGCAGGAGGCTTACCCCTGAGAAACGTCGCATTAAAATCCAGGGGAGGCCGTACGAAACCGAGGCAGTTTGGTCCCAAAATACGCATCCCGTATTTTTTTCTGATTCGTTCTATTTCGCTCTCCAGTCGCGTGCCTTCTTCACCAATCTCTTTAAACCCGGCGGAGATTATTACTACCCCCTCTACGCCTGCCTGGCCGCATTCCTCAACCACTTCGGGCACTGACCGGGCAGGAGTTGCCACAACGGCCAGATCCACATGCCCGGGTACGCCTGCGATGGTGGGATAGCTCTCCACATCCAATACTTTGTTCGTACGGGGGTTTACCGGAAATATCCTCCTCTCTTTTGACCGGAGCAGGTTCTCCAGGATAGTCCGTCCCACGGCGCCTTCCTTGTCGGTTGCGCCGATCAGAGCTATTGTTTTGGGATTGAACATCACGTGCATGCGGCTCATCCCTTGCCCACCTTTTTGCGAAGGGCCTCCCTGGCCAGCCATTTATTCATGATGCTCTCCTCGATCACTTGGCAGGTTTTTCCGGGGCTTTGTCAGGTTCCTTCTTCACGTCCCCGAATGCATACTTGCCTATAAGATCTTCTATATCCGCCGGCACAGAGGTCTGCGTGATCATGCCGTCCGGTTTCAGGACAACGCCCGCTCCTCCGGGATCGATTTTCACATACTTATCCCCGATGAGTCCGGAGGTCTTGATGGTTGCCCCCGCATCGTCGTAAACCTTCACGCCCTTGTTGATGTTCATATCAACGACCCCCATCTGTCTCTCAGCGTCTATGCCGAGGTGCATCACGCTGCCTACCTCGATGCCGTAGACTTCGACCGCGCTACCAACCCTGAGTCCGGAGACCGACGCAAACCGGGCTTTAAGCGGGTAGGTCTCCTCTCCAAACAGCGAGAGTTTGCCGAGCTTCACAGTCATATATCCCACACATATGAGACCGATCACCACGAAAACGCCGACAACCGTTTCCATTGAATATTTTTTCATCACTCGCTTCCTCCGGAGCCGCCTTGATGTGTTGCGACAATCTGTTGGTTCGCTTCAGCTTTTACGATTATCTGATCGATCTCGTCAGTAGAAGAGACTTCCGTGATTCCCGCACTGACCTGGATCTCGGGACATGCCTGTGCACCCATCTTTGCCTGTGCAATAGTCTGAATTCGGGCAAGGGCCTCCTGGTTCAATTCCGGCACAAAGTCGGCCACCAGTTGCCGCGCCTGATCAGGGCTCGTGTTAGGGAATATGGTCAGGATCTGATCCCTGCTGTGACGGGCCGAGAAGCCGCCCATGGGTTTGAAGCGGCGGTTCACGTATTCGCCAAGTGCCCTGAGGACTTCCACGGCCGCCTGCGGTCCCAGCGCCTCGTGCAGTAGATCGAATTCGACGCTGAAAAGCGCGGCGGAAGCGGTTGATATCCCGGCGCTGCCCCCCAGCATCGCGGCGTATTGCCCCTTGAACGCCTCCCGGGAAAGCAGACCCGTCAGCTCGTCCTGGAAACCCTCAAGGCTGCGGAGAAACTCGTCGATCATGGGAAGTTTCAGCCTGACGGCCTCTTCGTAGGTCCCTTCAAAGCCGACCGCTCCTTCCCAGAGAATGACAAGCCGATCCGAAATAAAGAAAACGTCGGGAATGTCATGGCTGATCAGTACGGCGGTAAACCCGAACTTTCTCCTGTAATGGACGATCATGGAGAGGATCATGTTCTTCCGAATAGGGTCCTGACCCGTGGTCGGCTCGTCAAAGAGTATGATCTTCGGGTCCGTCACCAGGGCCCGCGCCAGGGCTACCCGTTTCTGCATCCCGCCCGAGAGTTCCGAAGGATACTTATCGACCGCTTCGGTAAGTTCCAGGTCCTCGATCTTTTTCGCTACCCTTTTTTCGATCTCGATCTTGTCGAGATTCGTCGTCTGTTGGAGGGGAAAGGCAACGTTATCGAAGACCGTCATCGAGTCGAGGAGCGCATTGTTCTGGAACAGGTAGGCGACCCCATTCCTGTAATCCTCCCATTCATTCTTCTTCATGGCAGCAACGGGCTTTCCGCGAAAGAGAATTGCGCCTTCGTCCGGCTTGAGAAGTCCGATGATATGTTTGAGAAGCACGCTTTTGCCCGTGCCGCTCTTCCCGATAATCGTCGTGATCTGGTTTTCATAAATTTTGAGGTTGACCTTGTCGAGTACAGTCTTGTCGCCAAAGCGCTTGGTGATGTTTCTGAATTCTATTAAAGGAATGGCCATCGCCGGGCCTACATGAGAAACGACGTTAAGACGTAATCTGCAATGAGGATCATCACACACGAGAGCACGACTGCCGAGATGGTAGCAAGGCCGACGGCCTTGGCTCCGTAACCGCCGGTCCGCATATGGCAGAAATACCCCTGGAAGCAGCAGACGCAGGAGACGATTGCGGCAAAAACCAGGGCTTTGATGAAACCTCCTCTGACGTCCACCATATTCAGGGAAGAGTGCACACGATAAAAGTACGTGCCTCCATTTGTTCCCAACAGCAGGACACCGGTGAGATACCCTCCGATGATCCCGATCAGGTCAAAAAAGGCGGTGAGCAAGGGAAAGCTGATGATTGAGGCAGCGATCCGCGGGCTGATAAGGTACCGTACGGGATCGACCCTCATTGCGTAGAGGGCATCGACCTGCTCCGAGATGCGAAGGATCCCGATCTCCGCGGCCATGCCGGAGCCGGCGCGGGCAGTGATCATAATGGCGGCGAGGACCGGCCCCATTTCCCTGACAAGGGAGAGGGATACGGCAGACCCGAGAGCCCCTACAGAGCCAAACTTTACCAGGGTGTAGAAAAGCTGCAATCCGAGCACCATACCGGTGAAAAGGCCCACCAGCATTACGATCAAGGACGATGTGGCGCCGATATAATATACCTGCTTTACGATCTCCCGGAGTTGCTTTCTTCGGAAGATGTTGATGAAGGCCAGGGAAAAGAAAATGGCCATTGCACCGAAATTGCCGAGAAGACGGAAGGTCCCCCGGCCGATGAGTGTAAGCACGGTTATCAGTGGGTTCGAGCTATGTATACGGTCGAGGGAAGTCATCCCCTCTCCTTTCTTTTGTTTGTCACCTGGCATACGAATATATGACCCACCCATACGTAAGCAAGGGGCTTCGGCTCTGTCTGAGAGTACCGAGCCCTGAGCACTCGAGCGGTCGACGCTGAGGATTCCCTATCGAATGTGGATGGGGTAGACGAGACTGATGCCCGACGATTAACACAACAAAGCCCGGCATACCAGCGCTCATTACTTATCTTTGGGCTCCACCTTTTCTCCAAACTTTGAAAGTGCGCTGCTTATTCCTTTGATACCCTTGTCCACCTCATCCGCGGTCCAGCCGGCTCCCTTTATGAGTTTACCGCCAACCGCACGTGCGTAGTCTATGGTATCTGCCGTGCCTGTTTCCAGCTCGCGGCCAGACCACTTTGCAGCCTGCTCCATGTCGGCCGCTGCATTCGTGAGAGCTTGGCCGGTCTCTCGTGTCTTTTTCTTAGCCCAGGATTCAGAAGCCCTCCGGTATTCGTGATTCGATAAGGCTTCGTATGATCTCGCGAAGGTATCCTTGAGTTGCTTCTCAGAGGTCACGCCCCCTCTTTCGACGTCCTTAGCCAATTTCTCTAGTTCCTGAGCCGACGCACTGAGGCCTTCCTTGCCCTCCTTTGTGGCGCTCTTTGCTTTCCGCTTGAGAAATCCTGCCCCTTTTCGAATCTCGGATGCAGCTGCTTTCAAGTCTTTCTTTACGAAGAGCTCAACGGCTTTTTGGAAGTGAGATCCCGGCTCATCGGCTTTGACGGATGGTTCTCGGGCGGCCTGGGCTCTTGAGGCCGGAGAAAAAACAGGGGCCATGATAAGAAGAAACATAAGGGTAGTGAACAACAAGGCTTTATGATGCATGGTTTGTACCTCCTTTTCGGGTCTTGTTCTGCATACCTGTTTCGGTAAGACGACCACACACAGGTCCTTCATGGTGAAGCCCGTGCATCCAGGGGACGTCGTGGGGTACCGAGGCCCCGAGCCCTCAAGCGGCCTACGGCTGCGTATTCCCTACCGTATATGGATGGGGAAGACGAGGCTGATGCCCGGTGACGGAGCCGGGGCATAGACGACCGGTGGTGGCGCATAGACAGGTGCCCCGTAGTAGGTACGGGGGTGATACACACGACGACCGTGCTCGTACCGGCCGCGCTCCTCATGCCCTCCGCGTCTATCGTTATCTCTGCCGAACGCCGGCGCGATGAACATACCGCCGATCGCTGAGGCGAAGACGAGCGCCATCGCGATCTTGCCGACCATTGAACTAAAACTCTTGATTTTCATAGTGTCCTCCCGTTCTTACGTTGTGGCAGTCGCGGTCATTTGCCCTTGGCCTTTGACTTCGCCTGGTGGCGTTGTGCGAATACGGTGTCGGCATTCTTCTTCTGGGCGTCCGACATGTTGTTGTAGAGGGCCTCGAAGACTGGGATGAATTTCTGGATGCCGTCTGCATGCGCCTGGGTAATTTCGCCATAGGACTTGAAATCTTCGACCGCGTTCGTGGTGCCTGCTTTTGCTGACCGTGCGGCGATGAGCGCCTCCATCGTCTTCGAATTGTCCCGCATCACCTGCGCGACGTTATTCCATAACTCTTCCTGTTCCGGGGTGATATTGAGCGCGGTATGAAGCGTTTTGATACGTTCCTCGACACTAACGACCTTTGGAGTCGGTGCCTTAGAGGCTGCCAGCGAGAGAGTGGTACCTACGAGAACGATAAAGGCAAGGATCGACACCGCAACAATGAACTGACGGGTACTTCGTTTCATGATCTGTCTCCTTATGAGTTTACTCTCTGCGTCTCAACACGCAGAGGCGTTTCAGGGGAGCGCTCGTTCTCTCCACCCGTTTATGGTAACTATGAATTCTAGCAGGCTGTATGTTCTCTGTCTGTCCCATAAACAACAATCTTCATGTCATCATTCTTGCTACCCGAATTGCATCGGAAACGTTTTCTCACCTTAAGGATGTATAGTTATTCGCAACACAAGCATAATAATTACTGCTAAGCTGAAATAGTGGAAAAAGAAAAGGTTAGGGAAACAAGAGAATGCGTGTCAGCGGGGTTGCTGCACGGCACCGTTATAGAAGACCTCGCATTTGCCGGCCTGAGCAAAACGTTTTGCCTTCCTGTAAAGATCAAAAAATGGGCCGGCAAGAGACTCGACCCCGGTCACGGTGCCCGCACGGGGACTGTCAAAGGAACCGTTGATGGTTTGTTTGAAGGTTGGGCATCCCTTGTCATCGAGAAGCGCCACGGTTACATGGTCGAATCGCTCGCTGACAAGATTGAGCTTGCCAATAAGAGCAACTCGATTATGGTGCGTCGCGAGGGCGCAGTCCGCAGCCTCGGCCTCACCGTTCTGTATCTTCCAGTGGGAGATAAACTGGGTGATGGCGCCCTGTCCTCCCTGGGCCTGGTAGTAAAAGTCCCCGTAGCGGTACCCCTTGAGCGCAACCGTACCAAGAGGACCGACGAAGAAGAAAGCGACCACGTCGGCGAGGTGGAACTTCTGGCTCGTTTCATACTTTGTGAGGACTTTGTCGAGGTCCATAGTATACGTGACGAGATCATCGCCCCGGAGAGCGAACGTACCGTCCAGGTTGCTCATCAGAATACGCCCTCCCTTTTCTTTCACCGTCAGGGAGGCAGAGAGTTCACCCTTCCCGCCGATCACTTTCTTTGTGCCGAAGAACTCCTCAAGTTTTTCGAAGTCTAGGTTTGACACCTTCACGTTGAGTTTATACGCAATGTCGGAAGCAGACTCGTCTGCCGTGAGATCTCCTTCACCCTTCGCGTCGAAGACGTCCATGGTAAGGGGTTTGAGGGAGAATACTCCTTTGTCCGCCTTCACGGGAGCCTTGAGGTTCTCGATCCTGAGATCCTTTTGCAGTAACTCCTTGCAGTCGAAGCTTCCCGTGAATGAGACGTTTTTGATAATGTCACCTGAGGTATCCCCTACCGATAGATCCCCGATAGCCAGATTGATTTCTTTCAACTCGGTTTTTACACCCGTCTTCTTGTCAAGATAGACAAGCGCCCCCTTAGACAGCTTGAGCTCATGCAAACCGGAAGCTGTTCCCAGCCACCCTTCAGTCGATATTTTTTGAGTACTTTCGAAATTGTATTTCCCCTCAGCGTCCTTCACGATCGCGACGGCCGGCCTGACAAGCTCGCAACCGGTCACGTTGAGTTGCTTCTTCAGCAGGGACATCAACTCCACCCGCAGTTTGAGGCGTTCAAGGGAGAGGATTTCTGCCCCCTTGTTGGCAACATGGATATCCTTCGCCGATACACCAAAGGGAAAGAAAGAGAGTCCCATCCTCCCCTTGATTCTGACATCCAGGCCGGTCGCCCCGGAGGCAGCGGTTTCGATCTTCGACTTGTAGGAATTGATATCGAATAGGAGGACAGCCACAAGCGCAGCGATTACGATCAGGACGACAACACCGCCCGCGATCATCAGACTCTTTTTTCGTTTTGCTCTCATGGCTTTCACTCCGTGACGGACAATTACTTATCTAAATTATATGCACTGTTGTTCGCCGTGTAAGGCTCTTGAACACGGTAAGCTTTTAATAAAAATGCGGAACATGAGTGATTGTCTTACTGAAAGGCTCTTTTTATTCTGCCAGGCTGTGCGTGACGGCATAATGAATCAATTCGCTGGTTCCTTTCACACCGATCTTTTCCAAAATGCGGGTCCGATAGGTCCTTACGGTGTTTGCACTCACGTGGAGCTCTTCTGCGATTTGATTCACTGCCTTTCCTCCGCCGATCATACCGAGCACCTGAAGCTCTCGATCGGAGAGTCGTTCGTGAGGAGGTTTTTCTGCATTCGACTCGAAGTCATACAGCATCTTTTCGGCAAATGCCGGGCTGATATATCTCTTGCCGGACAAAATTTTACGTACCGCCAGCACCAGCTCATCCGATGCACTGCGTTTTGTGAGATAACCCTGTGCCCCGGCCTTCATGGCACGGAGTGCGTATTGCTCTTCGGGATACATGCTTATGATAAGGACGGGGAGTTTCGGTTTTTTCTTTTTAATTTCTTTAAGGACTTCCAGCCCATTTATGTCAGGAAGAGAAATATCGAGAAGGACCAAATCGTACTGATTTTTCTGAACATTCTGTAGAAGCTCATAACCCGTGGTGGTTTCATCAAGTAGCACCTTGTCGAAGCCTTCCGAAAGAATCTCTTTCAGGCCTTTGAGCACGACCGGGTGGTCATCGGCAATAACGACACGAAGCATCGATCATCCCTTCTTCGGCGGTTTCTTCGGGCGACGCTTTCGTATGTCAGGCTCTTCTTTCCCTTCACTGAGCGGAACGCTCAAGGTAACGGTCGTCCCTTTTCCCCGCGTGCCGGTAACGGTCAGAGTTCCCCCTATGGCAAACGCTCGTTCGCGCATGCCCGTTAATCCGATAGACTTCGGATCTCTGATCTCTTTTTTTGTAATGCCCCTCCCGTTATCTCTGACTTCCATACTGAACGTATCTCCTGCGTGTCGCAAGGATACGGTGACCTTCTGCGCGCCTGCATGCCGGGCGATGTTGGTAAGCGCTTCCTGAAAAATACGAAAGGCCTCTGTAGAAATTTCCCCTTCGAGGAGTATCTTCTGTGGCTTTGAAATAATTTCGCAGGCAACCTTTGTCCTCTTTTCGAAATCTTCCGCTGCCAGCTTCATCGCTTCCTGCAGGCCAAAATCATCCAGGGCCGGCGGCCTCAATGCCATCGAAATTCTCTGAACGGAAAGGATGGCATCATCAAGACGCGTGAGTAACGAATTCACTCTTTCAACGATCAGTGTATTGTCTTCCGGTGTTTTTCTTCCTATCCATGCGACATCCATTTTTATGCCGGTTAGGACCTGCCCCAATTCGTCGTGGAGTTCGCGCGAGAGAGACGTCCTTTCCTGTTCTCTTACCTTCCGCAAATGGGTGCTGAGGTAGCGCAGTCGTTCCCGGGAGTCCTCCAGTTGTTCTTCAACGATTTTACGTGCAGCGATTTCCTGCCTGAGCAGCCTGTTCGATTCAGACAGTTGAGCGGTCCGCTCTGTTACCCGTCTTTCCAGTTCATCGTGTGCCTTCCGGAGTTCTTCTTCAGCCCGTTTTCTGTCGGTAGTGTCGCGGACATTGCACTGGATGACTTTGTGATGGTTAACCTGATAAACATTGCTGACAAATTCTACGTCAATCTCCCGTCCGTCTTTTGTGGTGAGCGGCAAATCGTCGTAACGCACATACCCTTTGCGCTGTAGTTTCGTAAACGCCACCTTGCTTGCCTCGATGTTTTTGAACGCACCGAGCTCCCAGAGCTTCTTTCCCAGGAAATCTTTGTATGCATAGCCCAACATATCTACGAGGAATGGGTTCACGTCATCTATCTGCCCCGTTTCTGTGTCGAGGATCAGGATCCCGTCCTGGGCTGTTTCGAAGAGTCTCCGGTACCGGGTTTCAGAAGCTTTCAATGCTTCATCTCTCTGCTTCAAGTCCGTGACATCTTCAATGGCAAGGAGGATCATCTTTGTGCCGACGTTTTCCTTGTAAATGCGCCGTGCATTGAGACGCATGAATTTGTGGCCGATAGTCGGGAACAGGTGGTCAACCTCATAGTTATCGAGTTTGGTATTTTTAAGGATGTCCCGAAGCAATTTCCGGAGCCGGGGGATACTCCACTGTCCGTTTCCGAGGTCGTAGATAAAGTTTCCCACAGTCTCGCCGGGAGCTACCCTGAAGGTATCATAGAAACTGCGGCTGGCGGAGAGCACCTTCAGGTGTTCATCCAAAACCAGAAGGGGTTCGCGCACCGTGTCGATCATCGCTTCGGCGTAGGAGTGGGCTTCCCGAACTTCATGGTCCACATGTTTTCGATTGGTGATATCCCGAATATTGCACTGGATAACTTTGTGATGGTTAACCTGATAGGTATTGCTCACAAACTCCACCCTGATGTTCCGCCCCTTTTTTGTTTCCAGCGGCAAATCGTCGTAACGCACATACCCTCTATCCTGCAATTCCCTGAACGCCTCTTTACTTGCCTGGATGTCTTTGAATTCACCTATCTCCCAGAGCTTCTTTCCCTGGAAATCTTTGTAGGTATAGCCCAGCATATCTATCAGGAACGGGTTCACGTCATCTATCTGTCCCGTTTCTGCGTCGAGGATCAGGATCCCGTCCTGGGCTGTTTCGAAGAGTCTCCGGTACCGGGTTTCGGAAGCTTTCAACGCTGTAAGGTTTTTCATAACTCTTTACCTCATTTTATCTGTCTACTCCACGTCGGTGGCATCTTCAATGGCATGGAGAATCACTTTACATAAATATACCACTATTCAGAGGTTATTGCGCGGGCACGCTTTCCGTCTGTTTCTTTTTTCTTACCGGATGGCATATTCTTTTGGCATATCGTCTGGCTGGACGTCCTGCAGATTCCACTGTTCCTTGCTAACAGCCCAATCAAGGGAAGTGTCGATGTATTTCGCAACGTGTTTACCGGCGAAATTAACTAACAGTAAAATCAAAGCCCGCCTGAGGTTTACAGGAGACACCCTCAAAAGAGAGGGAATATGCCGAAGGATCGAAGAGAAAGAATAAAACTCGCTTTGGACATAACGCTGTCCTTCGGCAAGCTCCTGGGGAGTCATGTTCTTCGGTTGAAATACGACGGTATGATGGTCGTAATGGCTCCAGTCGTGGGATATGATTCGTCCCTGATCGTTGAAACGCTGGTATAGTCGTGTTCCGGGATAAGGCGTCAGGACGTTTAAGGCCATCGTGGGAAGCCTGGTCCTCGCCAAAAACTCCAGGGTATCATCGAAAATGGCTTTCGTGTCCGTATCAAATCCCAGAATAATGGAGGGGTGGAAGGCGATACCATGATCCTGGATAATCTTAATGGCATCCTCAGTCTCTTCTATAGATTTGAGTGATTTTTTCATGCCGATCAGGCTTGCGGGCGATACAGACTCAACCCCGAAGAATAAGGCCGCGCAGCCGGACTGGCGACACAATCTCAGCATCTCCTTATCTTTCGCCAGGGATAGGGAGCTTTGTCCCACCCATTTGATGCCCAGCGATATCAGCGCTTCAAATAATTCTTTGGAATATTGCGGGTGCCCGGTGACGTTATCGTCCAGGATCAAAAACGCCTTTGAGCCGGACTGCTTGATATCCTCGACAACTATGGAAACCGGTCTATGCCTGATTTTCCCGCCATAGAAATCGGTCACCGAACAGAATTCACAGGCGTACGGGCACCCTCTGGTCGTCGCCAGCCCCACACAATTAAAGAGCGTCTTGTCAATCTGAAAATCTCTCCGTGGTAAAGGATACTTTGAGAGATCGGGGGCGGGGACATGATAGAATCTCCCGAGTTTATTCTTTCTGAAATCGGCGATGACGTCTGCCCAGCAGCCTTCTGCCTCTCCGATGACCACGGCATCGGCGTGCTGTATGGCTTCTTCCGGTAAAATGGTGGGATGAATTCCGCCGAGAACGACTTTGGAACCTTTTTGTCTATACGTATCGGCCAAGTAATAGCTTCTATTGGCCGTTGCAGTCATGCACGAAATCCCAACCAGGTCGAAGTGCAAAGAATAATCTATCTCTTTGATTTGTTCATCCATAACGGTGATGTCAACATCGTCCGGCGTCAGTGAGGCCAGAATATGGAGACCCAATTGGGGCATCCTAATGGCTTTAAGCACTTTTCTCCCCAACTTGTTGGAAGGTGCAACCAATAAGAGTCTCATTACCGAGGCAGCCTTAAGAAATTCTTTTGCATATTGTTTAGGTTGCAAGAAATAAAGTGTCCGGTCTGCCGCAGAACCACCAAATATTTTGTACTACTTCCATAGACGAGCGTGTCATCATTCTTGTTACGGGCATTTCGATTGGAAGTTACATACCGAAATAGGTTCCAGACGGTCGGTGGCGAGCCAGATCCACCGTATCCCGGTGTCCCGTATGCGGCGAACCTAGACAGTTACTTCCCCACGCGGATATTGGAGAGCGAACCAAGAACTCCAAAAACGCTCAGGAGCCACAAGACAACGGCAATGACCACGACGGCATTCAAGATCGTCTTAATGGAGCCCGCCATCGGGATGAATCGGTTGATGAGCCAGAGAACAACACCAACCACGATCAGTACCACCACCACGTGAATTAAAGGCATGATATAACCCTCCCTGTTTTGTCAACGAAAGCAGGCCACAGGGGTCCGCTCCCGGCTATGTGCTGCTGAGTGCAGCCGATTTGAGGTTCAAGTTCGCCGCCATACGTTCAAGAGTCCTTGGTGTTATTTTTTGCGCGTGACACCAAGAGTGCTCGGCCGCCTAAAGCCGACCCAGTAGCAGCAGGATGATCAGAATGACCAGGACAAGTCCCAGCCCGCCGCTCGGGTAGTAACCCCACCCTCGGCTGTGAGGCCATCTGGGCATTGCACCTACCAGCATCAAAATCACGACGATAATCAAAATAGTTCCCAGCATAGCTCTCCTCCTTTCAGCTTATCCGTGAACGTCCTCTCATCAGCCTTTCTTGCTTCCTATAGCCAGCAGCACGATGCCGCCCACCACCTGCAGGGGCTGGTTCGTGGACCCGGCAGCATCACTCTTTGGCTTTCTGGAAAGTCTTTTTTACTGCGTCCACTGTAGATTCCACCGTTCGCTTTGCCTCTTGGTAATAGCCTTGGACTTTGTCCGTTGCTTCGGACGCTTTGTCCTTCATCTCATCGTAGTAACCCTCTGCCTTCTCTTTCGCGTCCCCCGCCATCGTCTTCAACTGCTCCCTTGTCCTTTTTCCCGATTTCGGGGCTGCCAGGAGAGCAATACCGCCTCCCACAATAGTACCGGTCAAAAACGACAGCACACAGCACATCCCGGAACAACTTTTTTCATTTCCCATTGCTACCTCCTTTGCTCGTCAAAATAAGGGAGGATATTCAAACGGGCACCTCCCGAAATTAGTTTCTTCAAAAGGACCCCGAAGCCCGTCTTAAAACCGGCCTCCAAAGAACCCATCACTAAGGTCGTACAGTTGCCGACGTCCTGGACGAAATCCCTCAGCCGCCCTGCGTTGCCACTCACCTGCTGCACGTTCTCGCCCACGTCACTTACCGATGATCTCCCAAGACTTTTCGGAAATGGAACCCATAGATGGAATAAGTTAGTGCCATGGGAAGGAGCCGGGGCCGTCTGAACAGAGACCAAAAAAGGAGCTTCCAATAGTAGAGCCTGGCTTTTTTATCCTTCATGCCTAATACCACCATAGACTTCAAAGGGGCGCCGAAGTAACTGAAATGAGACCAGATATACCTGAGATCGATGTGTCTTTTTCTCTTTTCCAGAGGCCGGTATTCCCTTAGAAACGCCTTCACGCGTTGATAGTACAATTCAGGCGAATAGACACCGCCGATTATCTTTCGATATCCCTCGGCAAGCTTTTCGTAACCCATCTTGGGGAGAATGTTGGTTGAGAAATCCGTGTTATCGCCGGAAGCATCCTTTAACAACCTGCCTTCTCTTTGAAGGCGTTCGTAGAGTCGACTCCCACGCGGGGCATTCAGCATCCCTACCATGGCGGTAATAATCCTGCTTTTTTGGACGAACTCGATCTGTCGTTGAAATATGTCAGGAGCATCATTGTCAAATCCCACGATGAAGCCCCCTCGCACACTTAAACCGAACTTCTGGATTCTTTTCACGCTGGCGACGAGATCACGGTTTGCGTTTTGGAATTTGCTGCATTCCTTCAGGGCCCGATCATCCGGCGTTTCGATGCCGACAAAAACAGATTCAAAGCCGGCCTGGATCATCAGCTTTATCAGTCCTTCATCGTCCGCGAGATCTATTGATGCTTCAGTCCCAAAATCAAAGGGATATTTTCTTCTCTTCATCCAGTCGATCATCGCGGGCAAGACATCTTCCCTGAGTTTCTTCTTGTTGCCTATGAAATTATCATCAACAAAAAAGACGCCACCCCTCCAGCCAAGTAAATACAGAGCTTCCAATTCATCGAGTATCTGGTCCACGCTCTTGGTTCGACTCCTGCGGCCATAAAGGGTGGTAATATCGCAAAATTCGCAGCTAAAGGGGCAACCCCGGGAATATTGAATATTCATCGAGACGTATCTTTTCATATCAATAAGTTCCCACAGGGGGATGGGCGTCTTGTCCAGACTGGGAAATGTGTTGCAGGTATAGAGATGTTTGGCTGTACCCTTGGCAAGGTCTCCTAAGAAGAGCGGGAATGTAGTCTCGGCCTCATTGAGTACCAGGTGGTCCACTTCCTGGAAATCGTCGCAGGCCGCAGTGAAGAGCGGACCCCCCGCAACGATCTTAGCTCCCAACTCCTTGCACCTGGAAATGACCTGTCTGGTCGATTCCTTCTGGACGGCCATGGCACCAATGAACACATAGTCCGCCCATTGAAGGTCCTGGTCTTTCAAGTTCGCACTATTCATGTCTATGAGCCGTTTCTCCCATTCCTCAGGAAGCATTGCGGCGACCGTTAACAGGCCGAGTGGTGGGTGAAGAGCTCTTTTGGATATGAACGTCAGGGCATACTTGAAGCTCCAGAAGGTATCGGGGTACTTGGGATACACGAGAAGTACTTTCATTGTTTTCTCATCGACCGGCGCGTCCCTCTCTAAGAGTTAGGCGTTCTTCCGCAAAGCCGCCACCCTTGCCTCCTCGTTGGCCTTTCTTGCAGCTGCTGCCACTTCTTTCGAGACAATCGTTTTGCCGATAGGGGCCAGCGCAATACCGGCCAATTTCAGGTGTTGTATCCCAAACGGAATACCGATAATCGTGATGAAGTTAAGTAAAGCTGAAGACACATGCCCGAGCGCCAGCCAGATGCCGGCAAAGACGAACCAAATAACGTTTCCGACGGTTCCCAGGGAACCGGTGCCAATATCATCTTTCTGTGTTAGCTCTTTCCGACTGATTGCTTCTTTACCGAATGGAAAGAAGGTGAACTGGCCGATAACGAAGCATGCCTTACCCCAGGGGATACCGACTGCCGACACATACGCCAGCAAACCGGCAATCCACCATGCAAGCCCCATCCATACCCCGCCGAGAATAAACCAGAGCAGGTTGCCAATCGCCCGCATCGTTTTTTCCTTTTTCAGTGCCCTACGCCCGACGCATCAACCGCCGGGTGGAACCCGGGTCGGCCGCATGCGCCGGCGAGGTAACATGGAAATGTCTGGCTGTGGCCGCCTTTGCTCCATCAGTGATTAGGACAACAATCGCCTACTTCACGATCAGATTATTCTTTACCGATCTGACCCCTTTGACGCTCCCTGCTATTTGACCTGCCTTATCGACGGCATTCTGGGAATTAACGAAGCCGCTCAGTTGGACAATGCCCTTGTAACTTTCGACACCGATCTGGAATGACTTGAGAAAATCATCCGCTGCGAGCAGGGATTTTACCTTGGTCGTGATGACCGAATCGTCGACATATTCACCGGTGCTTTCCTGTTTGGGTGTGGATGCACAGGACGCAAAGGTGGCGATCAGCATGAGAACGAGCAAAAAGGGAATAAAGACATTTCTTTTTTTCATAGCGAGTACTCCTCCTTGTAATAAATTTGTGAGTGAAATGGTTATTTGCGAGACCTTTTCTCCTGAAGGCATCGCAAACCTCGGCACAATGTTTCCGGACCTGCCCACCACCTCCTTTCCAGACACCTCACCCTCTCCGGCAAGGCTCTGAATCGCTACTATCCTCTTCGTCCCTGAATAAGTTGGACGACTAACACGATGACGGCAATAACCACCAGGATATGAATGAGTCCACCACCCGTGTGGCCACTAATAAATCCCAACAACCACAAAATGAAGAGAATTACGCATATGGTCCAAAGCATGGTTGCCTCCTTTCCGCTAATAAGGTGCAAACATAATGGCCTGCCACCTGTTGAGTCTTTCCCGTCATACCCAAATAACGCAATCGAAGCTGCCAAACTCATTTGTCCGTCGTTCCGTGACGCTTGGATCATCGTGCCGTCTACCATCAACAATAAAGCGGTATTCATAGACACCTTGTTCCAAGTAGAAAGTCCTTTGCCACATGCCCTTTACCTTGCTCCTCTTGTCCTGCCTGAGAGGACGGGAACTTGTATCCCATCCATTGAAAGTCCCGGCGAGATGAACACTCTTCGCTCCTGGTGCATGAAACTTGAAAGTAATGCGCCTTTTCATGTTCTTCTTTGCGCTATTTTTCTCTTCTTATGTAGCTACAATATTTTCATTACTTGTTCCGGTCATGTTCAATCCCTTCGCTGGCTCTGGAGAGATCTCAGCAAGCCCTGTACATAGGGATCGTACTCCTGAATAGGACTCAGGCTCTGCCTTTCTGCCTGTGAGACCAGAGGTTTCAGCCACTTGTCGAAACATGCCAACGTTAACACGAGAATTTTATGTACCCTGCCAGCGACAGTGTCTTCTCCGTTTCCATTCCCGCCATGAAAAGGTGTACTTGTTTCAGCATAATTTAGAGCCGGTGAAATCTGTTTCGTTAATTCGTGACGGTAAGTGACGCGCATGTTTTTTAGTCCTCCATGTTTATTAGTCTTAAGAAAAACTCTCCGATGCTCACCTGATAAATCACAATAAGTCTTCATTATCTGCACCAGGAAAGACATCTACAGTACGATACGACAAGCGGAGACTCACGTCTGTCGCAAAACCAACAATTATTTTGTAGTACTTTCATGCAGACAAGCGTGTGGTCTTTTTTACTACAGGGATTGAAAAAAAAGTGGGGGGCCGGAGGCCGAGTAACTATCTAAGCAAATCCATTTTCGACGTTACTATCCGACCGGTGAGCAAATAGATGCGAGAACCACTCCCTGATCTTGATGAGCAAAGGTCTCTTTTTCCACTCTTCCCATCGAATCTGGTCGGACTCCGCAAGATCCCTGGCGAACATCTTCTCCATTTCCATAGCGAACTCGCGGTTCAGAATAACCGCGTTCACCTCGTCATTGGTTGAAAAGCTCCACCACTCCATATTGGTGGAGCCTACGGTCGACCAGACGTCGTCAATTACCAGAGTTTTTGCATGGAGCAGGACATTACGGCGTTTGTACAACCTCACCCCCGATTTCAAAAGATCGGAGTAATGATATTGTCCCGCATATTGGGCCAGCGATCTATCGGTGGCTCCAGGAAGAATAATTTTTACATCTACACCGCGCTTTGCGGCATCGGTGAGGGCTTTGAGTATCTGCGAATCGGGGACAAAATAGGCATTCGTCATATGGAGCGAGTTCTCGGCAAACGTGATGGCGGCCACGTACATGATAAAAGTGATCCTGTTGGCCTCCCCCGGGGTGCTGCCCAACACCCCCACCAGGGCATTTCCCTGTTCCTTCATATCGGGGAAGTAGTTCCGATCGGGGAGTTTCGGACCCTTCTGCTGCTGCCACGTGTCAAGAAACAGTTTCTGGAACTCGGCCACGGCAGGACCTTCGATCTGAACGTCCGTATCACGCCATGGTATCTCTGCCTCTTTTTCACCTCCAACTCCGGAAGACCCGCTTGAATAAACCTGGCTGATGTTAACGCCCCCGGTGATGGCCACTTTGCCGTCGACGATCAGAATCTTGCGGTGATCCGATTTGGCCAGGCGCCATTTTCCGTGGGCCTTGAGTGGATTTTGCGGGTTAAATTCGAGAACCTGTATTCCTCCATCGCGCAGGCGCTGAAAGAATGCAGCGGGAGTGCTGAAACTGCCTAAACTGTCATAGATGAGATTTACCTGGAGACCTTCTGCCTGCTTCTGCAACAATAGATCGGCAAATTTACGACCCGTCTCGTCTTCAATATCTTCCATGGTATAGGTTTCAATGTTGATATGGTCTCTGGCATTCTCCACCGCTTTGAACATGGCGGCATAGGTAGCCGCACCATCAACGAGCAGCGTGACTTTGTTTCCCTTCGTCAACGGGCTTTCACTCACCGATTCTATTACAGCGCTATAGCGTTGCAGCATGTCCGTCGGGTCGACGGATCGCTGCAATCGTTCCATGAGGGCCTTGCTCTGTTTGGGAGATAATAGTCCTTTGGCCGAAGCGATTTGAGGCGGTGCCTGGGTCGTCGGTGCCTCATTAATCGTTTCAGTAACGTTCGGCAAGGTCGCACATCCACCGCCGAGAGTCACGATGGAAACCAACAGAGAGAAGAAAAAGAAAGAAAAAATTTTATTCATCATCAAACTTCAGCACGAATTCGGAAATCTTCAAGGTTTAAGCACCATGTCCTTCGGGATTCTCAAGCATGCTTCTCTCATTATGTCGTGACATTACTTGACAAGAATCTATTTTGTTCTCAATAATAGCTAAAGACATCTCTTAGCAACAAAAGACAATGCTGGAAAAACTCATATGATAAAAGCAATTCCCCTGCTATTGATTTTTGTGTCCTCCGCCCTGAGTTGCGCTTCAAACAGAGTAGAACCCAATCGGCCGGCAGAATGGGCGACGCCGGTCCAGTTGCGGGGAGTTGCTAATCTTTTTAAGGTCACCGATTATCTTTATAGAAGCGAGCAGCCAATTGAGGAAGGGATGAAGAACCTCAAGGAGCTGGGGATAAAGACCATAATAAACCTGCGGGCGTTCTATTCTGATTCTGATAAGATCAAGGGGACAGGATTACGCGTTGAAGAGTTGAGCGTAAATGTGTGGCATATTGAAGATGCAGACGTAGTCAGAGTTCTACGAATAATCCGCAAAAGGGAAAACGGTCCTTTCCTGATACACTGTTCGCGTGGTGCGGATAGAGTGGGTGTTATGATCGCGATGTTCAGAGTGGTAGAGCAAGGATGGACGAAAGAAGACGCGATCCAGGAAATGGAGCACGGGGGATATGGATTCCGTCCGCTATGGTTTCGAATCGTTGGATACGTGAAGCATGCAGATGTTGAAAGAATACGAAAACAAGTGGAAAAGTAATCTCTGCCTTAGAAATTTTGCGTCAAGACTCTGTACATGCTAATTTGTAATGTTTCGGTGGTAACCTCTCGAAGGGAACGATTATGGCCAGCATAGAGATTATTGCTGTCGAAGGCGGCTCGGCATTAAAGGACTTCATTGACCTCCCATGGAAGATCTATGCTGAGTACCCCAACTGGGTTCCTCCCCTTAAGAAGGAGGTTCGCCGGATGCTGGACTCCAGCAGACACCCTTTCTGGGAGTTTTCCGAGCGTATCCTCTTTCTGGCCCGACGCGGTTCGGAGACGGTGGGAAGGATTGTAGGCATTATAGACCGCCATTATAACCAGTTTCACAGCGAAAAGATGGGCATTTGGGGATTCTTCGAATGTGCTGACGATCCGGAGGCCGCGGCGGCCCTCTTCTCTTCCGTGGAGACGTGGGTTCGCCAGAAGGGGATGACCTTCCTGAGAGGCCCGCTCAACCCGTCCACCAATTACGAGGTGGGCCTGCTCATTGAGGGATTCAATTATCCGCCTGCCTTGATGATGGCTTACAACCCGCCGTACTACCCAGGGTTGGTAGAATCGTGCGGTTTCACCAAAGAAAAGGACCTGGCGGCCTTTTTGATAGATGGCGATTACCGGCTTCCCGAGTGGATGGATCGTCTTGCTGAGCGGATCACCCAAAAAAGAGGTATTCACATCAGGGTCTCTCGTCCGAAGGATCCGGACTCTGAGTTTGCTCTGATCAGAGAGATATATAATGCCGCCTGGTCCAGTAACTGGGGTTTCGTCCCCCTGAGCGATAATGAGATGCGGGACATTCAAAAGAACGTAATGGAATTCGTGGATCCGGACATGGTTTTCTTCATCTATTATGAGGATGAGCCCGCAGCGTTCTGCGTGATCTTTCCTGACATTAACCCATTGCTCAAGCGTCTCAACGGGCGGATCGGTCTGATGGGTGTGCTGAAGTTCCTCATGTATCGGCGGGAGATCAACGGATTGCGGTTGTTGATGTTCGGGATCAAGGAGAAGTACCGACAACTGGGACTCCCCATGTTAGCCTTCCACCACATCTATGAGGTTGTGAGGAAAAAAGAGAAATATCATTATCTGGAGTTGGGCTGGACCCTGGAGGACAACGAGTCCATCAACTCATTGATAGAGGAAGCTGGCGCAAAAAAGTACAAAAAATATCGCATATTCAGAAAGTCTTTATAATTTTAAAAGGTGAACGTATCGCCTTGAAGGAAGGGGCTGGATATAGTGGCTGAGCATCGGGTTTCTATTATCGGTTTCGTCTGGCGGCCCGATGAGATCATCCCATCGGTGATTCAGATGGCTCAGCGAACAGGGTGCAGAGCCGTCTTCGATTTTTCCATTATGGGGGTGGACGGGTTACGTTCTTTCTTACGAAAGGCTGACCCTGCCGCCCACGTGAGGGATATCAAGATTTCTGTCCCTACCTTCTTTGATCCATCATTGGGGCAGTTATTGAAGGAAACAGGGGTCCACGACATCTGGATAGAGTGCCACCCCCAGTTTTTTCAAGGAGAGTCTTCCAGCTTCCTACAGAGATTGAGGGAATTGTCGGAAAACAACCGTTGCTTTCCGATCATCGGCGACATGGATGTCCTGGCAGTGATTTTAAAGGATAGCTCGGGCGTCGGGCGCATCGTGTTGAAAGGATGCGAGGCCTCCGGATTCGTGAGCGGTGAGACGACCATGGCTCTCTATTCGATGGTCAAGGAAATGCTGCGCACAGCCTTAAAGCCTCCCGACGTCCTCATCTGGGGAGGCATCTGCACCCCTGAGGCGGCAGCGGCATTCCTGTCGACCGGGGCAACCGGGATCGTTTTCGAGAGCCTCCATTGGCTGACGGATATGGTTGCTATCGATGCGTTTCAACACCAGCGGCTCTCCAACCTCCGCCTCGATTCTACTGATCTGGTGGGCCTGGACCTCGAGGTTCCCTGTCGCCTTTTTAATAAGGGAAACTCGCATGCGTTCAGGGAGATCCAGGCGTTCGAGGACTTGCTGTACGGAGCAAAGATCGAGGAGGAAAGCCGCCGCGCCTTCGTAAGCCAGGTGCATGCCAGGGCCCTCCACCCGCTGGAGAGCCATTTCGGTCAGGACGAGGTCATCCCTCTGGGCGTGGAAGCTGCCTTTGCCGCGTCGTTCGTTGAGCGTTTCGGGACCGGAACCGAGGAGGCCGTGAAAGCCTTCATGGACGAAATTCGTAACGTATGCCGCCTGGCCGAGGCAAAAAAGAATTGCTTTCTGGACAGCCCTGTAGCCAGAGAGATGGGAACCCTCTATCCTTTTATCCAGGGCGCCATGTCCTGGATCACCGATGTCCCGGAGTTTGCCTCAAGAGTTGCCGATGCCGGTGGATTGCCCACTATCGCCCTTGGCCTGATGGACGCGGAGGCCCTTGACCGGAGGCTGGGACGCCTGCCGGAGATCATGGGCGGGCGCCCTTATGCAGTGAATCTCGTCTCTTTGGTAGAAAACCCTTTCAGGGAGACGCAACTGGCCTGGATAAAGAAACAGAGACCCCGGTTTGTCGTGATCGCGGGTGGCGATCTCTCCTCTTTAAGGGAATTGATAGAGTGCGGCATAGCGGTCATGTATATCGCGCCCGATGAGGCCCTGCTGAAGCTCGTCCTGGAAGCCGGCGCCCGGTACGTGGTCTGCGAGGGATATGAGGCCGGCGGCCATGTGGGGCAGCACAGCACGCTCACCCTTGCTCAAATGGTGTTGGATCTCAAGCGGCGCGCGCCCACCCTTTTCCAAAACTGTCGGGTGATCCTTGCTGGGGGAATCTTTAATCGGGAGACAGCATTCTTGGCCGCCATGCTGGGCGCGGATGCCATCCAAATGGGCACCATTTACCTGGCCACCCGGGAGATCGTTGAAACGGGCGCCTTGACAACGCTCTATCAGAGGATGGTCCTGGAATCGCCGCCGGGGGGAACGGCCGTTTCGGGCCGGCACACCGGGCTTCGGGTGCGCGCTTTGAGGACCCCCAGGGTGGCAGCTATTTTGTCTCTGGAGAGGGAGTTTGCAGCGGGTCATCAGGACGAGGCCTCTTTCCGGACGAGCATGGAGGAGATGGCTGCGGGGAGCCTCTTCACTGCGGCCCGGGGTATGGACAGGCCAGGAGGGGTGGCTCTGGATGAGCGGGCCTGTCTGGAGCGCGGGCAATTCATGAGTGGGGCGTGCGCCGGCCTCATCGTTAAGGATCAGACGCTGCAGTCCTTTCACCGCGAGCTTGCCGAAGGTCCTCTCCTGCTGTATCAGCCGGTTGTGGGGTCAATCGAGAAAACCCTGGAAACTCCGTCCTCCGGGGTCGGCCGTGGGCTGAAACGAGTCGCCCCCCGCAGAGACGATTCCGAAAGGGTTGCCATCACCGGGATGAGCATCATCAACGCCCTGGGAAAGAGCCCGGAGGAGGTGTGGGCTGCAAGCTTGGCCATGAAGAGCGGTATTACATTGGTTCCGCCTTCCCGGTGGGATCATGAGCGTTTTTATGATCCCCGGCTGCACGTCCCGGACAAGACCTACTGCAAGGTGGGCGCCTTCGCGGATTTTCATGCCTCCCGCAGTGAACTCGGGATTCCTCCCCATGATTTCCGGAGCATGACCGTGGCCACAAGGATGACCATGTGGCTTGCGGACAGGGCCATCCGGGCATCCGGCATCCTGGAGTCAGACATCCCACGCGAGCGAATCGGAGTCCTGATCTCCCAGAACTCGGGAGAGGCGGCGGGGACCCTCACCAACATGATCGTCAGGGGGTACTTTTACGACATCCTTGCCGCCATCAAAAGGGCCATTCACCTCACGCCGGATCAGGAGAGCGCTATCGAACAGGAGGTGAAATCCGGACGCATGGCCCCGGACGACAGCACGCTCCTGGGCAGACTCAACTGCGCAGCGGGCGGCTTCGTCTGCAACCGGTATGGGTTCATGGGGCCCAGCTATTCCGTCTCCGCAGCCTGCGCCACCTCATTGGTCGCACTTCACAGCGCCGTCCAGATGATCCGAAACGGCATCATCGATGCAGCCATCGTCGGAGGGGGCGAGGAAAATCTCACACACCTGCATTTTGTGGAATTCTCCGCCCTGGGCGCACTTTACGGGGTGTCCGGACACGAAAGACCCGCTCAGGAGACCTCCCGCCCCTTCGATGCTGAAAGAGACGGGATGGTCCTCGGCGAAGGCGGGGGAATGATCGTCATCGAGCGGGAAAGTTTGGCCCGCGCAAGAGGGGCGCCTGTCCACGCCGTCATCACCGGCATGGGAGCGAGCAACAACCATCTGGGCATGGTGGAGTCCGCCAGTGTCACCCAAGAGATCGCCATCCGCGCCTCTTTCCGAGGGCTACCCTATGGGCCCGATGGAGTGGACCTGGTGGAATGCCATGCCACGAGCACCCGGCAAGGAGACCTGGAGGAGGCCCGTGCCCTGAAGTCCGTCTTCAATTCCACCAGGCGCACCGTGATCACCTCGTTCAAATCCCAGATCGGACACACGCTGGGCGCCTCGGGCATTAATAACCTCATTCGAGGGGTCACGGCCATGAAGGCGGGGATTTTTCCTCCCACCCTCAACTATATGCATCCAGACCCGGAAATCGACCTGGAAGGATCGGGTCTCCTCATCGGCCCGGAGCCCCTTGATTGGAGGGGTAGGGACAACCAGCCAAGAAGGTTTCAGGTGAACGCCTTCGGGTTCGGAGGTTCCAACTACGTTGTGCAGGTGGAGCAGACCATGGATGAAGTGGATACCATACTAGTCTCCCCGGGCAGAGGGCCCAGTCTCCCTGGAGAGAAGGGTGGAGGCACTCCCACGCTCCAGGGCGTCTCTTTCTTCCGGACCGAGATGGACGGCCGTAACTGCCGGATGGCCGTCGTGGCGCAATCTGAAGAGGAGGCGCTCAATGTCGTCGAGGGGTCGGCCCTCCTTGCCGAATCCGGAATCGCCTCGCCCAAGGCATTGAGGTCCCTGGCGCAACAGGGAATTTTCATGAGCCGCAAGGATGTGCCGGCCCTACCGCTCGCCTTTGTATTTCCAGGACAGGGGTCACAGTATAGCGGAATGGGACGGGAGCTCTACGAGTCCTTTCCCGTCATCAGGGAGTGGATGGATCGGACTGCAGCCGTAGCGGACTTCGACCTCCTTCACTTATTGTTCCACGATCAAGAGGAAAATCTTCAGAAGACGCGGTGGCAGCAGCCTGCCATGTTCGCCATGGAACATGCCATGGCTCGACACCTCACGACCCTCGGCATCCATCCTGTGGCCATGGCCGGCCATAGCTTGGGCGAGCTGACCGCCTTGTGCATGGCCGGTGTCTATTCCCCGGAGGACGGGTTTCGAATCGTGAACAAGCGGGCCCTCTGCATGGACAAGGCCGCCGGCATGCACGTGGACCCCGGCGTTATGGCGGCCACGGACGTCCCTTCGGATCTGCTGCAAGAGATGATCCGGGGACGGGACAATATCCACATCGGCAATATCAATTCACCGAACCAGATCGTCCTGAGCGGCGGCACAGAGGCGGTCAAGGATCTCTGCAAACGATTGAAGGAAATGGGCCACCGGGCCACCCTCTTGCGGGTCAGCATGGCCTTCCACTCCCCTATCATGAAGGTCATCCATGATGAGCTCGAGGCGTACATTGCCTCCATTCCATTTCATTCCCCGCGGATTCCCGTCATCTCCAACACGATCATGGCACCGTATCCATCAGATCCCGATGAGATCAGGCGAATCCTGATGGCCCACCTGGAATCTACCGTCCACTGGATGAATAACGTCCAGGCCCTTTGGAACGACTACGGAGTCCGGCTCTTCGTGGAGGTGGGCCCCGGCGAAACACTGAGCAATCTCATCGCGGACACGCTTCCTGAATCGGTATGTATCCCGACGTGCCTTTCTTCCACAGAGGGCCTGACCTACAAGACCGCTCTTGCTCAACTCTTCGTTCAAGGTCATCTGAAGGTTGATGGAGAACCGAGGTTTGTTTCCCCCTCTGCATTCAGAAAAACTCCCGAATCTCACCGAATCGCCCCGGCACCCGCGTTACGAACGTCGGAACCGGGGCTTGCAGACTCCAACCCGGTGGAGAGCATCATTCAAAGGGAAATCAACCGATTCGTGATAGAGACCTTCGGCGGCTCCCTCAAGCCCAACATCCTGGAAGCCATCCGCCAGGAGCTTGACCCAACATTCCAAGAAGGCGACCTATCATCCGTTATCGAATCCATGCTTGTGGGTTCTGCAACAGGGGGAGAGGCTCCGCCTCTCCGTGTCTCAGTGTCTCCGCGTCCCCCTGCCCCTGTATCCCCCCCCCTCGTCCCTGCCCCAGGTGAGGCGTCTGAGCAGCAAGATCTTATGGAGAGGCTCATTCGAATTATCATGGATGCTACAGGATTCAATAGGGACGAGATCCAACCCAATATGGATCTCAGAAGAGACCTGTCCATTCGATCGAGCCGGCTCCCCATCATCATGGATGGTGCGGAACGCCAATTCGGGATCACTATCGAATTAGAGGACTTTATAGGCGTCCGTACCGTGAAGGACATCGCTCAAAGGATCTCTAAGGTTATCGCCAGACAGGGAGGCACCAGCCTTCAGCCGGCCACCGAGGCTGTTGACCCTGAAGTGCGGAATGAAATCCTGAAGTCCTCAGAGGATGAGGTGAGCCTAAAGCGGCTCGTATTCAACCAGGCCACTGTAAAGTTGGCGGCCTCTATTCCCATGGAATTGAGCCCGGGCGAGTCAGTCCTCCTTCTCTCACCCGACAGGGATGGCGGGATTGCCAGAAGTGCAGGGGACATCCTCCGACTGGATTACGGGGTTGATACGCTTCCAATGCTGTTCATGCAAGGGAACTTGGGTCCGGGCGAAGAGGGCTATGACATTCGAACCGATGAAGGGGCCTCCGGGGCTGTAGATAGCATAGCGGGCCTGTCGTCCCTTTCCGGGGTGGTCATCAACCTCTGTCAAGGTGCGTCGGGGAGGTTAAGAAACTTGGTGGATATTTCGCGGCTTCTAAGGGGGCTCTTTCTCCTGCTGAAGGCGTTTCTTCAATCACCGGCCAAGAAATTTGTGGTGCTGATTCATTCCAGGGAGGATAGCGAAACTCCCGTTCGGCTGCTGGCGGAAGGGATGCTCGGGCTTTTTTTGAGCGCGGCGCAGGAACACCCATCGGTCCAGTTTCGCACATTGGAAATCGACGGGGATACCGACATAGGCGTTGCTCTGCGCAATGCTCTGGACAGAGGATGCACCGTGGTGGAGATCATGCATCGTGATGGCAGGGTCTTCACTTCGGAGGCGCACGTAGCCCCCTCGATCTTCGGGGATTCGTCAAGTCTGAATATAAGCCCTGGAGACGTTGTAGTCATGTCCGGAGGCGCAACGGGGATCAGCGCCCACCTGGCCCGCTGCCTTGTGCCTTTCGCGCCCCGCCTGGTCTTCCTGGGGAGGACTTCTCTCGATCCAGGCACCAATCCCGCAAAGCCGTACCCCGAACGTTCGTCTTCCGAGGGGTTCACTTCCGACCACAGGGCATCGGAGATCGCCCGGACCTTGGCGGATTTGCACGCCTCAGGGATCGACGCAGCGTACCACACCTGCGATGTGACTGACCCCAAGGCAGTCCGCGCGATCATGAATGAAGTGGCAAGCCGCTATGGCAAGATCGACGGGATTATTCACGGCGCCGGAGTCCTCAGGGATGGCCTTTTGAGCCAAATGACCCCGGATGATTTCTCCACGGTCACGGACGTCAAATTCCTCGGGGCCTGGAACCTATTCTCGGCTGGGGAGGGGGCCGGCTTGAGGTTTTTCGTGGGCCTTTCCTCGGCGGCCGCGATCCAGGGGAATCCCGGCCAGGCCAACTACGCTGCAGCCAACCGGATGATGTCTGCGCTACTCAGAGCCCTCCGCCGGAAAAACGGCGCCATCCGGTTCAAGGCCTTGATGCTTTCCCCTGTCGAGGGGGCGGGCATGGCCGAGGATCCGGAGGTCCGGGAGCTGATGAAGCGGAAGGGCGTGGCGTACGTCCATGTAAATGAGCTTGCGGGATTGTTCTGCCGGGAACTCTTTGCATCCACGGCCGACGACGTGTGGGTGATGTTCATGAGGAGGCTGCCATCCGTGAATACGTCACTGCTCGATGATACAACCCGTCCTTCGACCGGTGGAGAACTGGTTGGAGGCACCGTCTCCTTCAGCCCCGGGGACTTCCCCATGATAGAGAGGATCTCCTGCCTGGACATCCGTCGGGATGAACTGGAGGCCTTCAGATCTTTCTCCCTGGAGAAGGATCTTTGGATCGCGGATCACAGGCCTTTCAGGTTCGTCAAGCATCCCCTGGTCTCGGCCGCCATGGTTCTGGAGACATTCATGGAAGCCGCCCGGATCCTGTATCCCCACCTGCAGGTGCGAGGTGTTCGCCAGGTGCGGCTCATGGACATGATCCAATGTCCTCCCGGGATTTCACGGCCTTCCAGGATCTCCTGCCGCCGGGCCGGCACGGGTCTTCGGGAGGTATTGTGCGAGGTCTCTCTCGCAGCACAGGAGATCTCCCCCGCCGGGAGGTTGACCGACCGCTTCATCCCGCACTGCGAGGGCCAGGTCATCCTTGATGGCACGGATGGCGCGGATGGCGGTGGAGGATATCTGGGGGAGGGGCTCCCTGATTTTCCTGTCCGGCCGGACGAACTGCGGACGAGCCCTATGGATCATAAGAAAGTGCTTAAATGGTACAAAGACCGCAGCGGCCTCGAAGGCAGGTATCGCGTGATCGAGTTCCTTGACGGTGCCGGCCCGGGGGTGGTACGGGGCGCAACCATCTACCGGGAGACAAGTGATTTCGCAAATCCGCGGAACGCACGGTACCAGTATTCTCCCTACCTTTTTGAGGCCCTCCTGCAGTTGGCCGGCTTCCACACCGCCGCAACGGACCCAGCGGAGCGACGATCTATGATTCCCATGGAAATCGGGGAGATAAGGTTTTTGCGAAAATGCCGGGTGGGAGAACAGATAACCCTGGAGGCCCGCATGCGGGCACAGGACGAGGAAGGCCTCTCCTGGGACGCCAGAGGGATTGACGATCAAGGCCGCACCATCATGCAGGTCCATACTATGCGCATGCACTGGGTTTCGGACTGAGCATTATGGGCCCAGAAAGAACGCAGCTTTTGGGAAGGATGGAAGTAGATGCGACAAAGGATCGCCAAGGATCAACCGTTCATGCCGTGAGTTCCGTTCATGGAAGGGGACCCGTCTTCTATGCATCCATGCCACATGCCGCCGAAACCCGTTTAGTCTCGATCCTGTGGGATCACCTAGCGGCGATGGAAAGTCCTCTTTGGAAACGCTGTCAATCCTCCAACAGCGCTGCTTTCCCGATTCAGGTGGTCCGCGGCCCGCTTGGCAGGCCCCATCTCCTGTTGGGAGAATATCAGGGTCCGGCCATCTCCTTCAGCCAAGGTGGGGGAAAGGTCTGGGCCGCTCTCTGTGGAGATGAGTCTGAGATCGGCATCGATGTGGCGGGGACCGATGAATTCCAAGGAGAATACCCCTTTCACCGGGTCTTCCATACACAAGAGCTTCAACACGCCTTGAGGTTGGCGGGCGGAGATTTGGAAAAGGCATCAGCCCTGCTTTGGTCTGTCAAGGAAGCCGTTGTTAAGGCCCTGGGCTGTGCATTCCATCTCGTGGATCCGCGGCAAATCACCGTCTATCCGTCGGTAGAGGGGCCAATAGGGGAGAACGGCGGGTATACCTTTCCGGTGGGCTTATCAGGAAAGGCGCTGGCGCGGTTTCCCATAACTACTGGCCGGTCCCTATGGGTACATTCTCTTCCCCAGGTGAAGATGTGGCTTTCCATCGCCCTCTTGAATTGGAGACCGACGGGCCATGAATAACCTTACCTGCAATTGCGTGCCCCGGTTAGACGTAGTGTCGTCGGCGGAACTAGGACGGCTTTTTCCGGAGCCTTCCAGTACTGCCCCTCTTCTTTCTCTGTTGCAAGAATCGGGTATTGACGGTTTTAACCTGCGGAGTATCGTGGTGTCAAAAGATGATGCTCCTATTCTCTTGTTGCCTTTGTTTGAAAGCCTTTTTGATTTGTCCACTTTTGCGCGGGGATGGATCAAGACATCGCTGAAAGCGGCAGTCCGTCTCATCCCCTCAATTTTTCATCCCCGTGTTTTAGGCGTGGGACTGTTAGTAGGGGAATGGAGTGAAATCGGGATTGATCCTCAAATTGATGCAGGCACCCTTGAGGCGGCATGGAAAATGGCCCTGGACGCCTTACAAACGCTCGCGACCGAACTTAAAAGCGACATCGTGGCGTTTTACAACTTTAATCATCACGGCAAACTCCCCGGCGAAGTATTCAAAAAGTTCAACCGGGTTCAAGGTCTGCCTTGCGCCCGACTGCCGATTACTTTTAACAGCCTGGAGGAATACTTAAGCCGCCTTTCAAGAGCCGCGAGAAAAGACCTGCGTCGCAAAATGCGTGCCTTCCACGAAGTCAGGGTGATTCGAAGTCGCAATATTTCTCCTTTTCTGGACAGGATCTACAAGCTTTATCTGGAAACAGTGGAGCGGGGTCCCATGGCGTTTGGCGCGCACAACCGCTTATTTCTTGAAAAAATCTGTGAGAGAGTCCCGGGCGCCGAGTACACGCTCTATTTTGTGCAAGAAGAACTGGCCGCTTTTAACCTTCTCGTCGTAAGACAAGAAGCGATGGTGGATAAATATTTCTGCATGGATTACGAGCTCGGCCGCAAATACAACCTTTATGTGTTGTCCTGGCTTGAAAATGTCCGCTACTGCGTCGAGCAAAAAATCCCTCTCTATCACGCGGGTCAGGGCGCGGAGAAAACCAAAGCGCATCTGGGTGCGACGTTTATCCCGAGCCTTATTTTATTCAAGCACCGCCAGCCGGTGATTGACCGTTTTCTTATCCATCAGCAGGCGGTGATCGAGAAGATCCTCAGATACCTCGGGTTCTGGCCCGCCGTCTCCCCCCTCGCCGCCTCGGATGTACTGGCCCCGGGGCTGACAGGAGCACATCCTTGTTCGCCGCCCCATAGAGGCAAAATCTAATCCATGATGAAAGAAGCTGAACACGTAATCGAAGTCGAGAAACTGACGAAGCGTTACGGGGATTTGCTGGCGGTGAACGACATATCATTCAACGTCAGGAAAGGCGAGGTGTTCGCCCTGCTGGGCCCGAACGGCGCGGGAAAGACCACGACCGTCGAGATCATCGATACGATTCGTACGCCCACGTCGGGAAGAGTGAGCCTTCTGGGGCTGGATGTCACGAAGAAGAAGTACGACATCGTCCCCCGCATCGGCGTACTCCCGCAAGGGTTCAGCTCGTTCGACAGGATAACGGTCAGGGAGACCCTGCAGTACTACTCGCTACTTTTCCGCGTCAGGAACACCGATATCGACGGCCTGATAGAGCTCGTGAACCTCAAGGAGAAGACCAAAGAGCAGTACAAGAACCTCTCCGGTGGCTTGAAGCAGCGCCTCGGAATCGCGATTGCGCTCGTGAACGACCCCGAGGTCGTGTTCCTCGACGAGCCGACAACAGGGCTCGACCCCCGCGCAAGGCGCGAGGTGTGGGAAGTCCTGTTGGGCTTGAAGAAGAAGGGGAAGACGATATTTCTCACCACGCACTACATGGAGGAGGCGGAGCTTCTTGCAGACACGGTCGCAATCATCTCGAAGGGGAAGATCATCGCGATGGGTTCCCCGGGGGAGCTCATAGAAAGCAACGCGAATTACCTGGTCCTCACGCTACAGTCCGTCGATGAAAAAGCCTTTGAAATCGTCCGGAAGATGGGTTTTGAGCCGGTCCATGACAACCACAAGAACATCAAGATCAGGGTGGAGCACACGGACGACGTACGGAAGATACTGAACACCATCAAGGACGCCGGGGCGTCGTTGCTCACCCTGGACGTTCGCAAGCCCAACCTCGAAGAGGTGTTCCTTAAACTTACTGGCGAAGCGCTCCGCGAAGGCCCTGCCGGGGGAAGGGAGGCGGAATGAACCTGCGCGTGGTCGGCGCTAATCTCGTCGTGAGCATTAAGAGTTTCTACCGCGAGAAGACCGCAATGTTCTTCACGATTGCGTTCCCGATCATCCTGATACTCGTGTTCGGCAGCATTTTCATGGACCAGGACAACGCGAGCTTCGACCTTTACGTGCAGGACCTCGACCACACCAACTCCTCGGCGCATCTCATCGAGACCCTAAAGCTTAACGGGAAGCTCAAGATAACCAAGGTCGACCCCGCCGTCAACGCCACGGAGTACGCCAAAGAGAACAAAGCCAACCTTCTCCTCATTATTCCCAAAGATTATGAAAGATCCTTCAATCAGCGTATCGATACCGACGATCCCAGCGCATCAGTTACCCTTACCTACGTATATGACCCCAGTTCTAGTTCGGCGTCCACAAAGATGCAAATACTGAACTCGGTCTTCGCCGTGATAAACCAGGAGGTATCCGGACAGCCCCCGTTTATCAACACGGCCGAGAGCTCTATACTCACCAAAAAGTACCGGTTCATCGACTTCTTCATCCCCGGCATCATCGCGATGGCGGTGATGACAGCAAGCCTGTTCGGCACGGTGAACTTGAACACGGAGCTGCGGCAGAAGGGTGTCATCAGGAAGCTATCCACCACGCCCATCACCCGCACCGACTGGATACTGTCCAACATCCTGTACCAGTTCATACTCGCGGTCGTATCCACGATTGCGATGCTGCTGGCGAGCTACGCCGTGTTTAAGGTTAGCCTGCAGATAAATGCCTGGCTTCCCGTGTTCATTGTGCTTGACGTCTTCGCGTTCGTCGGAATCGGGATGATACTCACCCGCTTCGTGAAGGAGGCGCAGAGCGCCGCAGCAGCGGCAAACGCCATCACGTTCCCGATGATGTTCCTCTCGGGGAGCTTCTTCCCCATCGAGATGATGCCGGACTTCTTGCAGACGCTCGCCAGGATACTGCCTCTGTACTACGTGAACGAGGGGCTCCGGGCATCCATGATATTTGTCGACCACACGACCGCGCTGAGATACTCCGCGATCATAGGGGTTTTTGCGGCCGTGGTCTTTATCCTGGGCATAATAGCCACCAAATGGGAAGAGGGCAAGTGATGCCAAAGTATCATCCCCTTCGCGCCATCACTCAAGCACCCTATCCCCGTGCGATGAGTGCCTTTGTTGCGGCGACGCTCGCTCTCCTCATTGATCCCATTTTCAGGTTCAGCGATTACCGAGCCCTACTCCATTTGCTCCCGATCGTCGGCACCATGAAGTTCTCGGGCGCCCTCGCGCTGGTCTTCCTCCAGGTGGTCGCCCTCTTCTATCTCATCCTTCTCCTCCCCAGAATTCCCCGCGCGGTGGCCCTGCTTGTTTCTGCTTTCTTTGTAGTCGTCGAATTCTCCTATTGGCTGACGCTGGACCAGTTCATGACAGGCACCGACCTGTATCTCGTCTTGACCGTCGGCGTGGACACCCTCGGAGAAGCCATCTTAAGCTTTGTCAATCCGCTCATCTTCTTGTATGCTCTCCCTTACGCACTCGTTCTCTCCACACTGATTCTCGTCCCCTCCAGGTCCACCTTCCGAAAGTCCCTCGCCCTCAGCCTACTACCGGTGTTCTACCTCCTCGCTTCCAATTACGCACTCTTCCTCCACGTGCCTGAACGCAATTTCAATGTGAATCCTTTGACCTCCTTCGTCCGTACAACACTTCATTACGAGTTCGAAACACTCCGCGAATATCATGGACCCCGAGAAGACCTGCCGACCTTTCACGCCTCCCAACGGCCGCTTGACAGCATCATCTATATCATCGATGAGTCAGTTCGTGGCAGCAATCTCAGTCTGAACGGATACCCGCGCGCCACCACACCGTTCCTTCAATCCCTCGAGACCCAGGGGCGCCTGAAGAATCTCGGCATTTCTGTTTCTGCCGGCACCCTTTCCCACTTGAGCAATGCCTATCTCGTTTCCGGCCACAACGCATTTCCCGACGACGCCTTTCGAACACTCAAGAACCCGACCCTCTTTGATTACGCAAAGAAAATGGGCTACGAGACCATCTACATCGACATCGATCATGGCTACCTTTCTGTGCTTATGAAAAAGGCCCGGAAGGGTCGCGTGAGATCCCTGGACCGGTGGATGAACGACCAGTCCTTCGTGGAGCGTCACATCGATCTTAAAACCGCGAAGGACGTGGGTGTAGCCCGCTTTCTCAGTAGTCTTCTGAATGAAAGAGGCGGCTATTTCATTCTCGTCAACAAGAAGGGTCTCCATTTCCAGTATCGCAATAGATACCCGGACGATCCGGCCTTTACGGTTTGGAAGCCGGTTTCCAAAGCATTGGAACCCGTTGACCCCAGCCCGACCGGACGCGAGAAGCTCGTCAATACCTATGACAACGGGATTCGCTTTCAGGTGGATCAATTCTTCCGGGCGTTCGTTTCCGGTACGACAAATCAGAATTATGTCATCCTGTACACATCGGACCATGGCCAGACGTTGGCCGAGCGTGGGCAAGTGTATAGCCATGGGAAGCCTGACAAGGTGATCGCCGACGTACCCGAGTTCTTCGTGGTCGGCGAGCGATATGACAAGAAGGGGTCCATAGCCGGCATTCGCCCCGGCATCCGGGTTTCCCATCTGAACAATTTCGCGACCCTCCTCGATCTGATGGACGTACCGATGTCCCTGCGGGTTCGTCCTTACGACAAATCGATTTTCTCTTTGACAGCCGAGGACAACAGAGAGCGTTACTATGTGAGTGGCTCTCTTTATGGATCCGGCGATTACGTGGTGAAGATGATACCTACACCACCGGATGAGGGCTGGGGCGTTTCGAGACCTGTCGGCAATGGTCCCAAGTCTGAATGATGAAAATAAAACTTATCGCACCGCGCGAACAACGTGAAGAGACTCTATCCAGCCCTTTCAAGCTACAAGGGGTAAATCTTCCTCTTCTGGCGGCGCTTACTCCGCCTGGCCACACAGTAACCATTGCCGATGAAGCTTTTGCTCCCGATGACATGAATCAAGATGTGGATTTGGTGGGTATCACCGTCATGACCGACCTTGCGCTTAGAGCCTATGCTATCGCTGACACCTATCGCCGGAAGGCTGTGAAAGTGGTGATGGGAGGAATACATCCTACTGTGTTGCCTGAGGAAGCTTTAGAGCATGCAGACGCCGTCGTTGTGGGAGAAGCGGAGGGTATTTGGCCACAGCTTGTATCGGATGCCGCCTCGGAACAGATGCAAAGACTATATCGGGCCGCTAAAATGACAGATCTCAAAGGCCTGCCGAAGCCACGACGAGATCTCTTCCCCGGAACCCAGGGTAATAGTTATGCCCCTATTCCTATCGGTGTCGAGACATCCCGCGGGTGTCCGTACGATTGCGAATTCTGTTCCATCGGCCAGACCTTGGGGCATCAGTATCGAGTCAGGCCGGTTCACGAGGTGGTTGCCGAGATAGAGGCTATTGATTCCCCTCACCTCTTCTTCGTCGATGACGCCCTTGGACTGAACCGGAATGCAGCTAAAAAACTTTTTACTGAAATGATACCTCTTCGGCGGCTATGGCTGGGACAGGGAACAGTGTCGTTGGCTGAGGATTTGGAGCTGCTCAGGTTGATGAGACGTTCAGGGTGCATGGGCCTTTTGATCGGATTCGAATCGGTACAGAAAGGAACACAGAATGAGGTGAAGAAAATAAAGAACCTGAGCATCGATTTCTATGAGGCAATGCGTCGATTCCATGGCGAAGGTTTCGGTATACTCGGCTCCTTTGTTTTTGGATTTGATTACGAAAACAAGGATGTGTTCGAGCAGACCCTTGAGTTTATAATGAGATGTCGTATGGATGCTGTCCAGCTAAGGATTCTCACTCCTTATCCGGGAACACGGTTATATAAGCGTCTCTTAAGCGAAGGCAGGTTGTTTGTGCGTGACTGGTGGCTCCGTGGACATCCTCCGGATACACTCCTCTTTCAACCCAAGGGCATGACTGCTGACGAGCTCATTAGCGGCTACGCCCACTTGAACAGACAAGCCTATTCTGTGGGCGCAATGTTGAAACGATTCTTTGGCATGAGCCCATGGAAAAGGACTCTATTGGGTTGCCAAGTGTACGCTGGGGTCAATCTATCCACCCGTAAACGTTATTTCAAAGGCCTGAGAAATCCACAACCATTTGCAGGGGCTTGCGACTCAATGGGGAAGCATTAGTTATCACCCGCAAGAAACAGTAGAGATATTACGGGGAAGAGGTAGAGATCACCTTATTGCCTATTACTGAAAAGAAATGCTTCGGCAGCTCGACAAAGGTGTATCGTAAGCGTAACGGCCGTGTTCAAAGTTCCAAAGTTTTCCTTGTCCCACAAGCCAGCCATGTAATAGTATATACGACAAATGACATTTAACCCGAACAAACATGTATTTAAGCCGCCGAGGACCATCTCTGTTTGTTGCGGCCTTGTCGAAGATGCCTTACATTGGAAAGAAATTGATGTGAACGACTCAGGACTTACTGATGGGAAGACAGCACATAAAACAGCTCTTACAAGAGCTCACAGCGTTACGGAAGCCACAACAGTCTCAGCCTCAAGGAAAACCTGAAGGAGGGGAGGAAGAACATAGGAAGTAGGATGACAAAGGGTTGAGAAGAGCCCTGTGGGGTACGACGAACGGAGGAAGCACAGATGACCGCACTGTCCACGAAACCTGGATCATCCTGGTGTCGGCTTTATGTATGTTTTTTGCTGCTGGTGCTGCTCGCGGGATGCGCGAGCACGCAACCCCAGCCGAGCCCCTTCTTCCTGACCGAAAAGGAGATAGAAACGCACGGACGCATGACCTGGTACGATCGTATCATGGATGCCGATCCGGGAAGCACATCATTCGTGATCGCCGGAGATTATCAAAAACGTCCGCCACGCAAGATTGCAGTGCTGCCCTTTGTCGATGAGGGGAAAGGCACCTACTTAATTGATAGGGTTTCAGTCAAGACTCGCGATAAGGAAGAGCTAAAGAGGTGGTCATGGACCCATACCAACCGGGTGCGCCGTTCCCTTGCTGGTGATCTCGCCACACGAGAATTCCTCCTCGTCCCTTTATTAACGGTAGATGCTGTGTTGGCCCATCACGGAATCACCGACAGGGACAAACTCAACGCCGTCTCCCCCGAAGAGCTCGGGCGCTGGCTGGATGCTGATACCGTGGTCTACGGCGAGCTGCTCAGTTATGAGGCGTACTACGCCTTTTTCCTCTCAGCCTGGCGAGTTAGCGCACGGGTGAGAATGGTCTCGACACTGGACGGGCACGAGATCTTTTCGTGCACCAGCCGTCGTTACGATTCCACCTTCCGTCCGGCCATCGACCCCATCGATTTCGCGATCAATTCCTTTTCGTCTCTGATTCACCTTCGAGATATAACGCTGGCTCGTACAGAATACGAGGTGGGCCGCGAGATCGTTATACGTCTCCCAAGAGCTGAACGCAACGTCTCCGAGCTCACAGCCGCAGCGAAGGAGGAAACACGGGGCCTTGCTTCCAGCAGCAGCCGGGCCACCTCTCCTCCAGAGTCGGTGGAATTAGATTTTGTTTCCCCGGAATCCGTCTCGCAACCCGTAGTATACGAGCATCACTGAGTTACGCGGTCTCAGGTAAGGCTTCGAAGTTCCATAGGACCCTGACGCTCACCACCGGAACGACGGAGGCCGAGACGGTTACCTATTTTGACAGCGACGTCAGCAATATTCTCTTATCCACACTTTCTTTCCGTAGGTTCATAAGCTCCTCCACCGTCTGGACCGATCGATTGTTCGGCGCATATGTTCACACCGATCGAGGGCAGTGGTAGGGCAGAATAAAAGGGGGGAGAACCAATCCCCCCCCTTTTTTTGCACTGTGGTTGCGACTCTTACTTCGCAGGAGCAGCAGGAGTAGTAGTTTCTTCTTTCGTCTCCGTTGTTTTTGTTGTGGTTGTCTTCGTCGTCTTCGCTCGATGCATGGTGACCCAGGAGGCCATCATCTTGCCATCCATCTCCGTGTACTGCACCCTGACTCTGTCGCCGGCCTTAGGCTGGCCCTTCATCTTAGCGTTTGAAACATCGAAGGTCATATCGCCTTTCTTGCCCTTCACGGTCATCATTTTCGCCGCCGTATCCATGGCCGTGACTCTGCCCCTGAACGACATGCCCTTGCTTTTTGTTGTTTCGGTTGTCGTTGTAGTTACCTTCTTCTCAGGTGTTGTGGTTGTCGTTGTCGTTGTCGTCTTTTGCTCGGGTGTTCCCGCAGGTGCCTGGGCAAACGCTACCGTGACAAAGGCGACGCTGATCACTACGGTGAGTGCCATCATCAATGCTTTCTTCATTTTCTTTCTCCTCCTTGAATTTTAATTTCACATCTGATTAAGGGAAATCGTATCCCCCTCCGGTTAAACAATCCTGCAACATGTCAAACTATCGTGAATCTGTTGCGTCAAAATAATGTGAGAAGTGACGCCTACCGTCTAGTCCAATAGTAACCGCCGCTCCCGCCGAACACGAGGAACAACACGACGGCGATGATGATGAGCGTTGTCGTATCCATGGTAAGTTCCTCCCTTCATTTTGTTAAACATCTGTGTCAGTTTTGGATTCTTCCGTTGACCGTGCACTTCGCATCCTTCACCGCGCTTTCGACTTGGCCTTGCGTTCGTCCCTCTCGCCCTCTCGCTTGACCCTTTTGTTACCGGTCAGGTCGCCCACACAGCTTGCTTGATTCTGCCTTTGGTCTTGTCGATGATCTCGCCGATTGTTTGCCTCCCTTGGTACATGATACGCCCGCTCTTACTACTTCCCCAGGACCTTCTTGACCTGGCCGACCTTTTCTTGCACTTTGCCGGCTATCTTTTCGGCTTTGCCTTTGGACTCCAACTTGGGATTATCGGTGATTTTCCCGGCCATTTCCTTGGCTTTACCCTTTGCTTCGTGAAAGGTGCCTTCCGCCTTGTCCCTAATGCTCGATTTCATGGTATTCCTCCTTAGATCGATGTATAAGAGGCGCGTAAATGTTTAGGATGTTGATTGTGAACATGCTGGTATCGCCTCTGTATATACGATACAACAGACAATCAATCGTGTCTGTCGCAGAACCAACAATTATTTTGTAACGCTTTCGTGTACGAGCGTGTCGTCTTTTTGCTACAGGGATTGGACCGGTAACAGGCAGCAAGATTTACCGGATACGCAATCTTCAAAATTAATATGCTCTGCTCGCTCCTATTTGCCGACATCTTGCTCCGAAGCACTGATACGGGAACGTGAGCAGTAGAGATACTACGGTAGTCCATCCAAAAAATGGTTAGGATGAAAGCCAAAGTACGTCCCCGAACAGATCAGGATCATGGGGACGGGAGGAAAAGATGGCAAGTTCTGTCTTCTCTTTTCTCACTATGGTGGGATCGCCGTGGCCAGGGTATATCTCTGTATCATCAGGCAAGACAAAGACCTTACTGGTTATGGATTTGATTATTTGGTTTAAATCACCCGGCGACCCTGTCTTACCCGGGCCTCCAGGGAAGATAGTGTCTCCCGAAATAAGATGCTTTCCTATTAAGAAGCAGACACTGCCGGGTGTGTGACCAGGCGTATGAAGGACTTTGAGACGTATGTTTCCAAAGGATATTTCTTCGCCGTCATGCAGGAGAAAGTCAGGTCGCTCAGAAAGACCATCGGCGTCCAGACGATGGGCACCAACGGGAATCCTTAGCTTCGACTTTAGCTCGGATAGTGCCCCGACATGATCCGTATGGCCATGAGTTATCAGTATGTATCTGGGATTGGTCCCTTTCAACTGCTTTAGAATTTCAGGTGCTTCTGCGGGCGCGTCTATCAACACGCTATCTCCGGTGTGGGGACAGGTAATTATGTAGCAATTAGTGTAGCAATTGGAATCGCAGGTAGTATTGATGGGTCCCAGCGTACGCCTATCGATCTGAACGTACTCATTTTTTGCCACACGTGCCACCTCTATTCCTACCCCTTCATTTTCCCGGCAATGAGCGCTGCATTGCTTCCTCCAAAAGCGAAAGCATTTGACATCACGCTATGCACCGTCACCCCCGTACGACCGATATTCGGGACATAGTCGAGGTCGCACTGCGGGTCAGGTTGGTCAAGGTTGATCGTTGGGGGCACGGCTTGATTTTTTATCGCAAGCAGTGAAGCAATGAATTCAATAGCGCCGGCTGCTCCCATGGTGTGGCCATGCATCGATTTTGTGGAGCTGACGGGAAGTTTGCAGGCATAATCGCCAAATACCTTCTTGATGGCTTGTGTCTCCGATAGATCATTCCACTCAGTTGCCGTCCCATGAGCATTGATATAGTCTATATCTTCAGGCAATAAGCCTGCGTCTTCGAGTGCTTCCGCCATCGCTCGCGCCTGCCCTTCGAGAGAAGGTCTGGTGATATGACCGGCATCGGATGTGGAACCATAGCCAATAAGCTCCGCGTAAATCGGTGCTCCCCGTCTTACGGCCCTTTCCATCTCCTCAAGCACCACCATGCCGGCACCCTCACCCATTACTAAACCGGTACGGTTTTTGGAGAATGGCTTACAGGATTTTGACGGGTCTTCGGGGTCTTCGACAGCGAGCACCCTGAGAGCTTCCCAGCTTCGGAAACCTCCATAGGTCAAGAAGGCCTCGGCCCCTCCCGCGAGCATCACGTCAACATATCCATCTCTGACTTGCCGGAAAGCCTCCCCGATAGCGTTTGCCGAGGAAGCACAGGCAGTGGATAGTGTCAAACAGGGCCCTGAGAGACCATATTCTATCGATATGTGGGAAGCAGAAGCGTTATTCATCACCATGAGCACCGTGAGCGGTCTTACCCTGTCGGCGTTATGCTTGAATAGTTGATCGTATAGATCCTCTATGGTATTCCCCCCACCCATACCGCAACCGATATACACTCCCGCTCGCTCTTTTTCTTTCGCATCCAGAGAGAGCTCTGAATCTTTCCAGGCTTGAGAAGCGGCAGCTAAAGCGAATTGGCTGACACGGTCCATACCGGACAATTGTTTCTTAACGAAATAGTCGAGAGGATTAAAATCGACTTCAGCGGCAATCTTTACCGAAAGCTGGCTTGAATAGGCTGAAGAGATTCTTCTAACCCCAGACTTGCCGGCCATGAGATTGAATGAGAAATCATCGATACTATTCCCACAAGGGGAAATAATGCCCAGTCCTGTGACGGCAACTTTCCGTTTCATAAATAATCCATCTTGAGCTCAATTATTACTTGAAGACCCTATATCTTGTTCCGAATCTTGTTCCGAGATGAACCGGTCCAGAGCATCTACCATGTCCTGTATTGTTGTTACCTTAAACTCCCGGTCAGGAATTCTGATATTGAATTCATTTTCGATATCAAACATGAATTCGATGATATCGAGAGAATCGAGGCCTAAATTTTCGAGCGTCGTCGTGGCTGTCAGTTCTTCACTTTTGTAATCAAAGTGGGCTATGAAAAGTTGCCGCAGTCGTTCGAACGTGGTGGGCAAAGCTTCCTCCGGTACAAACTTACTGTAAGATACTATACGAAGAAATGATCGAAATCTCAAGCTGAAGGATGAAGCGCAACCCCATCCGTCTGCTGCACGACGCTCACGGGTAGAACCACCCGGACCGGGGAGACGATAGCGCCCTTCTCACGGAACTCTCCTGGCAGGGCCTCAAAAAAAGGGAGGTAGTATAAGTCTGGAACTGGTACAATAAGTGGGGGGCAGACTCGTCGCCTATGCTATGGTTCGCAGTGAAACCCTTACCCGGGAAGGAGGTCTCATGAAAAAGGCAATCTGGTGGTTCGCCGTTCTGGCGCTGCTGGCCGCGCCGGCCGCGGCTCAGATAAAAACTTCGCCGCTCTTCACCATAGAGCGAAACACGAACGCCAACGTCGTGCATTACGACGCCCAGCTCACCGCGGACGGCAAACTGGATCCCAAGGAGCCGGTGATCGCCTACTGGGTCATGCTTGCCGAGGACGGTCACCGGGAGAAACTCACCTGGATGGAGAAGAAAAAGGCCTACGGTTTTAGCATCAAGCCGGACCCGTCGGTAAACGGCTATAAGATGAGCCTGATGGCCGCCCCCGTGTGGCAGATCACCGTGAAGGAGGAGAAGGATGTCGTCCGTGCCGAAGCGATCATCAACGGCCGGCCGGCTGTCTTGGAGAAGATGTACATCAACGCTTCCGGCGGGATGACGGGGCCCAAAGTTCATTATATCGAGGTGTATGGCAAAGACCTGCAGACGGGAGAGCAGTGGCGCGAAAAGATGGTGCCGAAGTAGTTGCCCTTATAACAGGCTCTCAAATGGCCAAGGCGTGGGGTTTCATAAAAGACAGGTTTCGGGTAGGAAAGTGGCATGGACTAGGCCTCACTGTGGGCGTGACGTGCTTCGCTCTCAGTATTCTTTCCTTCGCGGCGATGATCGATTCCTTAAATGAGAAGGGAACACTTTTCCATCTTGATCTCAAGATCAACGCATATGTAATCAGAGTGGCAAATCCTGGATTAACCGGGCCTTTGGAGACTATAACCAGTCTTGGCAACATTTTCCTGGTAGTAATGGTGGCCATAATAGTCGGCGTAATCCTTTTCATCAGAAAGAACTGGTGGAGACTCCTAGCTCTTTTTCTTGGTGTCGCCATTGGACAGGCTGTGCTCAATATCCTCAAGGTTATTTTTCAAAGACCTCGGCCCAAAACGGAGATGTACGTCTTTGGCTCCAGTTTTCCGAGCGGTCACGTCTTTTCCGCTACCGTGATCTATGGTTTCTGCATATACTTGACCTTCCGCTTTATCAATAACGCCACAGTAAAATGGATAGTGGCTACTTTGCTGGCCCTCCTGATCCTCCTCATAGGTTTTAGTCGCGTCTATCTGGGCGTTCATTGGCTTTCAGATGTCCTCGCAGGGTACGCAACAGGATTTGCCTGGCTTCTGTTTTGTATTTTTGTCGCGAAGACGGTCAGCGATCGATAGAGGAATCAGCGAAAGGTCTTCTCGTAATAGCGTTTTATGTCCACCCGGTTAAGCGTAAGTACTGCCAGAACCCCGAGGAACAGCCCTCCCATAACATCGACGGCATAATGAAACATGCAGTAGACAGTGGCAATTGACAGGAACAGGCAGGTCAACCAGTAAGGGATTTTCATCCTTTTAAAATGCGTGCTCCCCCACCACGCTACAAGAAACATAGCTGCAACATGGGAACTTGGAAAGGCTGCGCCAGGAAGTTCTCCCCCGGCCCAAACAAAATCGACGATTGTCTGAAACGGGCCACCCCGATGATAATATTCATTTCGCAATGCTAACGGTCCCTCAACCGGCAGCAGGATGAAGATGGCAAAACAGAGATAGAGCAAGGAGGAAAGCTGGAAAATGGCTCTCTCGAAGGCCTTTATATCCTTGCGGAACAGCAAAATGCCGGTCAGGGGAATTACCCAATAATAACTAAAGTAAAAAAAGTGAAAAAACTCGTCGAGGAATGGGTTCCCCTGTTTCCCACGGAGGAACAAGGCGGGAAATTCGCCGAAGATCCGGACATCCAGATTCATAAAAAAGCCATCAAGGAACTCGGGCACGACAACCCTGTTGATCAACCCGGTCTGATAGTAAAGTAGCCAGTACAGGACCGCTGGATACCAGAGGCTCACCATCGTACGGGCCGACAAACTGCTCCTCCTCCTGAAGCTTAATAGAAGGACCATAAGGATAACTGAGAGATTAAAGGCGAGATGGTGCGCGTATGCTGCGATCTTATCCCTGAAAATGAAAATGAAAATAACCAGGATGACATTATAGAGTATAGTTATTCTGTCCGTTGCATTTAAGTTCAAGGCCAGCCTTCCTTCCTATGCCGGCGGTATGTCGTCGTGTTGTCGGTTTCCGTCAGATCACTCCCACCTGTCTTCCCACCTTTTCGAAGGCAGCCAGGACCTTATCCAGCTGTTCCTCCGTATGGGTCGCCATGTAACTTGTCCTGAGGAGTTCTCGTCCTTGCGGGACTGCAGGGCTAATGACCGCATTGACAAAAACCCCGTTTTCGAAGAGGAGCCTGCACATCTCGTAAGTTTTCATGGTGTCTTTAATAACGACGGGGATGATCGGAGTTTCGCTCGTTCCCGTATCATATCCGAGCGTTTTATATCCTTTCAGCATCTTGTGCGTATTTCTCCAAAGCCGGGCTCTTAATTCGGGCTCTTCTTCGATGATGTCCAAAGCGGTACTCGCCGATGCCACCAGGGAGGGGGGGAGACTGGCGCTGAACATCATCGAGCGAGCAATGTGTTTGATCCAACTTATCGCATCTGATGGCCCTGCGATAAAGCCGCCGATGGCGGCAAGGGATTTGCTGTGGGTTCCCATGATAAGATCTACTTCGCTTTCCAGGCCAAAATGCTCCGCCGTTCCCCGTCCTCCATCTCCAAGAACGCCGATCGCGTGGGCGTCATCCAGCATAATCCTCGCTCCATAGGTCCTGGCCAGCTTCACAATGGCAGGGAGATCAGCAATATCTCCTTCCATGCTGAAGACGCCATCGACGATGATCAGTTTGTCTTTTTCCTTGGTTCCTTCGAGAGCTCTTTCGAGAGCGTCCATGTCGTTATGCCGGTATTTCTTGACCTCGCCGAAGGAGAGGCGACAGCCGTCCATGATGCTTGCATGATCGTACATATCGATAATAGCGACATCGTTCCGGCCCACAAGAGCAGAGATCACCCCCAGATTGGTTTGGTAGCCGGTTGCGAAGACCAGAGCAGCTTCCTTCCGCAAGAACCTCGCCAACTTCTTTTCCAGTTCTTCGTGGATATCAACATTCCCATTTAGAATCCGTGAACCGGCACAGCCGGTACCATATTTTTCAATCGCTTTGATCGCTGCTTCCTTCACCCGGGGATGGTTGGTGAGTCCAAGGTAATTGTTGGAACCGATCATGATCACTCTCTTCCCGTTGACCACCACCTCAGAATCCTGCGGGGATTCGAGCCTCCGAAATAGGAAATAGTGGCCACTTTCCTTCAATCCGGATTCATACTCCGCGGCTTGTGCGCACTTTTCAAGGATATCCATGGGCGACCTCGTTCTTATGTTATAACCATTTTTCTTTTTTGTACCATTCAAAGGTTAATCTGGCCCCCTCCGGGAGTAGAACCCTTGGTTTAAAGCCCAAGAGGGTTTTGGGTTTTGTGATATCGCACACCCATTCTTTTTGGACGATTTCTTCTGCTTTATCTTTGTTAAGGAGGAAAGGCCTCCCAAACAATTTAGAAAGATATTCCGAAAAACCGGCGATACCCTTTACCATTCGTCCGGGAACACGGATGCGTAAAGCGGTTATCCCCATTGCGTGTGCAAGAATATCACCGATCTCCTCCATCCGGTAGCCATTGCCATCAGAGAGGAAAAAGATTTCTCCACTCTTTGCCTGAGTCTCAACGGCCAACAGAATTCCCTGGACGATATCCTGCACATAACAGAGGCTGAGGCGTTGGTACTGACCCGCGAGACAGGGTTTGATCCTTCTGGAGAGGCATTTGAATAAGGCAAAGATGTCCTTATCTCTTGGCCCGTAGACAGCAGAAGGCCGAAGGATGAGAGCCGGAAGTTCATGGGCATGGACGAGAACCGATTCCTCTCCCATGCGCTTGCTCCGGCCATAAACGGAAACCGGTTCGCAGGGGTCTGACTCCTTTTTGTTGATGCCATTTCTACTTGGCCCTGCCGCTGCTTGGCTGGAAATATAGATGAATTTTTGAAGACGAGGATTATTTTCGAGACAAGCATGGATCATATTTTCTGTTCCAAGGCCGTTTACTTCAAAATAGGTTTCCTCTTTGATCGCCTTGGTCACACCTGCCAAATGGAATACCCAATCGACACCCCTTACTGCCTCCCCTAAAGAAGTCTTATCACTACAATCGCCAGGAACGAATTCGATAGGGAGACCTTTCAGCCACTTCACATCACTGGTCCTTCGAAGGAGACAGCGGACTTGCACTCCTTTTCGAATAAGCGCTTCTATCAAATGGCTTCCGATAAATCCTGTGCCTCCGGTGACCAAAGCTCTCAATGAATTCTTCTTCCTGACTCGTAAAATTTTTCACTCCCCGCCCTTCCTCCCGTTGATGGGGAAGGGCGAGGGAGAATAACTTTCCTAATTTTATCTGCTTTCTTGGGATTGTCAAGGAGCGGAGGTCCGCGTCGCGGGGTAGTTGTTCTATTCCTGGGGCTTTGCATGTATGTACTGTGGCATGGCGGAGGCGAAGTTAAGACACGCGATTTGAGTAGGAAGAAGCAGGTGAGTCTGCACCTGATACTAATGCATCCTGGACAATGCTGAAATGTAACCACTTCGAAGAATAGATGCTGCTAGAAGAATATCTCTGGCAGGTTTTTTGACGGCGGTTTTCCCTTTGTCACCCGTGTTCTTAAACGTGGGGGCAATCACCGTATGTCTCAGGGCTTGCCCCTGCTTTTCTCCCATCCCCCCCAGGGCTTCCTGTATCACGTCTCCCAGTTCCTTCACGGTCGCTGGTTTGATGATAACCCTCCCGCCGATGACGGCAGCCTCCAGCTGCACGAGAGGAGTCATTAAAGAGCAACCCGACACTTTTTCTGCCGGCCAATGTTTGTTCTGGTGGCGTAAGACCTGTGCCCGATGACCACGAAAGATGGGCTGGCTTTCCAATTTGTAATGTCGTATTGAAAGGCAAAATGCAAAAATGAATCGTAAGAGGCAGCAGTCCATACTTTGCTTCCACCTACCTAACCTTCACCGTGAGCCGATTCTGAAAGTTAACAGTTACTAATCGTTTATTTTCATTACGAAAACGCTTATTTCAGGCGTTTTTTGCGTTTGGCCGTTGACAAACTATTTTTTCGACCTTGACTACACGGAAGACTATGGTTAGATAGTAGTAACAGAACATTTTCAGCAATAGCATACGAAGGAGCATAGGAGTTATATTAACTTAAGACAGAATTGAAACAAATTTATGTTTAGAATTATCAGGGCTTTCATTAATATTGTCTTGGGCATTATCGAACTACTTTTAACTTTCAGACTGATATTTAAGTTTTTGGTAGTTAATGCAGGCACGCCGTTCGTTGCCTGGCTTTATGGTGCCACGGCGCGGCTTGTAGCGCCATTTGCCAAAATCCTTCCGGACTGGAAATTGTCAGGTTTCGTGGTTGATTTTGCCACCCTTGCCGCGCTTATCGTGTATGGTATAGCAGGATACTTACTTCTGATGATTTTTCCCTATTCTCGTAAAGAGACTGACGTATAAGCTTTTTTCTGATGCTCACTCCAGTTTCAGAAAAAAGCATGATACGCCCGGCCTGCCACCCGGCGCTTTCCGCCCCCGTCTCACGGAGGGTTTGGTTTTTTCGGGTCAGCCTCTCTCATAATCGTAAATCAGTTACTACACTTGTCAAGTAGGGCATCATCGTTTGTTAACTAGGGATCGGCAATGTTCGTATAGGCCATCAGATAGTCAGATCGAGTTTCATGTTTGCGAGGATTAAGCGCTACGCTTTCCGCATGTACTGTGGTCGGGCGCGGGTGAGAGAACAGGCTTGTCCTGATCTACCAGCGGTGTCCGTAATGGCCCCTTCCACCGTAATAACCAGGGTACCTGTAGCCGGGATAGTACCGCGGTCCGTGATAAGGGTACCCATACCCATAGACCGGAGGGGGGTAACCGTAGGCAGGCTGGGGGTAGCCGTAGGCAGCTGGTGGTCCATAATACCCATACCCTGGGCCACTATTATACCCATACCCTGGGCCGCCGACGACAGCACCAACAACCGCTGCACCCGCGCCCACAACAGCTGCCGCTGCCCCTATACCTGCCCCTATAACCGCCCCCGGACCGTACCACCCACCACGGTGACCACCCCACCCACGATGACCCCATGAGTAACCTGGTTGCGGGAAGGCCAGTGCTATCCCAGTGAGAAGAAGCAAGGCAATCAAAACAGTCTTTTTCATGGTATCCCCCTTTGGTGCATTCCTACCTATTATTGTAACCTGACCACGGTAATCGAGTAAACTCTCTTTGGGGTATGGAGACCCTCTCTTTCGGATATATCTTTCGGGTATAGCTCACGGCAGAACCTCAGTAACTTATTGCCGGTACCACCCGAAAGGACGTAGGATTGACAAGGGATAAGAGGATGCCTTGAATTACAACAGGGCACATAAGCTGATGTGCAAAGTGACTATCAAAGCCCGAGGAGGGCACCCATGCATAGGATAGCGTTTTTCTTTCTCATCACTGCTATCCTGTGTGGCTTGAGTGGTTGCAATAAAGTGAGAGAAGAAGCGCCGATAATAAGCCCATCCTCCCTCTATCAATTTTAGTGTAATTCTATTTTTTATTTTCTTTAAACCATGCTTTTAACACCTTAGAATTTTTAATAATCTCCAGGCCTATTTCTTTGGCTATTTCGTCTTTACTTTTATCCTTTGTTGCCTCTACTGTTTGGCTTGCAATTCTATCAGGCTCTTTAATACCATATTCATGTACAAAAATCTGAACCGAGGGAGAAGTATGGCTTGGTGGCGTTATGTTTATCCTAAACACATCTTCACTCATTTTTTTCAAAATTGCCTCCTGTGAAATAGTTATTATTAATTTTTAATTATTACAAAATGCACCAAGGGTTATTCTTCGAGCTTGGCTCCCGTGGCATCTATGCCATCTTTTTTGTCTTTGCCTTTGTTCCCATCTTTTTTGCTGCGTTTGGTTTGGCTACTGCCTTTCTTGTTACCGTTTTTGTTGAAGCCTTCTTCTTCGGTTTGGATGCGGTCACTTCTTTTCCAGGCTTGCTTTCATTCCCTTTTTCATACTTCGCCTTTACTATTGCCTCGGCTTCAATCCAGTGATCAAAGTCTTTTCCGTGTAGCCTGCCATCCTTTTCAAATAGGTCGTGAGCAACCTTTGCTATTTCATCGCGACGGTCCATATACACCTCTCAAAAAAAACAGTTTTATCGAATAGCTGTTAATAAAAATTAGTCATTATACGGTCTATTATCAATGCTATACATATTGGTGCATGAAAAGGCGTTTATCGATTTCCAACCGAAGTGATGAATAGACCCGTTTAGCTCGAAGGGCCAGCCTCCAGGAAGCAGTGATATCGTTTCGTTGGTCTAGTGACTGTCTGAGCCTGCAGAGCTGTGTTGCAGGGCATGCTGTTGGCCTGACGTCCTGCTGTTGTATCGTAATTCGCAGCCAGTCAATGATTCTTGAGTCTGTCAACGACAAGATGATGCGTGTTCCCTTTATATCTCTTTTGCAATCCTTTCATATTCCTTTTTTACAACTTCTTCGCCCCATTTGCGCTCAAGGCTTCTCACTATAAAATGGCCACGTGCCATTGATTGAAAATGATTTATAAAAAGGAGGTTGATTGTAGCGCCACCAGCCGCCCCGACGATAGGAACTGTTTCTGCCGCCGCTTTCTCAGAAACCACCACGCCAAATCTAGAAGCAATTCTGGCAATCAAACGCACTATGACGGTTGCGCCCTCTTCTACGAATCCTCTCTCGGCAATGAACTCGCCTGCTTCAGTGAGCGCACGAGCGAGTGCTATGCGTACAGCGTAATAGCCTGTTTCCGGTGCATCATCACTTCTTTTAGAACCCCCTAATGCAAATACCTGGACACATGCAAGCTGTGCGTCAATATTTTCAATATTTTCGCCTTCACTTCTTGCGATATCCGCTATTGATCTGAGCATGATTGCTGTTGATATGGGTAATTCAATAGCTAAACCAGGCAAACCGAAAAAGCCTCCTGCACCGCCAGCGGTAACCACTGCAAACCTATGTGCCCACGTAGAGGGTTTACCTCGATATTTTCGGTCCATTGTCGATACTGCTACTACGACAGCCTTTGTTATAGCTTTTTGTGTTGCTTTTGTTATCATTGAACTTGCGCCTTTGGGAAGGTTTCTTATTGCCCAATCAATCGGCATTCCAACCATATTGGTAATCTTTGCAATCCACCTGGGATTCTCAAGCAGTTTTGCTGCTTCTTCTAAACGTTTAAGGTCTGATTCATTCATTCAGAGTTAGTTCCGTGCCTTCGTTAGTATAGTGGGTGCCCCTGCAAGAGTCTTTTGTGCACTTCCCCAAGACTGCGACTGAATTAACACAGTTAACGATTACCATTGGTGCTCCCGCATTTCAAGCAAAATTTGGGCAAATGTCAACGCAAAGTAGAAATGTCCTACTCTTAGCAAAGTAGAAATGTCCGGTATGCACTCCATCATCTGTTTCTGCCCTTGGACCATCATGAGACCTCCGTCGCCGCACGGTGCTCTTTTTCTTTCGATGTTTTGAACCAC
>DATFYE010000100.1:0-47887 GCA_035315185.1 Syntrophorhabdales bacterium | reverse complement strand
AAGCCCTGCTTCCTGCCGCGAAAGCCAAAAGTTCTTTTCCACCCCCCAGTCTTAGGGGAAACGATCCTATACGCCTCTTTGCAACGGCCTTGATCTTCCGTATCAGTTCTTCTTCAATCCTCGTGATATTGAGCGCCCCGCTGGAAAGATCTTTGGGCACGAAGTCGCACGCGCCGATGTTGAGCGCATCAAGCGTTATGTCAGCACCCTCCTTTGTCGCTGCGCTCAGCATGATAACGGGCAAAGGTGCTCGCGACATGATATGTTTCAAGGCCTCGAGCCCGTTCATGCGAGGCATTTCAACGTCCATGGTGACTAGGTCGGGCTTCAGTGTCTCTATCTTCTCTATTGCCTCTTCTCCATTTTCCGCCGTGCCAATCACCTCGATGAACTTATCCTTCCTCAGCATGCGCGAAATGATCCGCCTCATCAGGGCCGAATCATCAACCACGAGAACCCGTATCATCGTCGCCCGCTGTGACTTCTATGAGTTTTTTTGCACTTTTGAGTGAGTCGTAGGCCAGGGATAAGAATCGTACTTCGTCATGGATCTTGACAGCATCAGTAGATTCATTTGCCGCATCGCAGAACCCCCCGTGGCGCGCAGCAAAATCGTCGAAACACTCCAGGTCTGCGTCCATATCGATCTGTTTGGCGAGCTGGTTGGCAAGGTAGGTGGCAAAGGCGCTTTCCCGGTTTTGTGGAGCCGCACCAGGCGTATGGTGATACCTGACTCCATCGCAGATAGCAGAAGGTAAGTTCCACAATTCAAGAAGAGAAGCGCCCACGTACCCGTGATCGAACGAAAAAACCGCTCGTTCGGCTTCAACCGCAGGCACGTGTTTTTCTCTGATCAGCAGCATCATCTCCTGCCATTCTTTCTTGAAGTACCGGTACATAATGATTCTGCCTATATCGTGAAGAATGCCGCTTACGTAAATCTCGTTCTGGTCCACGGCAGCTGTTGCATGGGACCCTATCAGTTTTGCCAGGCTGCCGCACACAATAGCGTGCGTGATGAACAGTTTCCTGTCGAAGGTTGTGTCAGGCCCCTGAACCATGGCCAGAAAGGGCATCTGAAGAACAACATAGCCAAGGTGTTCATATCCTATTACGGCTATAGCCCTTTCCACAGTTGTGACGCTCCTGAAGTTACGCGTACCAAAATAGGCGGTATTCGCTATCCTCAAGACTTCACTCGCCATAGAGGGGTCCATGTGGCGCGCTAGATCCGATGCCGAGCTCATGGGATCGTTAATAAGCGCAAGTATCTCGCTCACAATCTTCGGGAAGGTTGGTAGAATTTCAATATGTCGCAATTTCTTTCTGATATAGTCCTGACTGCCCATAGAGCGCCTCACTTATTTATCGCTGAATTTCCGAGTGACTTTAACTGGTGCCGGAGCAGAAACTCGCTGGTTTGGATATAACGAATAACGTGAGCAGACGGCTTGCGCGTAATTGACCCTGGGAAACTATTTCGTGCGCTTGTTGAGGAAAGTCCGGAGGCTTAAGACAGCCTGGGAATGGATCTGGGAGATTCTGGCCTCGGTGATGCCAAGCACTTCTGCGATCTCTTTCATGTTCATGTCCTCATAGTAGTAGAGACTCAAGACCAGCCGCTGCTTTTCTGGCAGCCGATCGATCTCACGACCAAGAAGCGCCTCAAGCTCCCTCATTTCAGCGCATTTTTCAGGGCTAGCCCCCTCCTCTATCACATACTTGATGATGCCATCGCGGTCCATGCCCGACACCTCGGAGATATCTTCGATGCTGAGGATCGAAAGACTCCCGAAGTCCTTGAGCATTGCCAAGTACTCATCAATGTCTATTTTCAGCTCTTCAGCTACCTCCTCCTCTCGCGGGTAGCGCCCCAACTGCTTTTCCAGTTTTCGTATGACCTCCTCCAGCTTCTTTGCCTTGGTTCTCGCGCTTCTCGGGAACCAGTCGCGTTTGCGCAGCTCATCGATCATCGCGCCCCTGATTCTCAGGTAGGCAAACGTGTTGAGTTTGATGCCTCTGTTCGGATCAAACTTCTCCATGGCTTCCAGCAGACCGAGCACACCGGAGGAGATGAGGTCTTCCGTGATGCCGTCGTCATCAAAACCCCGCGATACTTTGAAAGCCAGATGTTTTATGATCGGGAGGAATTCTTCGATGACCTTCTCTCGTTCATCGACTTGTTGTTTCTTGTAGGCTTTCTTGAGCATGATTAGGCTACCAACCTGCTACAGATTCGCGCCAGAGCCTTCGTCGCGTTTGTCTCCGGAAAGGTCTCCGCCCACAGTTTCTGTTTTTTTACCGCTATGTTCACGTTCTTGTCGATGGGAATGTATCCTGCGAAGTCGAGAGAAATATTGAGGAATCTGTCTGTAACCAGAAGAATCTTCTTGTACATGTCAAGGGCTTCCTTCTCATCCCTCACCATATTCACGATGATCTGGAAATCCCGACGTCCGGTCTCCTTGCTGAGCACTTTCACCGTCGCATACGAGTCGGTGAGGCTGGCAGGGTCAGGAGTTATGATAACCAATACATCCTCGCTGATAGCATTAAAATAGACCACATTTGAAGAGATACCCGCGGAAGTGTCCATGAGAAGAAAGTCATAATCAGGGATATCCTGAAAGGAGGAAAGCAATATATTCTTCTCCTCCATCGTCAGGTTCGAGAACTCGGAAATGCCCGAGGTAGCAGGTATGATCTTGATGCCAAAGGGACCCTCTACGATGATATCCTTCATGGTCTTCGTACCGTTTATCAGGTCTCTAATATTGAATTTAGGCACCATGCCGAGCATGATATCGATGTTCCCCAGAGCAAGGTCCGCATCCAGGATATACGTCGATTTTCGCATTGCGCTCAAAAGATATGCCATGTTCGAGACTATGGAGGACTTGCCGACCCCTCCTTTTCCGCTCGTGATCGCTATAGTCCTTTTTCTTCGCGCCTCCATACATTCTCCTCTAAGACTAAGTTATAGAGAGTTTCCTGGTCAGGCAGGATAATGTCCTGGATACCCATACCCGTAGTGAGAAAATAGACGGGCTTGTCGAGCATCACCAGATCAGCTATCACGTGACCGAGGCACTTTTCCTCATCAAGCTTGGTAAAAATAAATCCAGCCGTACCGGCTCCGTTGACTTGGCCGCAGTAATCCCTTATTTTTTCGCTCCTGATCCACGAAGGAAAAATCAGGAGTTTCTTGCTTCCCTTCAATCTCTCCATGGCCTTTTTTTGCAGCAGCTCATTGCCCGTCACGTCAATGATCTTCTTACGCGTCTCTCTTTGGACGATGAAGGGGAGATCTTCATCGTTCACCGTAAAATAGAATGGCACACCGGTATGCTCGGAAAAGATCATCAGTTCGTTGTACCGCTCTCTCCTCTGTGGCTCGTATGCTATTATGGATACAGGCACTCCGGCATCCATAAACCGTTTTGCCAGTTTCTTGGTCGTTTCCGTCTTGCCAGCGCCACTCGGGCCAAGCACAAGAATCGGATCGCTGGAGCCATCGATCGCGCTCACTTTGATCTTTTTTGCCAGAATTTTTTTCAGGAAGTAACTCACTTTACCAGAATCTTCGGCAAACTTACCGGTCTCTGCATACACTTCGGCAACCAGCGTGAAGGCCAGCTTGGAATCGAGGCCCGTTTTCAACATCTTTTCGTAGAAGGAGCGTAGCGTCGGTGGAAAGGCGTCAACACGGTATTTCAGGGTGTCTGATTCCATGGAGCCCATCCGTTCGCTCAAAGTTTTGACGGTCAGGTTAATCTCTTCGATCCTCTTCATAACCTCGCTTGCAGGAGCTTCCTGAGATGTCAGTTCTTCGTCGATAGCGATGAGGATCTCGTACCCTTTCCGCGCTGCGTCCATGTTTTCTTTGATGTCTATAATGATCGCGTCAGGACCGTACTCGCTCTTGATCCTCTTTATTCCCTCCTTAACGCTTTCAAAGAAAAGCCGCTTAACTTTCATTGGCTCTTATCACCCCCACCGATTTTATTTTGATCTGTTGCGGGATCTCGTTGTGGGATATCACGGCGATACCCTGGATGTACCGTTCGAGGAGTTTTCGGAGCCTGGAGCGGATTATGGGGTGCACGAGCAAGACCGGCTGAATATTCTGTACCATCATATTTTTGAGTTCATTGCTAATCTTATCAATCATCTGTTGAGTGAATGCCAAATCCAGTGCAAGATATGTTCCTTGATCTGAGTTTTGGAGGCTGGAAATCAATTTTTCTTCCATAATCTTCTCGAAGATCAGGACATTGAGCACGCCATCAACGAGATATGGCTTAAGAATGCTCCGTGCCATGCGCTGCCGCACAAACTCCGTCAATACGTCCGGGTCCTTGGTCGAAAGCGCGTGATCAGCAATGGTTTCGAGGATGGTCACGAGATCTCGGATGGAAACCTGTTCGCGCAGAAGATTTTGGAAGACCTTTTGAATGACCCCGATATTGGCCCCGTTTTGTGTCAGCTCCTCAACCACCTTCTGATGGCTTGCTGACACATTGTCAAGGAGCTTCTGTACTTCCTGTCTGGTCATGAGCTCGTGTGCATTGTTCCGCAGAATCTCTGTCAAATGCGTAGCGATGACTGTCGCATGATCGACAATAGTGAAGCCTTCAGAGATGCATCGGTCCCTGTCCTTCTCTTTGATCCAGGCAGCCTCGAGGTTGAATACGGGTTCCCGGGTAGGAATGGCGTCTGCTATCCTGTGGCGCTCGTCAGCGCCCATGGCCAGCAGGTGCCCGAGCAGCAGCTCACCTTTGCCCATCTCGATCCCCTTGAGAAAGATGGCGTATTCCCCTGCTTTAAGCTGCAGGTTATCTCTCACCTTCATGGGCGGAACCACAATCCCCAGCTCCCCTGCCAGCTGCTTACGGATGGCCTTCAGCTTTTCCAGCAGCTCGCCGCTCTGCTCCGTGTCGACGATAGGAATGAGCCCATAGCCAATCTCTACCTCCAGAATGTCTACCGGCTGGATAAAGTCGGCTTTTTCCGCGGCTTCTTGGGGTATTTCAGGAATTTGTAGAGCCTCTTCTTTCTGGGCCTTGGAGATCACGTACCCGCCCCCGGCCGCTATCGAGGCCAGAATCAAGAAGGGCATGGCCGGTATACCGGGCACCATGCCTATGGTCACAAGGATGACTGACGCGAGCATCAGCGCTCTGGGCTGCATGGTGAGCTGGCTTATCACGTCGCTGCCGAGATCTGACTCTCCTGCCGCCCTCGTCACGATAATACCTGCCGCCGTAGAGGTAAGCAGTGCAGGAATCTGGCTGACAAGGCCATCGCCAATCGTCAGTATAGTGTAGACCGAAAGAGCGTCTAAGACGGACATTTCCTTTTGTACAACCCCTATAATGAGGCCACCCAGCAGGTTGACAAAAATGATTATCAGGCCCGCAACAGCGTCTCCTCGAACAAACTTGCTCGCGCCATCCATAGCGCCGTAGAAGTCAGCCTCCATCTCTATGCGCGCACGCCTCTCCTTGGCCTGCATGTCATCAATCAATCCGGCGTTCAGGTCTGCATCGATACTCATCTGCTTGCCCGGCATAGCGTCCAGGGTGAAACGAGCCGCCACCTCGGCCACGCGCCCGGCGCCCTTCGTAATGACCACGAAGTTGATAATGATGAGGATGAGGAATACGATCGCGCCGACCACGTAATTGCCCCCGATTATGAAGGTGCCGAAAGCTTTGATGATGCGGCCTGCGGCCTGTGTCCCCTCATCACCATGCAGCAGGATCAGCCTGGTGGAAGCAATGTTCAGAGAAAGCCTGAAAAGCGTCACGATCAGGAGAATTGAAGGAAATACGGAGAAATCGAGCGGCCGGTGGGTGTACATGCCGAGGAGCAGGATCATGAGCGACGTGGAAATGCTTAACGCGATGAAAAGATCGATAAAAAAGGGATTGAGAGGGATGATCATGATGAGGATCACGACCACCACACTGGTGGCAATAACGAGATCGCTTTTCCCCTTCAGCCATGTCAGTGCGCTTTCCATTTAAAGACCGACCTTACTTTTCCGTCTATAAATCTGAGCAAGAAGCTCGGCCACAACGAGGTAAAATTTTTCCGGAATGTAGTCCCCGATCTTGACACTGTAAAAGATTCCCCTGGCAAGAGGCTTGTTCTCGACGATAGGAACCCCGTGGAGTATGGCAACGGTTTTAATCTTATCAGCCACGAAGCCGGCCCCTTTAGCCACGACCTGGGGGGCAGGCATTTCCTTAACCATATACTTGAGGGCTACGGCAAAACTTGTCGGGTTGGTCACGACAACATCCGCCTTCTTCGCGTCTTCCAGCATGCGTCTGCGTGCAAACTCGCGCTGCAGACTTCTGATCCGCGACTTGATCAAAGGGTTACCCTCGCGCTCCTTCATTTCCTCGGTCACTTCCTGCTTGGTCATCCTCATGTTTCGCATGAACTGCCATCTCTGGTAGAGATAATCAATGCCGGCCAGGAACATGAAGATGATGCCAAGTTTCAGGGCCAGTCTGAAGCCGGTCTGGCCCAGATAGCCAACCGTGAATTTCACGTCCTTTTGCACGAGGGAAAGGATGGTTGGAAACTCGCTCTTGATGATTGAATAGCTGATGTAGACCAGAACGAAAATTTTGGCCAGTGATTTAAGCACCTCCTGCAAAGATCTGACGCTGACGAATCTGCCGATGCCTGCTATAGGATTAAGCGTATTAGGGTTGAAATTGAAGACTTGCGGGCTCCACATGAAGCCAACCTGGGCAACTGTTCCCGCTATGCTGAGAAAGGTTACGAGTCCGAAGAGAGGCAACACCAGAGCAAGCCACTTGAAAATGCCTGACGAAAGAATCCCGTGGATGCTCGCAACGTTCACATCCGTATGCATTGTCTGCACAGACACCACGTACGATTTGAAAGCCTCCTGAAAGGTGTAGGACATGCTGAAATAGAGAAAGATGGATGAAAAAAGTATGATCATGCAGGAGCCGAGTTCAGGCGATCTGATAACCTGCCCCTTTTTCTTAGCTTCTTCCAGCTTCTTCTCAGTCGGCTTTTCGCTCTTTTCCTGGAAACTCTCAGCCATGGTTATCTCAAAATCCTCAAGACTTTCATGAATTCCCCATCAATCCCCTCAAACAAGGTTCCCAATGCCGGCGCCATGAAGCTGAGAGCGAGGGAGAGAATGGTTAACGACACGAAAATCTTCACAGGCAGACCTTCGACAAAAATATTCATGGTCGGGATCATCCTCGACAAGAGACCGAGGGAGAGTTCTATCAGAAAGAGAGCCACCACAAGCGGCGCCCCGAACTTGAGACCCAGGCCGAAGATCTTGCCGCTTGCAGCGGCGAAATAGCTACACAAGCCGTTGTTCACGGTCGCAGTTCCCAGGGGTAGTTCTTTGAAACTCGCATAGATGCCCCTTACCACAATGTGGTGTGCGTCAACTGAAAAAAAAATCATGAGACTGAGCATGTACAGGAACTCCTCGAGAATTGACGCCTGACTGGAAGAGAGGGGATCAACCATCCTCGCAAAGCCGAAGCCGGTTTGGAAGCCCACGATCTCACCCGTTGCCTGGACCACCGCAAAAAGCAGACGAATCGCAAAACTGATGCAAAGCCCGATCAATATCTCTCTGAGAACGGCAAGCAGCATAGCATAGCCGTCAACCGCCAATTCGGCAGGATATGAAACAACCCCAGTGAGGAGAAACGCCATGAGCAAGGCAAAACTGACCTTGAAAATAGCTGAAAGGCTTCTCGCTGAAAAGACGGGTAAGAGCCAGAGAATTGCCAGCACCCTGAAAAAAATCAATATATATTTTGGGGCGTCTATGATCATCGAATCTACCGGACATATGTGGAGAGGTTCGAAAACAGGGTGATGGTGTAGGTCACTATATGGTTGAGCATCCACGGGAAGAGAAACACGAGGACTAAGACCACGGCAAGTATCTTTGGAACAAACGTCAGAGTAACCTCATGTATCTGCGTGGCTGACTGAAAAATACTGACGAGCAGCCCAACGATCATCGCTGCCAGAAGCAGGGGAGACATGATCAACATCCCCATTTTCAACGACCCTCTGAAGATCTCCAGCACGAGTTCCTGACTCATCACACTCTCGAAGGGTAGACCGGGGACCGCGGACCGCAGACCGGCGACTTTTGAAATGCTTTATCGTCGCTTCTTCCTCGGTCTGCCGTCTGCGGTCTGCGGTCTGACGTTAGATCCATAGTGACTCTTACAAAAATCCTTTGACTAAGGAGCCGACCAGCAAATTCCAGCCGTCCACAAGTACGAACAGCATCAGCTTGAACGGCAGCGATATAAAGATGGGGGGCAGCATCATCATGCCGGTTGACAAGAGTACGCTCGCCACGACCATATCGATTATGAGGAAGGGTATATAGAGCAGAAATCCTATCTGGAACGCCCTCTTCAGCTCGCTGATGGCGAAAGCGGGTACAAGAACACGGAAGGGGATATCGCTCTCGTTTTTGGGACGCTGAAGCCCCGCAATGTTCGCGAATAGGGCCACATCTTTGTCCCTTGCAAACCGGAACATGAACACACCCATCTCTTTTGAAGACTTATCCACAAACTCATCGTACGCAATCTTGTTGTTCATGTACGGAGAGAGAGCGTTGACATGAATCTTCTCGAACGTCGGGCCCATGATAAAAAACGTGAGGAAGAGTGATAATCCGACGATCACCTGTGTGGGAGGCAGCGTAGGCATACCGATGGCCTGCCTCAAGAAAGAAAGGACAATCACGATCCGTGTGAAGGAAGTCATCAGCAGCAGAATAGCCGGCGCGAAACTCAGAATAGTAAACATCAACGCGAGATTCACGAGATTCCTATTTCCTTCTCCCCCGGCGAACATGTTGATGAGGTCAATTTTTGCCGAAGCTTTGTCACCGGTCGCATTCTTAGCCCCTGCCATGCTGGGGACGAGAACTACAGAAAAAATCAGGAGGAGAACCAGGAGCAGCCTCACTGTGGTATCTCCTCCTTTTTCATTCGGGCAAGTAACGAAATCGTGTCCTGTCCCACACCGATAACAAGCACCTGATCCCTGATCTCCACTACGGAGATGAACTTCTTGTACCCGAGAGGTATCGTTTCGACCCTCCTGAGCCCGTAACTAGCACCCTTTGAGTTCCAGTTTCCTTTGTACTTCCCCATCACTTTGTAAAGAATTCCGAGGCAACCGAGCAATCCAAGCAGGACCAAGAGTACCTTTATGAACTCACCGTACATGCCTTCAATCATGCTAACTTCTGAACCCTCTCAACAGGCGCGACAATCTTGGCGACGCGAACCCCGAGTCTTTCGTTGACCACAACTACTTCACCTTTTCCCAGCAACTTGCCGTTGACGTAAATGTCGACGGACTCGCCTGCTGATTTCTTCAGCTCAACGATAGAACCCTTGCTCAAGGAGAGAAGTTCTCCTATGGTCATCTTGGTGCGGCCGATCTCGATAGAGATGTCTATTGGCACGTCGAGCAGGCTGTCGAGATTTAGCTCTGCATTGTTCCCATTCGTCCTGGTTTCGACCTCTTCAACAAGTTTCTCCATGCTCCCTCCCTACCTTATGATCTCCTCAATTTTTACGGCCTTACCCCCCTTAAAGAGACCGAGCTTGCCTCTGAGCCGCGCCCTGTTGTCTATCTCGAGCGGCAAGAGGTCATTGACGTGCTGTTCGACAAGGATGAGACTCCCCTCCCTCAGGTTCACGAATTCCTGCAACGACATCTTTTTTCGGCCGAGCGTGGCAGTGATCTCCAGAGGCACCTTCAGCAGTCTGTTCTTCAGTTGTTTTTCCCAACGCTCTTTTATCTCCCTACCCTCCCTCGAAGGAGCGAGAACGAGAAGGTTTTTTATCGGCTCCAGGATTGAATAGGGTACGCAAATCTTCATCCAGCTGTTTATGTCATCCACAGTGACTGAGAATTCGCAGAGGCTGACAACCTCTTCCGGCGCTATGGCAGTCACGTAGTTTGGATTCATTTCCGATCGCGAATATTTGCAGCGGAGCTCGTACACTGCTGCCCAGGCTTTCTCGAATTCGAGAAGTACCACCTCGATCAGCTTTTTTACTACCTTCAGCTCGATCTTTGTAAATTCTCTTCCCTCGATTTTTGGTGCGGAGAGACGTGAGCCCCCAAAAATCGTTTCAAGCACTGAAAAGATGAGCTTTGCATCGAAGATCAGAACGAGAAACCCTTTGAGGCCCTCTGTTATCACAAGGTTTATATTGGTTGGTACAGGCAGGCTCTTGGTCAACTCTCTGTATTCGGTATTCTGAACCTTACTCGCACTGACGTCCACTTCCCGCTCTATAAACAGGGTCAGAGCCGACGTAAGCGATTTTCCAAACCTTTCGTAGATAAACTGGAGGGTCGGTAGCTCCTCCTTCTTGCTCCGTGCCATATTCGCAAAGTCAAAGGGGCGTACGTCTGAGTTGGCAGCCGGACTCCCCTGTTCCGCTTCGACCGCAACATCCCCTTCAGATATGCCTTTGAGTAGGGCATCTATCTCTTCCTGGCTTAGTACCTGGCTCACCTTTCCACCTTACGGGATAATGATGTCGGTAATGTAAACAGACTCCAAATCGTCTTTTTCTTTGAATACGCTTTTGAGCCCATTCTGTAACTCTATCTTGATCGAGTCCCGTTTGGTCACATCGATCAGTTCTTCCGCACTCTTGCCGCTGAGAACCGTTAAAGCCTTATCCCTCAAGATGGGTACAATCTTCTTAGCCTCTTCAAAGGCTTTACCGTTTTGAAGGCTTATGGCCAAAGAAACCTTGGCGAACCTAGAGCTATTTCCCGCCAGATTAAAGATAAAGGGATCCAGGGTCAGGATAGGGCCCCCGGAGCTGCTCTTTTTTTCCTCTACCGCACCCGCCTTCTTGGCCAAGGCACGGCCGCTGTTGCTGGTTACGATAAAGTTCTCAAGAATCCGATCTCCAAGAAACAGATAAGCTCCCGCGCCACCACTTACCAGCAGCAGGAGCAAGACAAGAATGAGCTTTGATTTTTTTTTCTTGGAAGGCGGTTCTGCCCGGGCAGTTTTGGGCTTCTCCTCCCGTTCCTTGTTGTCGCTGACTTTCTCGTCCCGTTCCTTCTCATCTTTTTCCTTGGCCATGGGTATCTCCTCAGTCTTCGCAAAGAGCAATATGTATGCCAGATGAGAGCCTGTAAGCGGGAAAGGTTTATAGACAAGCTATTACGGCAGAGGATTGGGGAAAGGCCGGCCGATTCTGACGGTTACGGCCTCTTTTCTTATGTTGGTACCAAAACGTAATCTGTCATTTCATTGACAGAACTTAGCCCGGGCACTGCGCTCCGGACAGTAGACTCCGGCTCGTCTGTGACTCAAGTTTGAAGTCTCACATCTCGCGGTCTGGCATCCACATTTCTGCCCGTTGCCCCGAGCCTGAACGCCCGACGCCCAGTTACCCCTTACGATTCAAGGAGATCGCCTTACGGCGAAGCCTTAAGATCCATCAGCGTCTGCAGCATAGCATCCGTCGTGGTAATTACCTTGGAGTTGGCCTGATAGCCACGCTCCGTTGTAATCATGTTTACGAACTCGGTAGCCAGGTCAACATTCGATTGCTCGAGGGAGTCCGGGTTGATGTTTCCCAGAATGCCCACGCCGGGAGCATTGGTAAAAGCCGGACCTGATTCGTATGTCTCGCTATAGAGGTTCCCCCCTATCCTGTTCAGACCCCACGGGTTATTAAAGCTGGCTAGTGTGATCTGATAGAGACCGAGAACTTGACCATTAGAATAGTGGCCCGATATGATGCCGTCAGTGCTCACCGATATACTGGTGAGCTGGCCAGGCGCGTATCCGTCCTGCGTCTGAAAATTCGTGGTTGAAGCCATCGGATACTGGGTCGTTGAGCCGCCACCCGACTGCGGGCCCAGGATGAGGCTAATCTGTTGGTTCGGCGCAGCACCGTTTGAAAAGTCAAATGAGATACTCTGGGGGTCCCCGCCGGACATCAGTACACCGTTGGAGTTGAAGTCGAGATAGCCCCATTTAGCAACGTGCGGCTGGCCATCGGCCGAGTCTGCTCCACTCACTTCCGCGTAGTATTCCCACACATTGGTCTGAACCGAATTTGCGACCTGCTCCCACGCTTTTCTGAAATAGACCGTTACCACATGCGACTGACCGAGTGAGTCATATACTGTCACCGACGTGCTATAGTTTGACGTAGTAGAGGGATTGAGGGTGTCACTCACCTGGTTGGGCTCAAAACCACCTATGGTAAAGTTGGAGGTGCCGGGCGTGACAACAAAGTTAGCTTGGTGTGCAAAAGTCAGGTCAAGCCCTGACTCATTCCCTGAGTTTCCCCAATTCGTCAGCGTCCCCACCTGCGCCGAAACTTTGCCTGCATAGGTCTTCATGAACTGGCTCCCATCCGGACCGGTTGTTACAGACGTGAGGCTCATCTGGCTGCCATAAAGGTCGGTACTCGCCTTGTCGTCTGCAGTCCAACCGGTGCTGCCGGTTGCAAGCGCGCTGTCATCGAATGAGATGTCCACGCCGTCGGCAGTGGCACTCAGGCTGAGGTGTTGGTACCCGCTGGCATCCACAGTGTACGATGCCCAGACCTGAGAAGCATATCCTGCGGAAGGCATGGCAAGCATGGAATCCAGGTAGGTCGCGAGGGACGCGGCAGTGGTTGGTCCGTTGCTGGTGGGAAGCATGATCTCATAGTCATTGATGATTACAGCGCCTGTAAACTCCGTTCCATTGGAGGCGGCGTTGGTGCCGGTGTGGCCGATCTGTGACGCTAACAGATTCGTCACCACAGCAGTGTAATCACCCGGCATCGGGTACTGGCCGTTACTCGCAGCCACTTGCGAGAGGCCGCTCGTTCCGGTGACGCTTCCCACGGTACCTTTCCATGGTGCGTCTGACTGGAGGTTAGCCGCTATCCCGATCGTTCCTGTCGCCTTCGGTTCACTGGGTCCCTGAGGGATAATAATATCTTTGGCTACACCCATGGGCGAGTTTGTCACAGTATCCATAACCCTGCCCTGCAGAATGTTATTTGTGGGATCAACCATGTAGCCGTCCTTGTTGAACTGGAACTGGCCCGCTCTCGTGTAATCCAGGTCGTTAGAATTTGTCGGCCGGACTATGAAGAAGCCTTGCCCGCCTATGGCCAGATCGGTGGGGTTGTTCGTGCTCTCGAAAGAGCCTTGCTGAAAATCGGTATCCACGGACTCCAGCGCAACGCCCCTGCCCACCTGGCTCGTGCCCGCTGTGCCGAAAATCGACTGGTAGAGCATATCTGAAAATGTAGCTCTGCTTGCTTTGAAGCCCACCGTGTTGGAGTTCGCCACATTGTTCCCGATGACGCCCATCGCCTGACTTTCGGCAGTGAGCCCGCTGATACCGGAATAGAGTGAACTTAGCATACCTTCCTCCTACTGCGTAATAGTGGTGATTGATGTGACCGGCATGGTCGTTCCGTCACCGAACACGACCTCGACACCGGAGCTGTTTGTCTCGATTGCCTTTACGACGCGTGAAACCTCTACATTGCACGCTACCGGAGTCCCGTTCAGTGTTGCAGAGATGCCACTCACCGTGGCGTTATCCGTACCTTGATACGTGTACGTGAGCGGGTCTCCGTTCTTGAACGTGACCTGCTGCATATTGCCGGTGGTCGAGTCTGTCACTGTAAGGATGATCTGGTCGTAGCTGCCTTGAGGATGCAGTGTGACCTGGTCCCCTGTCGATAGCGCGCTGCTCTGGACATCGACTTTCTTGCCCACCGCGGAAAGCCATTGGGATATACCTCCCTGCTGGCTATTTGTAGCCATGGTGCTTATCGAGCTGGAAATATTGGTCAGCTGTTGCACTTCCGTGAGCTGGGCAAGCTGGCTCATGAAGTCTTCCGGGCTTGAAGGATTCAACGGGTCCTGGTTTTTCATGTCGGCAATGAGAATTTTTAGGAATGCGTTCGCATCCAGAGCCCCCGCGAAATTGCTCTGGCTGGTCGTGGAAGTACTTTGTTGGCTCGTTGCGTTGGTGACTGACTGAACACTCATGACTCCCCCTTAAACTGAAGTTTCTATATACGGGTTCGCCGGCTCGCGCCGCCTTTCCCACATATTCTTTGGCTGCTCTCTGCCCTGCCTCTTGGTAACGTCCTCTTCAACAGGGCTGACTGAGATACTCGACGAAACCTGCTTTGCTTCAAGGTTACGAACAATGGTCGCTTTTTGTGATTCCAGGAAGCCGACCATATTTTGGTCAGCAGATCTTACCTGTACGACTATTTTTCCTGCTTGATCCTTGAGCCCGACCATGAGAGATTCTCCACCCTCTGTCTTCAGGCGGAGCAAGATGTCGAGCGGTCTCTCCCTTACCCCAACCTGCTCTGCGACAGCAGCCAGCCGATCAGCCACGATGCTACCGAAAGAAGCTGACGTTGAAATTTCGGCCGGTGGCTCCTGGTGCTGGGCGCTTACCGGTACGTAGGCGCTTTGTTCTGCAGAACTGCTATTTCCGTTTCCCTCAGATGGAGAGCCTGTCTCTTTTTCTACTGCCTCATTGGTTGGCTGCATGACTCCAGGCAACGAGACAGCCGATTTGACCTTGGCGAGCAGTGATTCGGTGACATCTGTGCCTTTCGGGAGCTTCAGCTCCGAGAGGCTATCCGGGATCGCGCTGAGGCCAGTCGATGCATCCGTCGCCGTTGTGGTCGTCACATTCTGACTGCTCAATTCAGCAATGAAGTTCCTGAAGACGGTGTTCGTGTCTTGGTTCGCTGATGTGCCGTTGCTTCGCGTCCCATTCAGTAACCATTGAGCGAGCAGGTTGGATGCCTGCGAGCCGCACGCCTTCGGGTCGTCGATCTGTGGTTGCCCGTTCTGAAGATCGACCGTATTTGAGGCGTTCTTTTGAAGAGCGCCCACGAGGGCCTGCAGCATGGAGAGGATCTGATTCACGCTATCCTGTACGTCGGACGGGTCGAACGGTAATTTTACGGTCAGTTTCGCATTACCGTCCGAGGAAGACGCCTGTTTCGCACTGCCGCCAGACAGAGACTCGAGCCCGCTCTCATCAGAGCCGGAAGCGTCCGCCTGATTCGCGGTCGCTGAGGCAATAGCCTGGGCCGCACCGGTCCCTTTGCTGCAAGCAGTGAGCAGCGCATTGAGTAATTCTTCCGGAAGCCCCTGCAGGGATACGTTCACGCCATCTCCTGTATCTGTCAAAGAGATGGTAACGGTCAGTTCGTTCGTTGGGGCCTGTGTGGACCCGGTAGTATGTTGTGACCCATCCGCTTGCTGGGCCGCCGCACTGGAAGCGGCGTCCGCGGTCTGGGATGCGCTCTGGGTACCGACTGTGGAATTCTGGTCCGTCTGCTCTTTTTTCTGGGCCCCGTCGGCTCGGCACGCGGGCGTTGCCTGTTCATCCCCTTTTTGCGTACGATTCCCGTCGACCGTTGAGCGCGCATTGACAGCATTCCCCTGTCCGTCTGTGCAGTTCTGTTCGGCCGACGCCCGGTCCAGCGCCTGCGAGAAGCTGGTGGCCCCGCTTGTTTGGTTGCTGGCTCGGATGGAACAAGAAGCACTCGTCGTACACGAAACCGGCAAGTCGTTTGGCGTGAAACCCTGCACAGCGAAACTAGTCATGGCGACTCTCATTAAACAAGAAGCGTGCCACCCGCGAAAATCACGTCGGGACAAGGGGTTTCATACATTTGAGTTTGGCCGAAGGGGCAAAAGAGAGCGGAAATAAACTCCACGCAGGGAAAATTTTTCCCATCGAACCGAAATTACATTTTTCGGCTATCCAACCTGAGGGCGATTTCGTCGAGAAGCTTCTGAAGCTTCTTGTTTTCTGCCCGTTTGGCTGCGGAGGATGTCCTTTTTTTCAGCGCGTCAAGCGTTTTGACCTCTTTCAACATCTCGTAGAGTTCAGCGCGAATAACCGCGATCTTTTGCTCAACGAGCGTCTTCTGGGCCAAGGCCTCAGCTTTCAACCGTTTGAGATGCTCCAAGTAATCTTTAAGTGACGCAAATTCATTTCCATCTAGGCATCTTGTACAAATATCGGAATAATTGACGTCAATTTCAGCATCTAAACATTCAATATTGCTTTGTATAGCATCCCTTTTTCTGGCGTGCTGATCGAGCAATCGCTCCTTCTCTTCCATGAGCCGTTCTTTTAGTTCGATGATGCGCTGAAGCCGGTCGCTATGCATAGAAGAGGAGCTTCATGCTATCGAAGGTCTTGTCGATGGTCACCTTCTCATCCACACCTTGGGCGAGAAAAGCCTTAACCTTGTCCATCATGGAGATGGCATAGTCGATCTTCTTATTACTGCCGGGATTGTATGCTCCGATGTTGATCAGATCTTCGGCACGTTCATATTCCGAGAGTATTTCCGTTATTCTGTTGGCCAGCCGAAGTTGCTCACCCGCAACTATATCCTTCATCGTCCGGCTCACGCTCCGCAATACGTCGATCGCCGGATACTGATTTGAGTCGGCCAGTTTTCTCGAAAGCACGACATGGCCGTCGAGAACAGCTCGCGATGCATCTGCAATAGGGTCGTCAAGATCATCACCCTCCACCAGCACGCTGAAGATGGCCGTCATGGTCCCGGTGCCTTCCCCATTGCCGGTGCGCTCAAGGAGCTTGGTCAGGTGGGAAAACACACTGGGGGTATAGCCCTTTGTGGTTGGCGGCTCGCCGATAGCGAGCCCCACCTCCCTCTGGGCCATCCCAAACCGCGTCAGCGAGTCCATCAGGAGAAGCACGTCAGCACCCTTGTCTCTGAAGTACTCGGCTATCGCAACCGTGAGGAAGGCAGCTCTTACCCTTATAAGCGGCGGTTGATCGGAAGTGGCAACAATCACCACGGAACGGTTGAGGCCCTCACCCAGATCCCGTTCAATAAATTCTCGCACTTCCCTTCCACGCTCACCGATCAAACCAATCACATTTATGTTCGCCTCGGTATGTCGCGCTATCATGCCGAGTAACACGCTCTTGCCAACTCCCGACCCCGCAAAGATGCCCAGGCGTTGCCCGCGCCCGCAGGTCAGCAGGCCGTTAAAAGCCCGTATTCCAAGATCGAGAGGTTCCGCTATCATCTTTTTTCTCAGCGGGTTTACCGTATCCCTGTAGATCGGCACGTGCTCTACAGTATCCAGTTCGCCTCTCCTGTCCATGGGCATTCCCAGACCGTCTATCACCCTTCCCAGGAGACCGGGACCGACACCCATATTAACAACACTTTTTTTCGAAATGATCTTTGATCCGACGCCCACACCCCTTAACTCTCCGAGCGGCATGAGCAGTGTTTTGCCCTCCCTGAACCCCACTACCTCGGCATTAATAGGCGGTTTGGCATCGGTCGGGTAGATCAGGGCTGCGTCACCCACCGACGAGACCGGACCCTTGCCCTCGATCACGAGCCCAACCACCTGCGACACCTTCCCGTACATCTGGTAAGGATAGAATGCCGCAAGCCTGCGACCGACCGATGTAAGCCTCGCTTCGTCCTCAGGAGTTAATGCCAGTTCGCCTTCGTTCATATATTTCCTAATCTAAGCCGCTGTGAATTCCGATGGAAGAGGGAAGATCGCTTCGCTAGGAAGACCGTCACGCCTATGGCGTGCCTAGGAAGCCACTGCGAAATCGGCAGTGCCAGCTCGTGCATTTACCTCTCTTTCATCTTCCTAGCCCGCAGGGCGATCTTCCATCTTCCTAGCCGCACGACCGTGCGACGATCTTCCATCTTCCGGTTTTCCGTTAACCTGTTCTTTCTGTTGTGCCCACAAACTCTTTTTTCAGTTCCTCCAGCTGGGTTGAAATTCTGCCATCTATGTCGCCGAAGTTCGTTTCTATCACAAAGCCTGGTTCCTTTAGTTCTTCGTCGGGGATGATCTTCCACGAGGTACCGCCTTGAGCTGAGATCATCCACGCATCCTCTTTCGGTAGTCTCACCAGACATTCACCCCTTTCCTCACAGGCTTCCAAGGCCTTTCTGATCATGGAAAGAGTTATCTCCCTGTGTTCTGTGCATTCTTTGAGAACAATCGACTCAGCAAAAGTGAGCGCAAGTACGGTAGCGAAGCGTTCTACCCTTCCCAATAGTTCCTGTTTTAAACTTTCAATCGAGGTAAGGTACTGGTTCAGCTTTTCAATAAGCGGCTCAACCTTTTTCATGCCCATCTCATGGCCGGCCTTTTCTCCCTGGGCGAAGGCTTCCTCAAAAACCCGTCGTGTCTCTTGTTCAACATCAATTGTTTCCTGAAACTCTTCTTCTGGGAGGCTCTCAGATTCGTTTGCTAATTCCGGAACACTGGGGGGCTCTTCTTCTGGTGGCAATTCCAGGAGCGGCCTAAACTCGGGTGTTTTTTCCGGGGGGAGTTCAGTCAGATCATGAAAAGCAAGCGACTCCACTTCATCAGACAAAGGTGTCGCCTCCTCCCGTCAACATGATCTTCCCCTCCTCGCTCAGCTTCTTGGCAACCATAGCAATCTTGACCTGGGCCTTTTCAACATCGGAGACGCGTACAGGCCCCATTGCCTCAAGGTCTTCTTTGAGCATCTTCGCCGCCCGTTCCGACATGTTGTTGAGTATCCTTTCTTTAAGCGCTTCAGACGCTCCTTTGAGCGCAAGGGTCAGATCGTCGGAGGATACTTCTTTGAGAAGCAGCTGGATTCCTTTGTCGTCAGTCTTCAAGAGATCTTCGAACGTGAACATGAGCTGCTTTATTCTCTCGGCAAGCTCAGGATTTGATTCCTCTATAGATTCCAGGATCTCTGATTCGGTAGTCCTGTTCATCTGGTTAAGCATACTTGCGACTACTTCTACGCCTCCAAGGCGCCTCCCTTCGACCACGCCGATCGACTCAAGCTGCTCTTTGAGCACACCTTCGATCTCTTCGATGATCTTCTTGTCCACCCTCTCCAGGTGAGCCATGCGCACGATCACGTCACTCTGCACCTGTTGAGGAAGAAAACTTACCACTTCGGTGGCTTGCTTGACTTCCATATTAGAAAGCACCAGTGAAATCGTTTGCGGGTGTTCTCCTTTGAGCGTGTTTGCCAGTATGCGCGGGTCACAGCTCTTCAGGAACTTGTCGGTATTCACCTTCTCTGTACTCAGTTGTTGCCAGAGCGACGCTGCCCTGTCCTCCCCAAGGCTCTTATTAAGCAGTCCCTTGAATTTGGCCGGTACACCTAGAATATGGGTGCTTTTCTCTTGCAACTTTTTCGTGAACTCTTCGTTGATTCTCGTCACTATTTCTCTAGAGACCGACTCAAGCCTTGAGATCTCCTGGCCGATCAGTTCGATCTCGCTTTCGTCCAGGTCCCGGATCACCTCTTTCGATAGATCCTCATCCATGGTCAGCAAGAGTATCGCAGCCTTTTTGACACCGCTGATCTCTTCCCGCTCCATTACCTATTCTCCCTGACCCATTCTTTTATAATAGTAGAAACCAGAGCCTTATCCTGCGTGGGACCCAGAGACCGCGCTTCCTTCTTTTTTTCAAGTGCTCCCGCTTCCTCGTCACCCTCCTTGATATAGACATCACGAACTGCATCAGCGGGTAAACTGGCCCCCTCTTTCTTGCTCCGCCGCAGCAGTGGTCGAACAACAAAGAGAAGGAGAAGAAGAGCCACGGCCGCATAAAGTCCATAGGTCACGATAGTCATGATCAGTTCCTTGCGCTCGGCCTTTTGCATCGACTCTCTCTCTTCGTTTAAACCTTCCAGTTCAAAAGGCATGTTGATGACTTCTATTTTGTCACCTCGCCCCTCGTCATATCCCACGGCACGGGCTACCAGCTCCTTAATGTCAGTCAGCTCTTTCTGCGATCTGGGATTATATTTGAGTTCTTCCTGTTTAGGGCCCTTTATCTTCTCGTATCTGCCGTCAACAACGATAGCCAGCGACAGCCGCTTGACATCTCCGAATGGCTCGACAATTTTTTTCACGGTCTTGCTGACCTCGTAAGAGACCTCGGCCTCTTCTTTTTCAGCCTCACTCGAGCGTTCGGGGCCTTCCGGTTTTACGTTTCTCTGCGGTCCGGGCACGTTGGATGCCACCCCGGGTACGCCGCTTGCCTTCAGGCTCTTGTTGCTTGACTTCTCGTGGGCCCTCTTTTCATTCGAGATGGCCTTTTTGTCCGGAGAGTACTCCTCCTGGAGTTCTTCTACCTTCCGCAAGTTGAGGTCAACTGTGGCACGCACGATCGACTTGTTCGTGCCGAGAAAGCGGTCGAGCATCGACTGGATCGACTCCTCCAGCCTCCGCTCTATGTTTCTTTGAAACTCGAAGTGCTGGCTCGAGACCATTATCGGAGAATCCGGCTCCCCACCCTTGTAGAGAATCTTTCCCGAGGAGTCGATCACGGTTACCTGCTCCGGTTTGAGCCCCTCAATACTTCCTGCTACCAACACAACAATCCCCTGTATCTGCTCCTTGCCCAGGGTTTTTCCCGGCCTCAACTTCAGGAAAACGGAGGCAGTGGCCTGCTTCTCCTTATCCGTATAGAGCGTCTTTTCCGGTATTGCGATGTGCACCCTCGATCCTTTTACTTCGGGCATCTGGTTAATTGTCCGGGAGAGCTCCCCTTGGATTGCCCTCTTGTAATTGACGTTCTGCATGAACTCGGTCATACCGTAGTTCGTCTTATCAAAGAGCTCGAATCCTATGCCTCCTGATCCGGGCAATGCGTTCTGGGACGCAAGCATGAGCCTTATCTCATACGCCTTTTCTTTAGGCACGTAAATAGTTGTGCCTTCCATGCCCAGTTTATAAGGGACTTTCAACTCTTTCAGCTTGGCAACGATACTGGAAGCATCTTCCATCGATAGCCCGGAAAAAAGCGGATGGTAGTCATCCTTTTGGGTCAGCGAATAAGAGATGATCGCTGCTCCGAGCGCCCCGACAAAGACAAACAGATAAAGATAGAGCTTCTTCTTTGGCGTTGTCTTGATGAAGGTTTTTACGTTGTTGATATAAACTTCAGCGCCTGGCATTTATCAGACCGTCATACGCATAATCTCTTGGTAAGCATCGAGTATCTTGTTTCTGACTTGCATCATGAGCTGGAAGGTAAGGTCCGCCTTCTCTATTGCCATCATGGTGCTCGTAACGTCATCGCTCTCCATTTTTGCCAGTTTCTCAACTTCTTTGTCCGCCTCTTTTTCCAGCTCACCCACCTTTTTGATGGAATCCTTCAGCGTATCAACAAAGGAGGATCCCCCTTTTGTTGTGCCCTTGAGCTGCTCAGCCGTCCCGTTCCCGTTTACGCCATCTATCTTCATCGTGAGCCTCCTACTTTGCTATCTCCAAAGACTTCTGGAACAAGTGCTTGGTGGTATTGATAACATTCACGTTGGCCTCATATGAGCGCGTGGCAGACACCATATCAGTCATCTCTTCAAGCACATTCACATTCGGATATGTCACATACCCCTCCTGATCCGCATCCGGATGGGCAGGGTCGTAGGTCTTTTCGAGGGGTTTTTCGCTCTCTGTTATCTCTTCCACATCCACGCCCTCGAGTTTCTGGTTGAAGACCCCCTTGAACCTTTCTCCGGAAGCATCGGAAGAGCCGAGTACAACATTCAACTTCTTGAACGGACCGCCGTCTTCTGTGCGTGTCGTGTGAATGTTGGCCAGGTTGGTTGCTATCGTTTCCATCCTCACCCTCTGCGCACGGAGCCCAGAGGAGCTAATTTTCAGCACATCGAACATTCCCATATTACTTTCCTCCATTGATTATGTAACGCATCATAGAAAACTTTTTGGAAAGTGCCTGCACCAGTGCATCGTAGTACATACTGTTTTCCGTCAGTTTCATCACCTGAGTCTCCATATTGACGCTATTCTCGTCCAGAGAGGCAAAACCTAAAGAATCCTGTGGGGATTCTTCAATCGCCACGCTGCCTGAATACTTCATCTGCCGGTCAAGCTGTTTCTTGAAATCGACGTCCTTTTCTTTGAACCCGGGCGTGTCAACGTTCGCTATGTTTCCGGCTATCACCTTGTGATAGACGGTCCGTATGTTGAGCGCCTTGCCGATGAGATCAATTAGCGGCATTGAGACACCCCTGGGGCACGGCTATTCCCAGCTCTTTATACTCTTTGATTTTATTCCGCAGCGTTCGCACGGTGATGCCAAGAATGGAAGCAGCCTGCGTCCTGTTGCCATTGACGGAGCGCAGCGTGTCCAAGATCAGGTTCATTTCCATATCTCTTACTGAGCCGACCTTGAGCTCCTTTCTTGCTTCAAGGTCCTGAAGATGAGTCAGTTTCACAACGGAATAGTCCGATAGAATGCAAGCTCGTGCCAAAGTGTTTTCCAGCTCCCGTACATTGCCCTTCCACGTCTTTTCTTTGAGAAATTCCATGGCATCGTCCGAGATGCTCGTGTCCTTTCCCTGCGAATACTTCGCCAGGAAATATTCGACAAGGATTGGAACGTCTTCCTTTCTGTCGCGCAAGGGTGGCACCACGATGGGAAAAACATTCAGTCTGTAATAGAGATCCTCCCTGAACTTCCCTTCTTCCACGCATTTCTTCATATCCCGGTTGGTCGTTGCTATGACTCTGACGTCTACCTTTTTCGGATAGCGGGAACCAATGATCTCTATTTCTTTCTCCTGGAGTACCCGAAGGAGCTTTGCCTGCAAACGAAGCTCCATCTCACTGATCTCATCCAGAAGGAGCGTGCCTTTATCCGCCAGCTCGAACTTGCCTGGTTTTTTTGCCATAGCTCCTGTAAAGGCACCCCTCTCATAACCGAAAAGTTCGCTCTCCAGAAGGGTGTCGGGCAGGGCTGCACAGTTGACGGGAATAAACGGGCCGGTGCGTCTCTCGCTGTTTTCATGTACATATTTTGCGACCAGCTCTTTTCCTACGCCGCTCTCACCGAGAATGAGCACGGTCGTGTCTGAACGCGCCACACGCGATGCATTCCAGAGGATGTCCTTCATGGCACGGGACCCGTAGATGATCTTACCCCGGTTGAGCCCGAGCGCACGCTTCACAACGCCGTACAGCGTCTCCGTGTTAAAGGGCTTTTGGATATAATCAAAGGCCCCCTCTTTTATCGCTTTTACTGCGTCCTGTATCGTCCCGTACGCGGTGATAAGGATCACGGGTACGAGCGATGAGGTTTCCCGCACGCTCTCGAGGAGGTCAATGCCGCTCTTATGAGGCATCCTCACGTCGGTAATCACGAGATCAAAAGAGCCCCGCTTGATCACTTCCGTGGCCTTCAATCCATCTTCTGCGACAGAAACCGAATACCCCGCTTTGTTGAGTGACTCCTTAAGAGCAAGTCTCATGTGAAGATCGTCGTCAACCACAAGTATGTTTGTTTTCATATCCTCTTCTCGGGTAAATAGATTAGGAAAGTCGAGCCCGCCCCGGGCTGCGACTCAACCTCTATATAACCTGCGTGTGCCTTTACAATGTTGTAGACTATGAAGAGTCCAAGTCCGACTCCCTTGTCTTTTGTTGTGAAGAAGGGGTTGAAGAGGCTCTTGCGCACTTCTTCTGTCATGCCCCCGCCATCGTCACAAACGCTTACCACGACATACCCGCGCTCATCTTTGATCCCTATCGTAATGGAGCCCTTTTCTTCGATTGCGTCCATGGCGTTTGCAAAGAGGTTCATCATGACGAGCTTCATCAAATCCGGATCAAAAACGAAACGTCTTTCGTGCAATATTTCGACACGTGTGGAAATATCCCTGCTCTTTATGGAGACCTTCATGAAATCAACCGTATCCTTCACCAGGTCCGCAAGGTTCTCCTCCTGAAGCACAAGTGTCTTTGGCCGTGTGTAAGAAAGGATGTTATTGATCACCCGGTCTACGGCCTTTACTCCGAAAAGCACGTGTTCAACGTACTTTCTGTCTACCTTTCTCAGCTTCGATTGCTGGAGCATAGAGAGGAACAGTTCCATACTGCCCAGTGGATTCTTGATCTCATGGGCAATACGCGCGGCCATCTCGCCCATGGCCCGTAGTCTTTCATCGCGTTCCAGTCTCTCTTTCATCCTTTCGACCTGCGTCACATCTTCAAAAACCACCACTTCCCTTCCTTCAAAACCGTTGTTGAGAGCTTCCCTCCTCCATCTGAAGCAACCGGTTCGATTCTTCAGCTCACCAAAAGTTTCTCCGCTGCTTTTGAGGCCATGGATAAACCCGGCGCCATTGAGCCTTTTGGCGTTCTTATTGGAAAAAACGGGCTCCGGCCCCTTTTCGAGAACGACAACCCCCACTGGAAGCGAGTCAAGAATGGTGTGAAGGTATTCCCGTGCCTTCTCAAGCTGTCTATTTTTTTCCTCGACCTGTTCTTTCAGGTGCCTAATCTGTGTCTCCAGAGAATGGTAGTACGTCATAAGCGAGTCGGAGGCCTTGGTAAACTCAGAGAACGCGTAATTCAGGAGATTGACTTCGGGTTTGGACATGATGGAGGGATTTGAAGCAAGAAACGTACCAAGGGCCATCCGTGTGGAGTGGCGTGGGATATTGGTGATGCGTGCGTGAAATTTACCCCTTGAAATTCCAAATTCCAATATCTAAATCTCAAACAAATCCCAATGTTCAAAATCTTGTAAACACGGACGGCTACATAGAGTTCATCGGGCTTTTCATCTTCAACATCGGGGAATTGGAGATTATCTGGAATTTGGTGCTTGAGATTCAGGATTTCGGCGAGTGCATGAAATGTCAGAATCTTGACAGAAATCTATTCGAGTCCGAGCCGTTTCATCTTCTCGATGAGGGTAGTCCTGTTCATCTGCAATACACGTGCGGCTTGGCTCTTCACACCATTTGTCTGGTTCAAAGCCTTGAGAATAAGTGCTTTCTCGAAATCTGAGACGAGGGTATCGTAGCCTTTAAGGATATCCATCTCCACTTCGTCGGGCTTTCCCGTGTAAAGTTTCTCGGGTAGATCCTCTATGCTCACAAACCCCTTTTTCTTTATAACCACCATTCGTTCCACAATATTCTGCAGTTCCCGGACGTTCCCAGGATAATCGTACCTTGCAAGAATATCGAGCGCCTGTTCTGTCAACCCTTCCAGGTGTGCGTTATTGATTTTGTTCCATTTCTCCAAAAAGTAATTGAGCAGAAGCGGTACGTCTTGACGTCTTTCCCGGAGCGGCGGTATGCGGATAGGCACGACATTGAGCCGGTAATAGAGGTCTTCCCTGAATTTGCCCGATTTAACCAATGTGTCAAGGTCCCGATGAGTAGCTGCAATCACTCTGACATCCACGTGGATCGTCTTTGAGCCGCCCACGCGCTCAAAGGATTTCTCCTGCAGCACCCGGAGCAATTTGACCTGTAGCTTCAGGCTCATGTCCCCTATCTCATCAAGAAAGATCGTGCCACCGTCAGCCAGTTCAAATCTGCCGAATCTCGTCTTTATCGCGCCGGTAAACGCTCCCCTTTCATGACCAAAAAGCTCGCTCTCCAAAAGCTCTTCGGGTATGGCACCACAGTTGACCACAACGAGCGGCCTCGTCCGGCGGGAAGAATTATAATGGATGGCCCGGGCAACGAGCTCCTTTCCGACGCCGCTTTCACCCATAATAAGCACTGTTGCGTTGGTATCGGCAACCTTCTCTATCATCTCAAAGACTTTCTGCATTTGTAAGCTGATGCCCACGATATTCTCGAACTTGTATTTGTCGCGCATGTGGCTTCGAAGGATGGTATTCTCCCGGACCACATTGGACTCTGAAAATCTTCGCAAAATGTTACCCTTTGCCACCAGTTTTTTTGAGATGTTCTCACTATTCAAGAGTTGAAAGTAATACATTGCTGACTCAACCGTTGAAAGCAGCTCCTCAAACTTGAAGGGCTTGAGGATATAGGCAAAGGCTCCATGATTCATTGCGCTGATGGCAGTCTCCAGACTTCCGTAACCTGTGAGGACTATCCCCAGTATATTAAGATACTCCTGTTGAATGAACTTGATAAGCTGAATCCCATCCACCTTCGGCATCTTCAAATCAGTGATCATGACCTGATTTTCGTTCTTTTTGAGAGCGAGGAGAGCCGCCTCACTCGAACGATGAGCGTCAACCTTATAACCTTTGCTCGTCAGGTATTCTTTGAGAACGTTCAGGACGTGCTCTTCGTCATCGACGACCAGTATCCTGCCCTTTTCCATTGTTTTCCCTCGTGCGTGTTTATAAAGCGTCGAGCATGGCCATGCCCGCTTCTTATTCGAGACCTGCCAAGAGTTATATTACACTTTTCGCAACATTTATGGAATAAAAACTTTTGGGCTAATCAGTTTGTCTGGTTTTTCTCGTTTTTTTGTTTCTCTGGTTGAAGTAAGAGGGGCTGAAGGTCCTTCTTCTTGTGATGCTGATATCGAGAATCCTAGCAAGCCGGAATTGGGTGGGCAATTCAGGCCAACCTAACTTAGCAAGATAAACGAAATGAACTAAAGAAACGAGAGAAACCAGATAAACTAGATAAACCGTTATTTTGCGGGCTTTCCCATGACTTTGGCAATGGTGTCCTGTAGTCTATCGGGCGTGAACGGCTTTGTTATATAGTTGTCGACGCCCGCTTTAATCGCCTCCATGACCGTCTTCTTCTCAGCTTCAGCTGTCACCATGATGAATGGAATGCGGCTGATCTGCGGATCATTTTTACATTCCCGCAGCAGCTCCATACCGGTCATCTCAGGCATGAGGAAGTCAGATATAATCAGATCCACTTCCTCCTTCTTCAGCAGGTCTAAGGCTTCTTTGCCATTTTGCGCTTCCAGTGTATTTTCCACGCGTATCTGCCGCAACACGTTCTTTATTATCCTTCGCATGGTAGGAAAGTCATCAACAACAAGAACTCTCATCTCGACCCCCAGTCTGCACGTGGTCCACTGGCTAGGTTATCGGACCAAAACAGACAAACTTAAAGGAGAGTTATGCAGGTCTGAATCCTTAAGTCGATTCAAAACTAGGCAATAACTGATAGTAGAAGAACATTTCCGTCCAAGGACAGCTGCGCCATTGTGGAGAGTACTTAGGTACGTCGGAGTGACACAGGGCGCAACACCCACTTACGTGGGTACCCGGAAGAGGGGTGCCCGTGTCCAAATACGGGTCTATGACTGAAGGCAAACTGGTATCACCTGCAGTCTTCGCACACCATCAACTCTTCCATGGGAATTTTCCGAGTCTTTGAAATCCACTCAAGCTGAAAGAGAGGAAGGTGGTATCGCTTGCATTTCGGGCAGGTGGCAAGCTCGAACTTCTTTTGCCAGACGGTCCTTACACCATTCTCCTCTTCCATCACAATGTGCCCCGTGGGGCAGATGACTACGCAGGCTCCGCAGCCAATGCAGGTCTCGGCCGGCTCGTCGAAAGGAGGGCCCACCTTCTTCATAGGACCCTTGCCGCTCATGCCGAGGGCTGACACGCCGACAATGTCCTTACAGCATCTCACACAGAGGTTGCAAAGAATGCACTTACCTTTATCCTGGTCCGGCGTATACCTGACCTCAGTAACGCCGTGTTGCTTAGCCAGGTTCTGAATCAGTTCAGCTGACGGGTTGCGTGCGAGAAGCAATTCCAACACCGTTCTCCTCACCAGTCTTACCTCTTCCGAATCCGTGAAGACCTCTATGCCTTCCTTCGCCGGGTAAAGACAGGACGCTACGACGCGTTTTCTGCCGGAGTCATGCACCTCAACCACACAAAGCCTGCACCGTCCGCTTGACCCGAGCTGTTCATGGTAGCAAAGTGTAGGTATAACAAACCCTTCTCTCCGAGCGATCTTGAGGAGTGCCTCGCCTTCTTCTGCCGTGATTTTCTTTCCATTTATCGAGAGTTGAACCATGTGACACTCCCCCCTCAGCCAATTTTAATCGCGTCAAACGGACAAACGTCGTAGCAGATGCCGCAGGTTATGCAGCGCAGGTCATCGATCTTCTGGGGCTTCTTCTTTTCACCCACTATCGCTCCCATGGGACATTCCGCAGAGCAGCGCATACAGCCCGTGCACTTCTCTTCCACAATGCTAAATGTGGTGATCTCTTTACAGACTCCCGCAGGACACCTTCCCTCGATAATGTGCGCCTTGTACTCATCGGTAAAGTAGCGTATGGTCGAAAGCACCGGGTTTGGCGCCGATTGTCCAAGGCCACATATCGCGCCCCATTGCAGTGCTTTGCCTAACTCCTCAAGGTGCATAAGGTCCTCGATCTTGCCCGCTCCTTTGCAAATCCTGTCCATAATCTCATACATGCGCCTGGTACCCTCACGGCAGGGGACGCATTTTCCGCAGGACTCCTCGGTCAAAAATCTCAAGAAATACCGGGCGACGTCGACCATACAGTTTCGCTCGTCCATGACGATCATACCTCCGGAACCCATCATGGAGCCGATGCTCGTCAGCGAATCGAAATCAACCGGCATATCAAGGTGCTGCTCAGGTATGCAACCGCCGGACGGGCCGCCGGTCTGCACCGCCTTGAACTGCCGTTTCCCCCTGATCCCTCCGCCCAACTCAAAGATGATCTCCCGAAGCGTAATGCCCATAGGGACCTCGATGAGGCCAGTATTATTCACTTTGCCAACGAGGGAAAATATCTTGGTCCCCTTACTCTGCTTCGTGCCAATCGACGTGTACCAGTCCAACCCGTTATTTATGATGTGCGGCACGTTGGCCCACGTTTCCACGTTGTTCAGATTGGTGGGTTTGTCCCAGAGCCCCTGCTCGACCGTGTGCACATACTTGTCTCTCGGCTCGCCCGACTTGCCTTCGACAGAAGACATGAGGGCGGTTGACTCGCCGCACACAAAGGCCCCGCCGCCGCGATAGATCTCCACATCGAAGTTAAAGCCTGACCCGAAAACGTTCTGGCCCAACATACCATAGCTTCTCGCCTGTTCGATCGCTTTGGAAAGCCGAGCTACTGCCAGCGGATATTCGTCCCTCACATAGATGTAGCCCTGATTCGACCCGATAGCATAGCCGCCGATGATCATCCCTTCGATGATTGCGTGCGGGTTCCCTTCCATCAGCGACCTGTCCATAAAGGCACCCGGGTCGCCCTCGTCGCCGTTGGCCAGAATGTATTTCGGGCTGCCCCTGGCTGCGCTAGCTGAATGCCATTTTCTGCCTGTGAGAAAACCCCCGCCACCCCTTCCCCGCAGGCCGCCCTTTGTGACCCAGTCGATGATCTCCTCAGAACTCATCCGAAAGGCCCGAAAAGGTGCACGGTACCCGCCGTGTGCGATGTAGTCGTCTATTTCTTCAGGATTTATCACGCCGTTCATTGACAGCACGATCCGTTTTTGTCCTTTGTAGAAGGGTATCTCAAGCGGAGAAACGTACTTCTCCTTTTTGCCGGCTGCCTTGAAGAGCAGAGCGTCTGCTACCTTTCCTTCCGTGACTGTCTTGAGCAGAAGATTCACATCGGCCGCCACATCCCGTTTGCCAACCGATTGATAAAGTATCTCGTCCTTGCCGAGCATGACGATTGGGCCTCGCTCGCAGAGCCCGTGGCAGCCGGTCTTTTTGACGAGTATCCTCGAAGAAAGGCCTTCGCGGTCCACAGCGCTCAGGAGGTTTTCATACACCCTGTTGGCGCCCGACGTAATACATCCGGTTCCACAGCAGACCCTCATGATCTTCTCAAACGCCTTTTCTCTTGCGTTGAATGCCGAGGTGATGGTATCGAGGTGTTCCAATGAGAGGGCCATGACTAATGATGATCCGTAAATTCGCTGATAATGTTCCGGACTTTGGCCAACGAGGTCTTTCCAAAATCCTTCTCATCGACCCGAACGAGCGGGGCCAGGGCACAGGCGCCAAGGCAGTTCACCGATTCAAGCGTAAACTCTCCGTCGGCTGTGGTCTCGCCGGTCTTTACCTTCAGCTCCCGTACGAAGGAGAGGAGCACATCAGCCCCACCCTTCAGGTGACACGCTGTGCCGAGACAGACATGGACCGTATGTTTGCCGCGGGGTTTGAGGGACAACGTTTTATAGAAGGTCGCGACTTCAAAGCCGTCGACCTGCGGCATGCCGAGGCGCATGCAGATATGTTTGACAGCCTCTTTTGGAAGATAACGGTACTCTTTCTGTACGTCCTGAAAAATAGCGAGCACGTGAGCCTTGTCTCGCCCGTACTTGAGAATGATTTCGTCCAGCTTATTCTTGTCTAACTCCATACCCCTCCTCAGGTGGCTTTCGCCGAACCATTGCTGAGCGCCTTCAGAGCCACCCAATCCGCGGTGATACGTTGCTGAATGGTGGCAATCGACTCGGGCGTGAGGTGCCTGAACCGCCCCTGTCCCTTGAGGTACTCCGTGATCGGCCGCAAGGGTTCAGCATTGTACGTTACCCGGTACTTACCGTTTTCCACTTCATAAAGAGGAAAGACCCCCGTCTGAACCGCCAGCCTGCCGTACCGTATCGACAGGTCGGTTGGGGTTCTCCAGCCCGTAGGACATACGGAGAGCACGTGGAGATAGGATGGTCCGTCCGCCATTTTGGCTTTCTTTATTTTCTCGAGAAAGTCAAAGGGATACGAGGGACACGCGGTGGCCACGTAAGGTATATTGTGCGCCACGGCAATCTTGGGCATGTCCTTTTTCCACGTGGACTGGCCTATGCTGTTCTTTCCAGGGGGGCTCGTGGTCGTCATCGCACCAAACGGAGTGCCTGACGATCGCTGTATCCCCGTATTCATATACGCCTCATTGTCCAGGCAGATGTATGTGAACTTGTGGTACCTTTCCAGCGCTCCTGATAACGACTGCAATCCGATATCCATTGTCCCGCCGTCACCTGCTATGGCGACGACATGCACATCCTTGTCAGGAATTTTCCCTTTCTTCCTCAGGATCTTGAGCCCCGACTCAACGCCTGAAGCAACCGCAGCGGCATTCTCAAAAGCCACATGAATCCAGGGTAGGGTCCAGTCAGTGGTGGGCAAGGGGCTGGAAACAATTTCCATACATCCCGTAGCCATAGAGATGATGGTGTCTCTTCCGAAACCCTTCAGCGCCAGGCGCACGGCCAGTATCTCCGCACAACCGGTACAGGCCCTGTGTCCCGGGACCGCAAACTCCTCCCTGGGTATCACATTTGCCGCATAGAGTTTGACGTTGGGCAGTGTCGCTGTCATGCTCTTACCCCTATCATTGCAAAATTCAAGCCTTTCTGTATCTTCTTATCCTTGGTACCCGCTGCCTGGATATCATCGAATATGTGGCGGAAATCCGATTGCAGAGCATCCCTTCCTCCGAGAGCGATCACATAGTTCTTGATCAGTGCCGTCAAACTGGAGCGATAAGCGAGGGACGTAATCTCGTTGTACAAAGGGCTATTCAAGGCTCCGCCCGGCATCACCCGTTCGATAACTGCTATGCGCTTTTTTCCCTTTAGCACGGCCAACAGCTCGTCCCCCGGAAAGGGCCGGTAGAGCCGCAAGTTAAGAAGCCCCGCTTTTTTCCCTTCGGTGCGCATCTCGTCTATCGCAGTCATAATATTCTCGTTGATTGCTCCTAATGCAATGAATACCACGTCGGCGTCTTCCAACTGATAGGTCTCGACTGCCTTATACGACCTGCCGAAATGCTTGCCAAAGGCATCCATGACCTCAATCACCACTTCCTTCGATTTATTCATGGCAACCTCTTGAGCAAACTTGCACTCCGTGTAGATCTCCGGAATGCCATAAGCCCCCATAGTAACCGGCTTGTCCGGATGGAGCGTATACGCAGGAGTGTACGGCGGAAGAAATGCGTCAACCGCCTCCTGAGAGGGAAACTCGACAGGCTCAACAACGTGGGTCAGAGTGAATCCGTCTATATTGACCATGACAGGCATGAGCACGCGCCTGTCCTCGCCAATCCTGTATGCCATAATGGTTAAATCGAGCGCCTCCTGCCCGTTCGTGCAGAAAAGCATGATCCAGCCCGAATCTCTCGCCGCCATGACGTCAGAATGATCATTCCAGATGTTGAGCGGAGCTGAGAGCGCACGGTTTGCCTCGGCCATCACGATCGGAAGGCGCAGCCCGGAAGCGATAAAGAGGATCTCGTGCATCAGCTCAAGCCCCTGGGAGCTGGTTGACGTGAAGGTGCGCGCACCGGCCGCGGCTGCCCCGACACAGGCTGACATGGCCGAGTGTTCCGATTCGACCGTGATGAAATTCGCCTCCAATTCCCCTTCGGCCACGAGCTCGGAGAGATGTTCAACGATGTGTGTCTGGGGTGTGATCGGGTATGCCGACACGACCTCCACGCGGCACAGTTTGGCGGCTTCGGCCACTGCCAGGGATACCTCTATGCCCTTTCTCCCTATCATCGTCCCTCCTCAACCATTTTAATAGCACCGGTGGGGCACTCCTTTGCGCAGATACCGCAGCCCTTCGAGTAATCGTAGTTTGCAACAAAATAACCGTCATCTTTCTGATAGATTGCGACGTCCGGGCAGACCATCCAGCAGATGCCGCATTTAATACACCTTGATTCATCCCAGACAGGCCTCTGGCTTCTCCAGTCTCCCGTCAGGTATTCCCTGGCATTCCCTGGTTCGTCTATGACTCCGCCGATGTTCAACTCGTGCCACTTAATTTCATCTACCTTTTTTGCCATATCGAAGCCTCTCTCGGAACAAGATGAAAACCCCGTAGTTTAAACCGTTTCCGTGCCTGCGTCAAGACAGGCACAGGCCGGACAGCGGTCTGGAAAGGACTCTGCCGCCCCTTCAGGCCAGCCTTATTATCGTAGACCCACGGAATTTATGTATCCGCGTGTTTTGTCGTGTCTGAGGCCGGACCCGGCGCATCAGGCTGCCCCGCATGGCCCACTTTTTCTATGAATTCGTGGATGGGGATGACCGGGAGGGTCATGATCTGAACCGTCCCCCTGGAGCCAAGCTCCATGGAGACCCACATGATTGACTCATTATCAGAGGCCTCTATGAGATTGATGAAGTCATGTTTGCCGAGACATGCGTACTGGGCGATCACGTATGCGCCCATATTTTCGATCTCTCGGTTTACCTCTTCGATGCGTTCCGGATTGGCCGTAACGGTCTTTCTACCTTCATCAGTCAGGGTACTGAACATAATGTACAGAGGCATTCTTCTACCCCCTTTCTCTCCACTGTACTATATATATCCTGCAGTAGTGGTGTCAATATCTTTTGCGGCTGGCCGACTACCGGTGCGCCAACGACTCAATTGCACAACAAATGTTGACAAAGAGCTTGGTTCATTTTAGATTTAACATCATGGAAGAAAGAAGCAGTTACAAGGATGCTGGTGTTGACGTAGGCAAAGCAGATACGCTCATCAACCGTATGAAGGAGCGGATACAGGGGACCTTTAACCCGTACGTCCTATCGCCCATAGGAGCCTTCGCGGCGCTGGCAGAGATTCCGCCAGAGTATAAGCACCCGGTGCTTGTAACAGCAACGGATGGCGTCGGCACCAAGCTGCGCATCGCATTTGCTACTCAAAAGCATGACACGGTCGGTATCGACCTGGTGGCCATGAGTGTAAATGATGTGCTTACGATAGGTGCCCGTCCTTACTTTTTTCTCGATTACTTCGCCTGCGGCAGGCTGGATGAACGGATTTACACTGACGTGATCGCGGGCATCTGTGCAGGCTGCGAGATGGCCGGCTGCGCCCTGGTTGGGGGCGAGACTGCTGAGATGCCTTCATTTTACTCAGAAGGAGAGTATGATCTCGCCGGCTTTGTCACCGCCTTTGTAGAAAAAGAGAAAGTGATCAACGGGTCTACAATAGAATCGGGTGACCGCGCTATCGGCCTTGCATCGAGTGGGCTCCACAGCAACGGTTTTTCTTTGGCCAGAAAAATTATCATCGAGCAGCACGGACTGACGGCAAAGGACCAAATCAACGGCTTACAAGGCAACCTCTATGAGGAGATGCTCAAGCCGACGCGAATTTACGTGAAGCCTGTGCTCGCGCTCATGGAGAAAGTCGAAATTAAAGGTATGGCTCACATCACCGGCGGAGGCCTGCCCAGTAATGTAAACAGGATCATCCCGGATGGCCTTTGTGCTTACCTCTCCGTCGCAAAAGAGCCGCCCGATATTTTCAAGGTGCTGAAGCGACTTGGTAACGTGGCATTAGATGAGATGTACGCTACCTTCAATATGGGTGTAGGGTTTGTGATCGTAGTCAGCAAGGCTGATGAGGCAAGAGCAATCCAGGAATTGCGCTCCCTGGGAGAAAATGCTTTTCCCTTGGGAGTTATAGAAGACGCTCAGAACGAAAAGAAGGTACTCATTACCAGCGAAACGTAAACGTGCGCCCATAGCTCAATGGATAGAGTGCCGGACTACGAATCCGTAGGTTGCAAGTTCGAATCTTGCTGGGCGCACTTACCTTAAAGGTATACATCAGCATGAATAGAAGACGGACGCGCCAGATCAACGTGGGGGGGGTTCCTATCGGTGGCAATAGCCCTATCAGCGTTCAGTCAATGCTGAAGACAGACCCTCAGAATCTTCCGGAAACAGTGAACCAGATGCGGGAATTAAAGAAAGTTGGCTGCGAGCTGGTGCGCATCGCCCTCCCTCAACAGGAGATCTGTAAGAACATCCCCTTCTTGAAAAGAGAGACCGAGCTCCCCATCATAGGTGACGTCCACTTCAATCACGCGATTGCCCTGGCCGCCATGGAAGAGGGCATTGATTGTGTGCGCATCAACCCGGGCACCATCAACAACGTGCGGAAGGTCAAGGAAGTGGCAAGCGTCGCGCGACAGACGCAAACACCGATCCGCATAGGCATAAATATAGGCTCTTTGGAAAAGAGGGTGCTGCGCAAGCACCGCCAGCCGAACGCTGAAGCGATGGTGGAAAGTGCCTTGTACTACGTCAAGCTGTTCGAAGACGAGGGTCATACTCAGATAAAAGTCTCACTCAAGGCATCGGACATATTCCAGACAATCGAGGCCTACAGGGGTTTTTCGCAGGCTTCGGATTATCCCCTCCACATCGGCATCACGGAGGCGGGCCCCCTGTTCTCCGGGGCCATCAAATCAGCTATCGGTCTCGGTATACTGCTGAACGAAGGCATTGGGGATACGCTACGGGTTTCCCTGACAGCCCACCCATCGTACGAGGTGACAGCCGGTTATCACATATTGCGCAGCATGCGTCTCAGACAAAAAGGCATAAACATTATCTCCTGTCCTACGTGCGGGCGTTGTAAAGTTAATCTCCAGGAAATCGTCGAGGAGTTCGAACGGGATGTTGCCCACGTCGATCAGGCCATAGACGTAGCAATAATGGGATGTGAAGTAAACGGTCCGGGAGAAGCGAAAGAGGCCGATCTCGGTGTAGCCTTCGGCAAAGACAAGGCTATCCTTTTTTTCAAAGGGGAAGTGAAGAAAACGGGTATTCCCAAGGAACTCGCGAAGGATCTCCTGATAGAGGAGATCCACAACCTCTCTTAAGCTCCCCGCATTCCGGAAACGTCTGTCTGGTCTATTTAGTCTATCTGGTCCATCTGGCCCCCGGACCCGTGACCCCTGACCCTATTTTTGCGCAGCCTTTCTCACTATCAGTATGCGTTGAATTGCAGTGAGGTGGGCCAGAATTGCGAGTAGGATAACGACGGGTTTCAAGAGGCCAAAGCAGAGGCCGATTATGAGCAATATGGTGCGTTCAGGCCTTTCCAGCAGGCCACTCTTGCACCTCAGGGATGCAGCCTCAGCACGTGCCCTGATGTAGGACACGAGAACAACACCGGTGGCAGCCACAAATGTCAGAACGGCAAAGGATGAGTCACCCTGATTCAAGAAATGGACAAAGATCCCGAAAGCAACAGCAAGGTCTGTATAGCGGTCCAGGACTGAATCGAGGAATCCACCGTACGCCGTAACCCTGCCATACTGGCGCGCCACAGCCCCGTCGAGCAGATCAAAAAAACCTGAGATAGAGAGCGCAAGACCCGCGAATAACAGCCGATTACTGACCATAAGAATAAGGCAGATAAATCCGAACAACAGACCGATGACCGTGAGCAGATTCGGTTTAACGATAGTATCCCGAAAGAAGAGTTGATAAACGCGTACTAAAAGAGGGTCCAGAGAATGGCCAATTTTAGAGCTTATCACGGGCACCCGGCTGGCGTGTTGGATTCTATCGTGCTCTCTCCCCTTTAATAAACTCCTCGACCATCTTTCTTGCCACGTCGTCCGGGTATTGTGTCATGGGGTGCTTCATGGTGTACGCCGATATCGACTCGAGAACTCCCCCTACCCTCCTGTCCCGCGCCACCTTGCAGCATCGGATTGCATCTATGACGCATCCTCCGCTGTTGGGCGAATCCTCGACGGAGAGTCTCAATTCCAGATTCATAGGCACATCCCCGAATATTCTCCCCTCTATCCTCAGGAAACAGATCTTATTGTCGTTCTGCCAGGGCACGTAGTCACTGGGCCCCACGTGGATATTTTCCGGCTCGATCGGAGCATCCAGGATGGACTGGATCGCTTCCGTCTTTGAAATCTTCTTCGACACGAGCCGGTCACGGTTGAGCATGTTCAGGAAATCAGTGTTGCCGCCCGTATTAAGTTGATAGGTCCTGTCAATCTTCACACCCCGGTCTGTAAAGAGCTTCGCTAACATTCTGTGAATGATGGTGGCACCTATCTGTGACTTGACATCATCCCCGACGATGGCAATCCCTTTTTCCTCAAACTTGCGCACCCAGCTCCTGTCTGATGCGACGAAGACCGGGATGCAGTTGATCATGCTTACCCCGCTTGCCAGGCAGCAGTCAGCGTAATAACGCGTCGCCTTTTCTGAACCAACGGGCAGGTAGTTCAAGAGTATATCTACGCCCCTCTCCTTAAGGATCCCTGTCACATCATCAGGCTTCTTTCCTGCCAGAACAAATGTCCTTGTCTCCGGGTACTGCGCCATATGAGGAGAAATGCCGTCGAGCGGGTTCCCCATGGAAACCACTACGTCCCTACTCTGCACGTTTGGCGTGATCACCTTGGTACAATTTGGTGGGGCGAAAATTGCCTCGCTGAGTGGTCTGCCGACCTTTCTCTTGTCTATATCAAAGGCTGCAACGATGTTGATGTGCTCGGGGGTGTAACCGCATAGGTCGTAATGCATGAGTCCGATGACATCGCGTGGATTCTCTCTCGCATAGTACTCGATCCCCTGGGTCAAGGAGCTTGCACAGTTTCCAACGCCGACAATCGCAACCCGAATTTCCCGCATCAAATCACCTGGATCTGTTTTTGTTCTTTTAAAATATTTACCCCGAAAAGTCAAACCAATTTGCTCCTTATTCACGATTTAGAGCCTGAGCATCCTATTTTAGACACGGGCCCGGTCACCTTAGCCGCGGCCTGATGTCCCGGATACGTTGTCTCCTGTCTGGACTACAGGGTCTGTCTTTCACCTGCGATATTTGCTCGTACCCATTTCGTACAGGTCGTTCCCACTCGTGTCGTTGATAACAAAAAGAGGCAGGTCCTTCACCACGAGCCGGGCAACAGCCTCTGGACCAAGCTCTTCATATGCCACGATATCATACGAGACGACGGCCTTCGACAGGAGCGCTCCCGCACCCCCAGTTGCGCCAAAGTAAACAGCCCTATATTTTACGATGGCTTCCTTCACAGCCTGAGATCTCTTGCCTTTGCCTATCATGCCTTTCAGACCCAGGGCAAGCAAGGTCGGGGTGTATACGTCCATTCTGCCGCTGGTTGTTGGACCAGCAGCGCCGATTGCCCTTCCCGGCAACGCGGGCGATGGTCCGCAATAATAGATCACCTGTCCTTTGATCTCGAGAGGCAAGGAGCCCCCAGCCTGCAACGTGTCGACGAATCTCTTATGCGCTGCGTCCCGGGCAGTATAAACCACCCCGCTCAAAAGAACTTTGTCGCCCGCCTTCAGTTCCTCCACGACACCCTCGCCGAAGGGCGTAATAATGCGTCTCATTTCCATGAACTCACCTCATATGGTCGCTTCTTTGATCCTGTGGGCATGGCACTGTATGTTCACAGCCACGGGTAGAGAAGCGATATGGCACGGCTGCGATTTGATATGGACGTCTAGAGCCGTCACTGTTCCACCGTAGCCTTCGGGACCGATACCGAGCTTATTGATGTCACCAAGGAATGATGTCTCCAGCTCCCCCAAGTACGGGTCCTCGTTCCGTTTCCCAAAGGGAAGCATCAGCGCCTCTTTCGACAGAAGGGCCGCTGTCTCGAAGTTGCCACCGATACCCAGACCTACGGTAATAGGGGGACATGGGTTGGCGCCTGCCCTCTGGATCATCTCCAGCACAAATCGCTTCACGCCGTCCACCCCGTCCGAAGGTGTCAGCATGCGTACCTCGCTGTAGTTCTCGCTCCCTCCCCCCTTCGGCATGGCGACAATTCTTATCTGCTCGCCCGGCATAATCTTCTCGTGCAGAATAGGGGGCGTATTGTCGCCGGTATTCCTCCTCGTAAACGGATCGCAGGCCGACTTCCTCAGGTATCCCTTTTGGTAGGCCCGGCGTACCCCCTCTGAAACAGCCTCTGAAAGGTTGCCCCCCGTGACATGCACATCCTGTCCGATCTCCACGAAGAGAATAGCGAGTCCCGTGTCCTGACAGATAGGTATTCTCTCGCCATGGGCTATCTCTGCGTTGAGAAGCAATTCCTCAATGACCTCTCTCCCCACGGGCGACTCCTCTTCTCCCAGCGCATTCTTGAACCGTTTGATAACCTCCTCGGGGAGGTTGTAGTTTGCTTCTATAAAAAGCTTCTCAACAACGTCCTTTATAGTGTCAACATCTATCTCTCTCATGATTTGCTCCTCGTACTTATCTGTCCTTATCGTACCCGGCAAAAAGTGAACGCGATGGTCCGGCTCCCCGGTTCGTCGGTTCATCTCTTGCAGCCAGGCATCTGACCATATTGTATAGATAATTCTTGGAATATGAAACGGATTTTTAACAAAGAATTAGGTTTTTCCGCGTTTACCCGATAATCCTACAGTAAGGCATACGTACGCTGCCGGACCGCGGCCCGAGCGTACACAATAAGAGGCCCTGACGATGACCGGAACGCTGAGACAACGGATTGAGGCCATACGGCGATACCTGCCTCCCGTACCGGGAGTATTTGCCGAACTGGTCCAATTGCTCCACAACGACAATGTTGATACGAGGGTCCTGAGCCGCGTCATAGCCAGAGATCCGGCCATGAGCATAAACGTACTGCGCATCGCCAATTCTGCCTTTTACGGATTGCCTAACAAGGTCAAGACTGTTGAACACGCCGTGACCATGCTCGGCCTCAAAGAGATCACAGGCCTTTGTATGGCCTGTGAGACAGGACGTATTTTTAAGCCGCGCCCCGGCGAAAAGCACGTCAATCTCCACGCTTTTTGGCTTCATTCGGTTGCGACAGCGGTGTTTTCACGGCTATTTTCTAATCAGTTTCGCGTCGAGCCGCAGGACCAGGCATATCTCGCTGGGCTCTTGCACGACATCGGCCAGCTCATACTGGACAGGTTCCTCCATGCCGAGTACGAGCAGGTAGTGAAACTTACTTATGACGAGAATATACCGCTCGTCGACGCAGAAATACGGGTGCTCGGAGAATCACACGGGACGATCAGTGGGTGGCTCATGGACAAATGGCATCTGCCTCCATTGTTAAGTGAAATAGGCTCGTGCCACCATGCTGTCGGCGCCGCATCCGCTGAAAACAGGCTCATCGTGGCGGTGGTTTCTCTGGCCGACCAGGCAGCAAGGCTCAAAGGGTTCGGTTTTGGCGGAGACGAGACCGGTGTGATCCTTGAGGAGACAGAGGCATTCAAGGTCATCCAGCAGTGGCAGCCCGAGCTGCGAGAACTGGATATTGCCCGATTCATCATGGACCTGGATAGGGCCGATTTCGATATAACAAGCATCGAAGAGATGATGGATGCAACCTGACAGGCACCTTACCGACGCAGAATTCATTGCCTTGCGGGATTTCATTTATAGCAAGACAGGTATTTTTTACACCGAAAGGAATCGTTTCCTTCTTGATGCAAGAGTACGGGAGATTTTACACCAGAACGGCTGCAAGGACCCCGCTTCGTATATCAAATCCCTCCTCGACCCAAAAACCAGCGCCCTCGAGGGAAGCCGCCTCATAAACAAGGTCACCATCACGGAGACCAGTTTCTTCAGAGACCCGCCCCAGATCACTGCCCTGGCAAAGAACGTTATCCCCGAGTTGGCAAAAAGGCGTGGGCAGTTTGGCTCCAGGCTACTCAGAATCTGGAGTGCTGGCTCTTCTTCGGGTGAGGAGGCTTACACCGTGGCCATCCTCCTTGCCGAACATTTCAAGGAACAGTTGACCGCTTGGAATATTACCATCTTTGCAACCGATATCAACGAAGACGCGCTGCAGGCATGTAGGACAGGCGTCTACAAGCCCTACGCCCTAAGGAACGCGCCCCATGAAATAAAGGAGAGATACTTTCGCGCAACGTCCGACGGCGCATTTGCAGTCTGTGATGAGATTAAGGGACTGGTCGTTGCCGAAAAGGCAAGCCTGACGGATCCGGTAGCCTGCAAAAAGTATTCAGGTGTCGATTTGATCCTTCTCCGGAACGTACTCATATATTTTACCACCGATGCCAAAACAGCGGTCCTCCAAAGTTGTTATGAGAATCTCAGAGACGATGGGTATCTGTTCCTCGGGCAATCGGAAGCCGTCTTTGGTATCAACCACTCCTTCAAATTGGTCACCTTTGTTAATACCTTCGCTTACAAGAAGCTACCGCCAGTTCACTAGACCCTATTCTGATCCTTATCATCTCAGCTCCAGATCCATTGTGGAATCGAAGCACCTGACCTCAGACTTTAGACCTCAGACTTTTCTCCCGTTTGAGTCTGATGTCTGCCGTCGGCGGTCTCTAATATCTGACTCAGAGGAATTCTATTGAACCAAACCGTCTCCTGGTACATAATTAGTATTTGGTCGGTTCGGTTCAGGTGGCCTTACGCTTTCCGGAACTCAGGAGCAAGTATGAAGGCATTCGTCGCCGGCACATCCATGTTGAGTGCATCTGTCTTCAATAGGTGGGAAAGGATTGCGGTCCAGACGCCGTATGGAGAAGTTCTCCTGCGAACAAAGTCAGGGTACGTCTACTTGCAGCGACACGGATCCCAGAAGGTCCCGCCGCACAACATCAACCACCTGGCAAACGTGTCGGCCTTGAAGAGCCTTAAGGTGCGAAAGGTTATAGCCATCAACTCTGTCGGCAGCCTGCGAGTGGAAATAAAGCCCGGCGCCTTTGTCATTCCCGATGATTTCTTCGCCCTGTGCAAGACCCCCACCTTTTTTCAGGACGAGATGCAATTCATGGTGCCCCGCATGGACCAATCACTCGCAAAACTGCTCTACAGGGTCTGCCGCAGGCTCAATATGGATGTGACGCTCGGAGGTGTCTACGTCCAGACCACCGGGCCGCGCTTAGAGACTAGAGCGGAAATCAATTTTTTTAAAGGGTTCGGGGACATCGTAGGGATGACGCTGGCTTCGGAGGCCACGCTCTGTATGGAACAGCGTATCCCGTATGTCTCTATATGCTCTGTTGATAATTACGGTAACGGCATCACCACAAAGCCACTCAGCATCCCAGAGGTTACCAGAAATGCCAAAAAGAGCACGCAGGCTTTTGAGCGGCTGATCAGAGTTCTCATCCAGGAGAATGGCCCGTGAAGCTCCTGATAAAAGACGTCAGAGTAGGTGACCTTATAAGAGACATTTTCATACGTGACGGCGTCATCACCGATATTTCACCGAAATGCGGCCAACGAGCAGACAGGGTGATCAACGGGCGCGACAAAGCAGCTTTGCCCTCCTTTATAAACGGCCACACTCACGCGGCCATGACCCTTTTTCGCGGGTTTGCGGATGACATGCCCTTGAAGCAGTGGCTGGAAGAGAAGATATGGGTACTTGAGGCGAAGCTGACCGAGGAGGACGTCTACTGGGGGACGAAACTTGCCTGCCTCGAGATGATCAAAAACGGTGTAACCGTATTTAACGACATGTACTGGCACTTCGAAAGCACGGCACGCGCTGCGCACGAAATGGGCCTCAGGGCTATCGTAAGCGCTGTCCTGATTGACATGTTTGATCGCAGAAGGAGCGAAGAACAGATACACAAGAACGTGCAGCTTTTTCAAGCTGCCCAAAAGTACGGACCTCAGATCAGATTTGCCCTTGGCCCACACGCGATCTACACGGTCTCCGGCCGAAGTCTCGAGTGGGTAAAAGAGTTTTCCGAAGAGAACGAATGTCTTATCCACATGCACCTCTGCGAAACCGAGGAGGAGCTCCGGTTTGCGGAAGAAAGATATGGCGTCAGCCCTGTTCGGTTTCTAGCCGGTCTGGGTTTGCTCTCTCCCCGCTTTATCGGCTGTCATGGATGCTGGCTCGACGCCGACGCTTGTGAGATACTGGCTCAGACAAAGACCAGGCTGGTGCATAATCCTGTCTCAAATTTAAAGCTGAGCGTCGGACGTCTCTTTCCGTACCACCTGATGAAGCAGCACAACATCCCATACTGCTTCGGAACGGATGGCTGTTCTTCAAACAACCACCTGGATATCATAGAGACTATGAAGTTTGCTTCGTTGCTGGCAAAATTTTCAACCAACGACCCCACCTTTCTTTCGGCCGGAGAGACCTTCGACCGCGCAACAATTGTGGCGGCAGAGACGTTCTCGCTCGGGGACTGGGAGATAACTGAAGGTAGCGCTGCTGATATCATTCTGATTGATCTGGCGCGAGCGGAAATGGTGCCTAACTTCCATATATATTCGGACATCGTTTACGCATCGAACGGCTCTGTGGTCGATACGGTCATAGCGATGGGGCGCGTGCTCATGGAGAACCGCTACGTTGAAGGCGAGGAAACAATTCTCCGAGAAGCAAAGAAAAGGGCCAGAGAACTCGTCGAACGATGAGATTCGTATGCGACGTAATGCTGGGGAAGCTGGCAAGATACTTGAGAATCCTTGGGTTTGATGCCGTGTACCTACGAAACCTGAGCCTGCTTGATCACTATGGGAGGGAGGATGATCCCCGATATTTTCTCACCCGACGCCGAAAAACCTTCGCCTACCAGAGGACGGTTTACCTCAAGGCTGAGCACGCGCGCGAACAACTCAAGGAACTAAGAGAATTGATCAAACCCTTTCTTAACCCTGATAGCTTCCTGACAAGATGCATCAACTGCAACCTGCCGCTGGTCGGTGTGGAAAAAGAGAGTATCGAACATCGGGTTCCTGAATTCGTATTCCACACGTATAATGCATTCAAGATATGCCCGCAATGTCAGCGCGTTTACTGGGCCGGCACACACACGGATCACATGGCTGAAATCATCGAGGAGGTGACCGCATAAATGGGCTTCCCTTTCGACAAGGTGGTATCAACGTTGCAGCGCTATTATAAGGGTGACGTGCCCTCAGTCACGAAGGTTGCCAATAAGAAGAGAGATCCATACTTGGTCCTCGTAGGCTGTATCCTCAGCCTTCGCACGAAGGACGAGGTCACAGACAAAGCTGCGGAGCGGCTTTTCCGCAGGGCGCGTAATCCGCGCGAGATTCTCACTCTACCGGTCACGGAACTGGAGCGGCTTATCTATCCTGTCGGGTTTTACAGGACCAAGGCCCGAACCATTCAAGAGATATCAAAAACAATCCTCGAAAAATACAACGGCGAAGTGCCTGAAACCATGGATGAGTTGCTTTCCTTCAAAGGAGTCGGCAGGAAAACGGCGAATATAGTGATCACCGAAGGCTTCAACAAGGCGGGCATAGCCGTTGACACGCACGTGCACCGCATTTCAAACAGACTGGGTGCGGTAAAGACACGAAACCCTTACGAGACCGAGGATGCGCTTCGTAATGTGCTCCCCCGAAAATACTGGAAGATTTATAACATGCTACTTGTGACGCACGGCAAAAGGACCTGCACCCCTCTATCCCCCTTTTGCAGCCGCTGTCCGATATACGCATTCTGCAAACGGGTCGGTGTCACCCGCTCCCGATAGTTACGACCACCCCTTCATCCACTTGAACAAACAGACTTACGATACAATCTTTTCGGCTTGAACCAATCAAACCAGTATGATGCGAATCGAATACTATTTCCGGAATCTTAAACCCTGCCCCGCCGAGTTTTTTGCCTTTACAAGCATACGTTTTTCTGCTAGTTTGAAGCCTGGCATGAAGGAGCGGTTGTTCTGTTTTCTCGTGATCTTCGTCATCCTTACCGGATACGCTCTCGGACAGGAGAATAATGTAATTGTCAAGGTAGATATTACTGGAAATGACAAGATCGAACGTGGCGTCATTATGAGTGCGATAAAGACGAAGGAGAAGGAGGTTTATGATTCTCAAAAAGTCTCAGAGGACATTAAGAATATCTACAAAACAGGCTTCTTCAGTGACGTGCAGGTAGACGTCAGGGATACCCCGGAAGGAAAGGTGATCACCTTTGTGGTCGTCGAAAGGCCCCCCGTAAGCCAGATTCTCGTCTCGGGAAACAAAAAGGTAAAGACCGAGGACCTCAGGGAGAAGATTAAGTTTAAGGCCGGTTCCGTCCTTAATACAGAAAAACTAAAGGAAACGGTTGACGAAATTAGAAAGTATTACGCAAGCAAGAATTATTACGCCGCGAAGGTAACCTACGATATTGATTATGAAGAAGGGTATCGGGCAAAAGTTACATTTCTCATCGATGAAGCCCAGAAAGCGTATGTACACAAGATTACCTTCACAGGTAACAACCACTTCAAGGCCAGCGCCCTCAAAGATTACATGAAGACAAAGGAGAAGGGCATCCTTTCGTGGTTCACCGGTTCCGGTGTATTGGATGATGAGCAGTTGGAGGAGGACAGGCGAAACCTGAGCGCGTTTTACGCGGACAATGGTTACGTTAGAGCCAACGCGGGCAATCCCACTATAACTATCTCGAAGGACGGAAAACAGATCTCCATTTCGATTCCGATCCGTGAAGGCGACATTTATAAGATCGGTTCTATTGGATTTTCAGGCGATTCCGTGGTTCCCGAACAGGACATAAAAAAAATCTTGAAGAGCAAAGTCGGCAACACGTTCCGGTCGTCTCTCTTTCAGGAGGATGTAACGTCGATCACGGACATTTGCCAGGACAAGGGCTACGCGTTTGCTGATGTGAATCCTCTTACCTTGGTCGATGATGATACACGGAAGATGAATATCATGTTTGAAATAGTGACGGGTCCGCAGGTCTTTGTGAACCGGATCAATATCAGCGGTAACCTCAAGACAAGGGACAAGGTCATCAGGAGAGAGCTGCGGTTCGTTGAAGGCGACCTCTTTTCCGCGGGAAAACTGAAGGAAAGCAAGAGGAGACTGCGCAATACCATGTATTTTAAGGAGTCTGACCTGAAGCTCGTCAAAACGGATCTACCGGACAGAGTCAATATCGATACCATTGTAGAAGAGAAACCAACGGGCAGCGTTTCGATGGGCATCGGGTACAGCACTTACGAGAAGGTCATTCTTACGGGCAGTTTGGCTCAGGATAACCTCTTAGGTACCGGCCTGGCGGCCCGCCTCACCGCGTCCCTGAGCAGCATCAACACGATATACGACTTCAGTCTGCTAAAGCCCTACATATTTGACCTGGATATGACAGCCGGACTCAACCTTTTCAACTGGACACGCGTCTTCGATACCTATGAATATCGGAGCAAAGGCGGTGCCGTATCTGTCTTCAGGCCGATAACGGACTATATAAGAGTGGGCCTCAAGTATACCTACTACACGACCGATGTCTTCAATATATCATTGGGGGCAAGCCCACAGGTCATAAACGCCAGAGGGACGAGCAGCACAAGCAGCGTCACCAGCTCCCTTTCTTACATAACGCTTGACGATGTACTCAACCCGAGGAAAGGGGTGATATTTAATAATAGCCTTGAAGTTGCCGGCGGGCCTTTTTTCGGGGATAACAACTTTATCAAAGCGATCACCTCATACGGGAGATACTTTCCGTATAAATGGGACACCGCATTTTTCATCCGAGGAACTGCCGGTTACGTGTGGCAATATGACGGAACTCCTGTACCCATTTACCAGAATTTCTATGTCGGCGGCATCAACACCGTCAGAGGGTTCCAGTACGGCATGGCAGGGCCAACAGATCTTTCAAACACACCGATCGGAGGGCGGGGCGAGCTTTACTTCAACAACGAATGGATCTTCAACATATATAAAGCTGCAGGCCTCAAGGGAGTGGTCTTTTTCGACGCCGGACACGGATTCAATGGCTCAGACTGGGTTGCCGGCGTCAAAACGGCGGCCGGATTTGGAATCCGGTGGTTGTCGCCCATGGGACCGATACGCATAGAACTAGGTTTCAACCTCAATCCCAAGCAAGGCGAAAAGAAAGAAGTTTTCGACTTCATGATGGGCAGAGGATTAGGACAATGAGGGAGGAATCATGAAAAAGTCAGTTGGCATGGTGCTTACGTTGACCTTTACACTCTTACCTTTGATCGCACTCGGTCAGGCGGTACAGCCCCCGAAAATTGTGTACATCGATTTGCAGAGGGTCATGCTCGAATCGGAGCGGGGCAAGGAGGCCAAAAAGGCGTTGATGGATGAAGCCGACAAGCTGAAGAAAACACTGGACCAGAAACAGGACGAGATACAGAAGCTGAAAGACGCGCTGGAACGGCAGGCAGCCACGATAACGCCCGAGGCTCGTGCAGACAAGGAAAAGCAGTACCAGGCAAAACTCAAAGACTATCAGCGACTGGCCGGTGACTACGAGGCTGATCTCCGCCAGAAGGATGCGGAAACGTCGCAGAAAATTCTGAACGAGCTTCAAGAAATTGTAAAGCGACTCGGGGACAGCGAAAAGTATACCCTGATCCTTGAGAAGACGCAGGCAGGCATATTATTCAGCAGTGCTGAGAGTGATATCACAGGAAAAGTGATCGCCCTTTATAATGAGAGTGCGAAAAAGGGTGGTGCTCCAAAGAAATGAAAAGGCTGCGGGAGATCGCCGACAAGCTGCACGGCCGTGTGATCGGTGACGGTGATCTGATTATTTCAAACATAGCCAGCACAGAAGAGGCGGGGCCGGGCGAGATCACGTTCCTCGCCCGCAATTCCTCTATCAAGCATTTGATTGAGTGCAGGGCATCGGCAGTGATCGTGGGCGAGGAGCTGGCTGCGCAGAAGCAGGATGTGCAGAGCTTAGTCCGCAACGTTATCATTGTTGACAATCCCAGCCTGGCATATGCTGAAGTCGCTGAAATGTTTCACGCTCCCAACCATAAGGAACCGGGCATGAGTCACCTGGCGTGCGTCTCGGAGGAGGCAGAGGTATCTCCCGAATCGGCTATCCTGCCGTTTGTCTATGTGGGCAAAGGATCGATCATCGAGCGGGGAGTGACTGTCTATCCCTTCACGTACATAGGCGAAAACGTGAGGGTCGGTGAAGAGACTCTGATCTATCCAAACGTGACCCTGTACAGCGGAGTCACGATCGGCAAACGGGTCATCATCCACGCGGGTGCGGTGTTGGGCAGCGACGGCTTCGGATACACCTGGGATGGTGTGAAGCACCGGAAAATAGAGCAGCTCGGTTCGCTTGTGATAGAGGATGATGTCGAAGTGGGTGCAAACACCGCGATAGATCGCGGCTCCCTGGGAAAGACGTTGATCGAACGGGGCGTCAAGATCGATAACCTCGTGCAGATCGCTCACAATGTTTCCATCGGAGAAAACTCCATCATCGTAGCGCAGGTG
>DATFYE010000099.1:0-3487 GCA_035315185.1 Syntrophorhabdales bacterium | reverse complement strand
GCCGACACTGTGTGCCTACCAATCCTATATGGACTTCTCCCAAGGCTGTCCGAAGTCAGCGAAGGGCCTGACCTCCTGCACGGCGAAAGTGATTGCCGCGTGCATCATGTTCGCGGCTGCTTCTCCGGCCTTTGCCCTCAGTTGGGCCTTGAGGGAGTCGAGTTTCTCGCCCGACGTCTGACAATCGGTCATCTTGAGATAGATTCTCACGCCCTTCCATTCGGGAGGGGTCTGCCCCGGCTCCATGATCACGAAGACGGCGTTCGGGTTTTCCTGGAGATAGCCAAAGGTTCGGTTCTTGCCGCACCCCATGAAGATCGTCCTTTCGTCAACCATCTGGGCCGAACCGAAGTAGGCAACGTCAACCTTCCCGTCTTTGCTCGCGGTGGCAAGGACTCCCAATCGCGGCATCTTGTTGAAATACTCTTTCAAATCCTTTGACATGGTATCCTCCTTGGAAGTAATGGGTTCCGGTCTTTCCCGCCGGTTACCGATAGTATACTCCGGAAAGAGCCGGTCGTGTCTGTAGCGTTTGCTACACGTCTGCCGCCAGTCCGGCCACCTCTTCGGTTTCTTCAACCTGCCTTCGTGAACAGCCGTGAGGGGGTGATCTTGCCTACAGGTCGCTCTTCACAGATAATTAACGCACAATCAATTTGACTTACTGCAGACCCGTGTTATGCTTCCTCCGTGTCAACATCCCACGTGACCCTCGATACGACCTTCAAGCAGTTTGTCGAAGAGACGAAAGCCGTAACTTGCAGACATCGAATCCGGAACCGCACGTTACCGAAAGCTGGTGAAAGAGTTTAACCGGGCGAAACAAGGTGTTCTCGATGACGAAGCAGGAGAGACGCGGCCACAGCCAGAATGCTGCCTGCCGAAGAAGGCCTTGAAGCCGTAATTTTGGCAGGCATCGCATACTCCTGGGTTCTTGGTACCATCGGATCGATGTGATAAAGTGAAGCCTGCGCAGAGATAGGTGCGCACGGTAATCGCTATTCTTGTCGGGACCGTAGTATCTGCTATCCTCCTCCATACCGCCCGAGTGAGCCTGAAGACTTCTGCTTCCTGAAAGAGAGTTTCTCTCCGCATTCAGTTCCATGCAAGAGTTCTCCCGGTAATCGTCAATGCACACGCTGTCCTGATGGTGGTCTCGGACCTCGACATGGCTTCGTCCGGTAACGTTGACATCGCACGACGACTGGAGTATTTGATTAACCAGCAGATGAACAAGACCCAGATCGTGCACAACCATCAAACAGGGAGGTAAGTAATGAGCGCACTCGTAGCTTCTTTGATCGCTTTCGGTTGTATCTTCGGCGGAACCCTGCTCGGCGAACGCCTTCGCCCTTTGCTGCCTGACCATCATGTGAGCGCTGAGTCAAAGGATGTCCTCAAGCTGGGCATCGGTATGATCGCAACACTGTCTGCCCTTGTCCTTGGCCTGCTGATTGCCTCGGCAAAGGGTACATTTGACACGACGAGCAGCGAACTGAAACAGACAAGCTCGAAGATCATCTTGCTCGACCGTACCATGGCCGAGTACGGACCCGAGACAAAAGAAGCCCGGGACGTGCTGCGCCGCAGCGTCACCTCCGCTCTTGAGCGCGTCTGGCCGGAAGAGAAAACGGAACAAATGGAAGCTAAGGCTCTTGCGCCCACTGCCGGGGCTGAGACTGTCCAGAACAAGCTCCTGCAACTCTCCCCGAAGAGCGATGCCCAGCGCTGGCTTCAATCACGGGCCCTGCAGGTGAGCGCCGACGTGGCCGAAGCAGGCTGGCTCCTCATCCAGCAGCGGGGAGAAAGTTCGCTATCCAAGCCGTTCCTCGTGATGCTCGTATGCTGGCTCACCATCATATTCTTCTGTTTCGGCCTATTCTCCCCCCGCAACGCAACGGTGAGTATCGTCCTGCTCATCTGTGCTCTGTCGGTCGCGAGCTCACTCTATCTGATCCAGGAAATGGACAGCCCGTACCAGGGGCTGATGAAGGTCTCGAGTGGCCCGCTGCGCAGCGCGCTTGTGCAGCTCGGCCGGTAGATGCGGCCCGCAGGGTTCACGGGCGCACCACAGCCAAGCCAACGTGGCTTATGGCTTGTAATTGGAGTAGCCGGGGCCGGTCTTGTCGTAAACGTTGAAGTGGTCGTCGGGCATGATTGTGGCGATGCCCGTCGCCGGGATGAGAACCAGGTCCTCATCCAAAACCCTGGTCCTGAACTTCCACCCGTCGGGGAGCTTCAGTTGGCTGCCGAGGTTTTTCGCGTCCTCGTAAGTCTGGGTCGGCTTCAGCCCTTGCTCAAAGCCTTTCATGATCCAGGTGTTGCCTTCAGCGTCATCGATCAGGTAGACCATCGTGCCCCTGTTGTATCCGAACTTGGTCTTGCGCTCGATGGTGGTGGGGTGGTAGGACATGGCGGCTTCGTCTTTAAGGTTAATCCCCTCCAGGTTCAGTTCTGCCACCCAGCGCGCTTTCAGCCCGTTGAAATCCCGCTCGACGCCGACTGGGACATCGATCCAGTCGAGCATCCACAGCTTTGGGCCGTTGAGCTTGACGCCGAGAACATCATATTGCTTCTTGAGCTCCTCGGGGTTTACGGCCTGGGCGAGCGCCTGGGGGACGGAATCCTTGTTGGACTGGTTATAGCCATTGAGATAGGTCGTGTTGTAAACGTTTGCGCGGAGGTTGCCCGTGAGGCCGTTGCCGCCAACGAGGAAGACCTCGGCATAGCGCGTGGCGTGCAGGTTCTCGAAGTGCATGACTTGGACGTTCACGTTGTCCTTCGGCAGGCTGGCGCATCCGGCAAGCAGTATCCCCGCCACGACGAGCACTCCCAGGATATTCAACACTGGCTTAACATTACCTGTCTTTCCAGCGAATTTCATATGACCCTCCTTTTGTTTATTCGTAACCGGCAGAGGACGTGGAGACCAACCGTGGTAAGAAAAGCGCTAACAAGTCCACGTGCGGTGACGGAGTCGCCTGCATCTACTCGTGCCCACACCTGACTCACTTATAGCTGGTTGGTCCGACCTTTGTCAATAGGACTTTGGTCCTAGGCGACGATGGGAAGGCTCTATTCGGCAGCTACTTCAACTATGCTTGACTTCAAGTGGTACTGTTCACCACCCGAGACAAGAGGTGATGCGCACTTCGTAGGTGGAAGCAAAGCGCGGATAGTTTCCTCTCCCAAAGAAGTTGTCGAGCACATAAATTACTATCTCTGTTATGACCCTTGTTCGTAACCAGGATTGCATACGCGATCACGCTCAATGAGCCGAAAAATTCTAATCCGGCACGAACGCTTGCACCAGATGGGAAGAGTAAGGCATATTATCCATCGGGAAGTCTATTCATGGACTTAAAAGCAATTCTCTTCGGAAAACGGATTCGCACGGAGGATGAACAGCAAGAAAAAATAAGTCCCCTGCCGGGCATACCGATTTTAGGTTTGGACGCGCTCGCGTCGGCCGCGTACGGTCCCGAAG
>DATFYE010000098.1:0-30298 GCA_035315185.1 Syntrophorhabdales bacterium | reverse complement strand
ACGACATCCGGCTCGTGTATCCAGCTCGACGTGCCGTCATAGGAGTAAGCCTTGAGAGCCTCCTTAGACGTCAGGACATTCTCCTCTCCCACGATCTTTTTCAGTTCCTGGACTATCGATTCCTTGATCATTGTGCCCCCCTCCCAATTGTTATTTACGCTGATTCCCCTGATACTTTGTATCGCTTCTCGAATCCTTTGTCAAGACAATAACGATGCCCGGATGAGACTGTTTTGAGCGAGAGTGGACCCGGAAAATCTTGTATACATTTCTGGCGGTCTCAATAGTAACCTAGCCAAGCTCTTTTCTCTCAACCTTCGCTTTTGTACTTTCCTCAACCTCAGCTTTTGTCCTTACCTGCTTCTCTGGCGGCTCGAGACCGGCCTTCGGTCTTGAGGATCGCTACGCTTGGGGACCGCTGCGTTCGAGGCCACACACGGGAAACTCTTTGCCTCAATCAAGCCGCCGCGAGACGGCGGTCCTTAAGGAAACAAAGTTTCGAGTCCTCAAGGGAGCGCAGCTTCCGATCCTGGGGCCGGCTGGGCCGGCGGTACTGGGTACTTTTTTCCTAGTTTTGACGGCGGATTCTTCCCGGCTCTCCGGCCAAATTACTAGGATAGGCGTCAAATTGCCGTCCAAGACCCCCAAAATGGCCCACCATACTTTTGGGTGAGCCGACGGGCTTAAGGGGCAAGAAATCTGTCCGATAAAGGCATCAGAAAGGGCCGACAGCTGCAAAAGGACGGCACGAGGATGGGCGGATGAGCCTCTGGCATATGATTTGCTTTCTTCCCACTGACCGAAGGTTCTGGAAGCGAGGTCATTGTACTAAACCCTTCGGTTTAGGTCAACCGGTAGCATGTTTTCGATGCTTCTAAACTCAAGATGTTCAACACATCCAATGGCGGTAGCCTGTCCTCACTTAAACTTTTCTAAAACTTTTTTCTTAAGCTTCTTTTGGTTGGTCCGATAAAAGTTTGAAAGGGAACTCAAATGGCTGATACCAAGGACCACGGAGAATGGGATTTGAAGCAGGGCAGGAGATTAAGGCATGCAGTAATGATTGTGCTTGGGATGACATTGCTCCTCTATAGCCCCCAGGTGTTAGCAGCGGACGGCACCCCCCGGCTCCTCGGTACCGTCGTAGCTTCAGGAAGTGCATCCATGAAGGCAGGGCTCGACCGATGGGTACCTGTCGATGAAAAGACGTATCCTGTGCTCGATGGCACCGCCCTGAAGACAGAGGATGGCACCATGTCCGTGACCATGAAAGACGGTGCCAGCGTCGAGCTCGGCAAGAGAACTGACCTCGTTGTCAATGGAGCCACTGGTAACTATCTCATGCGGCTCCAGATAGGTACGATTGCCTTCAAAATATATGAAGGCATGGGGCTCTTCGTTACCACGCCGAGCACGTCGGTCGTGGTGCAGCGCGTGTCGGGTACCATCGAAACGACCCGTCATACCGTCAAGGATGAAATAAGCGGCATCATTACGCACGATGGCAAGGAGACGCAGGTCGTTTGCCAGCGAGGAAAATTCGGCGTGATGCAGGCTGCTGCGGAGACACTGATCCTCACCGAGGGCAACGCGGTTGCAATACAGGATCCTCTTGCTGCCGCTCAGTCGGCTGCCACTCAGGCTCAGGCTGCTTCTTCGTCCGCGTCAGGGCCACAGCCGTCATCGCCGAAGGTGGTCGTCTACGAAACGCCAAGCACCACCCCTAGCTCGAACACAAACACAATCCTTCTACAAAATGTAGCAACTGGAGGTACGGAGGTTGTCAGTGAAAGCAGCCCATAAACTCTCAACCAGTTTCCGCCTACTCTCTTTCTTGACGCTTATTTCCCTGTTTCTCGCGGCGTTTGGATGTACCGGCAACGAACGGCTGGTCGCACATACTGACAAAAACGGAACCTTCCAACCACCTAAAAGGTCAGACTATCTGAATGACCTGCTCATGAAAGCCGCAAGTCTGCAGAAAACAGACCCCAACGCTGACTATGTGCTGGGTCCTGAGGACGTCCTGGAGATCGAAGTATACCAAGCCGATGATTTTAAAAGGACGGTCCGGGTTAATGGACAGGGATTCATAACCCTGCCCCTCGTAGGTCAGGTGACGGCCAAAGGGCTGAATACGACCCAGCTGGAAAAAGATCTGGAACAACGCCTGGCAAAATACCTGCAGGACCCGCAAGTGAGCGTCTACATCAAAGAATATAAGTCGCAGCGTATTGGCGTCATGGGTGCGGTTGCGCATCCACAGATATACAATGTCACCGGCCAGAAGTACCTGCTGGATATGCTCTTCATGGCAGGGATGACAGCAACAGGAGTAACCGGTACAGGCAGCGCAGGGAATGTTTGCTACATCTTCAGACCGACACAGGGCCAGGCTGATGGTCCGGCAAGTACCGAGACCATCGCGATCGACATGATAGAGCTACTCGAGAAAGGTAACAGGATGCTGAATATCCCGGTCTTTGGCGGAGACATTATTAATGTGCCAAAAGCCGGGACTGTTTTTGTTGACGGAGCTGTGGCAAAGCCAGGCGCTTTCAGTTTGGCCACCGGCGGGACATTGGTTCAGGCAATAGCCATGGCTGGCGGGCTCAGATTCGAGGCTCAGCGGTCAGAAATACAGATCCTTCGTATGACCGGCAATGGCGAAAGACAGATCATTGTTGCCGATTACGACGTTGCAAAGACGGATGAAAGGTACATGCTGAAGGACGGCGACATTGTTCTCGTGCCAAGGAATGGTGTGAAGACATTTGCCAAGGCCTTCTTCCTCATATTCAGAGGCGCGGTAACGTTTGGCACGAATGAAGGCCAGACGCTGTCGGTTGGACAACCGTGGGCAGTCGTGGAACCAACACCATAGTATGGACCGCTACCATATACTGGAGGAGTGAGAGAGGCAGGAAGCCATGAATAACAACGATGACAAGATATTACGTTCAGGCGTCCCGAAACTGGACGACTATCCAAACGCGTTACCTGTCTCGTATTCCGACCCGTTTGACCAACCAGATCCGGAACGTCATCTCCGGGACTATCTCCATATCCTCATCAGAAGAAAATGGGCGTTCTTTACTTTCTTTATCGTTGTCGTGACGACTGTATTGCTTCGCACGTTCCTCACCACGCCTATTTACCGTGCAACGGTGACCCTTAAGATCGATGATGATCGCCCACCGATTATGCTCTTTGACCGTAGTAGCTCCCTCTATATGCCACCATCGTCCGAGGATTACGTCCAGACCATGTATAAGGTCCTTCAGAGCAGGAACCTGGCACGGCGCGTCATCAACGCGCTTGCAGAAGATAAGCAGCTGGCGTCCAGTTCCGCGGTACCTGCAGGGCTGGTGCAAAAGAACGGTGAGATTGACAGCGGTGTCGTTGCTAACTTTCTTTCAAAAATAACAGTAAGTCCGGTGCCCAATACGAGGCTTGTCATGGTCGGCTTCGACAGCACAGACCCGAAGGTCGCGGCTGTGACAGCCAATGTTATTGCGCGAGCCTGTACTGATCTCAACATGGAAACAAAGACGAATGCCACTGACTGGGTGCGCAATCTGCTCGAAAACCAGCTGCAGGACATGAAGGCGAAGGTCGAGCGCTCAGAAGAAGCGCTCAACAAATACGTGGCCCAGAACAACCTGGTCTTTGTCACTGATGACAGGTCGATGGATCCGGTGGGGTTCGGTTCCAGGTCTACGAGCAGCTCCGTTCCTATTGACCGGCTCGAGAATCTCACCAGTCAGCTCACGCAGGCAACAGCAGAACGTATCTCGAAGGAGCTCTTACTCAAGGAGGCCCAGCAAGGGAACGATGACGTTCTGCTATCGGCGATTGCGAGCAACTCTTTCGTCGACTCTCTGCGTAAAGATTACATGGCAAGACAGGCGGAGTATGCAAAGCTCTCCCTCGTGTACAAGCCTGACTATCCGAAGATGATCAAACTGAAAGATGAGATGAAGCAGCTGAAGGCTCAGCTTTCGACCGAAGTAAAAACGGCCGTGGCACAGTTGAGGAAGGACCATGAACTGGCCGTAAAACGGGAGGCTCTTTTCCGAGCCGCCGTCGATGAGCGCAAGAAAGAGGCTGTTAACATGTCAGACAAAATGGTGCAGTACCAGATCCTGAAACGAGATGCGGACACCAACAAGGAGCTGTACAACGGCATCCTCCAAAGGCTGAAGGAAACCGGCGTAAACGCGAACCTCGCGAGAAGCAACATCCAGGTGCTTGACAAGGCGGATGTACCCGCGGCTCCCTATAAGCCGGACCGAAAGAGGAACATGCTCCTCGCCCTCTTCATTGGCCTCTTTGGCGGGCTTGGGCTGGCCTTGTTTACCGACTACCTTGATAACACCGTCAAGACACCGGACGACGTCGAAAAGGCGATCATGCTTCCTGCGCTCGGCCTTGTGCCAAACTACCCCAAGACGACAGATAATGGTGCCCGGCCCCTCGTCAGCCCGACGGACAAGAAGTCATCATCCTTGCTCGAATCTTACCGAGCTATAGGGACCTATATCCAGTTTGCATCTCCGGAACGACCGCCAAAGATCATCCTGACAACCTCGGCCAAGCGTTCGGAAGGAAAAACCACCACGTCGGTAAACCTCGCAACGGTTCTCGCCAGTTCCCAGGGCAGAGGCATCATCATCGACGGCGACCTTCGCAAACCTGCGGTACATAAGGTTTTTGGAGTTGACAACTCGACGGGTCTCACAACCTTTCTAACAGGCCATACCGATTTTGACAATGGCCTCATACAGGAAACCAAAGTTCCCAATCTTGATGTCATCACCGCTGGCATCATACCGCCCAACCCTTCGCAACTTTTGGATTCATCAAGAATGAGGGAGTTGATCAATGCGCTAGTACCCCTTTATTCGTTCATCATTATCGATGCTCCGCCGGTCCTCGGTCTCTCTGACACGCTTATCCTCAGTACCATGACGGAAGGAGTAATCCTTGTCGTCAGGGCGGGGGACACTGCCAAGGACTCAGTCGTCCAGGCGAAAAAGCTGCTCAAGAACGTAAACAGCAAGATCCTGGGCGTCGTGCTCAACGGAGTCAGGGAATCGGATCTCAAATACGGTTCATACTACTACTATTACTCGTACTATTACTATTATGAAGAGGGCAACGAAAAGGACGGCAAGAAGAAGCACAAGGAAAAGAAGCGTCAAGCAAGTCTGTGATATTTTTCCTCAGATCTTTTGCAGTACTGCTATCAGCAATCCTGATAGCAGTACTTATCCGGCCCGCGGTTTCGGAATACTATTCTAGAAGACCGCTCGCAGATCCCCTGTCCTCCGCTCTTAAGGCGTCAAAGATAACCAATGAGGATGCGCGTTACCACTACCTGCTAGGTCTCTTGCATCAAATGCCTCCCGATAACAACCATCTGGAAGAAGCGATAGAGTGCTACCAACGTTCTCTGGAGAGAGATCCAACCAGGGCTTTTACGTGGCTCGCCCTTTCGAAGGCATATAGGGATTCCGGTGACACGAGATGGGCAGAATACGCGATGAGAAAGGCTGCTTGGGTCGACCGAGCGAACCCGAAAATCATCTGGGAAGCTGGGGTGTTCTCCCTGGCAGAGGGACGGTTTCCGGAGGCCGCACCCTATTTCAGAAAATACCTGGCTCTCGTACCTTTAGACTATGAGAGGCTCTACACAATGCTACACGCGGTCGGGGCAACGCCAGGTTACATACTGGAACAGGTGCTACCTGCCGAGTACCAGTTCTACGATCGCTATTTTAAGTTTCTCATGGCCTACAGGCAGAGTGCAGAACTATCAGAGGTGTGGGAAAAAAGGAGCCTGTGGAAACCCGTAAACCCGGACTATCTCGCATACTGTGACTTCCTCATTGAAGCAGGAAGGGTGCGAGATGCTCAAGGTGTCTGGATAGAACTTATCCAACGCATTCACCCCGAGAGCATAACTCGAGAACCAACGAATATGATTTTCAATGGAGGCTTTGAATATCCCCTTCAAGGTGGCGGCTTCGATTGGAAGGTCGGTAACGCAGAAGGAGTAGAAATATTCACAGACAAAGACATCAAGAAGTCAGGCACGTCTTGCCTCGCAGCAAGGTTTAGTGGAAAAACAAACCCTGGCATCTATATCGCTCAACAGGCGGTCATTGTAGAGCCGAAACAGCGCTATCGGCTATTAGGGCAGATAAAGGCAGATAAACTAACCACGCACAACGGTATCCTGCTGGAGGTCCTGGGTCAGGGTTGCCCTTCTCTGGCGGCCCGGTCAGAGGTTGTTACAGGCACAGCCGATTGGAGGCCACTCGAACTTGAATTCGCAACTCCCACGGATTGTTCACTCGTCAAAGTCGGCATCAAACGGGAGCGGTCGGAAAAGTTCGACAACAAGATCAGCGGCCAAATATGGTTGGATGAGTTCAAAATGACAGAAGTAAACAACTAGGCAAACGGCCAGTGGTTAAAGGCTAAAGGCCAACGGGCAAAGGACACAGAGTTGGGATTCATAGACATTCATTGTCATATCTTGCCGGGCATCGACGACGGGCCGGACAGCGTCGAGGAGTCTCTTGCAATGGTGAGGATGGCTGCTAACGATGGAACATCCTGTATTTTCTGCACCCCACACGTATATCCGGATGTTTACGATACCACCACAGAGAGCATCAAACAGGCACGAGATGAGTTACAAAGCATGGTGCCAAATGGCACGAAGCTTTTCGTTGGTGGTGACGCGCGCATTGTGCCGGACCTGGTGGAGCGCCTGGAAAAACAAGAGGTGCCAACCCTCGGTGGTTCTCCATACCTTCTCATTGAGTTTCCTTCTCAGATTATCCCGTACTATACCGGCCGCCTAATCTTCAACTTGAGACAGAAAGGGCTGATACCGATCGTGACCCATCCCGAGCGGTACGCCTACTTCGCAAAGGATTTTGCCACGTTGCGGGTACTACGTGATCAGGGCTGCATGTTTCAGCTAACTGCCATGAGCCTGACCAGGGAGGTCGCGAAAGAGGTACGGAAAGTTACGTACAACATGATAGAAAATGGGTTTGCCGACTTCATCGCATCTGATGGCCACAGCACGCGCCACAGAGCGCCCATCCTCTCAAGAGCATATGAAGAAGTTCGACGTCAGTTCGGCAAAGACTTTACCGAGAGAGTATTCTTCAAAAACCCACAGCAAATCCTCGATTCAGTAACTGAATAAAGACACAACCACGAATAGCAGGAACAAGGTTGAGATTAAGGTTGAGATGGAGTAACGCCAAATCGCGCGATGACAGCACAACGGTCTGATAAGCGCGAGGGCAAGCCTCTGACACTGCCCCATCTAATGCTCGCTATTGTAGTGCTTGCGACGCTGCTATTCGGTGCAGTCGAACCGTGGGCATTAGCAATTACTGGAATCCTCACCGCAGTCCTTTTCTCTGCCTTCATGCTGCGCTGGGAGGGATTTAGCGATCGTCCGTTTTCCAGACATTTTTTTGTCTTGGGTGCAATTCTTCTTGTATATGGTCTACTTCAGCTTCTCCCCCTGCCCTTGCGATGGGTCGGCGCTATCCACCCTACCCTTCTCCAACTGGTGTCAATGCCAAACATTACTGCCAGCCCTCTTGGTTCTGTCCAAAACTCGGCATCTGTGGCGGAAGCGCCTGCCTTTCACGCTGTAAGTGTTTATCCATTTGCTACCGAGATGGAGCTTTCGCGCCTCGTCATATACTTCATGGTATTCCTCTTGGCCGCACTCGCACCGCGCTCACATGAAGAGATACGCAGCGTGCTCCGGGTGCTCGCCATTTTCGGCTTTGTTATTGCCCTTTTTGCCGTAACACAGAAGGCCACGTGGAATGGCAAGCTCTACTGGCTCCGCGAGCTCAGCCTCACCAGAGCCAGCCCCTTCGGTCCATTTGTCAATAGAAACCATTTTGCGGGATGGATGTGCATGGTTGCACCTCTCTCGTTTGGGCTTGGTTTAATGTCGAGGTCTACGAGCCGTAGGATTCGCTACATTTTCTTTGCGGTGGTCATGGCACTGACCATTTTCTTCAGTCTCTCAAGGGGCGGGGTCATCTCCTTTCTCGTCGGTACCGTGATCCTGGCGTCCATCGCCTTATGGCGTGCGCCTTCAAGAAAAAGTTTGATCCCGATCCTCAGTTTTGTCGTTGCGCTCTTCATCTACCTCGTCTACCTCGGCGTGTCTCCTATTATAGAGAGATTTGCACAGTCGGGCATATCAAGTAACGAGCGCCTTCTGGTCTGGTCCGCCAGCCTCACCGCCTTCCGTGGCTTCCCGGTCTTCGGGACCGGGCTTGGCACCTTTCAACACATTTTCCCGATGTACAAGCCCGATGGAATCGCGATGTTCTACCAACATGCTCACAACGATTATATCGAGATCCTCGTCGAACTGGGAATAATTGGTGCACTGCTCACGCTGGTTTTTTTGGGTTTCGTTGGCAAGCACGTCCTGAGTGTCGCATGGACGCGACGAGATAGGTATCTCAAAGCAGCCTTTGTCGCCTCCCTGGCAAGTATGGGAGTTTTCAGTCTCTTCGACTTTAATCTCCACATTCCATCAAACGCAATCCTCTTATCGTTCGTTTTGGGCCTGGCCGTCGCAATGAGCAGACTCGAGCAGAGAGTTGAAAGAAGGAAGTCTGTCTCGTCTGTCTAGTCTATTTGTCTATTTAGTCAACACGTTGCATAGGGTTGGTTATGAAAATTTCACGATTTGAGGATTGGAATGTTGGCGAGAGGCAAGAGCTCTTGTGCGGGAAATCTATAAGGTGACCTTCACCAAAGACTTTAACAAAGATTTCGGGCTCGCCAGGCAGGTACAACGAGCCGCCACTTCCGTCATGGCCAATATAGCTGAGGGTTTTGTGAGGAAATCTGACAAAGAATTCGTTCAGTTTCTATTTGTTTCTATGTCATCGGCTGCCGAAGTGCAGAGCCATCTCTACGTGGCACTCGACCTGAATTATATTTCTGATGAGCAGTTCAGGACCATTTACTCTCAAGCAGACAAAACAGCCCGAATCATATCCGCTTTAATCAAGTACCTGAGAGCGAGTTTCACATCTCACGGATCGGCCAAAGAGACGAGACAGACCAGACAGACCGAATAGACTAGATGGACTAGGTAGACTAAATAGACCAAAGAGACCAGAATGCAGACCATCATCGAATCCACTAAGGGCTGGCAACTCATCAATCTACGGGAACTACTCCGTTACAAGGACCTGTTCTACTTTCTCGTGTGGAAGGAGGTTAAAGTTCTCTACAAGCAGACCATTTTAGGTCTGACATGGGCCATTATACGCCCTCTTGCCACTATGGTTATTTTTTCAATCGTCTTTGGGAGACTGGCAAAGATTCCGAGTGATGGAGTGCCCTACCCTATTTTTGCCTTTGTCGCGCTGGTCCCCTGGACCTATTTTTCGACGGCCGTGACGAGTTCCAGTAACAGCCTGGTGGGAAACACTAACCTTCTCACGAAGGTCTACTTCCCGCGACTTATCATTCCCATGACGCCTGTATTGTCAGGTCTTATCGATTTTGGCATTGCATTCCTCATCCTAGCCGCAATGATGGTCTGGTTTAAGATTGCACCCGCATGGAATGCCGTATTCTTGCCATTCCTGCTACTTCTCATGATATGCGCCGCGTCGGGAATTGGCATGTGGCTGTCTGCTTTGGCAATTCAATACCGCGACATCAAATTCGCCGTACCTTTCCTTGCGCAACTTCTTCTTTATGCTGCGCCTGTCGTTTGGCCGGTGTCGCTGATTCCATCGAGATATCGGCTTGTTTACGGTCTTTATCCCATGGCCGGAATAATCGAAGGTTTCCGATCTGCGCTCCTTGGCACCAATCCCATGCCCTGGGACCTGATCGCTATGGGCACACTGAGCACCCTACTCATTCTCCTTTCTGGTGCATTCTATTTCCGGAAGATGGAAAGGGTATTTGCTGATGTAGCATGAGTGGACGGCAGACCGATGATGGGGGACCGGAGAAACACAATAAATGGCCGCAAAGTATAAATTTCAGGACCTAGAGATTTATAAGCTTGCCCTCGATTATCTGGACAGGGTTTATGAAGCCGTTCAGTTTCTGCCCGAAATAGAGAAGTTCAATCTTCAATCACAGGTCATACGAGCAGCCACCTCAATAGGGCTGAATATTGCTGAAGGCTCGACTGGGCAGAGCAATTTAGAGCAGAGCCGCTTCCTGGAGTCGCGTTAAGGTCCTATCTTGAAACCGTCGCTTGCTTCGACATAATAGAAAAACGAAAATATCTATCGGATGACATTCCTGCCGAAATGAGCGAACACGGACATAAGCTTTTCGTGAAACTCCAGGCGTTTCGGAAAGCACTCCGTCCCTCTGGACTAAATTCCCGGTCCCCCGTCTCCCGTCCCCCGTCGAGCATTAACAATGAGTAATCTCGCCATCAAAGTCGAAAACCTGTCCAAACTCTACCGTATCGGTACGCAAGAAAAGAAGCACGATACCTTCATTGGTTCCCTTGCTTCCTGGGTCACGGCACCCATGAATAACTACAGGCGCTTGCGCAAACTCACCCATTTCGACCAGTTCTCCCACAGCCCGCAGTCGCCGATCAGTGAGGAGAACGACATCATCTGGGCCGTGAAGGATGTCTCCCTTGACGTAAGACAAGGAGAAGTCCTCGGGATAATCGGCCGTAACGGCGCCGGCAAAAGCACGCTCCTCAAGATCCTTTCCCACATTGCCGAGCCAACCTCGGGACGGGTAACTATCCTTGGCCGGGTCGCCAGCCTACTTGAGGTAGGAACAGGCTTCCATCCGGAATTGACCGGCCGCGAAAACATATTTCTCAATGGCACTATTCTCGGTATGACAAAGAAAGAGGTCGACCGGAAGTTTGACGAAATCGTGGCTTTCGCCGAGGTGGAAAAGTTTATCGACACGCCGGTCAAACATTATAGCAGCGGCATGTACGTCCGCCTGGCATTTGCCGTAGCAGCGCATCTTGACCCGGAAATTCTACTTGTTGATGAGGTCCTGGCAGTCGGAGATGCTGCTTTTCAGGAAAAGTGCCTCGGAAAAATGAAAGATATAGCAAGTAAGACAAGAACAATACTATTTGTAAGCCATAATATGGCCGCCGTGCAAACTCTTTGCAAGTCCGGCCTTGTGCTGGACGGTGGCCGTCTACAGTATTTTGGCTCACAGACTGACGCGATCAACCATTACCTACACAGCCTCAACAGTGAAACTGAAGGGCTTCTTGATTTCACCAATCGTGAAGGCACAGGGGAAGTTCAAATAAGTTCCATCGAATTTCGGGATATCCGTGGAGATAGAATAGATCGTGCCCTTTCCGGCCAAGACCTGGAAATCCATCTGCCGTTCCAGAACTTTTCCGGTCACAACTACAACAAACTTATTGCGGTTATCACAGTTAAGACGCAGTTCGGAATTCCTGTCTTTATTCATTATAACGGATTAACCCGGGAAAGTTTTGGTGATCTTCCGCCCACGGGGGCCTTCGTCTGCAGAATAACAAAACTTCCTTTACCACCCGGTAAGTATACGGTGGGATATTGCTTACGTGAGAGCGGTTTTATAGGTGCCGATTATCTGGATAGAGTAGATAACGCAACCGAGCTAACAGTCGTGGAAGGTGCTTTCCACCCTTCGGGCGAGGTACCTTGGGCATCACATGGTCTTTGCCTCATCCAGGCTCAATGGCGTCTTAATTAGCATTTTTCTACTTCAATCCCGTTTGACATGCCGAATAAAAGGCCATCAGATCGTACAGGAGGCAATATGAAGATTCTAGTGACGGGTGGTGCAGGATACAAAGGAACGGTGCTGGTTGAAGAGCTTCTTAATCGCGGCCACAAAGTCACCATTCTTGATAACTTCATGTACGGCTATGATTCGGTGCTGCATCTCGTGAACGAACCGAGGCTTAAAATAGAGCGGGAAGATATTAGAAATATTAGAGAAGAAACAGTAAAAGGTTACGATGTAATATTTCATTTGGCGGGCATAAGCGGGTACCCAGCCTGTGAAGCTAATCCTCACTCTGCAAAACTCATCAATGTGGATGCCTCCCGCCGATTGGGAAAGCTTCTCAGCAAGAACCAGGTTCTCATATATGCTTCAACGACCTCGTTCTACGGAAAATCTGGCGCCGTATGCTCAGAAGATTCCGGGGTGGACCCGGTGAGCCTTTATGGAATTACCAAGTATCAGGCAGAGCAAATTCTTCTCAAACGCGAAAATACCGTGGCCCTTCGCTTCGCCACAATATTCGGCGTGAGTCCTCGAATGCGTGTGGACCTGCTGGTAAACGACTTCGCTTACAAAGGAGTACGCGAACGGTGTCTGGTGCTGTTTGAAAGCACTACCAAACGGACTTTTCTGCATATCCGGGACGCTATAGCAGGGTATCTCTTCACACTTGATCATATTCCGCAGATGAAAGGGCAAGTTTTCAATGTCGGGCATACTTCATTGAATCACTCTAAAATGGAAATTGCAGAGCAGGTCCAAAAGGCAACCCGTTGCAAAATTATTGACTCAGACATGAAGGACTTCGATGTAAGGAACTTCGTTATTTCCTTTGACAAGCTTCGTAAACTGGGATACGAACCCAAGTTCAGCCTTGAAGATGGGGTCAAGGAATTGGTGAAGTTATACAACTTCTATCAACCGTTTTCCCTGTATAAGACCATCTAAGCATTTCTTTCTAATTTCCACCCATGCCGCCTACCGCCTTAGACAACGTTATGTCTAGTTATACAGGAGAGATTTATCATGGATAATGTTGTGGAAGTAAGGGATGCATCAGGAGCTCTTCTTGCATACAAAATAGGGACAAATCTTCCCGACGGTCTTAAGCCTTACTCCAAAGAGGCGGATTTTATTCAGGTCTTGTCGTGGGGGTATCAGTCAGGCAAGAAGCTACAAAGTCACATACACTTACCCAGTCCTCGCGTGGCAAGCCATACCCAAGAGGCGATAGTGGTTCTTTCGGGACGTGTGAAGGCAGATGTTTTTGATAGAAACCGGGATATTCTAGCTCAACTCATACTACAGGCCGGAGACTGCATGGTGTTCCTTGATGGGGGTCACGGATACGAGATACTGAATGATAACACGCACGTGCTTGAGATTAAGAACGGGCCGTATCCCGGCCTTGAAGCCGATAAGGAGAAATTCTAGGTGCTGAAACTCCATTTGGGCTGCTGGAAGCGACGCATTCCGGGATTTGTACATGTGGACTTATACGACTTCCCCCACATTGACTATAAGCACGACGTCTCCTCCCTACCAATGTTTTCCGATCAGACTGTCGATCTGATCTACGCGAGTCACGTCCTCGAATACTTCGATCGCGAGGAGGTCAGGGCTGTACTGAGCGAGTGGCGACGAATCTTGAAGTACGGAGGAATTTTGCGAGTGGCTGTACCCGACTTTCCTTCTCTTATCGAAGTTTATCAAAAAGCCGGAAACCTTAGCAGTATTCTTGGCCCTCTTTATGGACGCATGGAAATCGTTACGTCTGAGCGCATAAAATCCCTGATCTACCATAAGACCACCTACGATTTCGACTCCCTGAAAGAGACGCTGGAAGCGTGTGGTTATGCCGATATCCACCGATACGACTGGCGGGAAACAATCCACAAAGATTACGACGATCACAGCCAGGCATACTATCCGCATATGGACAAGGAGCATGGTCTGCTCATAAGCCTGAATGTTGAAGGGGCAAGACAATGAGTAAAGAGAAACGACTTTTTATCGCACAAATGGAACCGTGGTTTGATGAACACGAAGCCTTGGCCGTGTACGAATATATGAAGCAGGGCGGCTGGGTCACGGAGTTTAAGAAAACCAGAGAATTCGAGCAGATGATCGCCGACTTTACCGGGGCTCGATACTGCTCCGTGGTTTGCAACGGCACGGTGAGTCTCCTTGTCGCCCTGCTTGCTTGCGGAGTCGGGCCGGGAGATGACGTAATCGTTCCGGATTACACAATGGTGGCGACTCCGAACGCCGTAAAGCTCGCGGGAGCCAATGTAATTTTTGCGGACATTAGCGCTAATAGTCTATGCCTGGATTTCGAGGCCATGAAGAAGGCGGTGTCTGCGCGGACCAAGGCCATCATGCTCGTAACCATCAACGGCCGGTACCCCAACAATATTCAGGACTTTATCGAGTTCTGCCAGCAAAGAGGGATACGTCTAATAGAAGATGCAGCGCAATCCCTCGGTTCATTCAAGAGCGGCCATCACCTGGGGACATTTGGAAATATAGGCAGCTTTTCTTTCAGCGCTCCCAAGATTATTACCACCGGCCAAGGTGGTGCCCTTGTGACCAATGATGACTCTTTGATCCAACGTGTTCGATTATTAAGGGACTTTGGACGCACTGCCGGGGGCGCCGACCATTACCTTACAATGGGTTGGAACTTCAAGTTCACCGATATACAGGCCGTAATCGGCATTGAGCAGATGAAAAAGTTGCCATGGCGCATAAAGAGAAAAAGGGAACTGTATGCCCTCTATCGATACCATTTGGAAGCAACGCCGGGCATTTCTCTTATTCCCACTCTACTCGACGACACAACGCCGTGGTTTGTTGATGTTCTTGTCGCCGAAGGCCTTCGTAACCCCCTCATCGAGCATTTAGCGGCGAGAGGCATTGGCACACGACCTTTCTATCCGGCCCTGCATTCTGAACCTGTTTACTCCCTGACTAAGACCTTTCCGGTGGCCGAACGTATTTCGCGGCAGGGCCTATGGCTCCCATCGTCATCACAGCTCGACGATGAGAGTGTTGAGAGAATATGCGACGAAGTCAAGTCATTCATGCGCTCGCGGGGCTGCTTGAGAGGCGGTACTGCCGAAGCGTCTCCCTACTTAGCATGATTCTGGAATTCGTAGATGAAGCAATAATCAGGGACGTCAGGAGGCCAGATGCAGCGGACAGCAGGTGCAAAGGGTAATCATTCCAACGGGGACCGTATGAGCAGTCCACGCATCCGGCTATTCTTGCGACAGCAAGGCCGGCGTCTTCTGACAAGGCTGGACAAAACGAGGGCCTTTTCGAGACTGTCATTCTCTCAATCTGGCGAGGACCTGATCGTCGACTACATTTTCCAAGCCAGAGGGGTCGATTCTCCCACCTATGTCGACATCGGCGCTTACCATCCGTGGCTCATAAGCAATACAGCACTCTTCTACAAGAGAGGTTCAAGAGGCATCAACATAGAACCCAATCCCCTGCTCTTCCGTGAAATTGCGGCTGAAAGGCCGATGGACATCAACCTTAACATCGGGCTGTCAGACAAAGAGGGTGAACTCGATTTCTTTGTCATGACACCGGCGCACCTGAGCACCTTCGTTAAGCAGAATGCCGAAAAATATGTCCGTGAGCACTCGTATGTAATCGAAAAAGTCGCAAAAATAAAAGTTGATACTCTACGTCACATTCTCGAACAGCATTTTTCCGGCACATGTCCTGATTATCTATCCATAGATACTGAGGGTCTCGACATAACGGTCCTCAGCAGCGTTGACTTTGACACATTTAAGCCAAAAGTGATCTGCGTTGAGACTACAACCTATTCAAAGACTGGCCATGGACAGAAGGAAACGGAGACTACTCGATTCTTGGAATCTAAAGGTTATCTGTTATACGCAGACACGTACATAAACAGCATCTTCGTTCTCAGGAATTTCTGGGTGCGTTGACAGCTTTCTGGAATGTACGCGATAAAGACGAAACTGCTGAGTGCAAGGAGGTCGACCGGTGGTGTCTGAAACCCTGTGGATGATGCGTCACCTGTATCACCAGATGAAAGGCCAGGCGCATACAAAACGCCAACGCCTGCTCAACTGGCTCAGATTCTGGTCGACATACCAGCAGTATGGGAGACTTTCGCATTCTCATAGCGGATCTCTGTTAGGCAATTTGTGGCCCTGCACAGACGATCACACCACGGAGACGCCAGTATCGCCCAACTACCTGTATCAGGAAGTCTGGGCGTTTCAAAGAATCATGCAACAGAAGCCGAGTCTTCATATAGACGTCGGCTCTCACCACCGTTTCGTGGCCTTGCTCTCAACCCTTGTGCCAATCACGATGATAGATATCCGTCCCCTTCCGGTCGAACTGGATGGTCTCCGGTTTCAGACCGGGTCTATTTTGGAAATGCCATTTGAAGATGGATCGGTCGCTTCACTGTCCAGTTTATGCGTGGTCGAGCACATAGGCTTGGGCCGGTATGGTGACCCATTGGATGCGAACGGGACGGAAAAAGCCATTGAAGAACTGAAGAGAGTCCTTGCGCCGGGAGGCAATCTTTACATCTCTCTGGTGCTCGATGATGAAAACCGAACGTTCTTCAACGCCTGCAGGGCCCTTTCAGAACCCTATTTCTTCCAGTTAATCACTCCGCTTGAGGTAAGGGATCGCGCTTATGTCAAGGACAACACGTTCGGCCGAAATTGTGCTAACGGCTTTTGCGTCGGCTGCTACCATTTGCAAAAACCTTGAAGGGAAATTTTGACCAAATCGTCTAACACTCTTCGCATCTTTTACGTTTCGGTTGACAGGGCAAACGCAAACGTCCCGGGCAATTCCATCTGGAGAGTGAATCTGCATGACTCGCTCGTGGCTCTCGGATGTAAAGTCCATGATTTCGGATTGCAACGATACATTACCCACGGCCTTCAGAGTGTTGCGGATATCGGGAGGCTTTCCAGTGAAATGGTCGCAACGGTAAAGGAGATTATTGACAGAGAGGGGCTTGATCTTGTCTTCACGTACCTGTTGAATGATTGGGTTTCGCCTGATGCCATCAGGGAGATCAGGAAATTCGGCGTTCCCGTGGCCAACTTCTACTGCAACTCTTTACACCAGTTCGATCTGATAAAAAACCTTGCGCCGGCTTTTGATTACTGCTGCGCTCCGGAAAAAGATACCTTCCCTCAGTACAGGCGTATCGGCGCTAATCCCATTTATTTCCCCTACGGTGGCAATCCGAGCTTTTACAGGACACTTGGCTTACCGAAAGATCTGGGAATCGTTTTTGTGGGCAGACAAAAAATGGACCGGGCTGCTATAGTCCAGGCGCTGATTGAAAACGACCTGCCCGTGCGCGTCTGGGGACCCGACTGGCATCATCTTATCCCCCAACGCAGCTGGATTCGCAGGGCGTTACGATGCATCGTGAAAACGAGAGAGGTAAAAGAACTTGAGCGGAAATGGCGGAAAGCCTGTTCACCCGATGGTTTGTCTGACGCTGCCATGGTGGAGGTATTCAACCGGGCAGACATCGTACTTGGTTGCTCGAAGATGTTGCGAACCGATGACGAGGGTAACCAGGCTTATGTGCGGATGGTAAACCTCCGGGATATAGAAGCCCCGATGTGCGGTGCCTGTTACGTTGTTGAGGAGATGGATGAGATACACGATTATTATGCGGTCGGGTCTGAAATAGTTACCTATAAAACCGAAGGAGAACTGGTCGACGTAACCAAGTGGTTATTGAGAAACCAAGGAACGCGTGAGCGTATCGCCGCCGCCGGTCACAGGCGTGCCCTAAGAGAACATACGATGTATCACCGATTCTTAAAACTATTTGGCGAGATAGGGCTGGATAGAAAAAAGATTAAAGCCCTTCGAATGCCGGTCTACACATCCAGCTAATCGATAAAAGGAGTACTTTGCCGTGCAGACCATTTCACCTTACGACTACCTGCCCTACTCGTGGCTATTTGAGAGAGATGACCTTTATGGGTACGGCACGGAGTATTGGGGATATCTCGATATTATTGCCGGCATGGTTTCTCATTTGAATCCGCAGTCCATTCTTGACGTGGGCTGTGGACACGGGTTCATGAGTGACTTTATTGCCAAAAGAACCCAAGCTCAGGTATTTGGTATCGATATTTCTGAGAGGGCCATAACGTATGCCAAGCTCCTCTCCGGATCGGCCCAGTTCGAATGCATAGAATTAATCGATATTGTAAGAAGGGGCTGGAAATTCGATTGTGTTTTAGCGATAGAAGTTCTGGAACATATAGATCCTGAACAGCTTAATGGCTTACTCGACAATCTCATAAGAACGGTGCGACCCGGTTCTAGCCTCATCGTATCAGTCCCGAGTACTAAAAAACCGGTGATAAGGCCTGATCATTTCCAACATTTTACAGAAGAAGGAATTTTGAATCTTTTGGCAAGTAACTCGCTTCGGCCAGAGAAAATCGTATTCCAGCACGACGTGCGATTTCAGCGGCGGGCCAGACGTTATAGAAGATTGTTGCGAAATCGTTACTACAGACTGACATTCCTCGAACAGTACTTGGTCGGCCTCTATTTTCGAAAGCATAACCGCATGGACACAGGCGGACGTGCAGGAAGATTCATTATTCAGGCTTCTTGCGATAATATTCAAACCTGATAAAGGATTTCTCGAGAGATTCTCCATGCCCTTCGATAACGATGCCAACTTTCCCCTTGTATCCGCTCTTTTAGTAAGTCATAACGACGCTAGGTATCTTCCTGACAGTCTCGGAAGTGTCCTAAATCAAGACTACCCTTCCATCGAATGCATTCTCGTTGACGATGGTTCCACGGACCATACGCCGGACCTCATACAACGCTGGTCGGATGACCCCCGCTTTCGCTATATTAGGATTGAGCATGCAGGTTTATCAGCTGCCAGAAACATAGGCATTCAACAGGTCCGAGGGAATCTTGTCGCCTTCCTCGATGCGGATGATTGGTGGGAACCTGACAAAACTATGCAGCAAGTGCTTTTTCTCTCTGCCAACCCCGACGCGGGATTTTGCTGGTCCGATTATAGGACAATCGGGCTTCCCCGCGCAGCGAGAGAACCGTTCACCGACGGGCTATACGAATCTCGTGCTTTGGCCAAGTATATTTTGCTTGCCGGGGCTCCAGCGGCGCCGTCCTGCTGGATGGTTCGCCGGGACCTGTTAAGAGACGTCGGGGGTTTTGATCCGGGTATCCACAACGGGAGCGATGTGGAGCTGATCTTCCGACTGGCCTGTAATGCAAAAGGGGGCAGCATCGGCAAATGCTTGACAAACCGCCGCATGCGCCACGACAGCATGAGCCGAGACGTTGTGCATAAAGTGGCCGAGGGGCCAAAAGTGATCGAAAAGATGCTCCGGTATCGAGCCGAACCTCTCTCTCAGTATAGATCAGCCGCGATGAGCAACGTTCACAGGTATCTTGCCAGCCACGCCTGGATTAGCCAGGCCTGGCGTGTCTCTATTCGGGAGGCTCTACGGGCCGCTTATTGGAAGCCTTCGTATGCGTTGAGTTCCGAATTCTGGCAACATCTTCTGGTTGGTCACCTGTTTCGGCTCATCCGCAAAGACACGGCCCCGCCAAATTCTAAGATCCCGACGTAATCTGGAAACACATGGAAACTTGCCTGACTGCAAGAGACAACAGAACAGATCATCTGGAATACGCAGCATGCGATATATGCCAGAAAGCCAATCCGGAGCATATGTTTCAAGAAAACGGTTTTTACTTGAACCGGTGCAAAGGGTGCGGACATTTCTATGTTTCGCCTCGACCAACCGAAGGAAACACACACCACGTTGAGCGTTGGGATTTGCCAGCTCCAGCCGATCACGCGACCCACGAGCTTTCGAGAACGACGGAATTTGAGGCATACGTCACGTATGCCCGAAGGCACCTCGCGAGAGGCACCTGGCTCGATATCGGTTGTGGTTGTGGAACTTTACTCAACATCGCCTCTCGGGCAGGGTTCAAAGTTGAAGGGGTTGAAACCGACCCTGAGAGAGCCACATATTGCAGAAGATCGGGCCTCAACGTGCATGACCGAGATATCATGAGAAATTTTCTCACGCCCTCTTCATATGACGTCGTCTCAATGATAAACGTCTTTTCCCACCTCCGATCACCGACGACAGCCTTTGCCTCCCTGCACCGTCTCCTCCGTCCGGGTGGCTTGATTCTGGTTGCGACATCGCAGTTGGGCAGGCGAGCTTACAAGAGTGAAGTACCGGACTGGCATATACCGGATCACCTGCACTTTGCAGGACCCGAAACATTCAAAAGGATAGCCGACACTATAGGGTTCGAGCTTTACTGCGTCCGTTCGCAGCCCACCCAGAAGGCTCTTATTTGTCAAAAGCTCGTCTACCGGTCTGAGAAAAGAGCGTTTCGCGCAGCCAAGAAGGTGCTCGGCTCTGTCCCCGGCCTGATAGATATCTCCGCGCTGGCTGTGTGCTGCGCCCGACGCTATCTTTATCCGCGACGCGAAGTGGTCATGCTTTTTGTAAGGAAAGGTTAGACAGGCCAGATGAAAATTGCCTTAGTCTCAACTGGCCTCGGTCGCGTGGTGCGAGGTTTCGAGGCCTTCACAGACTCACTCTTCAGATCGCTCAGGCGTTTCGCGCCCCACGTTGATGTGACTCTTTTTCAAGGTGGCGGTACCACAGGTGACGGCCGCGTTGAGGTGCCAAACTTCCATAGGCAGGATGTACCCGCCCGCTGGCTTGGTTATGAAAAAGGTAACTTGCTGGAAAAGCGATCCTTCGCCCTGGCCATCTATCCTCTCCTGAGAAAGGATGGTTTCGATATAGTCCACTATAATGAGCTGGTCATGGGAAGCGCCCTCTTTCACCTGCGCCGCTTATTCGGCGGCAAATACAAACTCTTATATTGCAACGGGGCTCCGTCACCGCCCATTCACTATCATCACCGCTGTGACTTTGCCCAAGTCCTGACGGGCCCTGCCTATGCTGAAGCAAGAGAATTCGGGATTTCGGAGAATCGTCTATTTCTCCTGCCTTATGGGGTTGATGGAGATCTCTTCAACTCACGTAATCGGGCCAAGCGACAACAGGTGAGAGGAGATATCAGCATACCCGAGAACGCTATCGTGGTCTTGACCGTTGCCGCCCTTAACAAATGGCACAAGAGGATTGATTATCTCATCAAGGAGATCTCCCACTTGGATGACTCGGTTTGGCTTCTTGCGGCAGGACAGCGAACGGATGAGACAAATGCGCTCGAACGTGAAGCATATCGTTACTTGCCGGGTCGCTGTCATTTCCTGACCTGGCCTCACGAAAAAATTCATGTGCTCTATGGGGCAGCAGACATATTCGTCCTCGGCTCCCTGACAGAAGGTTTCGGGATCGTTACCGTAGAAGCAATGCTTTCGGGGCTGCCAATTATACTACACAGGAACGATGTCAATGGCTGGATCACCGATGGCGCACCGGTTCAACTCGTCGATATGTCTGTCGAGGGAGAACTGGCGAAAGCGCTTAGCAATCTCTTATCGAACGGGACTAGCGGTCGCTCCCGCGATTTCGCAAAAAAACGCTTCTCCTGGGAAGAGCTCGTCCCCCAATATGTCCGGATGTATGCGAAGTTGTTAGAGGCCTCTTCTAACCAGATGAACTATGGGCAGTAGCCCGTGCGTGCTCGATGCAGTCGTGATACCCCTCGTCCTGGGCCCCAGTATTTTGGATGTTGGCTGCGGCTTTGGGAGATGGGGAGCTCTCCTTACGACAAATTACTGGGAAACCCACCTCGCTGAGCCCGGTACGAGACCATCCATTACAGGGTGCGATGGGTATTTACCGAACGTCGAACTGGCCAGACAGAGCGGCTTTTATACTGAGGTGACCCATACGCTCTTCCCACCATTACCCTTCGCCAACGACAGCTTCGAAACCGTACTTCTGCTCGATATTGTGGAGCACCTGGACTCCAAGGATGGAAGTAAGCTGATTGATGAGGCAAAGAGAATTGCCTCGCGACGGGTAATTCTGTCAACGCCAAATTGGCCGGCCTTCCGGGGCGGCCACGCGACCGTAACGGGGTGGAACGATCTTGAGGCACATCTCAGTTATTGGAGCAGAGGCACCCTGCGTGATCTCGGGTTTCGATTATACGGAGCTGGATGGCACCCGGGTAAACGCTATTGGCGGGGAGCATTACGACGAGCACGCCTACTGCCTTTGTATGATGCGACAATCAGGCCGAACATTGCCAGTTTAAGCCGTTGCGCACCCTTTTTCGCAGAGAACCTTGTTGGAATGTGGCAAAAAAAGCAGGCACCAAACAATGCTGGGTAGGAAGGGACTCAGGCTGCTTCTAAGCTACCTTCCGCCCGAGTGGAAGGGCCGGTTGCGCACACATTTGGGAGGTCCGGACCTCCGCTGGTCTCTTCGGCAACTCGCGAGGTTTGGTTTCGCTCCCAAAACCGTTACAGATGTTGGTGCATTTCACGGTGACTGGACAAGAATCTGCCTGGAAATTTTTCCAAAAGCCGAAATCACCTGCGTTGAACCGCAGGAGGAGGCAAAATTCATATTAAGTGAACTGACATCGGCCTATACCAATGTCCGCGCAATCCAGATATTATTGGGGAAAGAGGTGAGCAACAGTATCCCCTTCACCGAAGAAGGTCCGGGTAGCAGCGTTCTTGGAAACGGGCTGAAGCGGAGCCGAAGGTCTATGACCACCCTTGATAATCTGATTGAGACCGGAGTTTCAAAGCCCCCTCAGCTCCTGAAACTGGATGTTCAAGGCTACGAGACTGAAATTCTTAAGGGCTACACCAAGTATTTTCATAGCTGCGAAGTAATCCAGTGCGAGCTGAGTCTTCTGCCGCTGCTGACTGACGCTCCCCTCCTGGACGAAGTGGTGTCGTATTTGCGCCAAAGAGATTTTGTAATGTTCGATATAGAAGAGATCATTCAGGCCCCCTCTGATGGCGCGGTTTGGCAAATCGACGCGCTTTTTTGCCGGAAGGACTCCCCGTTACGCACAGAGCGGATGTGGCGGCGATGACCATGAACATTCTGTTAACGACGAGAAGAGAAAGAGCGGAACAGAGAAATCCGATTGCCATCCTTGACCTCGCAGCGTATGCGAGAAATCTCGGTCATACTGTTGACTGCTACTACCTCGACCAGATTGTAGCCGGTCGGTCCAATGGCAAACCATACGACCTTGTGGGCTTGTCAGTGCTTCAAGTAGTCAAAGAGAAACAACCTCTCAGGGACGCACTCTATTTGAAGAAGCGATTCGGCCGCCAAGTCGTTGTCGGAGGTAAATGGACGCAAACAATTACCGACGAGCAAAAGAGTTATCTTGAGGGCAAGGGTGTAGCGGTACACATCGGTCCTGGCGAAAAATACTTCGCTGATGCAGAGATTGATTACAGCCGGTACCCCTCTTGGGACCGCATTGACTTTGAAACCCTGGCTGATGTGCGCGCCGAGATTATGAGTACCCGCGGCTGCCCTTATAACTGCCAATTTTGCCACAACACGGAGAAAAAAATCTCTTTTTTCAGCGCCACGAGAACCGCCAGCAACATAGAGCTCCTCTTCGGACTTGGGGTAAAGCGCCTTTGTTTCTGTGACGACATATTTACGCTACGACCATCCCACATGCTGGCCCTTTACGATGAATTGAAGAAACGAAGCCTCCCCATCGAGGATCGGGCTGAATTCTTTGCCCACGTGAACCACATTAACCCTGAGATGATCGCATTGATCAAACGGTACCGCCCGTTTCGCATCAACGTGGGCGTTGAATCGGGCGATGACGCCATGCTGAAACTGATGGGCAAAGGGTTCAACAGCGAAACCGCATTCCGCAAACTGAAGATGTTGCACGACGAGACGGGGCTCATAGTCGGCACTCTGTTCATGATCGGTTTCCCAGGAGAAACCGAGGAGAGCATGCATCGGACCCTGGACTTCATCAGGAGAATTCGGCCCTTCGCCGGCACCTGGGTGAGCTACTATCAGCCCGTGCGGGGAACAAAAGGATATGAGATGGCGCTGGAGCGAAACAAGCGTATGAGAATAGGTTGTAGGAATATGCTCATCAGCTATGTGGATCCTAACCTGACCCGGAAAACGTTATTCAAATACAACTACCGAATGATGGATTATTCCGGGATCAAGCATTGGAGAGGCAAACTGACCTACTGGTTGATCGACATATTGCCGTGTTGGCTCCTTGAGAGGGCGCGCGCGTTCAGACAGCGTAAGAGACTGAGACAACACACTGACAGCTACTTGTCCGAGACGCAGTGAAATGGAAGAACCCGGATTGGGAAGCAAGTTCTCTTGGATCTTTTTTGCCCTTAACGCCAAGCCAACTTCGATGCGTAGGGCGATTGCAGAACGACTGGCTACGAAGGAATCAGTCGTGATCGTAGATCAGCCGGTAAGTGTGTTACGTGGCCGTGAGGTCCCGGGCTTCAAACAGAGACGGGTACCTCTTACCAGCACTGAGACTTCTTGGCATTATCGTCCGTTACACTTCCCGGAACAGCTGCCGGGAATCGGGAAAGCAGCGCGCCTGTTAAACCGACGCTTGCTGGAACGTGAACTCGATCGGCTTGTCCCGCCGTCTCAGCCACGTGTTGTATGCTACGACTCACCATCCCAGTACTACCTAGCGAAGGAACTTCACGACGACATTAGCGTCTATGTCGCCATCGATGACCGCACGCTGAGGGTTACCGGCGTGCCTATAAAAGGAGAGATAGAGGCGGAGAAGAAACTTTTGCAGAGGGTGGACAAGATTGTCTGCGTGAGCGAGACACTTGCAGAAACCTTGAGCTCGAGGATACCATCCAGTCACACCAAGCCTGTTCATGTCCTGAGCAACGGGTATGATGAACGCATGTTTGATCCTCAACAAAATTACTCGGAGCCTGAGATTCTGAAAAGAATACCCAGACCTCGGGTTCTGGTTGCCGGCCACGTGTCGAATCGGATCGACTGGGAAGGTATACGTCGGGCATCGGTTCTTAGGCCGCAGTGGACATGGGTGTTCCTTGGCCCAACCGATCCTGGGATGGAAGAAATAATTTCTCACGATTTACGAGAACATAGGTTTTGGCACCCACAAGTTCCGCTGGTTAACGTACCCGCGTGGATACGGCATTGTGACGCATGCGCCGTCCCCTATCGGCTTAACGCTTTCACCCGTGCCAGCAGCCCGCTCAAAGCAATCGAGTACTTAGCCATGGGCGCATTCCTGCTGAGCACGCGTGTACCGGCGCTCGAACAATATAAGGATGTCACTAGCTGGGTAGAGGAGGGAAACGGCGCGACATATGCGTCGGCTCTTGACAAGGCCATCTCCCAGGCAAGTGATCCGCTGCATGTCGCGGCCAGTATACTCGCCGTGAGAAACGATTCCTGGGAAAAGAAGGCTGAGCAGTTTAAAGAGATAGTGTTCGGTATACAGCCCTCTTTAACATCCGCAAGCCAAGCCAGAGCTGTCATTTCATGCAACTGAGCACGTCAACCAACCTGGAGGAGACAAGACCATGCTAAATCTCTTGGTAACCGGTGGAGCGGGATTCATAGGCTCCCACGTGGTCCGCACCATCCTTGCCTGCTCTGACCTCACGGACTATAAGGTCCTTGTGCTCGACGATCTGTCAGGAGGTTTTCAAGGCAATATACCCCAGGATCGGCGCGTAGAGTTCGTTGAGGGCTCGGTGACTGACCACGAACTGGTCAAACGGCTCTTCCAGGAAAAGCAGTTTCGTTACGTATACCATTTCGCCGCGTATGCGGCAGAGGGGCTAAGCCATTTCATCCGCAGGTTCAATTACACCAACAACCTGATTGGCAGCGTTAATCTGATCAATGCCGCTGTCAATTACGGAACGAAATGCTTCGTCTTCACGAGCTCAATTGCGGTTTACGGAGCAGGACAGGTACCTATGCGGGAGGACATGGTCCCTCAGCCCGAGGACCCCTATGGGGTTGCAAAATACGCTGTTGAGCTGGATCTTAACGCAGCACATGAAATGTTCGGCCTGAATTTTATTATTTTCAGGCCTCACAACGTGTACGGTGAGTACCAGAACATCGGCGATAAATACCGCAACGTGGTGGGCATCTTCATGAACCAGATTCTCCAGAGGGAGGCCATGACGATCTTTGGCGACGGTATCCAGCAGCGCGCATTCAGTTACATCGGCGATATCGCGCCGATTATTGCCCGCTCGCCTCTCGTCCAGGATGCACAGAATCGGATCTTTAACATCGGAGCAGATCAACCTTACACGGTGAATGACCTTGCGGCCGTGGTCGCAAAGGCAATGGGCTCAACCCCGCGAGTCGCTCATCTTCCCGGGAGGAATGAGGTTAAGATTGCTTTTTCCGACCATTCTGCTTGCGAGAGAGTATTCGGCCGAACGGCGCAAACGACGCTCGAGGAGGGCTTGCGGAGAATGGCAGCATGGGTGAAAGAGGTTGGCGCACGTAAGAGTAAGGAATTTGATGGGATCGAGATACAGCAGAGTCTGCCACCGTCATGGACCATGTCCTAGGGACACAGCATGAGAAAAAATGAACTTCCGAGCATTGGCGTACTTATACTCAACCGCAACGGCAGGGAGTGGCTCTCTCCCCTGTACGACTCACTGCTCGCACAGGATTATAAGAATGCGCGTCTTTACCTTGTGGACAACGCAAGTGAAGATGATAGCGTGGAGCTAACGCTCGAACACTACCCCGCCGTGAAAGTTATCCGTATGCCTCGAAACCTCGGCTATTGCATGGCCTACAACCTGTCTATGCCGTACGCATTTGCGGATGGCTGTGAGTGGGTAATATGGGCCAACAACGACATACTCCTTGAGCCAGGGTGTTTGGAGCAACTGGCAACGACCGCCAAGGGTGACCTGAGGATCGGCGTCATCGGACCGGCTTTCCTTGAATGGGAGAGCGAAAAACCGAACGCTTACATGCACGGGAATCATCCCGCGGCAATTACAGCGATGCAGCAATTCTCTCGGGAACCGATTGACGTTGAATGGGTTGAGGGTTCCTTTCTGATGGCGAGCCGGGCATGTATCGAAAGCGTTGGGCCCCTCGACCCCTACCTCTTTTTTTACTGGGAGGAAACCGACTTTTGCAGACGAGCCCGATATAAAGGTTGGCGTGTTGTCCTGGCGCCGGCTGCGATTGCTCGACACCATGCGGGCGGTTGGTCTCAAGACAACGAAGACAATAAGCAAACAGCAAATAGACTTCAGTCAAGAAACTATTACATCTATAAGCTAGCAGACCCTTTTGCAAGCTTCAGCCGGAACATCCTGAATAGCCTACACCTCTTACTTGTCCATATTAAGCAATGCTTGCCTAAGAATCCATCCTTGACGCTCTTTCACTTCCAGGTATTTGCTTCTATTATATGGGAACTGCGAACTGTCCATAGAAAATGGGTACGTGATCGGCTAAAAGAACATCCGCCCAAGCTTCCCGAAGGGGTTCTGCCTGTGGAAGTTGAAATCATCCAGGGCACGACCCGTGGCTGCTTAGGCGTGAAAGCCTGAGCTGGTTTAGCGGCATTCTTGCGCACTCACGGCGGTTTCGTCATGGAGAAAATCATTAATGTTCTCGTAATAGGTGGCTTCCTCGAATCCTGCCTTTGTAAAATCGCTTTGGCGCGCAGCTGCAAAGTGAGTGTGATCGACAACCCGTCAGATGCTCCAACGGCCTCTTTCGGAAAGCCCTAATGCTGTCCACCGGCATCGGTTAAGAAATCTGCGCTATGGTAGATATCCAAGCAATCTCTGATAGAAGCACAATCTTTACGCTTGCCCGTTACAGCGCGGGCGGTGTTGTCAACACCGCCTTTGGCTATTCACTCATTTTTTTCTTCATGTACTTCATCAACCTTAGCCCCGAGCGCAGCAACTTTATTGCTTACTGTGTGTCACTGTTCTCCTCGTTTTATTTGAACAAAATGTACATTTTCCGAAGCAAAGGAAAGGCCAAACGCGAATTACCCATATTTTTCATGGTGTCTGGCGTTTGCTTCATCTGCAGTTTCGCAAGCCTGAAGATTGCAATTTCCTCATGGGGGGTCAATCCCTATATCGCGCAGTTATTTGCCGGCTGCGTGTACCTAGGAACTAGTTTCATATCGCACCTGGCCGTTGTATTTCGCCGCGGGAATAGGTGTCAAACAAGCTGATAATGGGAATGGAGGCCGCCCAATCGCCAATCCTCGGAGAAATATACTGAATGACCAAGCTGAGCAATAATGTTTCAGTCGTTATACCGGTGTACAACAGTGAGGCTGCCTTGCCTCAGCTGGTGAACCGCATACATTCTGTTCTGCAATCTTGCGCATCAGACTACGAACTCATTCTCATCAACGACGGTAGCCGGGATAAAAGCTGGGAGGTAATCTGCGAACTTGCGCGACAGTACGCATGCATCAGAGGGATCAATTGCACGCGCAACTACGGTCAGCACAACGCGCTGTTGTGCGGAATCCGTGCGGCCACAGGCGAGGTAATTATCACAATGGATGACGACCTGCAACACCCACCCGAGGCAATCCAGGCTCTCCTTGCTAGCCTTGCCGAAGGTTACGATGTGGTCTATGGGTCTCCCAAAGAGGAACAACACGGATTTTTTCGGGACGTCGCCTCAAAGATTACCAAAATAGCCCTCCAGAGCGCTATGAGCGCAGACATTGCGCGTAGCGTGAGTGCGTTCAGGGCTTTTCGCACGCGGCTTCGGGATGCCTTCGCTGACTACCAGAGTCCCTTTGTCTCGGTGGATGTATTGCTCACCTGGGGTACTACCCGCTTCACGTCTATATGTGTACCACACGAGCCTCGTAAGATCGGGAAGTCAAACTATACATTTCGAAAATTGCTGACGCATGCGCTTAATATGATGACAGGGTACAGTATCCTGCCGCTGCAGTTTGCCAGTCTCATGGGCTTGGGGCTGACCTTTTTCGGAATGCTGTTGTTGATATATGTTCTGGGACGTTACTTGCTCCAGGGAAGCAGCGTTCCCGGTTTTCCATTCCTCGCTTCAACAATCATCATTTTTTCCGGAGCCCAACTCCTTGCCTTGGGTATCATTGGTGAGTATCTGGCTCGCATACATTTTCGAAGCATGGGCTGTCCTAGCTATGTGATACGCGACGAATGCGGCAGAGCAGAGTCACAAACTAACTTGCAAAGGAGAGAGCCGTGAGCGTGAAGTACAACCTGGGTAAGATAATTAATCATTGGAGCGAGCAGGCGGTGAAACACGGCCAGTCCCCCGCGGCTTCCTGGTCCGACACCATGGTCATCGAGATGGAAATTCGCGAGATACTGAAACACTTACAGGACGGGGATCGCGTTCTCGACGTAGGATGCGCCAACGGGTACTCAACTCTTCAGTTTGCGACCAAGAGGAAAATTGATATTCGGGGTCTCGACGTTGTCCAGGAGATGATCGGGCAGGCGCGTCTGAGGCTAGAAAATCTGAAGCAGGCACCTATCGGGAACGTGGAGTTTGAGGTTGGTGACATCACAGCCCTGCACGAGCCTGATGGGGCATACGACAAGGTAATTGTCATCCGGGTGATTATCAATCTGGGAAATTGGAGGAACCAAATGAAGGGACTCCGTGAGTGCGCGAGGGTGCTCAAGCCCGGCGGAACTCTCCTTCTCTCGGAGGCCACTATGCAAGGCTGGCAGCAGCTGAACAAATTTCGGAACGAATGGGGGTTGTCCGATATCCCTATGCCGCCCTTTAACCTTTACATGGACCAGGACAGGGTGGTCAATGCCCTGTCAGACGATCTTCAAGTCGTTGAGATCAGGAATTTTGCCAGTACTTATTACGTGAGTACCAGAGTCCTTAAGCCTTTACTCACAAAGGCTTGCGGCGCAACCATCGATGTGGCCAATCCCGACATGGAATGGAACCGCTGGTTCGCCCAATTGCCTGCCTGGGGCGATTACGGTATTCAAAAGCTCTTCGTTTTCAAGAAGCCGAAGCGCTGAGGGGCCTCCCGCATGGTTACCTCAACACACATTACAAATATGGCGGTCCAAAGAGTCTGGGCAAAGGCAGGACTCCGGCTGACCCGGGCATACTACACCTCTCACAAGTGGTTCGCTGAGCCATGAGCGGTATTATATCTGGAGACAGTAGATTTCGGATACTGTCTTAAACTTCACCTGTTACACCTCTGTTTCCGGTTGAATGTCTATCGAGGATCAAATCGCCAGTGCCGTCTCCAGAAAACGCTAAGAAGCGCCTTTTCATGAGATACTGTCAATAGTTGTTGATGAGAATTTTGGACGCATCCTGATTTCTTCTCCATTACGCAGCCTGTATCGCCTCGTCTACTAATTCGCCGTCGACGAATCTGACCCCGTCAATTACTTTAGCAATCAACCGGTAGC
>DATFYE010000097.1:0-42421 GCA_035315185.1 Syntrophorhabdales bacterium | reverse complement strand
GACGAGGCGATACAGCTGCATGGAGGCTACGGCATCCTGAAAGAGTATGATGTGGAGCACTACTGGAGGGACGCGAAGGTGCTGGAAATCTTTGAAGGCACCAAAGAGGTGGAGAAGGTGCTGATCGGGAAGAAGCTGCTGGGCGGACGATCGTGAGATATTGTTCAGTAATTGTGAATGACAATCAACGGAGAACTCAATTCATAATGAGTGATTCGCAATTGCTTTTATTTGGGGGTTTCAATGGAGCTCACATCCGAACAAAAAGACATTGTAAGAGCCGCGCGGGAGTTTGCAGAAGCAGAATTCACTGACCGCGCAAAAGAATTTGACGAGAAGGAAGAGTTTGATCCGGCCATATGGAAGCGTGCAGCAGCCAACGGCTTTATCGGTAGTTTTATTGAAGAAGAATATGGAGGTGCAGGTCTTGGATTCCTCGAACATAGCCTCATCACCGAGCAGTTCTGGCGCGTTGATCCCGGCTGCGGCCAGAGCCTCTGCGCCCTCAGTTTTGGGTCCGAGATGATTCAGGCCTTTGGGACCAAAGAACAGAAAAAAAAATATCTTCCGCCTATCCCTGCGGGTGAGGCGATTATTGGCTTTGCCATCACCGAGCCTGATGCGGGCAGTGATGTGACCATGATCAAAACGAGAGCAGAGAAGAAGGGAGACAAATACGTAATCAACGGATCGAAGATGTTTATCTCGAATGGTTGCACCGCGCACTTCATGCTCGTCTATGTCCTCACCCATCCGGAAGAGCGGGACGTCCACAAGAGGTTTAGCGTCATCGTCATGGAGACTTCCACGCCCGGGTATGAGGCCACGAAGATACACGGCAAAATGGGAATCAGGGCTGCAAACACGGCAGAGGTCAGTCTGAGTAACGTGGAAGTGCCTGCAGGGAATCTTATCGGACAGGAGGGGCGAGGTTTCTATCAACTGATGGACTTCTTTAACAAAACCCGCAATCACGTGGCAGCTCAGGGCGTTGGCGTCGCCCAGGGAGCCCTTGAGAAGGCCATTTTCCACGTGAAGCAGAGAAAGGCCTTCGGAGGGACTCTTGCGAGGCTTCAGGGCGTGCAGTTCAAGATTGCGGAGATGGCCACAAGGGTTGAGGCAGCGCGAAGCCTTTACTGGAGGGCAGCTTATCTCCTCGACAAAGGGAAGACCGACCCTGCCCTGATCTCGATGGCTAAATGGTACGCGGGAGATACGGCTGTCTATGTGACCAACGAAGCGCTGCAGCTCCACGGGGGTTACGGTTACATCGCCGAGTACGACATCCAGAGATTCTACCGTGACGCAAAGATCGTCGAAATCTACGAAGGCTCCAAAGAGGTCGAAAAAGCAGTCATAGCCAGCGAACTGCTAAAGAGAGTCTTCTAGCAGCTTCCTGACAGAGACAGCTTCAGTTTCAAGCCGGGTCGGGTATCGCGCTGTCAGCGGACCGTTACCTGCACCTGGCCCGCATTACCGCTTCTGTGGTCGACCGCAACCAGGGTAATGCGCGCACCCGGCTTTAATGAGCTTATGAGCTCGATGAAATTTTCCAGGCCGGTGATCGTCTGCCCTTCAATCTGCAGGATGAGGTCTCCGGGCTCGAAGCCGACTTCCCCCAGCGGGCCGTTGGCGTCCACCCGCGTGATCGCAACACCCTGGTTGGTATCGAGGCCGTATTTGCTCACCTCTTGAGGCGTAAGAGCACGAAACTCCGCACCCAAGCGCTCTTTCAGCGAAGCAGCCAGAACCCTGGTCGCCTCCTGCAGGCTCCCGATATGGATCACGAGGTCCTGTTTCTTTCCGGCGCGCAGAATAGTGACTCGCGCGTCGCTGCCAATGGGTGTGTTGGCTGCTTCATTGCGGAGAGCACTGGCGTCCGCGATCTCCTTGCCTTGGTAAGCAATGACAACATCCCCTTTTCTCAGGCCAGCTTTGTCCGCCGGTCCCCCCTTGACCACTTCACCGATATACGCGCCCTTCAGAGACTCGCCAACACCTGCTGATTTGGCAAGTTCCTGCGTAAGATCCTGCACGCCTACCCCCAGCCAGCCGCGCTCCACCTTTCCGTGAGCAATTAACAATTTACTGATGTGCTGAGCTATATTGCTCGGTATGGCAAAGCCGATTCCTTCAGAGCCGCCTGACTCGGAAGCGATGGCTGCGTTCACACCGATCACCTCGCCCCTGAGATTGAGGAGAGGGCCGCCGCTATTCCCCGGGTTGATGGGCGCGTCTGTCTGCAGAAAATCCTGGTAACTCGTGGGATCGGTAATGCCCCGCCGGTGCTTGGCACTGATGATGCCTTGTGTAACGGTCTGGTCCAGACCGCGGGGATGACCGATGGCTACCACCCACTCGCCTACCTCTACCTTGTCCGAATCTCCGAAAGTCACAAACGGAAGTTGTTCTTTTGCGGGAATCTCTATGACCGCCAGATCCGTCTTGGGGTCTCCTCCGACAAGCTTGGCCTGGTAATGCTTCCCATTGGCAAGTACTACCTCAATCTTTGTCGCGCCGCCGGCCACGTGATAATTCGTCAGGATGTGACCGCGAGCATCAATGATCATGCCCGTTCCCAGACCTTTTACTTCCCGCTTGAACTTCTTGGGCATCTTAGGGTTACCGAAAAAGTAGCGAAAGAAGGGGTCTCCCTCAAAGGGTAGGAAAGGGTTCGCTACTTCTTGACGCTCCGTCACTTCGATGTGGGCAACCGCGGGGATCGTCTTTTTTGCTATCTCGATAATGGCTGTGCTTAGATCAACGGAGGCAGCTGCTTGCGCAGAAGGGGACGCCACTATGAACGCCGGGCCTCCCAGCAGGAAGACGCCGACCATAAGCAGGAGAACCACGCGAGGAATGAAGAGCCGAGAAGTTAACATACCGGACCTCCCTTTTTTCTGGAGATAATCTAACTTTATAATAAGACTTCGGTGCGATAATTGCACGGGGGTAGCGCGTCCCATTTCTTTGTCGGTGCGGCCCCCGTTCCCTCTTCTTGTTATTTCAGCTTGAAGTCAACACGGCTTGCCTTGGCCTTTTCTTTCTTTTCCGGTGCGAGGGATTTCGGTTCAAGGACAAACACCCTCCCTGGGTCTACCTTCCCTGATTTCAGGATAACACCTTCCACGTTCATGGCCCTCTGAGAGGCGAGGGCTCTCAGGTCCCCGTCATTGACTTCGGTGTGCGTCAGCATGAGCTTTTCCATTTCAGGGACGGGAATATCTTTTGTCATCCCGATAAAATTTGTCGGTTTGGGGAATTTCTCTGCCTTGTAAGCCATCTTTAAATATTTGTCATATTCAGAAGGGTCAATTTTCACATCATCAACGGGGATAGCGGGTTGTCCTTTTTTCACCATTTCGTTCAGTTTTTGCGCTTTTATTTTCCTGTTGAACAGAAGCTGCTTCAATCCTTCCCGGTCATTTTCCGTGTCCGCATACCCTTCAATATCCAATTTGAGGGCGGGGCGGTCCTCTAGAGCCTTCGCGACCGTATCGATTTTGTTCATGTCGGGTTCCGTGATAACGGTGCTCCCATAAGGAAACTCTACATAGCTCAGTTCCTCCCCGCCTCCGAACACGGCCCCGAGCAGGGCAAAAGGCGAGGTGGCCGCCTTAGCGATCAGGTTAACGATGATGTGTAGAATAACTTGCCATACAGAGAATTTCGGGTCATCGAGGCTTCCAGTCACAGGGAGATCCAGCTTGATCTCGCCCGTCCTGTCTTTCAAGAGAGCGACTGCCAATTTGACAGGCAAATGGGTTGCCTGAGCGCTGTCAACCTTATCACCGAACGTGAATTGATCGATGACGATGTTGTTTTGAGAATCGAGTTTCCTGTTAGAGATTGAATATTTGACATCGAGGGAGAGCTTGCCTTTCTCGATGCCATAGCCTGCATATTTTCCGGAGTAGGGGCTTGTGGGGCTCAGGTCCATGTCCTTGATGCGGGCCTTTATATCCACAAAGAGGTCATCCTTCAAGGGATTGATCTTTCCCGTGATCTCAAGAGGGGCATAGTCATTGAGTTTGCCACGAAGCTCAACATCCGCTGTCGTGTTCTGGTCAGCAGAAAGCCCTGACACTCTTCCCCCGATCTCGGTGAGATGCATCAAAAACTCTGGTTTGACCGATTTGTCCTGGAAGTCTATCCTCCCATCCTGGAGGGTGACCTGATCGATCCTGATGTTTTTCGAAGGCTCCTTTTCTTGCGGAGAGGCTGCTGCTGACTGCTGACGGGCAGGGCCCGGTGCCTTCTCTGTTGCACGGCCCGGCGTCGTCTCGGCTTTCGGTTCCTCGGCCGCAAGCACTTCCTGGAGATTGATTTTTCCCTCAGGGCTGACAGCCACGAGAGCGTAGAAGTTAGTCAGAGAGACCCCTTTGATACCGATGGAAAGGGGTGCATATGCCACATTGATGTCGTTTAACGACAGGGATTCGAGTTTCAGAAGATCCGCTCCGCTCAGCTTATCGATTGAGGAAAAATTGGTTACAGAAGCCTCCCCCTTATAGGTAGCCTTTATTCCCTTCTCTTTGGTGGATGTAAGAGAAACATTGCCGTTTGTGGAAATAGCCCCCCCGGTCACGGTCAGCTTTACCTTATCCGTGAAATAGGGTTGGAAGGGAGCGATTTCAATGCCCTTCAGCCCTATCTTTAGATCTGCAGAGAGGGGTTCTACGGCGAGGGTCCCCGCGGTGGAGACAGTTCCTTTCCCGTTCAAGAGGAGGGAGAGGCCAAGCCTCGCTTTATTGCTCTTCGCCGTTGAAATATTCTCGCCCCTTAACGTCAGGTTCTGCGCAACTAACGTGACCGGCCTTTTCGTCGTCTGGTCCACCACGCGAATGGTATACTTGTCAATCAGCATCTGTTTCAGGGAGACAAGCCATGGTTTTTCAGACTCGATGGGTTTCTCGCCGGTGTTTGGTTTTTTGGGCGGCTCTTTAGGGGCCGATGCAGGCGGAGTGGCAGAAGGGGTGAGCGTGAGGAGATTCAAATCGCCCTTGCTTAACCGTTTCACGAGAATCTCGCCTTTCTCCGTGGAGAGGCTTCCAATGTTAAGTTCTCTCTTTGTGAGATTTACATCTGTTTCTTTGATCGTGAAATTCGGAACCTTGACAAAGTCTTCATTCTCCCCGGTTTTCCTGAGACGGAGAGTATTGAGCGTAACGGAGATCCCTGAAAGGCTGACCTCCGGTTCCTTTTGCCCGCTTGCATATCTGTAATGAGCTGCGAGGTCAAGGTGGCCATCTTCGATGTCGAAGAGAACGTTATCCTTATAGAAGGGGCTGTACTTCTTTAAAAGAACAGATGAGACCTCCAGCGCCCCTTCCGACCCAAGAGGAACCATGGAAAACTCCCCCTGGACCTTGACGGATTCTTTTGCTTCGGTGCTGAGGGACAGAGCATAGGCTGCTTTTTTGTCCTTAGCGTTGCTGAAATGATCGACCTTCAGGTCGACCGGGTCCAGAACCGTTTTGAAGGGTATGCTCCTGGAGAGGTCAGTAAAGGAGATCTTCCCTCCTGTCAGCACTACCGTGTCGACGTCGAGGAAGAAGGGTGCCTCCTCTCCCGCCTCCCTCGCGGCAACCCGTTCCTTGCCTTTTTCATATAGAAGGAATTGGGTGTTGAAAACCCCTTTTTCATCGCGCTCGACGTTATATTCTGGCGACTGGATCGACACCTTCGACAGGTGAACGGTCTTCAAAAGGGGCTCCGACGGGGCAACGGAGACATCGAGCAGCGGAATCTTCAGCAGGGGCTTGCCCTTTGCGTCATCCACGGCTGTGTTTTTCAAGGAGACGCTTCCCGTGATCGTGAGAGAAGGTTTCTTATCTTTCGTTTCGATAAAGGATACTTTTGCCTCTGTATCCAGGGAGGCCGAAACAACCTTAAAATTCATTTTCACGGGGACGTAAGCAAGGTAGTGAGGGATGTTGAGATCCTTGATATCAAAGTTGATAGAGGTCTCACGAGAATCGGCGAAGGGCTTTATTTTCCCCTGGAAGGCGAAGAGAGCACCATTAACTTTGGCTGAAAAATGAGGTTGGACGAACGTTTCGATATAGGAGCTGATATCCGACACAAACGGGATGCCAACCATCAATTCTCGGACCGTATGCGTTGTCTCTTCGGGCATATCCACGAAATCGACGGACCCGTTTATTATCCTGATGTTATTCAGGGAGAACCTCAGGGGCTTGCTCGATTTTGCCTTCTCCGGGGGGACCGGCTTCTTCTCCTCCAGTAAATCGGAAAAATTATAGGAGAGGTCCTTATTGCGGATGATCTTTACGTAAGGCTTGGTGATCCGGATCTCTTTGAGGACCGGAGCCATTCTGACCGCAGAGAGGCTCCCTAGATTCAAAAACAGCTCATCGCAGGAGAAGAACGTCTCGGTACCCGATCGATCCTTGATCAGGATTCCTCTCACTGCTGTGGAGAGCGTGTAGGGATTAAACATGATCTGGTTGATGGTTACTTTTCGATGGAGATCTTGAGAGAGCTCTTTAGTCAGGATGTATTTCAGTAGAGGAGGCAGACCGAAAAACCCAATGACGGTAAAGAGGACGAAGAAAATAAGGAGCCCGATAACAATCTTCTTCGCGCGGGGCCTTATCCTGTTTTTGTAAATTCCAACCAGTTTTTTCACCATGCGGTCACCCTTCGTGGAAGATGATATGATGAGGATTGCTTCTAATGGTAATGTAAGAGGTCTTTGTAGATAGTCAACAGGGGTTTCTTACGCTGATGAAGAATCACTCTCCTACTTTTGTGCAAAGTTGTGGTAACATACAGGAAAGGGAGATGACTTGATAGGAGGTTCCTCACAATGCTGAAGTTATCGAGGAAATTCGTTGTGCTGCTTCTCGCGCATCTTATCCTTGGTGCGAGTGCGCTTTATTCTGAGGCAGCAGATGAGTCCGAAAGGAAGTGGACGAGTTACATGAGAGGTAGAGATGGTACTGAATATTTCTACGATAAAGGTGCAGTAATAGAAACCCCCCAACGCACCCTTCAGGTGTGGCGAAAAAGGGTATTCCGGCCAGGGGCGGCGCAAAAGGAGATTGTGACGTTCGATCAGTTAGCCTGCGACTTTCGGGAAGAGTATCGCACCCTGCGCCTCAGTGTTACTTATTGGGACGGCACAACAAAGGTGTATGACAAGTGGAGCCCGTGGGCACACATTTACGCGAACAGTCCTGAGCAATACCTCGTGAACGAGCACTGCAGTCAATCGTATAAAGTGGTACCTGAGAAGTGATTCGCAGCAAATCGTGTTCTACAGGAGCTACTTGTGCTGCCAGTATTTCCAGACGTCTGACTGAGCAACGCCTGGTATTTTGTCTATAACAGTATTGACTAATTTTCCGTCCCGTTTTTCTACCTTTAGTATGTACATGGTCATAATCCTTTGATGGTACTTGTCGAACGCAAGGGAGCCGGCAGGCGTTTCGATCTTAGGCGCTATCTGCATGATCTCCTTAGCCACCAGGGAGGAATCCTGAACATCACCTTTCAGGGCCGTAATTGTTGCGCCGATCATGTTTGCAGCGGTATAGCCGTACTCAGCGTAACGAGACGGAGGCTCACCATATTTCGCGCTATACGCCTTTACGAATGCGCGGCTTTTGGGAGTGTCCAGCCTCGCAGAATAATGGCCGATGGTGATTATACCGAGGGCAGGGTCTCCGATGCTGGGCAGATAGGGATCATCGGTCAGAACGTTATGGCCGAAAAGAGGGAGCCGTTTCTTCAGCCCGAACTCCTCATACTGCTGGACAAACCGGACAGCGTCCGTGCCGGTGTAAAAGGTGTAGACAGCATCTGCTCCCTTGGCATCGATTACACTCAGAAAGGGGGCGAAATCCATGGTGCCCATCTTAGGGTAGACCTCTTTCAGGATCTTTCCTCCAGCCTCTGTAAAGCCTGCTTTAAATGCGTCGAGTGAATCGTGCCCCGCTGCCCAGTCAGCAGAGGACAGCACCATGTTGCGATAGGAGGTATTCTTGTACATCCATTTGCCCATGGAATAGCTGCTCTGATCGGCCGTTTCACAAACGCGGAAAATGTTTTCGCTCGCCTTTTCAGGTGAGGTCAGTTCCCTGGCAGTGGCAACAGGGTTAACCTGCACCACTTTCTGTCTACGGATGTAATCATGAATGGCCAGGCCCACGGCGCTGCTCAGTGGACCTATTATGAAATTGACTTTCTGCTCCTCAACCAGGCGCCGCACCTTGGTCAGGGCGACAGTCGGGTTGAGCTCGGTATCCTCCTTGACGAGCTGGATGACCCGCCCGCCCGCCTTTCTGCCGATCTCGTCAAAGTACAACTCGACGCCATCGTTGGTCAGCTTTGCCGCCAGCGCATTTACCCCGGTATAGGGAAGGAGTATCCCTACCTTAACAGGTGGCTGCTCCGCGGCCAGCGCACTTGCTCGTGTGAGAAAAAACATGCCGATGCACAGAGCCAGGCCAATCCATACCCATTTGCTATTTGCATCCGTCATGTTGGCACCCCCTCTGACATTTCTCAGTACTGTCAACTTTTTATTCTTATTTGTTCTTTCGTCGGAGCCGCCAGCATTAGGGTTTGCGCCTTTCTTCGTTGCCTCGTCGTCAGGAGTCCTCGGCGTACATCAAGTACAGCCTGCGGTCCCTGACTTCCTCGCGCCTCGAAATCCATCAAACCCATCCTGGCACCTCCGAGCGAAGCTTGCGCCGCGAGCGCGAAAAAAGCTGCAGCTTAATTCCCTCCCCTAGCTGAAATGTAAACCCTATTTCTTTACATCTTCGCTCTAGTCCTTACCTTTACCTGCCTTATTTTTTTCCTGCCCTCAGACGCCGAGATAACGGGATCTGATTTCAGGATTTTCTTTCAGCTGTTCCGGTTCAGATTCGTAGACGATGGCCCCTCTGCTCATTATGTAAACATAATCAGCTATCCTGAGCGCGAAGGCGGAGTCCTGTTCTACCAGGAGCAGAGAGAGTTCCTGGGCCTTGATTTCTTTGATGATGCGGTGCACCTCGCGTACCAGCAAGGGAGAAAGCCCCTCTGTCGGTTCATCCATGAGAAGCAGATCCGGATTGCCAACCAGCGCTCGGCCGCATGCCAGCATCTGTTGCTCTCCGCCGCTCAGTGTTCGTGCCCGTGAAGCGGAGCGCTTTTCAAGAGCGGTAAATGTTGAAAATATCTGATCGACTGACCAGCGTGACCCGCTGCCGGTTCGAGAAGCGATTTCCAGGTTTTCTTTAACTGTCAGCGACGGGAATGTACGCCGGCCCTGCGGGACCAGCCCGATCCCCATTCGGACGATACGGTATATACTGAGCTGCGTGATATCCTGCCCCTTGAAGAGGATGTTGCCCTCACGAGGCGGTGTAAATCCTATGATGGAACGGAGTAACGTGGTCTTCCCGGCGCCATTCCTGCCCAGTATCGCTACTACCTTGCCCTTCTCAACGTTTATGTTAACGCCCTGAAGCACGTGAGAGTCTCCGTAATAGGTATGTATATTCCGCACCTCGAGGAGGCTCATCAGTCTACACCCATATATATTTCTTGAACCTGCGGATTGTTTTTCACTTCCTCCGGGTAGCCGAACGCCACGACCGTGCCGTAGTGCAGTACCATCACCTTTTCGGCGATTCCGAAAGTCACATCCATATCGTGATCAATGAGCAAAACGGTAAAGTCTCGGGAAAAGGCACGTATGATTGAAACAAAACTTTGAGCTTCTTCCGGCGATAAGCCACATGTAGGCTCATCCAGTAACAGAAACGACCGATTCTGCGAGAGTGTCAGCATGATCTCCAGCTGACGCTGTTCTCCGTAGGACAGGCTGCGCACCGGGAAATCTCTCCTGTCCGACAAACCCCACTGGCGCAGTATGTCTTCTGCCTGACCCAGCAGATGCTTGTACGAGGAGACCGGCCGAATCAGATTATACCTCGTCATACCTCCCGCTTCCAACGCCAGCAACACATTGTCCAGAACCGTGAGATTCAGAAAAAGATTCGTGATTTGAAATGTACGGCCAATGCCCAGGGCAGCACGCTGGTGAGCAGGGAGTTTCGTGATATCCTTACCAAAGACGAATATCCTGCCGGCAGTCGGCGTCAGCATCCCGCTGAGCAATTGAAAGAGCGTGGTTTTGCCCGCTCCGTTAGGACCGATAATGGCCAACCTCTCCCCCGGCTCCACGCTGAAAGAGACCTCGTTTACCGCACGAACACCTCCGAAGTCTTTAGTAAGCTTTTCTACTACAAGCGCCTCCAAGATTCAGCCTCGCTTTTCCGATCGCTTAAACAGCCTGTAAACGCCCCGGGGAGCAAGCATGATTGTGGCCATATAGAGTGCTCCCAGGATAATCATCCAGTGCTCGGTATAGGCGCTGACAAAATTCTTAATCAAGATGATAATGCCGGCCCCTATGGCAGGGCCAAATAGTGTTCCCACCCCTCCCAGAATCACCATCATCAATACCTCTGCGGATGTAACGAGGTGGAGCTCGGAAGGGCTCACAAAACCGTTGTAATAGACAAGCATTACTCCGGCGAGACCCGCGAAAATTCCTGACACGATAAACGCTATGTATTTCTGAAGCCAGACGTTATACCCCAGGGCGGTCATACGTGTTTCACTTTCTCTAATGCCCAACAAGGTATGGCCGAAAGAAGAACGCACCACCAGGTACATCAGGAGCGCTGCGATAACAAAAAACAGAAGCACAAAAAAATAGAAGTCCGTTGTGTTGTGCAAATTCCAGTGCATGAAGGCAAGGTTGGGCCGTGCAATGCCTGGAAGCCCGTCATCCCCTCCAGTCAATGAGCGCCACTTGAAAGCGATGCCCCACAGCATCATGGATGAAGCCAGGAGGATCATCAGCAGATAGGTTCCCGTGTTTCTTAACACGATCAGACCAACGATTGCGGCAACGATCCCTGCCGAAAGCACACCTGCCAGCAACTCTATGGCAAAGTGGGGACCGTGAAACACCTTCACATTGATGATAGCCACTATGTAAGCGGCCGTTCCCAGGAAAGCCGCATGCCCCAATGAAGCCAACCCGGTATATCCCTGGAGAATATCGAGGCTCATCGCAAAGATGGCATAGATAAGAATCAATGTGAGGAGGCCGGTATAATACGAAGGAAGGAAGAGCGGCGCCAGGCATAACAGAACCAGCACTGTTGCTATGCGCAGGATCGATTTGCGGTCCTTCATCTTGTTCCAAAAAGTCCACTGGGTTTGAGTGCCAGCACAACGACCATGGCCGCAAACAGGGTGAAAATGGATAGCTCCGGAAGGAGGCTCTTACCAAAAGAATCGATCAGACCTATGAGAAGGGCTCCTACCAGTGCTCCTCTCAGGCTTCCCATCCCGCCTATGATGACAACCACGATCGCGAGGAGCAATATTTCAATGTCCAGCCCGACGCTCAATCCAACAAAGGGCCCGCCGATAACTCCTGCGAGACCCGCCAGCAAGGCCCCCATGCTGAATACTAAAGTTTTGACGAGAGAGATATTGATACCGATGCCCTGGGCCATTTCTGCATCATCCACGCCTGCTCGAACGATAGCCCCGTATTTCGTTTTTTCCTGGAACCACCAGAGAAAGAGCAATATCACAACCCCGATGATGATCACCGCGAGTCGGTAGAGAGGCACAACGATGCTGCCCAGATAGATCGTGCCCTGAAGCATCTCCGGCTTGGGAATGGCCAGAGGGTTTCCCCCCCAGATCCACCGGCATACGTCGCTGATAATCAAAAGCATGCCGAACGTGAGCAACACCTGAGCCAGCGTTTCTTTCGCGAAGCGCTTTTCGAGTACCGTCTTGTATGTCAGTACCCCCAGGATAGCGATGCTCAAGAGCCCCGCCAGACAGGCCAGGAGAAAATTGTGCGTGCGTTGAGCTACCGTGTACCCGATGTAGCCTCCCAGCAAATAGAAAGAACCATGCGCGAGGTTGACAATCCTCATGGTACCCAGCATGAGGGTGAGCCCTGCGGCCAGGAGAAAGAGCAGCATGCCGAAGACAATACCATTTATGGTTTGGGTCAGGACAAAGGCCATTACTTACTTGTTCCACCAACCCCAGACGTCCGCCTGAGCCACTTTGCCCATCTTGTCAAGAACCACGTTCACCAGCTTGCCATCCCGTTTCTCTGTCTTGAGCACATACATGTTAATCACCCTCTGGTGATACTGATCGAAGGCAAGTGGACCAGAAGGCGTCTCGATCTTTGGGGAAACCTTCATTATCTCGACAGCTACCCGTTGGACATCCTCGACCTCGCCTTTCAGGGACTCGGCCGCGGCCACTATCACTTGCGCAGCTGTGTAACCAAACTCGCTGTAGCGTGATGGATTTTCACCATATTTTGTATTGTAAGCTTTCACAAACGCTTTGTTCTTCGGCGAATCTATCATGAAGGTATAGTGACCGCTGGTAATAAGGCCTATCGCCGCGTCTCCTATGGATGGGAGATACGGGTCGTCGACCATGGCCGCATGCCCGTAAAGCGGAAGCCGCTTCTTCAGACCGAACTCCTGGTACTGCTGCACGAAACGAACCGCGTCTGTTCCGGCGTAGAAACCGAAGACCGCATCTGCGCCTTTCACATCGATTGCGGCCAGGAACGGTGCAAAATCCATGGTGCCTAATTTGGGATAGACCTCTTTGATCACCTTTCCCCCTGAAGCTTGGAACGCAGCCGTGAAGGCTTCCAGCGTGTGGTGTCCTGCGGCAAAATCAGACCCTGTAACAACCACATTCCGATAAGGAGTGTTCTTGTACATCCATTTCCCCATGGGATAAGCGTTCTCATCGGTCGTATCGCAGACGCGGAAGATATTTTGGCTGGCTCTCTGCGGGGATGTCAATTCGCGGGTGAACGCGGTAGGGTTGATCTGGATTACCTTCTGCTGACGGAGATAATCATGGATAGCAAGGCCAACTGCACTGCTCACCGGACCTATAACAAACTGAACCTTCTGCTGCTCTACAAGCCGCCGCACCTTGGTCAATCCCACGGTGGGGCTCAGCTCAGTGTCCTCTTTGATGATCTCAATCGGCCGGCCTCCGGCCTTTCTGCCTATCTCGTCAAAGTAAAGCTCTGCGCCGTCTTGAACACCTTTTGCCTGTAAAGGCATGGTGCCGGTATAAGGCAGGAGCAATCCCACCTTGATTGGCGCCCTTTCCGCTGCCACTGAAGGCGATACTGTGACAACCAGCAGAGCGATTGATAAAAGGGCCAGACAAATGAAAGACCACCGACTTTTGCCATTATTCATAGTTGCCTCCTTGTCTTGCTGTTGCGATCACTGTTTCCCGAAGGGAATCTGAGATTTCGCAGCGTCATTATGATAGTAAAGCTGTTATCCAACCGTCTTACATTTTTTCGTTTTGTCGTACCACGGCTCTTTGAAACTTGTCAACTACTTGTTCCACCATTTCCACACATCGGCCTGGCCTACCTTACCAAGCTGATCAATCACAACGTTCAGGAGCTTCCCATCCCGTTTCTCTGTCTTCACCACATACATATTAACGATCCTCTGGTTGTATTGATCAAAAGCAAGAGGCCCCGAGGGTGTCTCAATCTTGCCCGATACAGCCTTCATCTCTTTGGCTACCCGCGAACTGTCTGCAACATCTCCCTTCATCGCCTCAATCGTGGCCACAATCATTTTGCCGGCAGTATAGCCATACTCGCTGTAGCGGGAAGGATGATCACCCCATTTGGCAGTATAGGCCCTCACGAACGCGCGATTCTGCGGAGTCTCAGCATTGACAGGATAATGCGTGCTGGCTATGATGCCAATAGCAGCGTCCCCCATGCTGGAGAGATAGGGGTCGTCGACTATAGTAACCTGACTATACATGGGGAGCCGCTTTTTCAAGCCGAATTCCTGGTACTGCTGGACAAGACGGACAGCATCGGTTCCGCTCGTCCACGGGTAAACAGCATCCACCCCTTTCACATCGATTGCACTGAAGTAAGGGGCGTAATCCATGGTGTTCAGAGCGTTATAAACTTCCTTAACTATCTTTCCGCCGGCGTCTTGAAAGCCGGCTTTGAAAGCATCCAGGGAATCATGTCCTGCTTTGTAATCCTGGCCTATCAGCGCGATATTGCGGGCCGGCGTGTTCTTGATGATCCACTTGCCCATAGGGTAATTGGCCTGATCAGTGGTCTCAACGGTACGGAAAATGTTTTCCTTCGCCTTTTCCGGCGATGTCAGTTCTTTGGTGAACGCACACGGGATGATCAGGATGGTTTTGTTCTTGACTATGTAATCGTAGATAGCCAGTGCCACAGCGCTACTGACCGGCCCCACTACGAAGTTTACCTTCTGTTCTTCCACCAGCCGCCGAACTTTGGTCAACCCCACCGTTGGGTTAAACTCGTCATCCTCTTTGACTACCTGGATCGCCCTTCCACCGGCGCGTTGGCCAACCTCCGCAATGGCCAGTTCCACCCCGTCGGATACCCCTTTTGCCTGAAGCGGGGCAATTCCTGTATAAGGAACAAGTATACCCACCTTAATCGGGGGTTTTTCTGCAGCACGGAGACCTGTCCCCGTCGCAGAAAGAATTAGCGCACAAATAGTGATTGACAGACTCAAACAAACTAAAAATCTTCTCCCCTTTCTACTCAACATATTTACCCCCTTGCGCTGTTTTGATGCCTTGGGCGGCATCTCACCACCCGCACCACGTTGGCCCTCATTAAAATGATACGCGCTTCAACCCGGAACTCACAACTCGTAACCCGTAACCCGAAACAGGCATTGCACTGCTTCACTTAACCCACCATTTCCAGACATCTGTCTGGGCCACCCTGCCGAGCTTATCAATGACAACGTTAACCAGCTTTCCTTCACGTTTTTCCGTCTTCACTACGTACATGTTGACGATCCTCTGGTTATATTGATCAAAGGCAAGAGGACCGGAGGGCATTTCGAGAGTGTTGGCAACCCTCTTCATCTCCTTGGCTGTTCGCGGAATGTCCTCTACATCGCCCTTCAAAGCCTCTATCGTTGCCCCGATCATACTTGCGGCTGTGTAGCCATATTCACTGTAACGATAAGGAGGATGACCATACTTTGATGTATGGGACTTAACAAAGGCGCGGTTCTTGGGCGTATCTAAATTGACGGGATAATGGCTGCTGGTGATAAGACCTATAGCAGCATCCCCCACGCCCGGCAGGTAGGGATCATCGGCTATCGTCACAAAGCCATAGAGAGGAATCCTCTTCTTCACACCAAATTCCTCATATTGCTGAACGAACCTGACAGCGTCCGTCCCGACGTACATGGCGTAAACAGCGTCTATTCCCTTATCCAGGCCACTCAGGAACGGTGCGAAATCCATGGTGCCTAATTTGGGAAAAATCTCTTTCACTACTTTTCCGCCCGCTTCTTCAAAACCTGCCTTAAAAGCCTCCACATTATGATGTCCTCCCGCAAAGTCGGAGCCCGATATTGCCATATTACGGTAGGGCGTATTCTTCATGATCCATTTACCCATAGGATAGTTGGCTTGATCAGAGGTCTCCACAGTGCGGAAGACGTTTTCGGCCCACTTGTCAGGCCCGGTCAGCTCCCGCGTATTGGCGACAGGGTTCAATAAGATGACGTTCTGCTTTCGGACATAATCTTGAATGGCTAAACCGACAGCGCTGTTCACCGGACCCACTATGAAATTTACCTTCTGCTGCTCCACGAGGCGCCGCACTTTGGTAAGGCCCGCGGTTGGGTTGTTCTCGTCATCCTCTTTAATGATCTGTATTGATCTCCCCCCGGCCTTCATGCCGAGCTCACCGAAATAGAGCTCTACGGAGTCATTAACCCCTTTTGTCTGAAAGGGCATGGTACCGGTGTAAGGAAGAAGCAAGCCGATCTTGATCGGCGGTTTCTCAGCTGCAAGCAAACCTGAACCCGCCACAACAAACAGACCGACCAACAGAGCAAGGCAAATCAAAAACCATTTCCTTTTCCTGCCTGGCATCTTTAGACTCCTTTCTAGTGATTTACGACCCATGGAATCGAATCACGAAACCGATCTCGTCTCTAACCCGGAACTCGTAACTCGGAACGCGCAAGGCCTGCTCTCTTTTACTTATTCCACCATTTCCAGACATCCGTCTGGGCCACCTTGCCGAGCTGGTCAATTACGACGTTCACCAGCTTCCCATCGCGCTTTTCCACCTTCTCTACATAGACATTCACGATCCTCTGGTTATATTGATCAAAGGCAAGAGGGCCGGACGGTGTTTCTATTTTAGGAGCGACCTTCCGTATTGTCTCAGAGACCTGCGCGATGTTGTCAAGATTACCTTTCAAGGCCTCGGCTGCAGCGCCGATGCACTGCGCAGAAACATAGCCAAACTCGCTGTATCGGGACGGAACTTCACCCCACTTTCCCTGGTAAGCCTTCACAAACGCATTGTTCCGGGGAGTATCTATAGTCCAGGCATAATGGCAGCTCGTAATCACTCCAAGCGCAGCGTCTCCCATGCTGGGCAGGTAAGGATCGTCAGCTATGACTCCATAACCATAGAGAGGGAGCCTCTTCTTTAAGCCGAACTCCTGGTACTGCTGCACGAACCGAACCGCATCGGTTCCCGCGTACCAAGCGTACACAGCATCCGCGCCTTTCACATCGATTGCCGTAATAAAAGATGCGAAATCCATGGTACCCAATTTTGGGTAGACTTCTTTGATCACCTTTCCGCCAGCCTCTTCGAAGCCGGCTTTAAAAGCCTCCACGCTGTGGTGCCCTGCAGAAAAATCAGAGGCTGTTATAACTACATTACGGTGGGGCGTGCTCTTATACATCCACTTGCCCATGGGATAATTAGTCTGGTCGGTCGTCTCAACAACACGGAAGATATTCGGGCTCCATTTTTGGGGCGACGTCAATTCCCTGGTAAAAGCACAAGGGTTAATCTGGATCACTTTCTGTGCGCGGAGATAATCGTGGATGGCGAGGCCCACGGCGCTGCTCACCGGACCTACCACAAAATCTACCTTATACTGCTCTACCAGCCGCTTCACTTTGGTCAATCCGACCGTAGGATTGTTTTCATCATCCTCTTTGATCACCTGAATAGCCCGGCCTCCTGCCTTCTGAGCAATCTCGGCAAAATAGAGTTCCACACCGTCGCTGACCCCTTTTGCCTGGAGGGGCATAGTGCCGGTGTACGGAAGGAGCAAACCCACTTTAATAGGTGGCCTCTCAGCCGCTGACAGACTCGAGCCGTTCAACACAAAAACCGTAACGAGTAAACCCAGCCAAAGCAATGTCCCCTGCCCCTTTTTTACTGTCATCTTTAATCCTCCTTTCAGATGAGTAGATGATAGATTTGCGCGCCGGCACTGTCAACCCTTTTCTGCCAGCCGGATCACCCATCCGCTTCATCACGCTTCCGCAATGTCAACGAAAAATCACCTTTCTTGACCTGCACGTAGCCGAGCTCTCCTTTTCGCAGCAGTTCATGGATGATCATCACCAGAGGGTTCGCTGATGTATAGTATTCTTTGGGTGGGCCTGCGGCCCGCATGGCCTGTATCTCCTTTTCCTCTTGGATAATGAATCTAAGAATCAACTCGTCATCAGAAACCGAAACCCCCCCGAGCTTTTGGCGCACCTCATCAATCGTGGGCTGCGGAGGTTCGAAGGTAGCAAGTTCTTTGGCCCGAGACAAACTTAATATCCTGTCCTTAATATCAGGCTCTACTTCGGAGCTTGCTTCACGACCCCACAATCCAAGGCAATACATGATTATCTCATCAGTTACCTGCTTGTATCGCTCACCGGTCATGATGTTTATCGCGGCCTGGCTCGCTACGAACTGCGAGAACGGGGTAACCATGATGGGGTAGCCAAGGTCCTTCTTGACCTGCACGATCTCTTCGAGAACTGCATTCAGGCGATCTTCCATGCGCATCTGCGCGAGCTGATGTTTCAGGTTGGATATGACTCCTCCGGGCACCTGGTGAATATACTGGTACTCGTCATATTCGAGAGGAGTACCGATCGGGAGCCCCTCCCTTTTGGCAATGTAGCTAAAATGGTCGGCGACGGGCAGAAGCGCCTTATCGTCCACGGAGGGTTCGTAGCCGAGCATGCGGAGGTTCTTTATCACGTTCACTATGGACGGCTGGGAAGAACCGTTTGCGAGCGGCGGAATGGCCGTATGGAGGGTGCGGCACCCGGCCTTGACCGCTTCAAGATAGCATATAGGGGCAAGACCGGTCGTACAGTGGGAGTGCAATTCGAGCGGTATGCCTCCCGCATGTGCCAGCATCGCCGGAATCACGGTGCGGGTTCGCTCCGGGGTTAGCAATCCGCCCGAGTCTTTCAGGTAGATGGCGTCGGGGTTGAGCTTTGCCGCGTCCTGCGTCCTCTGCGCGTAATAAGCATCCGAGTGCTTTGGCGAATAAGAATAGATGAGCGGCAGCGATACCTTGAGTCCCGCCTCTTTCGCGAACCGGACGCATTCGGGTATCCTGAACGTCATGTCGTTTGCTGCGTCCATGAGCTCTATTTGATTAATGCCCGCCGCAGCAATCCGTTCCATGAAGAGCTTGAGCAGAGAGAACGGCGTCAGGTCAAAGGCGGTGATGTTGTGGCCCATCATAAGCACAAGGGGCGTCCTGGTCACCCTTGCTGAAATGAGCCTGATCCTTTCCCACGGGTCCTCGCGCAGTTCGCGCACACACTTCTTGAAGTGGCTGGTGGCAATAATCTCCATGGATTTAAATCCTGCAGCATCCATCTGCGCTGCCACAGGAAGCATCATGCCCGTGGTCATCCCTTCTGCCCACAGGCTTGCATGCCCGTCACGAAAGGTGGTATCGACAAAGTCAATCCGATCCATCACGCACTCCTGTTTCCAAAACCATTGTTACGAGTTACGGGTTCAAGAAAGGCCTGTTACAGGTTACCGACCAAAGACCTGTTACAGGTTGCAGGACATAGGCTGAAGAACTGTTGCATCCTGTAACGTGTAACATGGTTTGTCTTGTAACGTGTAACAGCTTCTTTCGTAACTCGGAACTCGTAACCCGGAACAATTACTTCTGTGGATACGCTTCCTCCAAAACCTCTTCCAGCCACTTCGTATGAACATCCCCTTTCTTATACTCCTCTCTGCTCAGGATGAAGAGAAGAAACGGGATGACCGTGTCAACCCCTTTGACGACAAAATTTTCAAGTGCATATTTCATCCTGTCAATCGCCTCCGTGCGGTGATGACCGTGCGTGATCACCTTGGCGAGCAGAGAATCATAGTAGGGGGGAACAAAATAGCCAGGATAGCAGTGGGTGTCGATGCGTATGCCGGGACCCTTCGGCGCCGTCCACTCTATGAGCTTACCGGGAGAAGGGGCAAAATCCCTTTCCGGTGCTTCGGCCGTCAGCCGACATTCTATTGCATGACCTGAAAGAACTACCATCGACTGAGTCAGACTGAGCGACGCGCCTGCCGCCAGCCGGATCTGCTCCTGCACGATATCTACCCCGCTGACCATTTCGGTCACCGGGTGTTCTACCTGGACCCTCGTGTTCATCTCCAGGAAGTAAAACTTCTGCGTCTCTTTATCGAGGATAAACTCTACCGTACCGGCACTAAGGTACCCTATATTGCGAGCAATAGTCACGCCTGCCGCGCGTATTTTCTCCCGCAGCGCGTCAGAAAGAGAGGGTGCCGGAGCCTCCTCAATAACCTTTTGATAACGCCTCTGCAATGAACAGTCCCGTTCGCCCAGGTGGATCACGTTACCCTGTATGTCGCCGAGAACCTGCACCTCGATGTGACGGGCACGCGGGATATATTTCTCCAGATAGAGCACTTCGTCACCAAACGCAGCTCTGGCTTCAGCCGAAGCAGTTTCAAACAGAGTTGCCAGCTGCGAGGGCTCTGTGACAATCTTGATACCTCGCCCCCCGCCGCCAGCCGCGGCTTTGAGAATAACCGGGAACCCGATCTCGCGAGCCAGTTTCACCGCTTCTTTAACATCCCTGACCTCTTCGGAACCTGGAATCACGGGAATTCCATACCCCTTTACCAGTTTACGTGCCAGAAGTTTGTTGCCCATCTCCCTGATGCAATGCTCCGGAGGTCCGACAAAAACCACGCCTTGCTCGCTGCAGATTCTGGGCAGATCCGGATTCTCCGCCAGAAAACCATAACCAGGATGAATCGCCTGTGAACCGGTGCCGCGAGCTGCGGAGACGATGGTGTTGACTTTGAGGTAGCTCTCCTGGGCGCGGGCCGGTCCGATGCAGATAACGCGATCAGCCATCTGTGCTGCCATGCTTTCCCGGTCAGCCTCGGAAACGGCGAGCACCGACTCTATATCTAATGCTTTGCACGCTTTGATAATCCGAACAGCAATTTCACCCCGGTTCGCGATGAACATTCGAGAAATGCCGGCCACAGTCTTCCTCTCACACAGGCCCTGCTTCAGGCTTCACCATGAAGAGCGGCTGCCCGTACTCAACCATCTCATTAGTCTCGACCAGTACGTCGGTGATACGTCCGCGAACTCCCGCCTTCACAGCAGTAAAGACTTTCATTACTTCTATCAGACAAACGGTGTCGTCTTCCTTGACAAAAGAATCGATTTCCACATAAGGAGGGGCTTCGGGCGCCGGCCGCCTGTAAACCGTACCCAGCAGGGGTGCTTTGATAGGAACCAGCCCTTCCCGCTGCGCCGCCACAGTTACCCCTTTATGCTTCTTATCCTCAGCCGCGCTCGGTTTACTGACCCTCTGTTCCGCCTGCCCGGGGGACAAGCCAGGAACATTGCTCTCCACGACAGCGGCCCCGCACCCCTGTTTCCTGACCACCAGCTTCAGATCCCCTGTTTCAAGATGCAATTCATCGAACGTCGATTCCTCTACCAACCTGAGTATCTGGATAACTTCGTCTTGCGTCAAGGTCATACAACCCCCATAGAGACCAGAATGAGACAGGTAAGAGATAAAGAAGGTAGAGGTAAAGACTAAAGCGAAGGTTCAAATAATCGTTTCTCTACCTCTATCTTCGTTCTTGTTCTTTCCTCAACCTGTCCCTGTTCTTAGTTCTTACCTGTCCTCAATCTCTACCTTCGCTCTTGTTCTTTCCTCAACCTTCTTTTGTTTTTACCTCTACCTTTGCTTTTGTCTTTACCTGTCTTTATTGCCCTGGCCACTTGCCTCCGGAGAAGTATGTATTCACGATATTACCTTTGGTGATCGGCAGAAGCAGATAGGACGGGTATTCCTCGTTGTGAAAAACGGTCACTCTTGCAACAGCGGTCCTCTTGATGCTTCCGGTGCCGATAAGCTCCAACGGATTCGTGGGGTCATCGTCCACACAGCTTATCTTGACCGCGATCCTGGAGCCTGCCTTGAAGAGATTACCGGTCGGCACCAGCTTAATGTCGAACTCGTAGATCGTGCCCGGCGTCAGCGGTTCTGATTTCGCGTGTGTATAAATGGGTTCCCACGGCTTCGACTTTTTCATATCGAGATCCCTGTGTGAGCCTTTGAGCCAGCCCTTGGTGAGGAGCCTTTCCTTGCCTTCCGCGTCGATCTCCAGAAGCGAAATGATCCAGTGTACGTCAATGTCCGTGGTCGCGGCATAGAGCTTCAGCATGATGGGCCCGAGGACTTCCGTGTTCTCCACGAGCGGAGGCGTAGCATATTTGACGTATCCCCGCATCCAGGGCGACTCCTCGAACGAATCACTGCCTTCGTAACTCCAGTGCTCATGCTCATTGAGAAGACCATACTCGTGCAAATAGAATGGCGTGAATTTGGTCTCCGGGAAAGGCCACTCATTACCTGACTTCCACTCACCGGTGTTCATGATGAAGCAGCGCACGGGCGGCTCATCCATGATTCCCGTATCAACCCCCTTGACCCAGTGGTCGAACCATCGAACCGCTTCATGCTGTAACTGATAGAGCGGCCGATCCAGATAGACAGGAGGTCCTATGATCATCTTCTTCGGCACTTTCAGATATTCCCAACTGCGGAACGCAGCCGGAAGGTGTATGCCGAAGCAGTCCCAGTCAGCGCCGATATAGGCCGGTATCTTGATCTTGTTGTAGTCGACCGTACGGTCCTTCCAGTACTTGTCGTACGTCGAATGGAGGGCGAGATCTACGGTAAAAGGATTCACGCCTTCCAGGGGATTTTTCAATACGCCGGCAAGCTCCGGGATCGACCGTACATCCTCGTCTTCCAGCATCTTCGCAATAGCCTTTTTGAACCCTGCCTCTCCCAGTTCTTTGAGTGCAGCGCATTCGGGCCTCACGTTGCCGTAGGTAAGCGAGGTCTGGCTCCACCCGAAAGGCCACTTCCATGCGAATATACCGCCGCGATAGGCAATGTCCCGGTAAAAATCTGTAGATCCCCAGGGGCAGAAAATAGTCTTCAGATGGGGCGGGTTGAGCTGCGCAACGAATAGCTGTATCCACGCAAAATAAGAGACACCAAACATGACGACATTGCCGTCACACCAGGATTGCTTCGCCATCCATTCAATCACTTCATAACAATCTTTCACCTCTTGGGGCCCGGTAAAATCCCACTTCCCTTCGGACTTTCCGGTGCCTCGGGCATTACAGACCAGGTGCGCATAACCGCGTCGCGCAAAAAAGATAGGGTCACCGGCTTCGAGCGAAGCATTGGTCCTTTCTTGCCCGGGGTGGCGCCATTGGGCAGTTGACAAAGCAGCAGGCTTTATGGGGCCGGTCTGCCCGGCTGAATGATAGTTATGAAAGCTCAGGACTGCAGGGAACTTCCCCTTACCCTCGGGCCTCCACATGTCGCAATTGAGCTTCACGCCGTCACTCATGGGGATCTTCACGTCCCGTGCGGCAACGACACCATACTTCCTTGCCGAGGTCTTCCATTTAGTGCTGAACATTGCCCCCTTGTACTCTTCGAAAGCCATTGTTACCTCCTTCCCTTTTGTTAGGTCGTCAACTTCTTATATCCTTTTCACTCCGCTCGCGGTAGAAAAGCGACACGTTAATCAGTGCTCCGCTTGAATGCTATTCTGCTTTCTCTTATCTGCTCACACCTTTCCTTTTTTTATCTATCTCTGACAATTCCTTTTTGTCTCATGAGGTGATGACCAGTTCACGTTTATTGCACTTTTTTATGAACAGACCACTTGAGCCTCTCCATGATCTCCGAAACTGTTTTTGAATCAGTTGCGACTCCGAAGTACTTGTTCATATTAACTATGGCTGAGGCGTGTTCATCAGCCGAAAAAGCTCCGCAGCAATCCTCAACGAAGATGATGCGGAAATCCAGATTGTAACCATCCCGGGCAGTCGTCTCTACGCAAACGTTCGAGGCAACGCCGGTCATGAGCAGTGTCTCGATACCTCTGGCCCTGAGCACGAGGTTCAAATCCGTCCCCACGAACCCGCTGAAACGATGCTTCGTCGCAACAAAATCGCTCGCCTGCGGCTCTACCTTGTAGAACTCAGCGCCCCACGTATCCAAACGGCAGATCAGCATCTCCCTGCCCGCTCCTGCCAGCCGCCCCACCCACGAATCCGAATCGGTCCAGCTGCTATGAATCGTCCGCACGAAAACGATGGGTAAGCCCCTTTGCCGGCATTGGGAAATAAAGGGGATCAGCCGCTCCACCGACCTCTCTACGTGTGAAAGATCGAAACCTCTTTTTCCAAAAACACCCTCGACGTGACAGAAGTCGTTCTGAACATCTACCACGACCAGGGCTGTTCTGCCTGGCTTCAGCTGATCGGCAATTTTTTTCTTGATCTGTTCATCCACCATACGCACCTCCCGGTCGAATCAACATCTAACCGAATATCGAAATCCGAAACAATGCCGAATGTCAAGGATTGCCCTCGTCTCTATTTTTTGCGCATCCGTACCTTTTGTCAACAATATTCCTACTGGAGCACGCTGCGCTTAAGGACCGCCGGCATAGCCAGCTTAAGGACCGGAGCTGCGCTCCCTCGAGGAGCGTCGCTTTCAGCGACTTGAGGCAAGTACCTCAAGGCCGAAGGCCGGTCCTCAAGCGAAGCGATCCTTAAGGCTCACCAGAGCCGTTCCTGCTGCCTCGCAGTTTTGACCTTGACAATAGGGCGGGGTTGAGATACACCCTTTCTGAAATTCATCGCACTCCGCGATTCCGAACAGAAGAAAAATCTTCCGGAAGGCCACGGTAGAAGCGCTTTAAGGAGGCACGCATGAAGATCGATGTCTTTAATCACATCTCTCCGAAAAAATTCTACGACAAGATGCTGAGCATAGCGCCCAACGCTAAAGATATACACAAACGCATCAGGAATATTCCCTGTCTCGTCGATCTTGACGAACGTTTCAGGATAATGGACCTCTTTGATGAATACGTACAGATCATCTGCCTTTCTTCACCCCTGGAAGTTTTTGGACCACCCCCCGTCTCGACAGACTTAGCGAAACTGGCAAACGATTCCATGGCAGAACTGGTGGGAAAGTATCCGGATCGTTTTCCGGGCTTCATCGCATCGCTGCCCATGAACGACCCTGAAGGACTTCTGAAGGAGACGAAGCGAGCTATTAACGACCTCGGCGCAGCGGGCGTGCTCATATTCAGCAACGTGCTGGGAAAGCCCCTTGACAAGCCGGAGACCTTGCCGCTCTTCGATCTGATGGCTGAACTTGACCGGCCTATCTGGCTGCATCCTTACCGGACAGCAGACTTTGCGGATTACAAAGGTGAACCGAAAAGCCATTACGAAATCTGGTGGACTTTCGGTTGGCCCTACGAGACCAGCGCAGCCATGGCCCATCTCGTATTCGCCGGGCTCTTCGACCGTCATCCTGACATCAAGATCATAACGCATCACCTGGGTGCGATGATCCCTTACTTTGAAGGCAGAGTCGGGCCAGGCTGGGACCAGCTCGGCACCAGGACTTCGGATGAGGATTACAGCCTCTTGCTTAAGAAACTGAAAAAGAGACCGCTCGACTACTTTCACATGTTCTATGCGGATACAGCTGTTTTCGGGGCGCGGGCAGCGACTCTCTGCGGTCTGGAATTCTTCGGCGTGGAAAAAACACTCTTTGCGTCGGACTCCCCATTCGATCCTGAAAAAGGTCCGGCTTATATCCGTTCTACCATCCAGATCGTAGACAGCCTGGAGATCAGCGCTGTAGACAAGAAAGCGATATACGAAGCCAACGCAAGACGACTTTTGAAACTGAAATAACTGGTAGTAGAATATACGGTGATTCACTACACATTGTCACAGACGAAAGCATTTAAAAGGAGGCGGGAAATGAAAGGAAAGAAAGATTTCATCGGTGTCGCAGTCGCATGTTTGCTACTGACATCACTCTGGATTCACTCGGATGCGGCTGCTCAGGAAAAACTTGTTGCTTACTATAGCCCTCCGGCAGGCGGAGGAGCCTTCACGCTCGTAGCAGGCCAGGTCACCGTCACAAACAGGTACATGGGAGGAGGGTACAAGTTTGTCCACGAACAGACCACCGGCACGCTGGAAATAGTCAGGCGCCTGATGACCGCACAAATACAGAAAAAAGATGCCTTTGGTGATTTCGGGTCGACCGATGGATACAATGCTTGGAAGGGCAGGGCTGAGTATACGGGCAAGCCATTTCCCGGTCTTCGATCAGTCGCATACAACCAGCTGGTAGACCTCTATCTCGCCGTCCCCGCTAACTCCTCAATCAAGACGTTTGCCGACGTGAAAGGCAAACGTATTGGTGTGGGTGGGCCAGGCAGTTCAGTCGCCAATACAGGATTTCTCATCCTGCAGCAGTACGGGGTCAAGAAGGAAGATTTCAAGCCATTCTATTTCGTCTATAAGGAAACTATAGAGGGAATACAGGATGGATCACTTGATGGCGGTTTTCTGGCAGGCGGTTATCCGATGCCCTCCTTTCTGGAACTCTCCACGAGGAATAACGTTCGAATAATACCGGTGGATGAAAAGATTGCGCAAAAGATTATTCATGACCAGCCGGGTTATTATACGAGTATCGTAAAAGCCAAATCATACAAGGGAGTCGACCAGGATACCCGCATCCTCGGCTGGACAGGCACCATCTGGACCCACTCCGGTGTGAGCGATGAGCTGGTCTACAAATTCATCAAGAACCTTTTTGATCACAAAGAGGAGTATTTCGCGGTCCACCAGGACGCAAAGGAACTGAAGCTGCAGGAGTATAACAAAGGAGTCGCTGTACCGTTCCATCCGGGCGCAGAGAAGTATTTCAAAGAAATGGGCGTGTGGAAACAGTAATACTAATTAGTATAACAATCGGGGAAGAGAGTTGGGGTTGAGCACTCTTTGCTCAACCCCAATTTTTTTATCTAACTTTGAATGCTGCCTCCATGCCGATGTATTGCTTCCTCAACTTCGGTTTCTCGATCTTGCCGGTCGGATTGCGAGGGACTTCTCCGAAAAAAACGATCCGCGGTCTTTTATAGCGCGGCATCTTTTCGCAGAAGGCGATGACTTCTTCTTTTGTAAGGCTCTTTCCCGGCACCACGTCAATCACCACCGCAACCAACTCACCAAGCCGCTCGTCGGGCACCCCGATAGCCGCAACATCCTTCACGTTTGGATGCGCATGAAGAAAATCCTCGACTTCAACGGGAAAGACGTTCTCACCACCGGTGATGATCACATCTTTCTTCCTGTCGACGATATAGATGAACCCGTCCTCATCCTGCCGGGCCATGTCGCCGGTAAAAAGCCATCCGTCACGCAAGGCTTTGGCCGTAGCCTCAAGGTTCTTATAATATTCTTTCATGACGCCATTGCCGCGTACGAGAAGCTCTCCCGGTTCCCCGCGGCCCACATCAATACCATTCTCATCCACGATGCGTGTTTCCCAGTTGAAGCCGGGCAGCCCGATAGCTCCGACCTTACGGATGTTCTCTATGCCCAAGTGCACACAGTTCGGACCTGTTGATTCGCTCAAGCCGTACGTCGTGTCGTACCCCATCTCGGGAAAATACTCTCTCCAGTGCTTGATCAAGGATGGCGGCACAGGCTGGGCGCCGATGTGCATGAGCCGCCACTGAGACAGCTCATAATCGGAGAGCTTCAACTCGCCGCTATCAAGCTTGACGAGTATGTCCTGGGCCCACGGCACGAGAAGCCAGACGATGGTCCCCTTCTCATCACTCACTGTCCTCAATATCGTCTCCGGGGTCGCGCCCTTGAGGATCACGGCCTTGCCGCCGACGATCAGGCTTCCGAACCAATGCATCTTTGCGCCCGTGTGGTAGAGCGGAGGAATGAGAATGAAGTTGTCCTCCTTCGTCTGGTAATGGTGCATCTTTTCGGTGATAGCTGCGTTTGCCATGTTCTTGTGGGTAAGCAGGATGGGCTTCGGCTGGCCTGTGGTGCCGGACGTAAAGTAAAGGCCGCAGGGGTCGTTCAAGCCAAGCTGCACAACGGGCGGCTCTGCCGGAGATTCATCGAGGACGCGCGAAAAAGAATCTGCATAAGAGGGCACCTCGCTGCCGCAGCAGATAAACCCTTTGACGGTGGAAAGCTCTTTCCTGATCGGGTCTATCCTTTCGGTGAATTCCTGGCCGAAGACGAGAATCTGCGGCTCTGCGACATCTGCGCAGTACTTGATGTCCGAACTCATAAAGCGGAAATTGAGCGGTACCACCCAGGCACCGGTGCGCACGATACCGAAATACGCAATGAGCCACTCAATCGAATTATTCATAAGATGCATCACCTTACCACCCTTGGTGATGCCCTTTGCCCGAAGAGCACTGGCAAAGCGATCGGATCGCTCGTCAAACTCCTTCCATGTAATCTCGAACCGTTTATTCTCAGCCGGTATCCTTTCAATAAGCGCAATCTCATCAGGGTACATCCTCGCGTTCCGTGCAAGCATCTCCCCGATATGAATGTCCATGTTTCCCATGCTTTTCACCCCCGTTGAGATGTTTTCGTCTCAATCCTAATATGGGCATTGAGGTTAGTCAACAGAAAAGACCGGCAAAGGCTACTATTCGATTGGTTTCATTGGTCTTATTGGTTTGCAACTAATTCAACCAATTGAACTAATGAAACCAATGAAGCAATCGCGTGTACTCCCTGATATAAACTCCTTGACAGTTTCCATCGGCGTGATACAATCAATCTTATTTCGAGAGGAGTGGTATGGACACGATACGGGAATTCATCAAACTTCTTGAGGAGAAGGGTGACATCGCTCACGTTGCGGGCCCGGTGTCGGGCGAGGGAGTTGCAGCACTCATCTGGGAACTGAATGAACGGAAAGGCCCGGCACTCTGGTGCCACAACGTGAATGGCTCCAGGGTGCCGCTCGTTGCAAACCTCTTCGGTTCCTTCTCCAGGGTCGCCCTGGCGCTCGATCTGCCGAGCGACGCATCGCCAAAACAGATCCGAAACCATTATGCCAACATGATGGAAGACAAGAGCAAATGGCTGGTGCCGGAAATGGTCAAGACCGGCCCCTGCAAGGAGGTCATCCGCACGGGAAACGACGTTGATCTTTTCCATTTCCCGATCTTCAAATGGGCCCCCGGTGATGGTGGCCCTTACATCACATTGAACGGCACAATCTCGAAGGACCCCGAACTGGGCAGAAACGTCGGCATGTACCGGGTGCATGTGATCAGCAGGAATACCACGGGCATCATGGCGCTCTCCCTGCAGGATATTGGTATCCATCTGGCCCGCGCCAGAGAGCGCGGACAAGACTACCTCGAAGTTGCCATCGTGATCGGTATGTCGCCGGCTGTCTATTTTGCTTCGACCACCAAGATGCCCGCGGTAACAGAAGACGAGTATGCCTTTGCGGGCGCGCTCCAGAAAAAACCTGTACAGCTCGTGCGTTGCGAAACTATCGACGTTGACGTGCCCGCTGATGCAGAGATCGTGATCGAGGGACGCCTCTACCACACCGAGCTTTTACAGGAAGGCCCGTATGGCGAATGGATGGGCTACTACGAAGAATCGATGATCACACCAACCTTCCACGTCACCTGCATCACTCACCGAAAAGACCCATTGTATGTGACGGGTTCCATGGGCCACCAGTACGGCGAAGGTGAAGTCTTCAGGTACCTCCCCATCCAGGCAAATCTCTACAATGTGCTCAAGAGGTCTGTCATCGGGTTCCGCGATGTCTACCTGCCCTTGCAAGGACGCGGCTACAAGGCAGTGGTGCAGATCAAGAAACGCTATCCAGGATGGGGAAAGCAGGCGATCTACGCGGCATTCTCGGCCGGATACATCAATTCCAGCGTCAACTGGGTAACGATTGTGGATGAGGATATCGACATATACGACCTGAACCAGGTCTATTTCGCTGAAGCCACGCGCGTTGATCCCGAGCTCGATGTGGTCGTGCTGCCGGTGCAGGGTGTCTATCCGCTCAATCCCGCCGCGCGTGACCGGTACGAGGCCAAGGATCTGGGGCACGAGCTGGGATTCACGGAGTTTGCGTGGTGCTCCAAAATAGGCATCGACGCCACGAGAAAATATCAGGATGAACACAGGAGGGCAACGCCCGATCGGGTAGTACCTGATCTGAAGACCCTGGAACTGGTGCGCAAGAATTGGGACTCGTACTTTAAGAAGTAGGGAGTATCATCATGAGTAAAGGGGAGGTATATATGAAAAGAAGCATCAGCATCGTAACAGGCGTTTCAATCGCTCTTCTCCTTGTCCCGTTCATCGTCGGTTCACCGGCAGAGGCGCAGCTATCGAAGAAGTATGAGCTGAGCTGGGGCACCATCGTTGCCGGTGGTGCATGGCAGATTATAGGAAGCGCCATGCTGGAAGATGTGAAAAAGGCAAATCCCAACATCAGTGGAGCAAACGTTCCCAGTACTCCAACAGCTACCCTGATGGCCATACATCAGGGCAAATTCAATATCGGTTTCAGCCTCACCGACGCCACGGCCGAGGCCTGGGACGGGGAAGGATACTTCAAATCCATGGGTCAGGTCAGGAACATCAGGTCCCTCATGACCCTTTACCCGCAGGCGACGCACCTGGTGGTCCGCGCTGATTCGGACATAAAGCGGATAGAAGATTTCAGGGGAAAGCGCGTGAGCCCGGCAGCGCGCGGTTTATCAAACGATATAGAGGCACAGAGGCTTTTGAAGCTTTACGGCATGAGCTATAACGATGTCAGAGTGCAATTTTTAAGCTTCGAAGACTCGGCCGTGCAGTTCATAGACGGGCACCTCGATGTGCTCCTCTTTCTGACTGTTCCGTTCCCGTTTGCGCCGGTGATCAACGTGAACTCACACCGGCAGGCCAGGCTTATGTCCATACCTGATGACAAGGTGGCACAGTTGACGAAGTTCAGGGGCGTTGAGGCATACACGCTTCCAAACGGTATGTACAACGGCATAGATTATCCTGTCAAAGGGATCGCGGTGCGGGCGCACCTCGTCGTGGGCGAAAACATGCCGGATGAGCTTGCATACGCCATCGTGAAAGCGATCGCCGAAAACTTTTCGCGCTACCCGTCCGTGCTTAAGTCAATGGAATATGCCCGCCCTCAGGATATAGGAAAAGATGTCGGCATCCCCCTGCACCCCGGTGCCCTCAAGTACTACAAGGAGCGCGGCCTGGTGAAGTAACAGGCAGACCGCATACGGATTCAATGGCGCTACCGGTTCGCGTAACATGGCAGGAGGAGCGACCTGGCCGCAGAGCACTTGAGGCGATGCAGGCAGAACGTCTCAAGCTCCTCGTGCAAAGGACCTACGAACACGTTCCTTTTTACAGGCGCATCTGGGCAGCGCACGGTTTCTCCCCGAGCGATATCAGGAATGAGCGGGACATCACCAAGATCCCCTTTATCACCAAAAAGGATATAGCAGAGAACCTCGAACAACACCCGCCCTTCGGGGATTTTCAGGGCGATTTCAGGGCGATCAGAATCCAGGGTTCCACAGGCTCGACCGGCAAGCCGAAGCCCATCTTCCACACGCGCGGTGACTGGGAAAATATAGCAAGGCTCTGGGCCCGGCGCCTGCATGCCCAGGGTGTCCGGACCGGCGACATCGTGCAGATCGCCTTTGCGTACACCCTGTTCATTGTTGGATTCACCTCATCCGAAGGCGCAATGAGACTCGGCGCCACCGTGGTGCCCGCGGGCAGCGGAGCAGTCACGCCCTCTGAACGGCAGCTTCAGCTCATGCGTGACTGGAGAGCGACCGTTGTTGGCTGCACCGGTTCATACATGCTCAACCTTGCTGACGTGGCCCGTTCCATAGGTCTCGATCCCGCCAAAGATTTCAGCGTGCGCGTCTCCTTTCACACTGCAGAACCGCTCACCGAGGGGATGCGTACGCAGATCGAGGAAGCGTGGGGGTGCAGGGCGTACGATAACTACGGCAGCGTCGAAACAGGGGCGCCCACGTACGAATGCAAAGAGCAGCACGGGCTGCACGTGAGCGAGGACGCGTATATCTTCGAGGTGGTCGACCCTGATACGGGAGAGCCACTTCCCGACGGGCAGGAAGGTGAGCTGGTGGTCACCACACTTATAAAAGAGGCAGCGCCTTTCATCCGGTACCGTATCGGCGACGTCACCTCTTTCATCCCTGAGCCGTGCGCCTGCGGGAGAACCTTCCGGCGCATTGCTCCCATCAGGGGCCGCGTTGATGACATGATCAAGGTCAAGGGCGTAGCTGTTTATCCTGCTGACTTCGAGCCGTCCATAAAAGAGAGTGGCCTTTTTTCGCATGAGTATCTGGTCACGGTCTGGAAAGAAAAGCACAGGGAATTCGTGAAAGTCTCCGTGGAGTATCTCGGGCCCGAAGGCGGCCGCGACCAGGCTTGCGTGCGGCTCGCGTCCCGGCTCCACAGCGCGATGGGCCTGCGCTGCGGGGTGGAGGCAATGGCTCAAGGCGATATCAAGCGTCTCTTGGGAGCGGAGAAAAGAATCAAGTACAAGAGGATCCGTGATCTGCGAAAATAGGGGGTAAGGTATGGGCCCGTCATGGCAGGAGTTCTGGGGAGCGCGACCCTTTCATCTGAAGCTTTCTCTCATCGTATCGACTGCCCTTTGCCTCTTTCATATGTATACGGCAATTTTCGGAACGCTGGACGCCCTCGCCCAACGCGGGGTGCACCTCGGGCTCGGCCTGATCATTGTTTTTCTCGTGACCGCCAGAGGCAAGAACAAGGCGGGAGCGCCTGCGCCGGCTTGGTATGACTGGGCCCTGATAGCGCTCTCGATCGCGGGTGTCGGCTACGTGCTCGCAAATTATGCCTGGGTGACGACCGAGCGCTTCACCTTCATCACGCCTCTCTACTGGTACGAAATTGTTTTCGGCTTATGCACCATTGTCGCCGTGCTCTTCGCATGCACACGAGTGATCAGCTTGGGCATGCTCTACTGCGTGCTCGGATTTCTGGCGTATCCGCTCGTGGGCCCCTATTTGCCGGGCGTCTTCCATTCGATAGCTCACGGGCTGACGGATCTTATAGACTTCTACTATCTCTCGCTCGGCGGCATTTTCGGTATACCGTTGAGCGTGTCAGCCACGGATATAGCGCTCTTCGTGATATTCGGGGCAGTGCTCATGAAGACGGGCGGTTCCACGCTTATCAGCAATATCGCAATGGCCTTCGCGGGCCGCATGACAGGTGGTCCTGCCAAAGTCGCTATAATCGGGAGCTCGTTTTTCGGATCGATAACGGGCAGCACATCAGCCAACGTGGCGACGGTGGGCAGCATCACCATCCCCATGATGAAGAAGGCAGGTTATAAGCCGAACTTCGCAGCAGCGGTCGAAGCGGTTGCATCGTGCGGAGGGCAGATGACGCCGCCGGTTATGGGCGCATGCGCGTTCGTCATGGCGGGCTTCAGCGGCATACCCTATGTGACTATCCTCAAATACGCGCTCTTCCCCGCGATCCTCTATTACTTCAGCCTATTCGCAACGGTCCACATCGAAGCAAAAAAGCTGGGCCTCCGCGGCGTGGACACGGGTGTCACGACCAAGGAAACATTGAGAGACTATGGCCACATGTTTATTCCTGTAGGTATGCTGCTCTACCTCTTGATTGCAGGCTATTCGCCGCGCTTCGCCGGAGGCTACGGGATTCTCGCTGCGATCGCGGCAAGTCAATTGCGCCGTGCAACCCGCCTCAATATCATAGGTCTACTCTCGGCTTTTGAAGTCGGCGCCAGGAACATCCTGATCGTTCTTTCCTCCACGGCCGCGGCCGGTCTCATCGTTGGCGCCGTGGATGTGACAGGTTTCGGCCAGCGCATCTCAAGCGGCTTCGTCGGCATTGTCGGAGGCAGCCTCTTTGCAGGGTTGATGCTGGGATTTCTCATATCCTTCTTATTAGGCCTCGGCATGCCCACCACACCCGCCTACATCATCCAGGCGGCAACGATCATTCCCGCTATGATCGCGCTTGGCCTTCCAAACTATGCTGCGCATCTTTTCGCCTTTTATTATTCCTGCCTTGCCCTGATTACGCCGCCTGATGCGACAGCCGCCTACACCGCGGCGGCAATAGCAGGTGCAGACGGCTGGAAGGTAGGCTGGCTCGCCACGCGCATGGCCGCGGTGGCCTTCATCATTCCGATCATGTTTGCGTATAACCATGCCCTCTTACTCGTGGGGCCCTGGTACGTTGTGCTGGCGACGGTCGTTGCGGCCCTTGCCGGTATATGGTGCCTGGCTGTTGCGGGCGAAAACTATTTCGAGCAACAGCTCAAGCCCTACGAAAGGCTTGTAGCCCTAGTGGCAGCGATTCTCCTGATATGGCCTTCGTGGCTCTTTGTCCTGATCGGCGCAGCATGCTTTGCGTGGCTCCTGAGAGTACAGATCAGCGCGCGCCAGCACGCTCAGAACCGCGTCTCTTAAACACCGAGAAAAAGGAGTGAACCATGGGAAAGAATCTGAACATGCGTGACTGGGTTGAAACTCTCGACAAAGCGGGGGAGCTGGTGACACTCAACAAGCCCGTCGATCCAAAGACTGAGATGGGCGCGCTGCTTTACAAGTCGCGTGATAAAGCGCTTTATTTCAAAAACGTGGCCGGATTTCCCGGCTGGCGCGCGCTGGGACAGGCGCCGAGTAATCTGAGACAGGCAGCGCTCGCCTTCGGCGTTGAGCCGAGACTCCTCGTAAGGGAATTTGCGAGACGGGTCGCAAATCTTAAGAAGCGGCGCATCGTCGAGGACGGTCCGGTTCGTGAGAAACGCTTCGCGGGCGATGAAGTCGACATGACCGCGCTTCCTGCCCATATCGCCGGCCTGCGCGACGGAGGCCGCTACATCACTTCCGGGCTGATCATCGTGAGGGACCCGGACACCGGCGTGCTCAACATGAGCTTCCACCGCATGCAGATCAAGGGGCCGAGAAGGCTCGGCATTCTGATGGTGCCGAGACATCTCTATCTCATCTACCAGAAGAATGAGAAGCAGAACAAACCAACGCCCATCTCGGTGATCATAGGCCATCATCCCATGTACTACTTCGCCGCAGCATACACGGGGCCGGCAAACCTCTCCGAATTGGAGCTGGCAGGGGCCTTGCTCGAAGAGGAAGTGGAGGTCGTGAAGTGCGAGACAAACGACCTGGTTGTACCTGCGCACGCTGAGGTCTGCTATGAGGGGGAGATACTGCCCCATGAGCGGGAAGAAGAAGGACCGTTCTCGGAATTCCAGGATTACTATGTTGCAGGCACGGGCATGAATCCCGTCATCCGGGTGGATCGCCTCATGATGCGCAAGGACGCCATCTATAAACAGATCCAGAACGGTTCGGAGGTAGAAGGCTGCATCTATCACAAGGTGCCCATGTCCGCAGCCCTATTCGACCGGCTCAAAACAGTCGGGGGCTTTACGGACCTCGTCAACGTGATGATGCTTCCGGGTATCTTCGGCGTGGTAGTGCAACTGAAGCAGCGTTTCAAGGGTGAGGCTAAAAATGTGCTTATGGCAGCCCTTTCATCCCAGTACCTTCATCCCAAAGTGGCTATCGCCGTGGACGAGGATGTGGATATATTCAATCCCGCGGAGATCATCTGGGCCATGTCCACGCGCCTTAACCCCGCGCGCGATGTCTTCATTGTTGACGAGACGCGCATTCATCCCATGGACCCGACCGGCATCGAGGTGATTCCGCCGGGAAGTCCGCTGGGCTGGTCGCGCATCGGCTCAAAAATAGCCATCGACGCGACCAAGCCGCCGTTGTCTGACATGGCGGGCAGGGAGCTCTTTGAGCGGATACGGCCGATCGGGCTGGAGACGGTCAAACTGGAGGACTTCATCTGATATCAGTTCGCCTTCAAGTGTATACCTTCCGGGTATCCGCGGAGTGGGTGGGGCTCCTCGCTGCCGCCTCGGTCTCGAACTTCAAAATGAGCATTCCTATAAACCTGCAGAGTTTCATAACGCCTCCATCAAATAAATTTACTAACACAGCAACTGCATGCCATATATCCAGCCATGCCCGCATGCGGGACCTAGCGGGTTCGGGGGCAGCGGTGGCGGAAGTCGAGAATTCGGTTACTAACCCAATGTTATCGACACCCCTACCTTGACCCTGATTCGAAAAAGCCCGACCGATAGTGATGTCCCAAGGGAGGGCCGGAAATGGACCTCCCTCGCGCTTCCCAACGAAAATCATTTGACGATTTGCTTTCTCCTTCCGATCACTGCCATCCCGACTAGGCCCGCGCCGAAGAGGAACAGGCTCAAGGGTTCGGGAACGGCGTTTGCCGTTCCGCTCAACTGAACCTGGAGGCCGGTAGGGCCACCAAAAGGTGCTACGTCGGCAAGATTAGTTACTTGAAACTCCAGCGTATTGACACCGGAAACAAATCCGCTGCTGATTGTGAACGGCGTGAATGATGAAAAACCGAGCGTCGGGGTGGTCACACCTGTGCTAACCCCATTGAGGAAGATTACCCCATTATTGTCCGCGGCAAATGCACCAGTAATTACTGCCGTGGCCGGATTCAACCCGGTCAGGTTGAAGCTAATATCGTACTTATAAAGTCCTGCCGAGAAATAGTTTGCAGATGATTGAAGGCCTATCCACTGCGAATTAGCAGTATTGGCGACCCAGTTATAGAGGGTGTAGCTCGAGGGATCGTACACTACCGTGCTGCGGGGAACCGTGAATCCGGGCGCCGCCGTCAGCGTGTAGTGCGGATCATCGGTACCGTAGGGCAATAACGCATTGCTATTGTCAACACCAGTATCGAACAACCCTGGAATGGGCGCAGCTTCCGCCTGGACTGCCCACAAACCGCACAGACTCACCATCACCAATAACAGTACCTTTGTAACTATGTTCATGTTGCTCTCCTTTCGTTTCTTCGCCCAATCACTGCCATCCCCACCAGGCCGGCGCCGAAGAGCAGCAGGCTAACGGGTTCTCGGACGGGGCTTGCCGTTCCGCTCAAATTATCCACCTGGAGGCCAGTAGGACCGAGCGCGATATTCCCTACTTCAAACGCCAGCGTATTGACACCGGAAACAAATCCGCTACTGATTGTGAACGACTGGAATGATCCATAAGCCTCGGCATTGTAGGTCAAGCCCGTGGAGTTCCCATTGATCAAAATATTGAGCCCCTCATCATCCGCGGCCCACTCACCCGTAATCACCGCCGTGGCCGGATTCAACCCGGCTAGGTTGAAGGTCGTCGTGTACGTATAAGCTCCAGCGCTCATACCGTTACCCGTGGGAACCCCTGTATAAACGTACTCTTGAGGGGCGATCCATTGCGAATTGGACGCATTGTCCATCCAGGGCCCATTGGGCGTAAAGGGGTAGCCCGCGGTGGGGTTGCCTGCTGTTGCCGGCCCCACGACGATCGCATTAGGGCCAGGAAAACTGGGGTCAACGCTCTGCGTCAGCATGTAGTGCGGATCCGTGGCACCGGCAGACAACAGTGCATTGCTACTGTTGACGCCCGTATCGTATAACCCCGGAATAGGCGCGGCTTCCGCCTGGACCGCCCACAAACAGCATAGGCTCACCACCACCGATACCATGACCATAAAGCCGATGAATTTTTTCATTTCATGCTTCCTCTTTTCGATTTCTTCTCCCGATTACTGCCATCCCCACCAGGCCGGCACCGAAGAGGAACAGGCTCATGGGTTCGGAAACAGGGGTGACGCTGACATCGTCCAGATCGAACTCGTAACCGGCGGTCGGGCCTTGCGTGTTACTGCTTGAGAACGTAATGGTCGTGGATGACGACGTAGCTGTCTCGGTGAATGCATAGTCGGTGTAACCAGAAGAACCCTGGTTAACGAGATTCAAGAGAGTCGTCCCATTCCAAGACGCACTAAAGTCATTTGGCAAAAGGCTGTTACTGTGTAGCACCCAAAAATTGAAGGTATATGACTGCCCCGGAACCGTGACCAGCGTCTGCGAGATGCTACCATTCTCAAGCGAAGCGGCGTACGTGCCGCTGTGGGGGGCGAGGACGATAAAGTCCGCGCCGGAAGTCGTCCAGCCACTAAAGGTGCCGGTTTCAAACCCCCCGTTGGTCACCTGAGCTGCCCCGCGGGAAGCGACAACGAACGACACTAACAATACTGCAAACAATGCGATTCCTAATTTTTTCGACATGATCTATCCTCCTTATGATTTGTACCTGATAATCAGGTTACTTTTTTATTTTTCTCCCGATTGCCGCCAGCCCCACGAGGCCCGCGCCAAGGAACAGCAAACTAACGGGCTCGGGAACCGGCGTTTGCGCAAATGAAACTCCAGGTGTGAGCAGAAGACCACCTACCACCCAAAATGCCAACACCATGAAGCCGACTAGTTTTCTCATGTCATACCTCCTCTTCTTGATTTTTTCTCTTGATCACTGCCATCCCCACCAGGCCGGCGCCGAGGAGCAGCAGGCTCACGGGTTCTTGGACGGGGCTTGCCGTTCCGCTCAACTCCACACGGAGGCCGGTAGCGTTCCCGTCATTATTCACCTCAAAATCCAGAGTATTGATCCCGGAAACGAAGCCGCTGCTGATAGTGAACGGGTGAAATGCAGTAAAAGCGTTGAAGGGGGTCGTGAAGCCTGTGCTAGCCCCGTTGATGAGGATATTTACCCCTTCGTTGTCCGTAGTCCACTCCCCCGTGATCACCGCTGTGGCCGGATTCAACCCGGTTAGGTTGAAGGTAGTCTCGTACGTATAGGGTCCACCGGGGTCACCGCCGGTAGGGTATGATTGATTGGCTTGAGGAGCGATCCACTTTGAGTTCGGGCCATCGGCAAGCCACGGTCCAGTAAAAATAGGGTCGCCGCTGCTGCTATTCACCACAAGTGCCGCAGGACCTGGGTGTAAGGGATCACTGCTCAGTGTCAGCGTGTAGTGCGGATCGGTCGTACCGTCAGGCAACAGTGCATTGCTACTACTGACGCCCGTATCGTATAACCCCGGAATGGGCGCAGCTTCCGCCTGGATCGCCCACAAACAGAATAGACTCACCACCACTGATAACATAACCTTTGCTCCAAATAGTGAGACTCGGAATCTCTTGAACATACCCTGTCCTCCTCCTTTGATTTGTACCTGAACGTCAGGTTACTTTTTGATTCTTCTCCCGATCACTCCCATACCCACCAAGCCAGCGCCGAGGAAAATCAGGCTAACCGGTTCGGGAACCGACGGAGGGACTTGCGCAAATGAAACTCCAGGCGTGAGCAGAAGACCACCTACCACCCAAAATACCAACACCATAAAGCCAACTAAGGTTTTCATGTCACACCTCCTCTTTTATGTTCTTTCTCTTGATCACTGCCATACCCACCAGGCCGGTGCCAAGGAAAAGCAGACTAAGGGGTTCGGGAACCGATGGTACTGGTCCTGGTGCTGGGCCAATGACGCTGACATCATCCAGATAGAAATAGCTTGGGACTGAACCACCTGAGAACGTAATGACCGTGGATGACGTCGGAGCTGTCTCGGTGAAGGTATAGTCGGTGTAACCAAAAGCGGCAGAGTTAACCAGAGGCAATCCAGGTGTAGCCCCACCAATGAGGGAAGTCCCACCCCAAGACGCACTAAAGGCATTTGTACCTCCACCCACGTTACTCAACCAAAAACTGAAGGTATATGATTGGTTCGCGACCGTATTCAGCGTCTGCGAAAGGGAATCATTCAGAACAGTGGACCCGATATAGGCGGCGGACGCGCCGCTGTGGGGGTTGCCGTCAACTCCTAAAAAGGAACCCGAAGCCGTCCAGCCACTAAAGTTCCCGGTCTCAAACCCTCCGTTCTGCACCAGCTCCGCCGCTCCGCAAGGGGCGACAACGAACGAGACTAACAATACTACAAACAATGCGATTCCGAATTTTTTCGACATGATCTATCCTCCTTTGATTTGTACCTGAACGTCAGGTTACTTCTTGATTCTTCTCCCGATCACTCCGAGTCCCACCAGGCCGGCGCCGAGGAAAATCAAGCTGACCGGTTCGGGAACTGACGGAGGGACTTGCGCAAATGAAACTCCAGGCGTGAGCAGAAGACCACCTACCACCCAAAATGCCAACACTATAAAGCCGACTAATTTTTTCATGTCATACCTCCTCTTCTCTGTTTGTTTTTTTGAAACCTGCAATACCTTACCTTGTCTTGTAACTCAGCCTTCTCAACCAGCAGATCTTGGTTGCACTCCTACACCAACTGCTTTTGCAGCGGGATCAATCACCGCCCAAAGACCCAAGAGATGCTTACACCCCCTTTCTTGTTATCATTGACGAGAGTCAGGCACTTTTCGCCATAACCACACCCGATAAGTCTTAGCGCTACCTAACTCAGCCAGACACCAGTCACGGCAAGGGCAGGTTCAGCGCCCCGTTCAGGGTACCCGCCAAGCGTGAAGAAAAAACTGGCAGTGGCTGCCCCTACATCGTTCAGGAGACCATTGCCCGCGACGCTCGTTCTTTCGCTTCTTCCATCCCTACGAGAGCAAGGTTAAGAAGCAGCAGCGGGACAACGAGTAATGTTAAAAATACCGCATGCATCGAGACGCATAATCTCTTGGCCATGATCTATCCTCCTTTGATTTGTACCTGAACGTCAGGTTACTTCTTGATTCTTCTCCCGATCACTCCGAGTCCCACCAGGCCCGCGCCGAGGAAAATCAAGCTAACCGGTTCCGGAACCGGCGGTGGGGTTTGCGCAAATGAAACTCCAGGCGTGAGCAGAAGACCACCTACCACCCAAAATGCCAACACTATAAAGCCGACTAATTTTTTCATTTCCTTCCTCCTTGATTTGTTTTTTCCTCCGAGGACTTCACTCGCTTCCCCGGTGGCAATACTGTCTTTCTCATTCCTTTACCATTCTTCTTTTTCTTCGATTTCACCTCCTCTGCTCTTGTGTAGTCCATCCCCCTTTCTTCAGATTTTTGCTCCCTCTCCTCCAGTTCTACCCTCCCCCTCGCTATGAGCAATCTCAGGAATGCAGACACGTTCATCCCGAGAATGGAAGCCCTTCTCCGCACCAGCACGTGCTCGGCTCTGCAAACACGAAAGATAATGGGGACCAATTTCATGCCTTCTTCTTGCTTTTTCTTCGCTCCTTTTTTTCTGCCCATAGTTCCTCCTCACAGTTTGTATACCAAGTTATATATATTCATGAACTATTAATTACTTTTTATATTAGTATTAATCGTCTTATTATTAGCTTATTGCAATATATCCTAATAAAGAGATGTGCATCGCCCTGTCCATTGTCAATCAGCCCTTAGGCATTAAAACCAACGGCCTAAGCGATTTTTCGCGCTTATCTTGAAGAAAACCTCTACCTCACACAGAAGAAAAGCGGCGGGCCAAAAAGAGGCCGAAACCCCTGGCACGAGGGATTTGGCATCTCCAAGTAAAGAGCGTCGGGGCGCAAGCCCTTCCCTCGCCCCTAAAGACAGCCAACCTCGGGGCCGATAACAGAGATGAGAGAAAGTGTACCTTCGTCACCATATTCGAAAGTTCAACTTCGCGTTCCTCCGCGCTGCGGTGGCCCGCAAGGAGAGAGGTTTCTATCTTCTTGCCCTCTTCTCGGTCTCGCTCCTTGTCATTGCGTTTGACTATCATCAGACAGCCCTGACCGCCTCTGACTGTCCGGTCTGCAAAGCAAAAGGTTCTTTGGACCACGGCATCTCTTACGACCTGGTCCTGGATGCCTACATGCCCTTCGCACGCTGCTACTATACGCAACAGCCTTTATTCGCAGTATGCGCCGTATTCTTCTCGCCTTTGTCCAGGTCACCCCCGGCGTAAACGATCCTTCTTCTCTTTCAAAAAAAAGATCATAAAGGAGGAAACAGCTATGAGAAAACATTCGATGGTATCGGGCATGATTACTGTTCTCTTTCTCGGCCTGCTCCTGGCAGTGCCTGTCCTCTCCAGAGCTCAGCAGAGCGACAACCCTACGGGGCAGGATATCAGGCAGGACCGGCAGAACGTCCAGCAGGATAGACAGGACATCCGCCAGGATGAGGGGAACATCCAAAAGGACCGGCAGGACATCAGCGGAGATGAACAGAACGTCGCAAAGGATAGAAGTCAGTTAGCCACAGACAGAAAGAATCTCCAGGACGCCATCAAGTCGGGTGACCAGACGAAGATCCAGCAGGACAAGGCTGCCCTCGGTCAAGACCGCCAGAACATTCGTACTGACGAGGGCAATCTCAACCGGGACCGCAAGGACCTCACGGGTGACCGGCAGAATCTGCATACTGATCGGACGGATCTGCGTAACGATGAGCGCACTCTGGGTAAGGACCGACAGGATATCAGACAGGACCGGCAGAACGTCCAGCAGGATAAGCAGGCCGTCCACCACGACATACAGATCATCAATGCAGATCGACAGAACGTCCAGCATGACAGACAAGCTATCCACCAGGATGTCGGAAACGTGGAGAAGGACCGGCAGAGTATCAGCGGAGATGAGCAGAGCCTCGCAAAGGATAGAGGTCAGCTTGCCACAGACAGAAAGAATCTCCAGGACGCCATGAAGTCGGGTGACCAGACCAAGATTCAGCAGGCGAGAGGCGCGCTCCAACAGGATCGCCAGACCCTGCGGGGTGACCAGGGCAATCTCAACCGTGACCGGCAGAACCTTGGCACTGACCGTAGTAACCTGCGCAACGACGAGCGCAATCTGGGTAAGGACAGACAGGATCTCAGGCAGGGCCGGCAGAACCTTCGGGCTGACCGGACGGACCTGAAGAGCGACCGTCGTCAGTTGGCTGGTGACCGGCAGAATCTGCATACCGACCGGACGGACCTGCACAGGAACGTGAGGAACGCCGGGGCGAAGAAGACCCAGTAGGAGGCTCAGCGGATGCGCTCCTAGAGAGCAGTCCCGTGTATACCAAGACAAGCAGCAAAAGGGGAGGCGCTCAG
>DATFYE010000096.1:0-26433 GCA_035315185.1 Syntrophorhabdales bacterium | reverse complement strand
TGGTTCAAAACATCGAAAGAAAAAGAGCACCGTGCGGCGACGGAGGTCTCATGATGGTCCAAGGGCAGAAACAGATGATGGAGTGCATACCGGACATTTCTACTTTGCTAAGAGTAGGACATTTCTACTTTGCGTTGACAGTCTTTCGCGCGTGCGATTGACTTTTCCCCGGGGCTGTGATAAAAATCGGGAAACGGTGAGTGTAGCTCAGTTTGGTTAGAGCACTGGGCTGTGGACCCAGGTGTCGAGGGTTCAAATCCCTTCACTCACCCCACCTAAAAGCGGTTTCCCGTGGCCCGTAATCAGTGGCCGGTGAAAACCTGAGACTCCGGAGAGTGATGAGATATGGATAAGGCAGGACTCACTGAGAAAGTCAAGGCATTAAGCAAGGATGGGAAGATTTCGTGCAAGCAGGCGTTGAAGCTCGCCGAAGAGGAGGGAATCTCCTCGAGGGATCTCGGTAACATGCTGAATGAACTTAAGGTGAAGGTAATGGGCTGCCAGCTCGGCTGCTTTCCGTGAGATAGACCGACTCCCTGCCTTAGTAAAGCGAAAATCTGTTAACCGATCGCCGACCGGCGGCTCCTCTTCCGGCCTCGCCAAGCTGTCTCTCGTAAATTGTTTTTGAATAGATATAGAGCTGGCCCTCATACAGGGTCTCGTTATACTCGAGCGTCATGGCGCTGTGCTCGCCAACCCAGTAGTAGCGCTCAATACGCCAGTCCGGTTTACTCCAGGGCCCGAAGTTCTCGAAGCACATGCTTCTCAGCGCTTCCCAATTCTCCGCACGTTTCGTGCCAAAGAGAACCGATGAGTAAACGCCTCGCCAGAATCCATACCATACGTACTCAAGTTTTGCGCCACCCATCTGGGCTGTATCACCCTGCCTGACGTAGTACAACTCTCCACCCTTCGTGGGGTCATAGCCTACCAATCTCATGCCCTTGAGTTCTCCCAGATACAGCCCCCAATACAGGCCGTTGAATTTGCCCGGGTCATCCGGAAGAGAGTCAGCCCATCCGGCAGTCGAAGAAAGGAAAATCGTCATAACTGAGATCACGGCAACGACCGTCAAGAGACCCCCCCTGGACCTTGTTATCGGTTTCATGCTGCTCCTCCTCATTCTGTAAGGCGGCCGCTCGAATCTCCAAGTTGCTTGAGATCGCGGCTCCCGCTCAAAAAGAACCCGTGACCTTTCAGCCTTTTTAGAGCGAGCTTGCCCATCTTCATCATTGTCTAGCAATTATCATTCCACAAACTGGCGGACGCGCTCCCTGCTACATATTCGACACTGATGCTGATTTACTTAAGGTTGGAAAGAGGTCAGGAAACGCTTGCGATGGCCGGTTCTTACGGGAAAGACTTTCCCAACCGGCTTGAACCAGGAAGAAGGGGCCTGCCGAACTCGGCCAGGCCCCTATTTTTTTGCGCTTCACTCGACTTACGCCCTCACAATCTCAAATGAGATCTGACCGTCATCGTATTTGAGCGGACGGGTCGTCACCGCCATACCCACTTTCACTTCCTCTGGCTTTATCTCTTTGGCCAACCGGGCAAAGAGCTTCAGGCCGTCACCAAAGTCGACAACGCCCATGGTGTAAGGAGGATCGGTTTCGAAGCCAAAGGGCGCGTAATAGGCTGTGGTAAAGGTCTCCAGCGTACCCTTTTTTGGAACTTCGAACCAGTCCATATTTTTTGAGAAACACTTTGCGCAGTCCGCCCTGGGCGGAAAGAATTTCGCGCCGCAGTCTTTGCAGACAGTGCCTTCAACTTTCCCCTCCAGAAGGAGGTCTACAAACTTTCCTGTCTTCGTCACAGCCGTAAAGCTTTTTCTTCCGAATTTTTCAAAACCCATAGCTCACCTCCCGAATATTGTAACATTGCCGTAGAGTCCAACACCACCCACATTGTGGACAAGGCCAATTCCCGGATCGCCCGCCACCTGCATGGGACCTGCCTCCCCACGGAGCTGCAGCACGATGGTACGGATCTGCGATCCGCCCGTTGCGCCGATGGGGTGGCCTTTGGAGAGGAGCCCGCCATCGACGTTGACCGGAATTTTCCCTTCCTTATACGTTGCCTTTTCGCGGATGAGCTGCTTCCCCTCGCCCATTGGAGCAAAACCAAGACCCTCATAGGCCATGATCTCAGCAATGGTGAAACAGTCGTGAACTTCGGCCACTTTAATATCCTTCGCCGTTATGCCAGCCATCTTATAGGCCTGAGCAGCGGCTCCATAGCCCACGCTCAACCCTTTCGCAAAATCGGGCCTTGCAGCCATGTTCACTGCTTCGGAGGCGGCCCCGATGCCGATGATCCAAATAGGCTTCTTGGAAAAAGCTTTCGCCTTCTCCTTGTTGGCAAGGATCACGCAGGAGCTTCCATCCGCATTGGCACAGCAGTCGCCCACCCGCAAAGGCCATGCAACAGGGCCTGCCATCTTGGCTTCCGGGTTTGATGCATCGAAATCTTCTGCTTTTACGCCCTTTCGGTAGACAGCCCGCTCATTGACCACGCCATATGTGGCTGACTTAAGCCTGACGCTCATCAGGTCCTCATGCGTCAAGCCATTCCTGGCCATGTACGCCTGAGCATAGAGGGCATAGTAGGCGGGCATCATAGTTCCAAACGGGGCTTCCCACTGAATATCTGCTCCTCGCCCCATCCTCTCCTGGGATTCCGCCGAAGTAATCTCAGACATCTTTTGAAATCCAAGGACACAAACCAGGTCGTGCAGTCCCGCCTTGATCATACTGTAACCTACCTTAACGCCGGTGCTGCTCGAGGAGCAGACGGTTTCGATGTAGAACGTCGGCTGCGGAATCAGGCCAAGATACTCGGCCAGAACGCCGGCGGGCGATCTCTGCTTGTCGTATTCAGGCGCCGAGCAGAATACAGACGCTCCCACATCTTTTTGGGTAATACCGGCATCCTTCATCGCCTCCCTGAAGGCTTCAAAAGCCAACTCCCTGATCGATCCCTCGTAACCTCTCACGAAGGAGCTCTGGCCCACACCGATGACAGCTACCTCTTTTTCCATAGAATCGCCTCCTTTTTTGCTTTATTGTTTCTTCTTATTTTTCTGGTAGATGGTGACGAACTGATTATGTTCGCTGATACGCTTGGAGAAGACATGGGTTCCATCATTTCTTGACACGAAATAGAGAAAGTCACTCGGCGCAGGGTAAAGTGCTGCCAGCAGGGAACTCGTCGAAGGGTTACATATCGGTCCTTTTGGCAAGCCTTTGAGCCTATACGTATTGTACGCGGTCGGACTGTCCAGGTCAACCCTCGTTAAAGCCTTGGGGCTCATGCTGATGCCATACATGACCGTGGGATCAGAGTCGAGGCTCATGCCATTCTGAAGCCGGTTGTGGAAGACAGCCGAAATAAGCGGCTTCTCTTCCTCAATCTTCGCTTCCTTTTCGATCATCGAAGCAAGAGTGAGCACGTCATAGGGGCTCATGTGGAGCTCAACCATGCGAGCCTTAATATCCTCCTTTTCAAAGAAGGCAAAAGTCCTTCGGATAATCTTCTCCAAAAAAACGTCGATATCCGTCTCCTTACTGTAAAAGTAAGTGTCGGGATAGAAGTAGCCTTCCAGAGTATCAGCCGGAATACGAAGTTTATCCAGAAAGGCATCGTCTGTGGCGAGCTTGAAAAAAACGTTCCTATTCATGATTCCGGCCTTTTCCAGGGCGTCACCCACTGTGTTAAGGTTGTAACCCTCCACGATCTTGAGCGTGTAAACCTTTCTCTGCCCGGCAGCCATTCTTGCCGCTATCTGCGCGATTGACATTTGCTTACTCAGCTCGTACTCGCCTGCTATTATTTTGCCCCTGTGCGCCACCAGCGAGCAGCCCACGAAAAGCCAGCTTGAGCGGATGAGGTCCTGCTCTTCCAGCAGCCGGGCCACATCGCGAATATGTGTTCCTTTTTTGACAACCACGGGTTTGACCGTATTGTCGGTGTCCAGGGGAATACTGGCAAAGATCACAGGCTGGCTTATCAGAAAAAGTGCCGCGGCGGCGGCAATAACTCTTTTATCCCTTCTTGTGAGCATCAAGAAATCCCTGGAGGATAATCTGTGCTGCCATCATGTCTATGTACGGCTTGCGCTTTTTCTGCTTGTACTCATGCATGTCAAAAATCCGGTGGGCTTCGTCCGTTGAAAAACGCTCATCCCAGAGGTCCACGGGCACGCTCGTCTTCTCCTCAAGCTTCCTGGCAAACTCCACGATTTCTTCTGCCTTCTTTCCTATCGAACCATCGAGATTCTTCGGGAGGCCGCAGACAATTCTTGAAACCTCGTGCTCGCGGATGAGTTTCTTCACCTCGTCGATATCCTGCGACAACGATCCTCTTTTGTAGAGCTTGAGGGGCTGTGCTATGCTCTGCTGAGAATCCGAAATCGCAATGCCTATCCTTTTTTCTCCTATGTCGAGAGCAAGGGCTCGCACGCCACAGATTATCATGCTAACCGCCCCTGATTCAAGCACAAAAAGTTGCCTACGTGCGCGGGGTAGCTTCACTATTCCCCTCACTTCATTGAGCGTTTTCACGTTTTTTGTGCGTGCGGCGGCTCAAGCGCCACAACTGAAGAACCCTTAAGTATCGGTCTTTTCTAGACTATTTTTGTCTTGACATTGTTTTGCGTTACAGATAAAATAGGACCAAATTGTAATTATTTTCACAAATTCGTAAGGAGACTATGCCCATGAAACTAGAAGGCAAGAATGCTGTCGTTACAGGGGGCGGACGGGGCGTGGGCAGGGCGATTTGCCTGGACTTCGCAAAAAACGGCGCGAACGTTATAGTCAATTATGCTTCCAACGACAAAGCAGCCAAAGAAGTTGTGAGTATGATTGAGGCCATGGGCCGGAAGGCCGTTGCGGTCCAGGGTGATGTGGCCAGAAAGGAGGATGCGCAGAAAATCATCGACGCTTGTGTCCAGAACTTTGGCTCAATTCAGATCCTGGTGAACAACGCTGGAGTCTCGAAGCCGGCCATGCTCCACAAGATGTCGGTAGATGTATGGGATGAGGTGGTCAACATTCAGATGAGGGGACCGTGGCTCTGTATCCAGGCCGCATCGAAGCATTTCATGGAGCAGAGCTATGGTCGGATCGTCAACGTGACATCAGTGGCAGGTGTTGTAGGGACCATTGGCCAGATCAATTACGCGGCTGCAAAGGGAGGCGTTATATCCTTGACCAAGTCCGCCGCAAGGGAGCTCGCCAAGTTCAACGTTACCTGCAACGTGATATCTCTCGGGATTGTCACAACGGAAATGACTCACACGATTTCTACTGATGAAAAGCTGAAGGAGATTTACACAAAACGGATTCTCCTCGGTCGCTATGCTGAGCCGGAGGACGTGTCACCGGCCTTTGTCTTTTTTGCGTCCGACGATGCCCGTTATATTACAGGGCAGCTCTTGTGCGTTGACGGCGGTTACGGCATGACCTAAGAGCCCACGGGGGGTGAGAGGTTAGAGACACATTAAACATTCTAAGAGGGAGGTGTTTCAATGGCTGATGTACCAACAAAAATAAAGACATGGCAGATGGTAACGCCGTGGGGTAAAAACAAGGAGACTGGAGAGGTTATTCAGGGGAAGCTTGAGAAGACAGAGATTCCCGCACCGGCGTTAAAAGATGGCGAAGTGCTCGTTCAGGTTGCAGGATGCGGGGTCTGTCATACTGACCTTGGCTATTTTTACGACAGCGTTCCGACCGTAAGCAAGCCCCCGCTCACCCTTGGTCACGAGATCGCGGGGACCGTGGTTGCAGGCGATGCTGCTTGGATCGGCAAGGAAGTGATCGTTCCTGCTGTTATGCCGTGCCGCAAGTGCGCGCTTTGCAAATCGGGCCGCGGCAACCGGTGTCTTGCGCAGCTTATGCCCGGTAACAGTCTCGGTATTTATGGCGGCTTCTCCAGCCACATTCCGGTTCCTTCAATCGACCTCTGCCTGGTGCAGGACAAGAAGGGTTACGCACTGGAACAGCTCGCCGTGATAGCGGATGCAGTCACGACTCCTTATCAGGCGGCCAAGAGAGCAGATCTCCAGCCGGGGGACAACGTGATCGTTATCGGTGCTACCGGTGGCGTCGGCGTGTACGTGTGCCAGACCCTGAGAGCACTCGGTGCCAAATCTGTCATCGGTATCGCGAGAAATCCGGATAAGCTGAAAAGGGCCTTAGAGTATGGGTGCGACGCCGTGATCAGCACCGTCGACAAGGCAAACAAAGATGTCGTCGGCGAGTGGAGGAACTACTGTAAGTCAAAGGGCGTGCCCAACACAGGATGGAAGATTTTTGAGGTAACCGGTACGAAAGCCGGACAGGACCTTGCTCTCGACCTGCTCTCCTTTGTCGGAAAACTGATCCTGGTCGGTTTCGGCATGTCTAAGAGCGAGTACATGATGTCCAAGTTGATGGCGTTCGATGCAGAGATCATCGGGACGTGGGGCTGTCTGCCGGAGTATTATCCCATCGTGCTCGACATGGTGCTGAGCAAGAAGATCGTGATTGACCCGTTCGTCGAAGTGAGAGCGATGAGCACCATTGCGGCAACATTCGACGAGATACACAAGGCAGGATCCCCTGCAAAAAGGGTCGTACTGAAACCTGACTTTTAAGGTTTAACACTAAACTATTATCAGGAGGAGAACTATGGGACTTGAATGGATGCCAAGGGAACACGGGAAGAAAAACCATGACCGGTACGGCACGGAGCACTGGGGAACAGAAGCCCCGTGCGTCGTGTACGAGAAGAAGCCGCTGACAGACCCCAAGGGGAATGTTGTGAAAGGGCTCTATGTGTCGTGGGTCAGACTGAATAACCCGAACCAGTACAACTCTTACACCACTGAGATGGTGAAGGGCGTTATCGCCGGCTTCGAGAATTCCTCGACAGACCGTGAAGTAGTGGCAACGGTCTTCACCGGCACAGGCCCCAATGCGTTCTGCACGGGCGGCAACACGAAGGAATACTCTGAGTATTACAGCATGAGACCTGAAGAATACGGCGCCTATATGGAGCTCTTCAACAACATGGTCGACTCCATCCTCATGTGCAAGAAACCGGTCATCTGCCGGGTAAATGGCATGAGGGTTGCCGGAGGCCAGGAAATCGGCACTGCGTGCGACCTGACCATTACTTCGGACCTCGCGATTTTTGGCCAGGCAGGCCCGCGTCACGGCTCTGCCCCGGTGGGCGGCGCTTCCGACTTCCTGCCTTCCTATCTGAGCATCGAAGACGCGATGTGGAGCTGCGTCAGCTGCGAGATGTGGAGCGCCTACAAAATGGCCTGGAAAGGTCTTCTGACGAAGGTTTTGCCGGTTTTGAAAGATGAGAAGGGCGCCTGGGTAAGGAACCCGCAGATCATCACCGACAAGTTCATCGACAACGGCGAAATTGTGTACGGCGAATACAAATCCGGTGATGCAATGAAACAGGCGAGAGCGTGGGTGAACGAGAAGCTGAAGAACAACGACTATGATTTCTCCCTGCTCGACGCTGAAGTCAATCGGATCGTCTGGATCTTTGCCAACCTCTTCCCCGGCTGCTTGGCGAAATCAATAGATGGTATCAGGCAGAAGAAGAAGTTCTTCTGGGATACGATGAAGAACGATCACCGGCACTGGCTGGCAGCCAACATGATGGGCGAGGCGTATCTTGGCTTCGGCGCGTTCAACTCGAAGAAGATTACGGGTACCGACGTGATCGACTTCATCAAGTACCGTCAGCTCATCGCCGAGGGAACACTGGTAGACGAGAAGTTCATGGTAGAGGTACTGGGCAAACCGCAACAGAAGTAGTAAATGTTGCTGATCGAGGAGGCCGGGGCCCCGTGGTCCCGGCCTTTTTCTTACCACTGCCGCCACAATCATATACCCGCCGCATCACCCCGCCGTAAAGCCTCACTGGAACATAGATATTGCAAAACCTGCTCCTGATCATTAAACTCTTTCTGTTGGGATCATGGTTGATCACAAAATTTAAAAGGAGCGGACTATGCCATACGTCAACATCAAAGTAACGAAAGAAGGGGTAAAGGCTGAGCAAAAGGCCCTGTTGATCCAGGGAGTGACGAAATTGCTCAAGGATGTCCTGGGAAAAGATCCCAAGACGGTTTTTGTGGTCATTGACGAGGTAGATACCGATAACTGGGGCGTGGCAGGTGAGACCATCACGGTGGTGAGAAAAAAGCAGAACCCGAAGAAAGAGGCGGAATGTGCACCACAGGAACCGTCCGAGTGCTTCCCGGCTGACCTCTGCAACACGTGAGGTTAGCCGAGAGACGCCAGCACCTCTTTCAGCATCTCCTCCAGCTTCGCCTCTTCAGTCTTGTCGGCATACTTGGGCCGTTCCACATCCGGAAAGAGACTGAATATGCCGTTCAGCAACACTTCCGCGTGAGGGGGACATCCGGGTAAGTGTCTGCCCAATTCTCCGTGGTGCTGTTGGCAAATCCCGAGGAAGATGTTCGTTTCGTCGGGATTGATCCGGTCATCGGTGGTCGGGCCGAGGTATATATTCACCTTGCGCTCAAATGGACGATCGATGAGGAGCCTTGTAGGATCGGCCGGATCAGGCCGCCGCAGTTTCGCCACGGCAAAATGAAGATATCCCGCGCAGCCGGGGCAGGCAGTGCCTGCATGAATGACAAAATCTCGACCGCTCGCCAGGTTGATATCCGGCCGCTTGAACGGGCTCTTCAGCTCTTCAATGGACGGCCCGATGACGCTTACTTTCTCCGGCTCAATCGGACCCAATCCTTGCATGTAGGCCAACCAGACAGGCGGCGACGTCAACGGCTCGAGCCCCATGATACGCATCGTAACCGCATCCACAGCTACTGGGTTCTCCCCTCCTATCAACAGGTTCATCGTCTTGGGCGTGCCTGAGACCGGCCCGAAATCCTCCTGCGCGATCAGCCCGTCAATGATGTGCAGGTTCGGTTTCACCAAGTGGTGGATGTTGATCAGGTTCTGCCACAGTCCGAAGAAATGGCTCATGTATTTTTCGAGGGGAGGCATGGTCCCCTGGAGACTTTTTACCGCGAGGGAGACAATAGCAGCGAAGTGGAGTTTCATTACCGGAAGATTGATGATGACATCCGCCTGGTCAAGCGTGACAGGCACCTTTCTGGTGAGCATCCGCTTGCCGCCCGGCACTGCTTTCTCCACTACGCTGTCGGTGTTCAGGTCGACGATGCGGACCTTTTTTGGGTCGAGGTCGATCAATTTGTCGTACCCGTACAGATTGAACATCTTCATGGTCGCACTTCGGTTGATGGAAGAGCCTTCCGCGACACTCACTCTTGCTGCGACGGGCAGGAGCAGTTCAATGAGGGCCCGAACAAGTCGTATATCGGTAACCACTCCACCCTTGTAGACACCATTCATCATTCCGTGGTCGGCCACGAGATTCGGCTTTATGACAACGGTCTGGCCCGGCTTAACAAACTTCTGCAAGCCGCCCAGCTTATTGATAAGACTATCAAGACCTCTCTTGATCTCATCAAAGGTCTGGGACGCGGGAATCTTCTCTGTGGCCACTTTCTCCTTTTTGCGATATGCCTTGACGGGGTTCTGTCCCTTCAGTTTTTCGGCGAGCACGCGTATGCTCAGATCCATCTTCAGAAGAGAAAATCCGTTCACAACAAACGATCTGGTAGGGCGGAATCCATACTCTACCAGCCATTGGTATTTATGTTTGTCTGCCTTGAGTATTTCGGCTGAGACAAGCGTTTGTGCTCGGAGGAGCCCATCCATCATTTGCGAGAGCATTTCTGCCCCCTGCCCAACATTGTTCGAGACGATGTCGAGCACCGTGCTTGTGGCCGGATTATACACGATCCAGCCTACGACCTTGTTGCCGCTTTCGGCGTTATACGCGACGACGTCAGGGTTCTCTCTCCATTCCCGCCATTTCGTATCCGCATAGGTCGGGGCGACACCGGGAACGTTTGCGTAATGATCGTGTATTCTGCTCCTCAACGCAGACGAGAATCTACCTTTCTTCAGCTCCACTTCTGCCATACCTCTCTCCCCCGCTTCTTCGATTCTACTTTCCTGCACCTATTCTGCGCCTGATATCCTCCCGCAAGGCCTTCTTATCGTGCTTTCCCGCCTCCGTCATTGGAAGCGTGTCAACAAATACAAATTTTTCGGGAATGAGCAGCTTGGAGGCGCCTTCGCTCTCCATAAACGCCTGGAGTTCTTTCTCGCTCAGGGTCTGGCCCGCCGCGGGCCGCACGTAAGCACACACTCTCTCGCCCAGGTCCTTGTCAGGCATGCCGATGACCGCGACATCCGCGACATGCGGATGGGTCTCCACCAACTCCTCCACCTGCGCCGGGCTTACGTTCTCGCCGCCCCTGATGATGAGGTCCTTGATTCGGCCGGTTATCTTCAGGTTGCCCTGATCGTCGATACGCGCCATGTCGCCTGTTTTGAAAAAACCATCCGTGGTGAAACTCTTTTTGTTCTCTTCCGGGTTTTTCACATAACCGGCAAAGATGGTGGGTCCTTTGACTACCATTTCGCCGTCCGTGTTCCTGGGCAACTCTTTTCCATGGCCGTCCAGAATCTTCACTTGGCTATAGGGACAGGTCGGCCTACCGACCGTGTTGCAGATCACTTCCACGTCGTCATCCAAGGCCGTGCGAGTGACGAGGCCCTCGGTCATGCCGAACTCGTTGATGTACGTGCAACCGATTTTCTTGTAAACCTCCCTTACGAGCTCGGGCGTACTTGGTTCACCGCCTCCCAATACTTTTTTCAGCGACCGTAAGTCGTAGTCGTTGAATTTCTCTGATTCAAGAATCCTCCTGGTGAGGCTCGGCACCATAGGTGTGTACGTCACTTTTTCTGCCTGAATAGCCCCGCAGATATCCTCAGGCCTGGTGGAATCCAGAAGGACTAGCTTGAACCCGAAGAGCACGGAGCCCAAGACATTGAGCACGGCTAGATTATGCCCTACGGGCACTACGATCAAAGCCGTATCCGCGGTGTTCATCTCCCATCCCTTGTGCATATATTCCACGTTGCAGAGGTAGTCATTGTGTGTCCTGGGAATGCCTTTAGGAAGCCCTGTGGTACCGCCTGAAGGGATGATGTGTGCGACTGCAGCAGGGTCAGGCCTGCGCTCGGCAAGAGCCTCTCTATCCGCGGTGCTCGTCGGCTGTGCCATCAGCTTTTCCAGACTTGCGGTGAAGGGCGCTCCTTCCCTGTCAGCCCTCACCGAAATAACGTGAGCGAGCTGCGGATTCTTAGCCCTGACATCATCTATGAAGGTGGTATAGTCCATTTTACGGTAGGCCTTCGGCAGGATCCACGCCTTTGCCTGAGTGAGGAGTCCGAGGTGACCCACCTCCAGCTGCTTGTAACCCGAGATCAGGACGACCGGGATCGCGCCGATTTTTTGCAACGCAAAATACGCGTAGACATACTCGGCCCAGTTGGGCAACTGCAGCAGCACCGCATCTCCTTGCTCGATCCTAAGCTTCATCAGACCGACGGCCAGGCGGTCCACTCCCTCTCGCAGCGAAGCATACGTAAGGCGCACCCTGTCGTCTATCACCGCTTCTTTTCGCGGAAAAACATCTGCTGCCCTGTCGATGAGATCTCCCAGCGGCAGCCCCATCCACCACCTGTATTTCCTGTAATGCTCCGCATCTCTCTCGTTATGCTTCGGAAAATCACTTGATGCCATATACAGCTCCTTTCAGTTAAAGCAGGAAAAAGATACTGCAGGTTGAGGAAAAAACTGGAACAAAGGTAAGGTAAAGACGCGGTCAGTGCAAGGGCACAATGAAACAATTCATAAGCTGATTCTCAACCTCAACCTTCGCTTCAGTCTTTACCTTTACCTGTACTATCCTTTTCCTGCTCTACAAGTATTCTTTCTTGAATTGGCCCGCGCTCGCCATACTGGCGAGGAAAGGCTCCGGCGCAATGATGTTTCCTTTGGGCCAGCGATCGCAGTTCACCTTTTCGTAACGCGAATCAGCCTCAAGACACCAGTTGCACGCCACGCATCGCACAACCTCTTTGTCTTTTCCTTCTTTGGTCTTGACAGGCCAGTCAGGATCGCAGAGCAGGGCCCGGCAGAGCCCTATGATGTCGGCCTTCTCCTCACGCAGTATCTCTTCTGCATGTTCAGGCTCGCGTATCTTGCCCGCGATGATAACAGGCGTCTGGAACCCAGCCGCACGCACGGCCTTCCGTATCCCTTCAGACAAATAGACGTGGCAGCCATCGGGCCACCAGAACCAGGGGCTCATCCGGTGACCGCTATACCCAGACATCGGGTCCGGCGGATACCCCTCCGCAGGAGTGAGGGCATCCTCAAAGCGGCTGCCTGCTGAGACACTGATGTAGTCAGCTCCCAGTTCTGCAAACTTTGCCGCAATCCGACCGCTCTGGGCCACGGTGTTCCCCTGGACAACAAAATCTTCCCCGTTTATCCTGATGCCCAAAGGGTATTTCTCTCCGACGAGCTTCCGTACGGCATGAAATACCTCGATCGGCAGCTTCATTCTGTTCTGCAGGTTGCCTCCGTAGCCGTCAGTGCGCTTGTTAGAGCGGGACAGAAAGGAAGAGAGCACGTACGCGTGGGCCATGTGTACCTCGATGAAATCAAAGCCTGCACTCAACGCGCGCTTTGCAGCGGCTACGTGATCCTCGACGATCTTCGGCAGATCCTCCGGCTTGAAATCTTCTACCTTCTGTCTCCAGCCCGATCTGGCCAACTTCAGGTGCTGCATGATCTGGACGCCTATCTTTGTTTCCTTATTCGCTTCCCTGATGGCTTTGACAAGATTCGCCAGTCCCGGCACGAAGCTGTCATCACTGATGCGCAGATTATAGGGACTCTTGGAAGGGATGATCACGGCAGCTTCAACGACAATGGCTCCCACGCCGCCTCTCGCTTCCCTTTGGTACCGTTTGATCAGATCATCCGTGACATCACCATTTTCTGTAGTCAATCCCGATACCATCGAAGTGCGCTGTATCCGGTTAGGGAAAACGACTCCTCGCATCGTCACCGGTTGAAAAAGCTTCTCGTACTTCATCATTCTTCTCCTTCCGTAAAGTAATATCTCCTTAGCCACACATTTTAGGCTTTTTTCAGCACTTCCACAATCCCTGCGTTGCCATCAACCCGTATGTAATCCCCATCCTTGATCGACCGGGTTGCCCGCCAGGTACCCACAACGGCAGGGATGCGGTATTCCCGTGCCGTGATGGCAGCGTGGGTGAGCATACCGCCGGTATCCGTGACCACGGCCTTGATCTTGGGAAAGAGCGGGGTCCAGGCGGTGGCGGTGTAAGGGCAGACGAGGATCTCCCCGAGCTGTAAGGTGGGGAAGGCTTCATAGCTTGTGACCACCCGGGCTATGCCTTCGGCGACACCGGGGGAGCCGGGGTAGCCTTCGAAGATATCCATGACCTTAAGCTCGTCCACCTTGCCGGCCTTGAGCACCTCATCGACCATGCCGAAGACCTTGACGAGGATCGGGTCTTCTGCTTTCTCGGGTACCTTGCCCAAGGTAAGGGGCGCTTCCTTGAGGGAGGCAGACTGCTCCCATCCCTCCTTCCGCTCTTTGATGAGCGGAGGAATGAGGCGGCGGAAGTGGTACAGGGCGGGGATCCTGTTTTCGGCAAGCAGGGCAAGGGTTTCTTCCAGCTCATAGTAATTCAGAAAGAAGACATCGTCCGGGGCTGAAAGAAGGCCGTAGTGGGTGAGTCTTCTCCCGCAGGCCATGGCAACATCGTGGAGGCCCGCGGTGGAGGCGCCGTCGATGTAAAACCCGTGGTCCTCCTGGAACCGGTAGATCTTCCTGCCGATGGCGAGCTGTTCGGTGAAGGTTTCTCGGTCCTGGGGGGCAAGAGTAGCCATGAACTGTTGGGCTGCCTGGTCTGCTTCTCTGATGGCAGCTTCCCGTTCGGCCTTAATGTCCCAGCCCTGGCGGGCCTTGGGGATGTAGGTCTTCACCGTGTCGAGAACTGGGGAGGGCTCCTCGATCCAGGTGGGGAAGATGATATCCAGGTGGCCGGCGGTGATCCGGTGACCGTAAGCCTCGAGGAACGTATGGAGGGCGGCAAGCCAGGGGAGAGCCTTGGGCTCCTTATCTAACATGCGGAGGAGCTCTTTGGCATCAACAGAGAGGATCGTATCCGCAATACCGCAGGTGTCGGCGAGCCTGGCCAGCTCGAAGAGGCCGGTATCGGTTTTGGTGGCCATGGTATCAAGACCCTTGAGCATGACCGTGAACTCTTTTTCCGCGAGGCCGTGCTCCTTGCAGAAGGCCTCAAACCCGAAGTAGAGCATGTCGGCCACGTACATCGTTATAAAGTGGATCTCCCAGTTCCTCCGGTTGATGGCTTCGCTTCTACGAAGGGCCTGGTGGAGGTCGGTATCAGAGAACCCGTCATGGACCGATGCCATATAGATGAGGCCCTGCTTCACTTCATCGATATAGGTGTTGTAGAAGGAGTCCCAGTTGGGCCGGCAGTACTCGAGGAGCTTATTGAACTCGGCTGCCCGTCGGGCGACCTCATTCGGGTCGGTGAGGGCCTCGAACCCGAGCATGGCCCTCCCCTTGTAGATCTTCACGTGGCCGCCTTTGGAAGGGGGGAGCTTGGTGACCTCGGCCCCCACGTGATACCCCCAGGCGTGGTGCTTCTGGATGGTGGTCATGCCCAGGGGGCAGATGGGATAGGGCTGGTGGAGATCATCCCGGAACCAGAAGATATCGCCGTCCTCGGGAAGGCGTAAGGTACGGAGACTGGAAATGCTGCGATCATGCGTGTCAAGGTTGATGTGGTCGGGCATGGTAGGTCCTCCTTGTTCGTTCCCCATCTTTTTACCGATCTGCTAGGCTGCCTTCATTCATAATTCTGCTGTCTATTTCTTCATGGGCGGCAGATGGAAGATCCTCTCCGCATTTTTACCCAGAATCATGTCCACTTCATCCGGCTTAAGGCCGTATTCCGACCCTACTTCTTTGACCGCCTTGATGGCACCTTCGGGATCACCAACCCGGTGTGCATAGTCTGTCCCGATGATCATCTGCTGCGGACCGACCCATTCAAGGCAGCATTTCATGGCAGGTTTATAGAAGGAGGTGGTATCGGGATAGACCCTGTTCTTGTAAGTAATGTCCGGCGCCTCCTTCAGTTCGATACCCCACTCTTTGCCATAGCCCTTATATGCATCCTGTATCCTGCGCACGAAATAGGGGACCGTGCCGCCCAGATGCCCATGGACGAGGGTGAGCTTCGGATACTTCGCAAACACGCCCTGGAAGATCATGCTCATAACCGCCATGCTCGTGTCAAGCGTGTAACCCCAGAGCTGGTATGGCAGCCGCATCATGTCCATGACGGATGCGGTGAGAGGGACGGCAGGGTGGACCAGGAAAGGCATATCATACTTGTTGGCAATCTCATATATAGGATGAAACTTTTCCAGGAATACAGCCTCACCATTCACGTTCGAGAACATCTGAATGCCCACAGCGCCCATCTTCTTGCACCGCTCCAGCTCTTCACACGCTGCATCCGGGTCCTGGTACGGCAAGGATGCCATGTGGTAGAAGCGTCCCGGATATTTCCGTGCGGCTTCAGCAAGGTGGTCATTACACTTCTTGGCCCAGTAGATACCCGCATCCCTTTCAAGGGATTCCGGCCCGGGGATCGTAACGCTCAGAAGCTGCGTGTCGAGGCCTGCGGCATCGAGGTCACGTATTCTGGCTTCCAGATCGTAATGACCCGCCCGGTCGATGTGTGCCACGGGCACGCCCTTGAAATACATGCGATAATGGGTGCCGCCGTCATGAATGCAGTAAGGGGTTTTGTCTTTGCCTCTTGATATGAGATACTCCATATACTCCATCGGATACCAGTGACAATGTACATCAACTGTTCTCTGTCCCATGAGCCTCTCCTCTCTTATTTGTTTTTACTCATCGATTGTCTACATAGTCCGCAGGTGAAACATCATTTGTATTTCGGCCTCTATTTGCAAGGCACTCGCTTCCATCACCCCCTTTTCCCGCTACTCACCACCAGCCTACGCTCTGCGGGCATGTGCAAATCACGGTCTGATCTGTCATTCATGTATCCCATAGCCCTGGAGATAAGGTCCGCGGTCTTCCGAGTCTCCCGTACAACCCTCGCGACCCCTTTCTCGTCTTCCGAAGAGGAGACGAAACCGACCCCTACGGCTGCCACCACCTCTTTCGAAGAATCGCGGATTGGTACGGCAATGCCGGTGATACCCTCAATTGCCTCTCCCTCATCCACGCAGTAACCTTGCTCCCGGATCGCGGCAAGCCTCTCTCTAAAGCGCCTGTCATTGGTAATCGACCTCTTCGTGAGTGCTGTGAGAGGATGCCTTTTCAAGAGTTCAGTCACCTTTTCGCTCGAGAGATGCGCCATGAGAACGTTTCCCAGCATCCCGAAGAAAGGCGGCCGCCTGGTTCCTATCTGCGATCCAAACTTGATAAGGTTCAGAGGGTTCTCTTTTTTATCGATATACACGAGTTGTCCTTCCTGGAGTATTCCCAGAAAAACCGTCTTGCCCAGCTTTGTCTGCAGGTTAATCAGATAAGGAGCCGCAATCCTCCTGAGTGAAAAGGAGGCAAAGACGACACTGCCCAGCTCAAAAAGCTTAAGCCCGAGTGAGTATTGCCTCGTCTCCTTGTTAAACATGAGGAAGTCATAATGCACCAGGGTCGAGCAGAGCCGCAGCACCGTGGCCTTCGGCACGTATACGGCTTGGGATAGCTCGGCGAGGGTGAACTTCGGCTGTTCAGCATTAAACGTACTCAGTATCTGGAGCGCCCTTTCAAGAGATTTGTTGTTGTAAAGCATAACCCTATCATCTCCCGGTTTATCGAGCGGTCATCTATTTCGATTACCGAAATATCCATTCATTTATCGAAATTTTAGCAAACATCCCCATTCCCTTGTCAAGAAAAAAATGGAGGACCCACACTCCACAGAGCGACGCTATTCAGTGCATTTTTTCACGTACACTTTTTTCTTGACAACGAAACTGTACCTTCTGTTACAATTTTGCTAAACGGATATTTGTTTCGTTAATTGAAACGCTATGGCAGTAACAGGGGGTTATTGCCAGCCAGCACGAAACCGGTCCCCGATGAAGAGGGCCAAAACTAAAAAGGGAGGAATTATGGGGAAAGAAGACAGGCAGAATGGCGTCACGAGGCGAAATTTTATCAAGGTAGTCGGGACTGCAGGCATCGCCGCGGCAGGGGCCTCTCTGTTGCCGCGATTTTCCAAGGCGGCGGCGAGGGATTATATTCTGATCGGCCATCCCACGCCATCGACCGGTCCGATCGCACCATTCGGGGAGACTTCTGCCTGGGCTGACGAGCGCGCCACGGCAGAAATTAACAAGGATGGCGGCATTTTCATCAAAGAGCTGGGCAAGAAGCTGCCTGTCAGGGTGAAATCCATGGATACGGAAAGCAACCCGACAAAGGCTGCTGACGTTGCGACAAAGCTGATCCTTCAGGATAAGGTCGATCTGATGGTAGTGCTGCACACTCCGGATACGGTCAACCCGGTTGGGGCCACGTGCGAAAGATATGAGGTCCCGTGCATCTCTTCGGTTGCGCCCATCGAGCCCTGGTTAACCGGCGGTCCGTACAAATGGACCTTCCACTATTTCTGGAACTTAGAACAGATCATCACCGTTTTTACCGGCATGTGGAACCAGTTCGCGGATAAGACGACCAAAGTGGTTGGTGGCTTCTGGCCAAATGATCCTGATGGAACAGTCTGGGCTCAAGAGTTCGGGAAGAAGTTAGGCGCCATGGGTTATCGTGTCGTCGATGTAGGAAGATTCCCTTATGGCATGCAGGATTTCAGCGCGTTCATCGATACCTGGAAGAAGGAGAAGGTAGACATACTCACCGGCGTACCTATCCCGCCGGATTGGGCGACGTGCTGGAGGCAGTGCCACCAGCAGGGATTCGTGCCGAAATTTGCCACTGTCGGAAAGGCACTTCTCTTCCCGGCCGCCGTGGACGCCCTCGGTGGCAATCTCCCAAACGGCCTCACCACCGAAGTCTGGTGGACGCCTTGGCATCCTTTCAAATCGTCCTTGACAGGAGCCACTAGCCAGCAACTGGCTGATGCCTGGACCGCAAAGACGAAGAAGCAGTGGACGCAGCCCCTGGGTTTTGATTACGCGGCCTTTGAGATCGCCGCGGATGTTTTGAAGCGTGCAGGCTCCCTGGACAAGAAAGCAATCAGAGATGCCCTGGTCAGCACTAATCTGAATACCGTGGTCGGCCCCATCAAATTCAATGACAAGAATTTTTCCCTCACTCCGCTTGTGGGCGGACAGTGGGTGAAAGGCAAGAGGTGGCCCTGGGAACTCCAGGTCGTTTACGACAAGGAGGCTACCAGCATCCCGACAACGGGAAAGATGGTCTTCCCGATTCCAAAAGCATAGATCCTCAAGTCTAAGAGCAGCAAGGCTGGGAGGGGGAACCCCGTGCGCAAGGGAGTTTTCCCTCCCTCACTTGCCCGTAAAGACCGGGCTCTTCTTCGCGAAGAAAGCCTCCATTCCCACGACCGCGTCCTGCGAGTGTGCGACCTTGTCATACTCTTCAAGTTCCACTCTCAGTGCCGTATCGAGATCGAGTTCGATCCCGCGGTTGATAGCCCTCTTAATTGCCTTGAGCGCAAAGGGCCCGTTCGCTGCGATCTTCTTTGCTATTCCACTGGCCTCTTCCGGGAGCCCTTCCAGGCTGCACACCTTCTGCACGAGCCCGCACTGCTCGGCCTCGGCAGCCCCCAGCATGTTGCCTGTAAACATCATCCATTTAGCCATGCCGATTCCAGCGACCCGTGAAAGTATCTGCGTGCCGCCATATCCCGGCATCAGCCCCAGTTTTGCCTCGGGAAGGCCGAACTTTGCATTCTCAGAAGCCATCCTGATATCGCAGGCAAGGGCAAGTTCCAGCCCGCCCCCGAGTGCGTATCCGTTAATCGCAGCCAGTACGATCTTGCTGGAATTCCTTATTTTGGAAAAGACCTGTTGCCCTTTGGTGATTAACGCAGTGCGCCCTTCTCCGGCATCCTGGATCTCTTTCACGTCAGCTCCAGCCACAAAAGATTTTTGGCCCGCACCCGTAATCAGCACCACGACCACCTCGTTATCCTTTTCCAGTTCCGTGAACAGCTCATCGAGCCGTTGCATGATGCTCGATTTGAGAGCATTAAGCGCTTCTTCCCTGTTGATGGTTATGTACGCAATCCTGTTTTCTTTTTTGAAAATCACTTCTTCGATGCTCATATGTACCCTTCCTTTTGTTGTCTGTTTACTGTATAACGCACAGACGGTGATTCATGGCAAGCCGCCTTCCGATATCTGCCTCTTTCTTTATCGTTTCCTTCACAAATTCAACGCTCTCGAACCAGGGCTCGGCCTGCTCCGTATGCCAAAGGCCACCGGCCGAACCCGACCGGTGGCCTTCATGCTGTTTCTACGTGTAGCTGCTTATCGCTTGTCCCATGGAGGGGCAAGGATGACCTTGGTCTTCGTTGCACTGGGCGGCCATATGAGCACATTCTTCCCATTCTGCCACTGCCTGAGACCATACTCGATGATGGCAGTGCCGTTTGCCCTGAATTTGATCGGGCCCCTGATCGTCATCATATCTGTCTTGGCAATCGCATCCCTGATTTTCTGTCTGTCCAGGACTCCCGCTCTCTCGATGGCATTTGCCAGCACCTGAACCGCTGCATAACCGGCGCCGACGGGTATCCCGATATTCTCGACTCCGGGATTTGCCGCTTTATACTCATCTACCATTCTCTTGTTGCCCGGATAGGTCATCGATGCATCCCAATTGCCATCTGATATGATGTAGGCTGCATCCTTGCCCATCGCCTCCCAGTAGGTGCTGAGGTCAGGTCCCCTGATGAGGCAGGTCACCTTCGGCGCATAGTTGAGCTCTTTCATCTGCTTTACCATGACTATCGACTGGGGCGGTGTAGGCACGCTGAAGACGGCATCTGCGCCGGCTGATTTTAATGCAAGGATGGCAGAAGAAAAATCATTTGTCGGAGGCGCGTACTTCTGATCGACGACGATCTGGTAGCCTCTCTGCTTCGCCATCTCTCGGACGTACTTGCCGCATTCGTTTCCCCAGTCGACATTCAGTTCGAGATGGCCTATCTTCCGCGGTCTCTGGTCAGCCGGTATGGAATCAAGAAGGTCGAAAAATGCCTTGACCTGGTCATGCGACATGGAAAATGGCGCAAAGACCCACTTATAGCCGGAGTTGAAAGGAGCCTCCACCGCGATCGTGACGCCGACCCAGGGCACCTTGTTCTTCTCTGCAGCGGCCATACCCACGACGTTCAGGTCGCTGGAGAACCCACTGAGATACGCGACCACCTTGTCGACCGAACTGAGCTTGTCCAGTCTTGTTGCTGTTTTGACCGGGTCGGATTCATCGTCGACAATCATCAAGTCAAGAGGGAGCTTCTTTCCATACTCCTTGACCATGACGCCGCCCGCGTCATTGATATCCTTCACGGCAAGATCATACCCGACCTTCACGTCCTTGCCTCCGGCCGCCATGCGACCGGTCAGCGCAATTACCGCCCCTACCTTGATCCCCGGCGGTGCGGCGGGTGCCGCAGCCATTGCCGGACATATGACCAGCCCCAGGGCAATGAGGGCAATCACGGCAGCCAACAACGAACACCCTAAACCCTTTCTGCGCTTCATAGGTACCTCCTTTATTGGTTTATTTAGTGTATTTAGAGAAACCCGAGAAACCTTTTACTATTGTATCACCTTTCCTGAGCCACAGCGGAAGTCTTCTTCGGCTTCCGGATTATCCCCGCTATACCTACCAGCCCCTTTGGCAAAAAGAGCACCGTAATAATAAAGACGATCCCGAAGATGAGTACGTTCACCTGTCCCAGGCTTGCGGCAAAAAGCTCCTTCAACAGCACGAAGACGACCGCTCCGACAACCGGCCCGACAACCGTGCCGGCTCCGCCTATGAAGGCGATGAGCAGGGGATCAAAGGACCAGCCTAATTCAAAGGGAGCGTAGTGGTAATAGGTGCCACAGTAAAAAGCGAAGATGCCTCCGGCGAATCCGGCGATCACCGTGCTGATGCTCATCGCTACCACTTTGTACTTGAAGGTGTTGATGCCTATCGCCTCAGCCGCATCCTCATCCTCGCGCACAGAGACCAGGGCAAGCCCAAGCTTTGAACGGGAAAGCGCGTAGACGGCCACCACGGTCAATACCCCGACTCCAAATGCAAGATAGTAGATGGTCAGGAGGCTGTACTCTTTCAAGCATGCTTCGGTAATGAAGCTCACGCCCGGAAGCAGATTCTGTACCGTGATGAGCGCGATCATGGCGAGGGCGAGAGTCCCTATGGAAAAGTAATGTCCTTTCATCTTGAAGGAGGGGAATCCTATGGCCGAAGCAAGAATAAGAGATGCCAGGGCTCCAGCGGGAAGCGCAAGGTAGTAGGAGACGCCGCCAAGCCAGAGATACCGGAATGTGAGCGCTCCAGCCCCGAAAAACGTGGCGTGACCGAGACTGATCTGACCGCAGTAACCACCCAATATGTTCCAGCTGTGCGAGAGTGTCGCGTAGAGGCAGACAAGGATAAGAAGATTGAGCAGATACTCGCTCCTGACCAGGAGCGGTGCGATAATCATCAAAAGCAAAAAGCCCGCAATACCGAGCTTACTCTTCAAGCTTTTCGCCCCCCTAACCCTTGCGGTCTGAACATGAGAACAAGCACGAACAGAAGCAGGCCTACGACCTCTCTGTAAGCGACGCCCACAAAGAAAACACTTGCAGCCTCCACGACACCGAGCAGGAGCCCGCCAAAGAGCACTCCCCTCAGACTCCCCACACCGGCAAGTATCAGCACGATCAGCGCCTTGTTCGTCAGGTCGAAGGATACGATAGGGTTAAACGTCTGCAAAGCGATCACAACCCCCGGGAATCCCGCCAGGGCCACACCGATCGCGAACGATGCCAGGCAGACCCTCCTCGTGTTTATCCCCATCCACGATGCCGCCTCGTAATCCTGCGATACACCCCTGATCGCCTTGCCGAAGTACGTCCGCGTTAAAAACAGGTGGACTCCGAGTACTACGATTATCGCAAGAAGCACTGTGGCAAGCCCGATGTAGGGTAGGCGCACACCGAGAAGGTCGATTACCTTCCCTGTATAACTTGTGGCCACAGCCCGCTCATCCGCAGTCCAGAGCATGGTTGCTCCGTTAGAGCAGATAAGCAGGATGCCAAAGGAGATGAGCAGCGAGTTTTTGAGTTTCTCCGTTTCAGGCAGCGCGAGCAGCCGCTGAAACAGGCCCAGAAACAAGACCCATCCGATAACAAAAAAGACCGGGACAACAAGAATGAGCGAGAGGAAAGGATCGAAACGAAGATAGTAACAGGTCCAGAGCACGGTATACGACGCGAGCATGATGAGGGCGCCGTGGGCCACGTTCAAATAGTTCATCACACCGAAGACGAGTGAGAGCCCCAGGGCGACAAGGCCATACAATGCACCACTGAAGACACCGTAGCTCAGAATCTGTAATAGAGCTGCCATTATTATCCTACCGCCAGATAGGCGCTCTTAATCGCTTCACTGGCGAGAAGTTCCTTTCCTGAACCTTCCATGGTTATGCGGCCGTTTTCTATCACGTAGCCCCTGTCCCCGACCTCAAGGGCTAACCGTACATTCTGTTCCACCACCAGGATGGTCACGTTTCTCGATTTATTTATCTCCTTGAGCGTATTGTAAATATTCTTCACTATGATGGGGGCAAGTCCCAGGGAAAGCTCATCCACGAGAAGCAGTTTAGGATCGGACATCAGCCCTCGCGCTATCGCCAGCATCTGCTGCTCTCCGCCGCTCAGGGTGCCGGCAAGCTGATGTGTTCGTTGCTTGAGCACGGGGAACATCTGAAAGACCCACTCGAGATGCTCCGCTTTCACTCTTCGCGCTCTGCCGATATAGCCGCCGAGCTCCAGATTCTCGAGAATGGTCATGTCCCGGAAGAGCCTTCTTCCCTCAGGCACCAAAGATACGCCGAGTTCAACTACCTTGTGGGGTTCCACGGTATCGGACCTGATTCCCTCAACGGTTATAGTTCCTTTTCGGGGCTTCTGTACGCCGGAGAGAGTCCGCAGCACCGTGGACTTACCTGCCCCGTTAGAGCCGACGAGGGCGACCATCTCACCTTTTCGGACGTTGAATGAGACACCCCAGAGCGCCTGGATGTCTCCGTAGGTCACGTCCACGTCCTTTACTTCAAGCATGGAAGTCTTCCCCCAGGTAAGCCTCTATGACTTTCTGATCGCTGACTGCTCCCTGTGGCGAACCTTCGAATATCTTCTGGCCCGAGCTGAGTACCATGACCCTGTTCGAGACGCCGAGGATGACCCTTATCACATGTTCGACGATCATCATCGTGATACCGAGTCCCCTGATCCCCGATACCAGAGCGAGGGCTTCTTCCACCTCTGCGTGATTCAGTCCGGCAAAAACCTCGTCGAGGAGCAGGAGCTTCGGCCTCGTTGCCAGTGCACGTGCTATCTCAAGCCTTTTTCGATCGATGAGGTTTAAATGTTGTGCGACGATGTGCTGTTTCTTGTTGATTCCGGTGAAGCCGAGTATCTCTTCAGCCTCCTTTCGCGCCTGCCTCATGCTGCGCGCAGGCTCTCGTCCGTAGGCTCTTCCCGCCGTAACGTTTTCCAGCGCGCTCATACGGAGAAAGGGTTTGACCAGCTGAAAGGTCCGCGTTATACCCGATTTGCATATGGTTGATGGTCTTCTGTTCGCGACATTGGCACCGCAGAATTCCACCGTACCTTCGTCGGCGCTCAAGAAGCCGGTGATCAGATTAAACAGGGTGGTCTTTCCTGAACCGTTTGGACCTATGACGCCGAGAATCTCTCCTTCGTTGACCGAGAAGGAGAGGTTCTGAATGACGACGAGGCCGCCAAAGGACTTCGACAGTTCTTGAACGTTCAAAAAACCCATGAGCATGTCCGATCGTTTTGAACGTAAACCGCGGGCATCTGACCCAGCATGCTTTGTGCAATATCCGCTTCAAAATCACCCGCCGCGCTTCGCGGACGAGTGTTGCTTAGTAAGACTCTGATTTGCTGCATCTTATACGGAGGGGGGCGCCCTGTCAACAGAAATCCTGGAAAGAATTCACAGGCCGTGCCACAGACATAGCTCTTCATCCGACGTAACCATTCCGGTGACACCTGTAGCGTCCTGAGCGGCGAGAAAGATCGCCGCTTTAACTATCATGTCGGGCGTATCCCACCGGGACCGGTCAGCATGAGGATTGAGAAACCTCATCCCTTCTGTTTCGACGGCGCCTCTCGGCTTCAGACAGTTGACCGCGATGTTGAATTTTCCCAGTTCCGTGGCGAGTCCGTAAGTCATGCGTTCCAGTGCAGCCTTGGAAACCCCGTACGCTATGCCTGAAGGCACCGATCCTCTGGATTGCGCCTGCACAGACGAGAGTAAGATGATACTCCCCCTCTTCTGATCCATCATCACCGGGAGGACAGCCTTTGTACAGATGAAGGTGCCCGTTAGATTGACGCGGAGAACAAGCTCCCAGCGCTTGAGCGGCAGATCCCATACGGGTGCGGGAAAGGCTATGCCTGCATTGTTTACGAGGATGTCTATCGAGCCGAATTCTTTCATGGTCGCCTGAACCATACTCTCCACCTGCTCTTCCCGGGTAACATCACATCTCACCGGGAGACAGGTACCTCCGAGAGCCCTTATCTCTTCCGCCGTCCTGTGGATGGTGCCTTCGAGTCCGTTGGGGTCTATCTTCTCCTCAGTGCGTGCAGCCACCACCACCGCGGCCCCTTCTCCGGCAAGGCCCAAGGCCATGGCCTTACCAAGACCCCTGCTGGCCCCCGTCACTATCGCCACCCGTCCTTTCAGCCTCATGCCTCACCCCGTATACCGGTATTAATACCACAGAATTGAAGCGGAAAAGGAGGTTTTTCTGGACAAGCATTGTACGCGCCATTTATACTCTGCTCCGCAACATTCGCGGCAGGGCACAAGCTCCGCGATATTGAGGTACACATGTCTCTGTATGGAACTTCCCGGGAAAAGGGCGTCTATTACGGCTGGTACATTGTAGGTGCCTCATTTCTCATCCTCTTTCTAAACTCCGGCGTAGTCTTTTCTTTCGGCGTTGTATTTAAGCCGATCGCAGCAGAGTTTGGCTGGGGTCGGGGACCGGTCTCCCTCGCCTTCTTTATCAACATGATAGTCTTCGCGCTCTCAACCTCTGCCGTAGGAAAACTCTATGATCACTACGGCCCGAAGTGGGTGATCCTTATCTGCAGCTCGTTCGTCACCATAGGATTGTTCCTGACATCCCTGATGACTTCCCTGTGGCAGTTCTTCTTATTTTACGGCGTGCTGGTAGCGATCGGATTTGGCGGCACATCCATCCCCCTCATCGGGGCCATGACCAGCAAGTGGTTTGTCGAGCGGCGAGGGCTTGCCGTGAGCTTGGCCATTGCGGGTTTTTCCATGGGGCAGTTTGTACTCGTGCCTGCGTTTTCGTTTCTGGCTTTACGTTACGGATGGCGGCTTTCGTACGTGGTCATGGGCCTTATCACGCTGGTAGTAAACATACCCCTGGCGTTACTGATCATCAAACAGGGCAAACCTCAGGCATTTGGCATAACACCACCTGGTCTGGAGCACGACAAAGTCCTGCAAGAAACGGATAAAGGTGAAAACCAATCAGCACCCTTTACTCCGGTCAAAGATATGAACCTTTCGCAGGCCTTACGAACACGCTCCTACTGGCTTTTCATGATTGTAATGTTTATCTGTGGCAGCCACGATTTCTTCATCACGACCCACCTGATACCTTTTGCCACTGATCACGGCGTCTCTCCTGCCACTGCAAGCAACATGCTGGCGTGGTTCGGGTTGATGGGTCTGGCAGGCATACTGATCGCCGGCCCCGTGGCGGATCTGATAGGTGTGAAAATACCCATCATCCTTACCTTTGCGTTGCGCGTTGCTATCTTCCTGCTGATATTGAGACGGACGGATGTGACGTCCATCTACACCTTCGCTCTGGCCGCGGGGTTCACGGTCCTTATCACCGCGCCTCTTAACCCTCCACTGATGGTGAGATTATTTGGATTGTCGCATGTGGGTCTTCTGGCCGGCGTCATCACGACCGTTCACCATCTGGGCGGCGGTTTCTGGGCCTTCGCGGGAGGGATGATTTTCGATTACACCGGCGGTTACACGTCTGTCTTTGTGCTCTCAGTCGCTACATCCGCGCTGGCTGTGCTCTGCATGGCGCTTATAAAAGA
>DATFYE010000095.1:0-13392 GCA_035315185.1 Syntrophorhabdales bacterium | reverse complement strand
GTCAGGCCTATACGGATCTCGGCAGTGACTACTACGAGAATCGCTATAAGGAGCGCGTGCTCCGCAACATTACGAAGAGGGCACGAGAGCTGGGGTATGAGGCAGTACTACAACCGATCGAGCAGCGGGTTGCTTAGGAGGTGAACTAAATGTGTGGACCCATTCCTGAAGTCGCGTTCTTTATATTCTCCTCGAACCTGCCACATTTCGGTCGGAAGTGATAACGCTGCATCCTCGTAAGTTTGAAAACTTGCACCGAGCTCTTATTAGCTCCTCGTGAGGCGCGTCCACCACCCCATTTCATGAACGATCATGCTTCTGGCCTTGACAACTGTAGGAGCGGATATACGTTACCTGTAGAGACCGAATGCGGCAACTGCTTTTACGATCCTAATAGAGAGGACGGAGGACGCAATGAAAGAGAAACCAAGCGGCTTTTTGCTCATGCTGGGGGTGCTGACAGCCGTGGCACTCTGCGCTTGCGCCACGCCAAATTATCCGACGGGGACAATCGAACTGAAGTATTACGCCCAAGGCCCGTGGCCGGTCACCGTCAGCACCGGTGGCGCCTGCTGTGATTCTGTTGGAAACGCGTTTGACCTTTACTATCCTACGAACCTGGGCGCAAACGGCTTCTTGCATCCGATTCTCACCTGGGGGAACGGAACGAACTCAAGTGCGATTCAGTACGACTACTTCCTCCGACACATGGCCTCCTGGGGTTTCGCCGTCATTGCGACGGAGGATCAAAACACCGGAGTCGGGCAGACCATCCTGGATGGGGCAAGTTTCCTGGTGAATGCTAACAGCAATCCCGCCAGCATTTTCTTCAACAAGCTCAACGTCAACCAGGTCGGGTCTTTCGGCCATTCGCAGGGGGCCACGGGCGCCATCAACGCCCTTATCAATTCAGGGGGCTCCATAACTACGGTGGTCCCCATTGAACTACCGGCGCGGATCTGGTGCAGCAGCAGCACCAACTGCGTCGATACGACAAATATGACAGCGGGATCAATATTCTTTGTTGACGGATCAAACGATCCCATATCACCGCCAACCCAGTCTTCCTTGATTCCCGGCGAGCAATCGATTGCGGGCTACTATAATGCGACCCCGGGGAGCAGCGTTCAAAAGGCAAAGGGGACGCTCATCGGCCCGTCCCACAGCGACGTTCAAGGTCAGCCTGATTGCACGACTGCGCCCGTTGGCTGCATTAATGGCGTTTACGGGTACCTCGGCTACCCTACCGCGTGGTTCATGGACCGGCTTCAGGGAGACGCATTCGCTCACGGCGCCTTTGTGATGACCTCGGGAGAAATGTTTTTCCAGACCACGAACTGGCAATATGTGGACAGCAATATCCCTTAGCACCGTCTAATTCCTGCCCTACGGATGGGGTAATGCGGTTCCTTCCTCCGACCGCCTCTCTTCACATGGGGGATCTCCCATCGCGGCGCCGTCCCTGATGAGAATATCAAATTGATACGTTACGGGAAAATGATGAATGACTCGGAGGTGCATTGTTACGCTCACTTTTTGCATCATCTTCACTTCTCGTGAGAACCTGCAGTTACTCATTTTCTACAAGGGGATGGAGCAATGCGCGTCCCGCGCATAACTTCCTGAAGTCTTCACTCTTGAATTTCACTCCAAAATACAACATTTCATACCGCAAGTGCGCCATGACCGTGGTGCATTTTATATAGATGCAACACCTGCTCGCTCTTGACCGGCGTGATAGTGCGCCCTGTTCCATGGAGGAGATGGGACAGAAGGGGACCGTGAAGCTCCGCCGGGTTCCAACGGCTGGGGTTATCATCAGCAGAGCGGTCTAAACTGTAGCGGACGGAAGCCATCACTTCCGGGTCGAGCTACCATAGGATGTAGGGCGAGACAACGAATCTGTGGCGGACGCCTCTGTCTTAATGAAATACCTCCCTCAGTAGTGTGATGGCACGGGAGGGCAACGCGGCGTGATCCGGGTGGGCTTTACGGTCTCACCTGGAAGGTACGATGAAACCCGTACCTGGGAGCAGGTCACTCCTTCTTATCCTTGCTCTCCAGGGCCGCCAGGGGTAAAGCAGACAGCCTAACCATCCAGTGGGTTGAGAGCGGGAACATGGGAACCGTGCGTGACTGCCTGGAACGGAACCAGGCTAGCCGTGGAGACCGGAGAAGGTCACGTACGGGGCGGAGTCCCTGTAGTAGTCTGCGGACGGGAGAGCCGTCCACAGGGCGAAGGGGGACAGGAGACCGATAGGTTTTCAAAGCCGGAGGAATCTGTGGACACAGATGCTAAGACGGATACCGTCTGGTTACTCGGCGTGCAGAGAAAACTCTATCAGTGGAGTCGGGAACACCCCGAAGGAGCGTACCGTGAGTTGTGGGGTTGGGTGACTGATCTCCGCAACCTCCGGTGTGCCTGGCGGACGGTTGCCTCAAGTAAAGGCAGGAGAACGCCGGGTATTGACGGGGTCACCGTCAAGCATATCCGGAAGTTTGGGGAAGCCAAGTATCTCGAAGGGATTAAGGAGGAACTCAGGCAGGGCACGTATCTGCCCAGCCCTTCGTGGAGAAAGATGATACCCAAGCCCGGCAAGCCGGGGGAGTTCCGGCCCCTGGCTATAGCGACCTTGAAGGACCGTACTGTACAGTGTGCTGTGAAGCAGATCATCGAGCCGCTCTTTGAAGCCAGGTTCTGGCAGATATCGTATGGCTTCAGGTCCGGGCGGAGTTGTCACGGGGCTTTGGAACATATCCGGAGAGCATTCACGGCTCCGGCCGTGGCGCACGATGGTAAACGGCACACCAATCCCTACCCGTGGGTTATCGAGGGTGACATCAAGGGCTGTTTCGATAATCTCCTGCAATACCAGATTCTGGAGAGAGTCCGTCGCCGCTGTGGTGGCCGTAAGGTTATCAGGCTCATCCGTGCCTTCCTCAAGGCGGGCATCCTTGCCGAGGATCAGTTCATTCGTACCGACGCAGGGACTCCTCAAGGTGGCAATCTTTCACCGCTGCTCGCTAATATTGCGTTGGAGGTGATTGAGGAGCGGTATGCACGGTGGGTCTATCGTGCGAAGGATAAGGAACAGCATAGAGCCAGGCTCACCCGTATGTATGACCGAAAGGCAGGGAGACCCGTCTTCTTCCCTATCCGTTACGCTGATGATTTTGTTATTCTGGTGTCGGGAACCTATGACGACGCCGTGAGAGAGAAAGAGGCGCTTGCAGTCTACCTGAAAGACACCGCGAAGCTTACCCTCTCGCAAGAGAAAACACAGATCACCCCAACGACCCGGGGGGTTGAGTTTCTAGGGCACAGAGTCCGTATGAAGTGGGAGCACCACTACGGCTTTAGGCCCAGGATCGAGATCCCGAAACGGAAGGTGGCGGATATTCGCTATCGGATAAAGCAGTGGACAACGCGGTCACTTGTCTGGATACTCCGGAAGCTTAACGCGCTCCTTCGTGGGTGGGGCTATTTCCATCGGCACTGTACCGGGGCAAAGCGTACCCTCGGCAGTATTGACTGGTACGTGGGGGAAAGGCTTTTGCGGTGGATGAGAAAGAAACATCCGAAGGCAGGTGTCCCGAAGATTCTGCGTTCTCTCAGGCGAAGTACGGTACACCCGAACTGTAAGGTCTGGCGGGACGGAAGGGAAGAACAGTTTTTGATGGGCTATATCTCGGTACAGCGGTTTCGACTCGGTCGGATGCGACGGCCCGATTACGCCATGGACTCTGGAGAGCTGAGTGCGTAACGAAAGGCGCATGCTCAGTTCGGAGAGGGGCTACGGGAGATCGACGGCTGAGAGGCCGCACGGCGCCCGTAGCCTACTCTACTCAATAAGAAGTGGGGATTTTTTCATAGTGAGAAATGAGTGCAAAAAGGTGTAATGCATGTTGTCGGGAAAGTTTACAACTTTAAAAATAGGCATATTCCGTAATAAAATCATACTCGTTTGGCCCCGACCTAAAACTCTTGGTTTAAACCATTTTTAAACCAGTCGAGTGAACCCTTTGTCGGAAAATTTTACATAAACATGCGCTCAAAAAAAGGCCAAACATGTAAATACTAGGGATATCAAGCAGTTAAGAAAATGGCATAAGACGTGCTTTACTTGATAGCAAATGTCTGCAGATAGACCACGAGTCAACAAAGCAATCGAGACGTCGTTGAAGAGGTCATTGGAATTTAAGGAAGATGTATGAAAATATTTTCTGAAAAGGAGGGTATGGATATGCGAAAAGTGTTTGTCATGGTTGCGGTTTTTGGGCTGATGTTGGCTATGGGTTCGCCGGCTCGTGCCGACTCGATCAGTTTTGACCTATCGACGATAGCGAACGACGGATCAGGAGGCCCGCTGCATGGCGGTACCGTCCCTGCCGCGGACCTAATAATGGCAACCGTCACAACGGGTGTAGTGAATGGTTCCGCCACGGCAATCTCAGGCCTCAATGTCAGTTGTCCAGGTGGGGCTGCTTCTTGCTTCCAGGTCGAACTCCAACCGGATGTGGCTAAAGGCTCGACCTTGACCTACGTTCCCGACCCCGTTTATATTAACGTTAACGGAACCTTCACGGTTGGCAACCCAGCCGCGTCTACCTTTGCGGTCACGGGAAACGATGGTATCCCTTCTGGACCGGGAGGATTTGACTCGTTCGGGACGATGGACGTAGGAAGCGGTGCGGCCAAGCCCCCCGAGGTCTACTTTTGGTTAGTCCCCACTAATGGAAATAGTTGGGCGAGCGCGGCTAATGTGCTCATCCCTACAACCGGCTACAACACCACCTATTACAGCCATGGCTTCATGGCCGAGGATGGCTTCTTTAAGACAGCTATAGACCAAGGCTCCCCGGGCCAGTCGGCATCCACGGATGCGGAGCAGGCCGGCTTCTACACCCCCGTCCCCGAGCCCGGCTCGATGCTCCTGCTCGGCGCCGGGTTGATCGGCCTGGTCGCGGTGCGCCGCCGGCTCCGGAAGTAGGTTTTCACCTTCGACTATCGAGTAGGTGAGGGCCATTGCTGACCCTCACCTCTCACACCACCGGACGTGCCGGCCGGCATCCGGGGGGGGTTCACGCTGAGCGCGTCAGGCGCTGATGTTCCTCCAGCAAGCTCACAAGACCAAGCCGTCGCAACTCTGCCGAGGGGACGGCGGCGTGCATATGGCTCGCGACGGCGTTCCACCACGGCCCGGGGCCGTTCAAGGCGGATCGGCGTGCGTGGCCGTTTCCACTGGCGCCAAAGAATGCCGCGCAGTTTCCGGCGGACCCACTTGTCGACATCCTCGGCTAACCGGAAATACGCCACCCAGCCCCGAAAGTACCGGCTGAGGTCCGCCACGGTGTCGGCCCCGCCCCCGCGCAAGCACACGGCTGCGCGGTCCCACGTCACGCTGTAGCCGAGGAATTTCCTCGACCACGGGCACGCCACGTGGCTCTTCTCCCGATTCACTCGCTACCGCTGCCACAGCCAGCGCCCCAGTGAGGTCAGCACGCGCTCGCCCGCGGCCTTCGACCGCACATAAGGACACCGCCCCGAACATCATCGAATCAAACAGGGCCCCCGCGGCATGTCGAAAAAGCTGGGCAAGGCTGATTCAGAAGATCTATGAAGTCGATCCGCTCACGTGTCCAAAATGCCGGGGAGCCATGAGAGACCTCAGCTTCATCGAAAATACGTTGGTGATCCGGAAAGTCACTTGCTTTCCATCCGTAATGCCTAATTTTGACAATCGGCCATATCTGAACATTAGCACCCATCAGCATGATCGTGAGGGTGAGGATCTTCCCGATGCCGGGCACGGTCATGAGCTTGGCGAACTCTTTTCGTACTTTGAGCTTCTTGGTGATCATGTTCTCGATCGTCGATATCTGGTCCTCCAGATGGCGGATGAGGCCGACGCTCGAAAGGACCATGGTCTGCATCTCCCTGTCCGGGAAGAACCTCCTGACCTCGGCGTCCGTGATCTTCTTGACGTCCTCACTCTTCATCCTGATCCCGAGATTGCGCGCGAGGATGTTCTTGACGCTCAAGACATGAGAGGTCCGGTGACGGACGAGCTGGAGCCTTTTGCGGAGGAGGTCCCGTGTGGGGCGCTCCTCTTTGGGGTAGATGTAGCCCGTGGGGAGAATACCCAAGCGAAGAAGGTTCGCGAGCCAGAAGGCGCTCCTTCGATCGTCGATCTGCTTCAGGCCCTCATACTGTTTGATGGCGGAGACGTTGGCGAGGTGGACGCGGTAGCCCTGGTCCATGAGCCCGTCTACAAGCCAGTACCAGTTAAAGGTTGACTCCACGAGGATGCCCTGGATGTCCTCCTTGAAGGGATCGAGAGCGGCAAGGATCAACGGGAGTTCGTTTCTGCACCGCTGCTTGTAGAGCACCGTGTTCTCCTCATCAACCATACCGACGTACGTGTTTGTTGCATGCAAGTCCATTCCAACGTACACTTTCATTGGGGCACCTCCTTGATAGATTTGGAATGTCTTTCACCATAGTACAACGTCGTGTTGTCTATGGCGAGGTGCCCTCTAATGATTATCAGGTGAACTCAACACCCTTCATCAGGTTGAGACAACCGCTATTTCTCTCATCAGCCAAGTATCCCATTTCATCTACAAGTCCACACCCCAAGCTTTTCACAATGATTCACTATTACGGGATCAAACATGCATAACCATAAACTAGGGAGCAGCAACCCACTCCCCCTTGCCTACCTGACACGAACACTCTCTCGTTTACGCCGAAATGCTGTATCTCATACCCGCCGTGTTCAGAATAAACTGGTCGGGCATTTCACGTGCAAACGCCGCAATGTGCAATTTTTTCTTGACTTAGGGGCATGGTCTGGTCTAAAACCGTAGGTAAGCTAAGTTCAGCAATCGTAACATGCTTTCAGCTCTGGCTCTCCACAGTTGCTATGAGGAGGAGCACGAGAAATGAAAACACCTGATGGCTCGGTAGAAGAAGGCGGTGCACTCGCCGACCGGGCGCAGCCAGAACCCACACAGGCGGAACTCTCCCGGGGAAGAGAGGACCCTACCCGTCAGTTTGCCGCTATCGTCGCCCACAGCCTGAACAACCTGCTCACCAGCATAATCGGCTACACCAACCTCGTGCAGAGTAACCTCGATGAAACTCAGCCTAACCTGAAGTCCTACACCGAGCATATACTGCATGCTGCAGACCGGGCATCCAGGCTCGCCCGTGACCTCCTGGCATTCTCCCGCCGTTCCGTGACGAATGCCCGCGTCCTGGACCTCAACGATGTCGTAAGGACCGTGAGAGCGCTCCTTGCGCACGTCCTCAAGAGCAACATCGAGTTTCTCGTGCAGCTCTCTCCCTCCCCGCTGCCGGTCTTTGCCGATCCTGCCGCTCTTGAGCAGGTCCTCATTAATCTGATAACGAACGCTCAGGACGCCATGCCCCAGGGCGGCTGCCTGACGGTGAGGACCGGCCTGGCTCAGCTCAGCCGGTGCGTGGTCTCGGTCAGCGATACCGGAACGGGTATCGCGCCTGACGCGATCGACCGGATTTTCGAGCCCTTCTTCACCACGAAGGGCGCAACGAGCGGCACCGGCCTCGGCCTTGCGATCTCATCCAACATCATCAAGCAGCACAAGGGACGACTGACGGTGAACAGCACGCCCGGGAAGGGAACGACCTTTGAGATTATCCTGCCTCTCGCCCACAAAGAGGCGTACAGAGAGAAGGAGGTCGAACCCGTAGTGGTCGTCGGCGGCAGTGAAACGATCCTGGTTGCGGAAGACGAACCCGCGGTGCGGAATCTCGTCAGCCTGGTGCTAAGAGAGTGGGGCTACACGGTGATCGAAGCCGCGGATGGGGAGGATGCCGTCCGTCAATTTGCCGATCACAAGGGTCTGGTCGACCTTGCGATTCTGGATGTGGTTATGCCGAAAAAGAACGGGAAGGAGGTCTATCGCGACCTTACCCGGATGAAACCGGAGCTCAGAGCGCTCTTCATGAGCGGCTACATCAAGGACGTCGTACTGGAAAGGGGGATGCTTGACGAGCGGGTCGACTTCATCGCCAAACCCCTGGTGCCAAACGATCTCTTGCATAGGGTGAGGCAGATGCTCGATAGACCCAGGTAGTTATCTAGCCGCAGTTCTTGGACTGCCTCATCATCTTTGCTCAGCTTCACGGCGTTTTGTTCGACCAGCAGAGGGGCAGAGGCTAGGAAGTTCCACCTTGTACAGGTCGGTCAGGCTGGGTTTGCGGCTTTTACACTTGCAGGTTCAACATTACGATCGGTAATGCGCAATCCTCTTCATTGTTCCTATTGCTGCATTTGCAGGTGGAACATGCAATTTTGGGCGACTCGTTGATTTTCAAAAACTCGTAGATGAGAAACTCGGCGATTGCTTCAATGCTGATTTTTTGATTCGCCGCCCCCGTACGGATGTGCATGTACAACAGCATTGACATCAGCGCGTACTTTGAAAATGGCGCCGTGGATGATCCGCTCCGAATAAGGTTTCAGGCTGGTCTTCGTTACAACATTTCCATCGAGGTCGACTTCCAGGATGTCCTTGCGCGCGTCACCGCTTCTGGTGCGCCTTCAACATGGTGTCATGAACTTTCAGGATTCATCGCTCACTTTACTTCTTCTCGATGCCAGAACCTCCCCGGTCTTATAGTGCTCTCCTTCCAGAGCGAGCTTTGCCTGCTCCTCGTACTCGTCAGGCCAGAAGCCAAGGTTGTAGCCGTACCAGGGCTCTTTGAGCTTCAACTCGGGTAATCCCTCGTCTTTCCATATCTTGAGAGCATTCTCCATGAACTCTTTCTTGGGAAGCGATACCGGCGGATACGGCCACTTCATGGTCGCGTCTATGAGGAGACGATAGCCCTGTGGCATATCTTTGAATCGAGGATCCTTTTTCTCCATCTCCTCAGGCGGGATAAGGGACATATCCTGGTTACTCCCCGGCTGCGGAAAAATACGGGTATCCCTCTGAGGCTGCATCCTCAACCCCATTGCCCAGTTGACTGCATCGGCATCGTATGGATCAATGTCAGTGTCCACTGCTATGCAGAGCTTGCCGTTATTGATGCTTTCGCCGGCTACCTCCAGAGCACGCCACACATCAGCCCTTTCCGGCCTATCCATCTGGATCACTACAAGATAATTGCTTGTGGAAGCTTCATGGACAGCTACCTTCGTTACACTTGATATGTTCAAATCATGTTTCAATCTTCTGTAGATATTTGCTTCACGGGCCGTCCCCCGCAGTTTGCTGCTTTCGCTCGGCGGAAACTGGCTCACGAACGCCTGCCATATGGCATCTTTACGGTGGGCGATGCATTTTATGTTGAAGTAGGGTGAGATTTGTCTGTGGCCGATGTAACCGATTGCTTCGCCAAAGGGGCCCTCCGGCTCGACCTCATTCGTGGGAAACTCGCCCTCGAATACAACCTCCGCATTCCCCGGTACCTCAACATCAATAGTCTTGCATTTTACTAACTGAATCGGTTCCCCCGCAATGCCGCCTGCGACATCGAATTCATCGCCGTAGGGAAGGTTGCCGACCGCAACGTAACCGACACAGGGGCTTCCTCCAATGACCATGGCAGCCTCAAGCGGAATTCCCAATTTGTGGCATTTGTTCCAGTGAATCGCAAGGTGCTGACGGGCATGATGCAGCATGATTCCGGTGCGGGTTGGCGACTTCACCTGCGCTCTATAGGTCCCCACATTCCTTATGCCCGTTTCAGGGTCTTTGGTCACCCAGTAAGCTTGTGTAATGAACGGCGCGTTATCGTAACCCGGAGTGGAAATGGGAATGGGAAATTCACCCAATCCGCCATGTTCGAGAAGTTTGTCTCCACTATGCACCTCTTCGTACAGAGGCGCATTACTCACCATCACGGGTTTAATGGGATGCAGTTGAGCTTGGAACCACTTCTCCGAGATCTCGTCAGGCTTGCATTGCATGCCAGCCGCGTAGATAAACTTTGAGCCGGCTATCGCAGCGACTACGACGGGCATCTTGTATTTCTTCCCCTTGACGTCCGTGACTTGCTCAAAGAGCCACGCGGTTCGCCGCTCCTCAGGCAAGCCCCTGAACTGAAGTCTCACCAGAGGGTGCAATTCGGTGTCCTTATTTATTACCCGACTTACTCTTCTTAACAGGCCTTGAGCTTCAAGCGCTTCTAAGTACTCCCTCAGGTCTTTGTAGTACGCCATGTCCGTTCCCCCTTTTCAAGCAATAATGGTCGCTGATTGATCTTGCGGCAATGCAGAGCCTCCTTGTTGCTTTCCCCGTCAGTCTGCAAAAAACAAGTCCAGGTTCACTGGAGCCAGAAGCGGTCGTTTGCCAGGTCGTTCCTGCCGCCATGATGAGGCGTATGACTTTGCGACCTGCTATACGTTACTATTCAACTCGCAGGCTTAGCAAGGTTTTCCTCAACCTCCTTGTACCAGCGCACCACTGTTGCGGGTTTGCAGGTGGACGAGATACTTTTCAACCAGAAAAATTTCTTCCTGCAATGGTGAAAATTCGCTTTTCTGAACCGATAGCAGATTACGATTGGCAATCGCGGTGCGCCGTCTGAACGAAATGTATCATTCCACCGCAGCGTCAACTTAGATGGTCCAGGAGTCAGTGTTCCTAGGGAAGCTAGGGTACCTGAAGCTCTTTCACGTACTCCGCTATATTCTGACAGTGGTCAGAAATCCTTTCCAGATTGATAAGCATCTCCAGAAAAATAGGGCCCGCCTCGGCTCGACAGATGCGTCGGTGAAAGCGTTCCAGGTGCTTCTCGCGGGCCTCGCGCACCTTTGTATCGATACGATCCTCACGCCCATAAATATCCAGTATCTTGGCCTCGTCTGCTTCTGCAATCAACAGGGCCGCATCCTTTACGTTATCCATGACCAGTGCGTGAATCTCACCGAGCTCCACCATGCCTTTCTCCGAAAATTCTATGCGTCGCGCCTGTTTTTCGTCAGTCAGTTTAGCCAGGATAATGGCATGATCTGCAATCCTTTCTATATCGTCTACCATAGCGGTATACGCGAAGAGCTGCTTTGATAGCCGCTGCGAAAACTCCCTGTCAGATATCTTCCAGAGATACGCGGCTATTTCGGTACGTAGATTGTCGACTACCGCCTCGACGTAATCCAGTTCCCGCCTTGCTGCCTTGCGGAAGGTCCTTAACAGATCGACGCTCTCGCGAACCATGGCCTGCGCGAGAAGCATCTGCCTTCCCAACTCCCGTTTCACGCAGAGGAGCGCCTCCTCGGTTCGCGTCAAGCAGGCCTCAGTTAGAAACTCCGGCCAGATTGGAAGGGCTTGTGCCTTGCCCGGAAGTAATCTCTCGAGCATCACGGACACCGGCCTGAGTAAAAAGAGGAATATACAGCATATGGCAACGTTGAAGAGGAAGTGGCCAAGTGCAATCTGCTGAGGTACGCTCGACGAAACGCTTTTCAGCATGGTAGTGAACCCCGGCAACAGTATAAGACAAACAAGGGCCCCGACGCATTTGAAGAGAAGATGGGCAAGCGCCGTTCTCTTACCGTTCACATTTGAGACAAGGCCTGCAAGCAGGGCCGTGACCGTCGTTCCCACATTTGCACCAATGACAACCGGGAGCGCCGTATCGATGCCTACGAGCCCTTGCTGGGCAAGGATAGCAAGCATGCTGATCGGTATTACGGATGCATGCACCACGGCGGTGAAAATGATGCCGGCAACCAGCCCCAATACAGGATGCACCGGCCGCCCCAAAAAAAGGGCTATCCGGGGATTCGCCTTGAGTGGTGCCGTTACCTCACTGACAAGGTAAAGCGCGAACAAGAGAAGCCCGAAGTAAAGAACCACCTCTCCGATGATTTTTTGCTTTCTTTCAGCCGTAAACCACAAGAGCCCTCCGCCCACTATACAGAGAGGAAAAAGCGTCGTGACTTTCCAGACCACAAGCTGCACCGTCAGCGTCGTTCCGATGTCTGCACCAAGAACCATAGCAAGGCCATGGTTAAGGCTGAGCAAGCCCGCGCTCACCATGCCGACAATGAGCGCTGTGGTTGCTGAACTACTCTGAAACAGAACGGTCGAGAGTATGCCGGTTGCGAGACCGGACCAGGGGGTGCGCACGGCGTATCTGATATACTGACGGACGCGACCGGTGAAGAGCTTCTGTACTTCGCTGCTCAACTTTGCGATCGCATACAGAAAAATAAAGAGCGCAGCGACGAAGAGAGACAGCTCGCGAAGCATGATCTATCTTACCACGATCCTATTGGGGCATCTTTATTTCCATAAGTCGTAACCAAAGGGTTGGAATTCGTCGGTTCAAATGCCGAATGAAGCCGCCCGCAAAGCAGGTGCCGGTTCTTTAATGGAGCTGAGTACACTCTATCAGGTTGCGCACTGCTTCCTGTACTCTTCATAGGCCACTTTTTCATCTTGTGCTACCTTCCACGTGGTAATCGTCAGCCCTGAACGCGCCTGATCCAGTATCCTTGCCGTCGCGCCGCGTTTAGACAAATACATCAGCCATTGGGCTTAAGCAGAAATTGTGTGCCTTCTAATACCAAACTTTCTCGACAAGCCTTATCATGGAGCTGTAATTAATGAAAGCCCCTGGGGAGACGTCTGCTTCTATCTGGGCAAGATAATCGGTTAAGCGTTGGTCACAGGTGTTGGGCTTCTTCTCGGGCGGAAGGTAAAGTGTAAAATCGATTTTTCTTGACAAACACGCAACTGAAAAATATACCTATGAGAACACAGGACTGAAGACTCTGAAAAAATCTCATAGGAGGCGCAGTATGAAGAAGGCGGGGAAAAAGACGACTGCAAAGAAGGCCACTGCAAAGAAGGCGGCGAAGAAGGTAGTTGCAAAGAAGCCCGCAAAGAAGGTAGTTCCGAAGAAGGCTGCTGCAAAGCTTGATGGAGATACAGCGTTAAAGGCCTTTGCGGTTGCACTGCTTCGCGAGAAGGGGATTGACCCGCGTGGTAATGTGAAGCTGAGTAGGAAAGAGGCAGATGAGATGGTGGTTGAGTTTCTTGAGAGGATGGGGGGAGAGGTCTCAATCATTAAGAAAGAGGGAGGGAATATCGCGATTGTAGGGAAGAAGATGACGGCAAAAGAGCCTGTGGCAAATTGGGAAATGCCGTTGCCGAAGATAAAGCAGTTAGAGAATAGAAAGCAAGTTGTCGGGAGATCGCTGCTTAAAGATCGCGTCGAATGGCTTGAAGCCATTGAGCACGACATCGGGTTGGTAAAGGGCGAAGAGCCGGTCAAAGAATTTTACGGCAAGATCATGATGGCGCGAAATGAGTTCAAGAATGATGCGGAGTGGATTGAGTGGTTGGAAATTTTGGATATTGAACGGTCCGAAGACTGATAAAGCCTTTGAA